>JBOFSQ010000111.1:0-64291 GCA_051651625.1 Thermoguttaceae bacterium | reverse complement strand
TCGGCCTGCGCACCGGCTACGGAGCGTTCGAGTTCTTTGAGCTGCGCATATTTTTTGGCGTCTTGTTCGCACTGCTGCTGCGTCAAACAAACGAGGTCTTCGCGTGCGGCGAGATTGTGTTCGCAGTCGCGTATCTGCTTTTCGCGTGCGATTACTTCTTGCTCGCGTTCGACGAGAGTTGCCTCACGCTGCGCGAACTCCGTCAGTCGTTCTTGCCGAACTTTTTCGTACTCGTTCCACTGCGACTCAAACGTTGTGCGGCGGACTTCCCACTCGGTCTCCATTGTGTGGAGCATTGCGTCGCGGTCTTTGAGTTCTTGTTCGCGGCGTGCGAGTTTTTCTTCCATTTCGCGGCGAGCCGAGAGCCAGTCTTCTTCCCACTGTCGCTGTCGTTTCAGAACTGCTTCGTCGAGTTCAGCCTTGTGACTCTGGAGTTGACGCTGCTGCGATTCGAGTAACGCCTTTGACTCGCGTTCGATGACCGCGCGACGTTCTTCGTAGTCGCGTTCGAGACGGTCTGCACGCTGCGAAAATGCGACTTCGATTGCGCGACGTTCTTCTTCAAATTGCGTCTTCGCTTCGTGTGTTGAGACGGTGTAGCTGTTTTCGAGTTCGTCGCATTTTTGGTGATAACGTCGCTGGAGGTCGGCCTTGAACTCTTCGAGACGAGTTTCGAGCATTTCGCGGTGTTGCTCTAGTTTGAGCGTCATTTCGCGTTCGCGCTGCTGGGCGAGTTCGTGGAGTTCGCGTTCACGTCGTTGCAAGCGGTCGTCAACCGCCGACTTTCTCGCTTGAAGCTCCAAACGCTCGTGCTCGACTTGCTGCTGCTCGATTCGGAGTCGCTCTTCGTGCATGACTCTTTGACTCTGAATCTGCGTATCTTGTTCACCTAGTTGCCGTTCTCGACGGTCTAAATCGTCGCTCTGATTTTGTAGAGCGAGTTTCGTCTGCCGAACCAAGTTTTCAAACTGCGCGACGCGGGCGTTGAGCCGGCTCTCACGATGGGCCACTTCGTCGAGCATCTGTTGCGGTGACGACTGTAACCCAACGTTAGTTGCGACAGGCGAGCGGGACGGCGTTGAGAAAGTGTTGTGTGACATGTGACTTGCAGCGTAAATTCAGACGCAGGTTTGAACCCGAAAGGGAAGTATCGTGGCGTCACTATCGTCACAAAAGGCAAAGTCGCTTTAGGCTATCCAACCAGAAAATCTTAACATTTGTGGCGACGAGTCTGGCTATTCCCCCCAAACCGCCACATTGTAGAACCTCATCCGAAGAGACAAATAGACCTGTTCAGAAACTTGCACCCACGCATCGGTTCGGCATAGCCGAACCAGAACTACCAAATCACCCCAAATTGACGTTTTCCGAACAAGTCTAATCGTGAGCGATGATGAAACTTGTTGGCAGAACGGCTTAAGTTTCTCGCGGGGAGTGGCAACTGGTGGAGTCTGTGGTATACTCCGTCCCTGTTGATTTCCCAGTGTCGAGTCGCCGGGCAGTTAAAGCGTTGCTGTAGAAAGGTGATGGTGTCTTATGAAGCGGATTGCTGTTGGTAGCGACCACCGCGGCGTTGAGATGTGCCAACTTTTGACCGACACCCTCGTCGCGGAAGGACACGATGCTGTCGCCGTGCCGTCGTCGAACGACTACCCCGATGTTGCGGGTGAAGTCGCTCGGCGTGTCGCCCAAGGCGATGCCGATGTCGGAATACTCCTGTGCGGCACCGGAATCGGAATGTCGATAGCCGCGAACAAGTTCACTGGAGTGCGCGCGGTGACGTGCGCAAATCAAGTGGTGGCCGAGATAAGTCGGCGTCACAACGACGCAAACGTTCTGTGCCTCTCGGCGAATCTGCTAGGACGCGATGTGTTATTTGGGATCGTGCGACACTGGCTCAACGCACCATACGACGGCGGTCGCCACGACCAACGACTCGCAAAAATCGTAGACATTGAAAAACGTATCGGCCTGTCGTGACGGCCAAGCCCCGTGACGGGGCGATTTGTAGGCTTCGCCCACCGTAAGACCGCGGCCTCGATGGGCCGCTACCGTTTTGGTACGGGAAATTCAAACCATCTTGAGTATACCCGTGACAATTTCCCCCCGTAAGATTGAGGACACTTTTTGATGATGACCTATGAAGGAAGGGTATGTCCGCCGCCCGATGACATGCGGAAAATTGCAATCGTTGTCTCGAAGTTTAACCGGAGCATTACCGACCGCCTTCTCGAAGGTGCCGTCAGCACGCTCAAACGTAACGGCGTTGACGACAAAGACATCACCGTTTGCTGGGTCCCCGGCGCGTTTGAGATTCCGTGTATCGCCGCGCGGCTTGCTTATCGCGCAAACTTTGCGGCGATCATTTGTTTGGGTGCCGTCATTCGCGGTGAGACCGATCACAACGTCTACATTAATCACGCCGTCAGCAAGACGCTCTCACAGATTCATTGTCACCAAGAGACGCCGATTCTATTCGGCATTTTGACTTGCGACTCAATGGATCAGGCAATCGCACGGTGTGGTGGCAAGGCGTCGTTGCGAGACAAGGGAGTCGATCCGACCGCCGGAAACAAAGGTGCGGAAGTCGCCGAAGCCGCACTCGAAATGATCGACCTGATCTCGGAGTTGCCGATTGCGGCATCTTCGCAACGTTCTGATGACGACGACGATGATGATGACGACAACGACGCCGAAGAACTTACGCCAGAAGAGATGGTGCAGATGATCGAAATGATCAGCGAAATGGCCGAACAAGCTGGTCTCGCCCCACCTCGCATCGGCTCACCGCGCAAAAAAACGGCCAAGAAAAAAGTGGGCAAGAAACCCAGCAAGTGATTTTCGTGTAACCGTTCGCGGTTGCAAGTAGCATCGCCGATTGACCGTTCTTTTTTGCCCACGAAGTACACGAAGATCACAAAGGAACGTTTGCAACTTCAATCCTCTTCGTGTCCTTTGTGCTCTTTGCGCCTTCGTGCGAAAAAAGAGCCGCTCGTAATCGCAAAATCCGTGAACACTTACACCCAAACCAACATCGAGTACCCACACATGACATCAACATCCGACGCGTCCTCACACCAATTTTTGCCGATGACGCGCGACGAGATGCTCGCGCGGGGTTGGGACAGCGTCGATATTGTTTTGGTGACGGGCGACGCCTACGTCGATCACCCTAGTTTTGCCGCGGCGGTAATTGGCCGCGTTCTTGAGGCGGAGCAACTTCGCGTTGCGATTCTGTCGCAGCCCGACTGGAAAGACTGCGAGGCGTGGAAGACGTTTGGTGAACCGCGACTTGCGTTTTGCATCTCGGCGGGGAACGTCGATTCGATGGTGAACCACTACACCGCGAGTCGCAAACGTCGCAACGACGACGCCTATTCTCCGGCGGGGCTTGGCGGTTTGCGTCCTGACCGCGCGACGAGCGTCTACGCGCAGCGTGCCCGCGAGGCGTTTCAAGGAGTACCAATTATCATTGGTGGAATTGAGGCGTCGTTGCGGCGGATAAGTCACTACGACTTCTGGAGCGACAAAGTTCGCCGTTCAATTATCTTCGACAGCAAGGCCGACTTACTCGTCTACGGAAATGGCGAGACGGCGATTCGTGAAGTTGTCCAGTCGCTCCAGCGTGGCGAAGCGATTCGTACAATTCGGAACGTTCGCGGAACGGCGTACAGAATCGGTGCGTCGGAAGACATCCCCGAAGAGACGCCAGAGACGGTTTACTTGCCGAGTCACGAAGAGGTTGCGGAAGACAGCGATGCCGGTCGTCGTTTCTTTGTTGCGATGACTAACGCAGTGTATAGCAACGCCAATCCTTATTCGGCGGCGACGTTGGTGCAACAGTTTGATCAGGAGGCGGTTGTAATCAATCCGCCGAGTCTGCCGCTCTCGCAAGATGCGATGGACCAGATTGCGTCGCTTCCGTTCGTGCGGCGTCCGCATCCGTCGTATGCGAAGTCGCCCATTCCGGCGTTCACTGTAGTTCGCGATTCGATCATTTCTCATCGCGGATGTTTTGGCGGTTGTGCATTCTGTTCGCTCACGCTGCATCAGGGGAAGGTGATACAGAGTCGCAGTGAGGGATCGATTCTCGCGGAGGTTGCGGCGGTCGTGGCGAACTCAGCGAGTCGCGGAGTCGTGTCCGACATCGGCGGGCCGTCGGCGAATATGTACAAACTCGGTTGTACCGACAACGAACGTCGCAAGGTTTGTCAGCGACTTTCGTGTCTCGTGCCGAAGCGGTGTGAAAAGCTCTCCACCGATCATCACGCGATTATTACTCTGATGAAAAAGGCACGCGAGCAGGACGGCGTGAAGGCGGTGTTCATTGCGTCGGGAGTGCGAACCGATTTGGCACTGTGCGACGAACATTACATCGACGAAATTGTCGGTCATCACGTCGGCGGCCATCTCAAGACGGCACCAGAGCATACCGATCCGCGCGTGTTGGCACTCATCAACAAGCCGGCGATAGAGTCGCACAACGATTTCACGCGGGCATTTTTCGCATCAGCGGCGCGGCACGGGCGTGAGCTTTATCTCGTACCATACTTGATGGCGGGACTCCCCGGTGCGACACTTTCATCAATGGTTAACGTTGCAGAGTTTTTGATGCGTGAACGCATCCGCCCTGAACAGGTTCAAGACTTTATCCCGACGCCGATGACGCTGGCAACGTGTATGTATTACACTGGCCTCAATCCAATCAATGGCGAGCGAGTGATAACAGAGAAGGGACTGCGAGGTCGGCGGCTCCAAAAGGCACTCTTGCTCTACTACGATCCGGCGTTTTATCACGATGTCAAGTCGGCACTCAAAGAGGCGCAGCGTGAGGACTTGATTGGCGTTTTGATTCCGAAATATCCGTCGAAGGAGCAGGCGATTCGGCAGTCGTCGCGTGTCAAACGTTTGCAGATGCAGCAGCTTGCGAAGAAGCGACTCGAAGAGGCGCAGCGTGAGGAAGACCGTCTCGCCCGCGAAAAGGTTGCAGAAGAACGCGCCGCTTCGCGCGAACGTCCGCGCTATGGTAGACCATTCGAGAGGCGAGAATCGAGAGGCGAGTGGCGACCGCGCGAAGACAGACCGCGTGGCGAACGTTCGTTCGGTGCCGGCGGAAGAAGTGGCGAGAGACGAGAGGCGAGAGGCGAGTGGCGACCACGCGAAGACCGCCCGCGTGATGATCGCCCACGCGGCGACCGTCCATTCGGTGGCGGTGATCGTCCACGAAACGACAGACCGCGTGATGATCGCCCGCGTGGCGACCGTCCGTTCGGTGGCGGCGGTGATCGTCCACGAAGCGACAGGCCGCGTGATGATCGCCCACGCGGAGATCGTCCGTTCGGTGGCGGTGGTGATCGTCCACGAAGCGACAGACCGCGTGATGATCGCCCGCGCGGAGACCGTCCATTCGGCGGTGGTGGTGATCGTCCACGAAGCGACAGGCCGCGTGATGATCGCCCACGCGGCGACCGTCCATTCGGCGGTGGTGGTGATCGTCCACGCAACGACCGACCGCGTGATGATCGCCCACGCGGCGACCGTCCATTCGGCGGCGGTGGTGATCGTCCACGAAGCGACCGACCACGCGATGATCGCCCTCGCGGCGACCGTCCATTCGGCGGTGGCGGTGATCGTCCACGAAGCGACCGACCACGTGATGATCGCCCACGCGGCGACCGTCCATTCGGTGGTGGCGGTGATCGTCCACGCAGCGACCGACCACGTGATGATCGCCCTCGCGGCGACCGTCCATTCGGCGGTGGCGGTGATCGTCCACGCAACGACCGACCGCGTGATGATCGCTCACGCGGCGACCGTCCATTCGGCGGTGGTGGTGATCGTCCACGCAGCGACAGGCCGCGTGATGATCGCCCACGCGGCGACCGTCCATTCGGTGGCGGTGATCGCCCACGCGGAGATCGTCCGTTCGGCGGAGGTGGTGATCGTCCACGCAACGACCGACCGCGTGATGATCGCCCTCGCGGCGACCGTCCATTCGGCGGAGGTGGTGATCGTCCACGCAGCGACCGACCGCGAGATGATCGCCCTCGCGGCGACCGTCCGTTCGGTGGAGGTGGCAATCGTCCACGAAGTAGCGGGCCGCCGCGTGATGGTTCACCGCGACGCGACAATCCATGAACGGTTTCAAAAAACTGTAAGCGTTCACGGTTTTATTCCGTTCTCGAATGCCGTTAGGCATTCCGTTATGGTAGCACGCACGCGACGTGTAACGAAAACAACTCCGTAGGAGTTGCGTTATGGTCGGCACACGTTCTCTACCATAACGGAACCCCTAGCGGGGTTTGGAACGCATTATCACTCGTTTTCTACCATAACGAAATCCCTACGGGATTGAGGAAAGGACGCCAAAACGGCAGCAAATCCGCGAACGGCTTCACAAAACTTTTCACTTCCCTCTTGACACATCCTCGCTGCGGGGCTAAACTCACACGCGACGTGTTTGCTCGGTGCGCACGCTCAGTTGTTTTCTTGGTGAACCCTTTACTTCCATTTCTTGAGGAGGAACGTATGGACCGGTTTTGCTGGTGTCTCTGGGTTGCGATAGTTGACCACCTGTCAGCGATTGCTGTTAAGTTTGTTAAGCTGGGGGGGGGGGGGCAGCTCGCGTAAAACGCGAAGTCTTCGCGTCCAAACACCCTTCTCTTCCTCACGAAGTCGTTCTCTCGACTTCGATCTGCACAGTGTCGATCTGCGTAACGGTGGCTCTCTTCTCCGCCGCGCATTCACTCTCGTCGAACTGCTGGTCGTCATCGCGATCATCGGCGTACTCGTCGCGCTCCTTCTCCCCGCCGTGCAAGCCGCACGAGAAGCTGCAAGAAGAATGACGTGTACAAACCAACTCAAACAACTCGCACTCGCCGCACAAAACTACCACGACACCAACGGTTCGTTTCCGGCCGGAAATGGTTACATCAAGCATCCGACGATTATGGTTGGCACTCCACCTGTGCCGCGGGCCATCTCCTACTACAGCCCATTCATGATGTTGACACCGTTCATAGAACAGCAAGCCATTTACGACTTGGCGGTATCGGGTGCGAATGCAGGTCTTGATCCGGAACCACACTTGGAACCATTCGGCGCGGAAATTCTAACCGTGCAGTGCCCATCAGATCGAAACGCGAAAGAAGGGGCAGCCATTTCGTATGCCTATTCGCTTGGTGACTGGCCAAGTGCTGCTACTGTCGCAGACAATCCGCGTGGTGTATTCTCCCCCGGACCACGTTGGAACTCAATGGCGTCGGTCGTTGATGGCACAAGTAATACAATCATCTTCTCGGAAAAGTGTGTTGCGGGCAACGCGAAGACGAAGCGCAACACGTTTCCCATCAAAGGTGCGTGGGCAGAAATTCCCGGCATGGCTACAACGGCGGTGACCAGCCTGCCGGTATATGCGTGCATGAGCACCATTGATGGGCGTAAGGAGTATCTTGCGGCAGGTGTCCCGGCAGATGACCGAGGGCGGTTGACTGGCAAGCGGTGGTCTGACGGACGCCCTGTCTTCACGAGTTTCACCACGCTCTTGCCTCCCAATTCTCCTAGTTGCACTCTCCAAGGAACCGCTGCCGCCCCACTAATAGACTTCTGTAGTTTTCGCGCGGCGATGTCGGCTTCCAGCGAACACTCTGGCGGAGTTTGCGTGGCACGAGTTGATGGCTCCGTGCAGTTTGTCTCTGATACAATCAGTGCAATCACGACGGGTTATTCAAACGATCCGACGGGAGCAGCCACAAATGCGGCGAAACCCGTCACAAGTGGTGCATCACAATTTGGGGTTTGGGGTGCGCTTGGTTCGATCAATGGCGGAGAATCGGTTGCGCCGTAGGAGTTCGGTTGCGTGTAGATTTCCTTCTGCCCGCAGGGCAACAACATCAATAGAACGAGGCCGGCTAACAGGAATTGTTTTGCCCGTAGGGCATTCATCTGAGTTGGAGAATCGTTGATGCCATACGGGCAAAACAGATTCTATTATGGTCGCGTTTCTATTGATATTTATTCCCCTAACGTGGAAAGGATTTTGTTAGGTTGGCACAGAAAAGAAAATCACGCTATAGGACACATAGGGCCTATATGACCTATAAGCGTGCTCGTTAGATTTCCATTTACGTTTCAATGACACTTCTTTTACAAGGAGACTTTACAATGCTGTATAACACAAAAAAATCGTCTGGGTTCACGCTAGTAGAATTGCTGGTGGTCATTGCGATCATCGGCGTGTTGGTTGCGCTTTTGCTTCCCGCAGTGCAAGCCGCACGCGAAGCGGCAAGACGAATGACCTGTACCAACAATCTCAAACAGTTTGGGTTGGGTGTACACAACTTCATCGACTCGTCCGGCGGGATGTTGCCACCGGTTGTGATTCACGAGTCACGCCCGGGTTTTTTCGTGTTGCTGATGCCGTATATGGAACAAAATGCCACATACGACCGCATCTATGCTAAAGGGCAAGAAAGCGCATTGCAAGACCCAAGCGTTACCACTGGTACCAACCTCGCTAGGGCGCGTTACTATAGTTGGTGGCTCAATCTGTTAGACGATACAGACCGCAAGGCGTATGGTTCCGTCCCCATCTTCAAGTGTCCATCGCGGCGCACCGGAGTACAGATGACAACGACGACAGACTTGCCAGAGATGCCAATTGGACCTTGCGGTGATTATGCGTGTATTGTACGGCGACGCAACCTACCTGCTGGGAATCTCGACTGGATTTATTGTTTCAACTCAGGCGATGGCGGAATGGCCGACCTGCATTTTGGTCCGTTGCGTGTTGCCCGGCTTATGGGTACGAACACAAATAACAACAAGCCACGCGACAAGATGTCGTGGTGGAAAGATGGTTCGAGTAACCAACTCGTGGTAGGTGAAAAGCATGTGCCGCAAGACGTAATCGGTAAGTGTGATGGAAACGCTGGTCTTCACACGCAAGGAGATTGCAGTATTTTTACCGTCGCTGGTTGGGGGGCACCATCAGCGGTACGTCAAATGGGGGACGGGCAACGTCTTGCCAAGGGACCAAATGATTATTTGTCTCCGAATAACCCTTTCCATAATTATGGCTTTGGTAGCAGTCATGCTGGTGTTTGTAATTTTTTGCTGGGTGACGGTGCCGTGCGATCCGTGAGTAATACCACGCCAATGGACACTATTCTCTGCCCACTTTCAGACGTATCTGATGGCGAGAGTGTGTCGTTGCCGTAGTGTGTTTGTGGATTATTGAACGTCCTTTGACGCGAAATGCGACAGCGTTGCCCCAACGGGGCGAAAGAGATGACACGGTGAGATTCTTGCGCCCCGTTGGGGCTACGGATTTTTTGGGGTCGCCTACCGTGGGTTCGCGGAATACCGCTCACCCACGGCTAAGTTCTTGTCGCCCCTTTGGGGCTTTGGATTCGATACAACGGATGCAATCGTGTGATTTTCGATTTCTCTTTAGATTCCTGCCTACGCAGGAATGACGGAATGAAGCGTTAACTGTTGTCATGTTTTGAACTAGAAAGCGAGTTGATATATGCTGAAGCGAAAGTTTGTGTGTAGTTTGTGTGTGCTTGCAGTAGCCGTATTCTTGAGCGGTTGCAGTGGCGGTGTTGGTGTTTCGGGCAAGGTGACGTTTCCCGATGGAACGCCTGTAACCAAAGGTGAAGTAAACTTTCAGAGCGATAAAGATTTGGTGTCGGGTTTCATCGCCCCCGATGGAACCTACAAACTAGAAGGCGCAACGAAAGGAAGCGGAATTCCAGGGGGAACGTACCAAGTGTTCATAGTAGGAACGCAAGTTGTTGACAGCAAAGGTTCGCCCGATCCTAGTAAGGCAGTCGTTACGGAAATGGTCGCCAAGAAGTTCGCCAGCCGCGAGACATCTGGTCTGACGTGCGACGTGAAAGGTGCGACTGTGTTTAACATCACCGTTGAGAAACCGTAACGAGTAGGCTTTGCGTTTACAAATTGCGCACGCAAACACGGGGCGGGCCAGTTTGGCCTGCCCTTTTTTCTTTTTGCCCTTGTTTTTTGTGTCGAATTGGCGATAATACGCCTTGTGTGTTTTGGTTGTTTGTGTCAACGCTGTTGGGGAGATGGGCTATGTACGCAATTGCTTTCGATATGCTAATATCCGACCTAAAAATAAACTATGGCGATCCGTATAACAATGCGTATTCGGAGATTGGTGCCGAGCTGAAAAAGTTTGGCTTTGAGGCGACGCAAGGCAGCGTGTATCTTTATCAAGGTAGCGAAAATGGCATTGCGGTCGTCTACAAAGCCATTAATCGCCTGTCGGCTATTGAGTGGTTTAAGCAGTCGGTTCGTGATATTCGCGTGTTCAAAGTGGAAGATTGGTCAGACTTTACAGACATCGTAAAAAATGCCTGATGATGCAGTTGCATCTCTCGTGAAAAACACGGGGCGGGCCAGTTTGGCCTGCCCCGTGTTTGTTTGTGGTACGATTAGCGTGCTTCGTAGAGATCGTACAGGTCGCTAACTACGAGGCGGGTGTTGCCGCGGTGGAGCGTGTAGAGCGCGGCGACTTCCTCATGCGACGGACGCCACGTCACATCACGCAGCAAGTAAGCGATGACTCGCTCCGTGGTCTCAAGCGACGGATGAGTTGTGTAAAGTACCGCAAATCCCAGCAGCCAAAGCACACGTCGATGTGCCGTCAAAAGAAGTCCGCAGCGGCGAAGCAGAATGCGAACACGAAACGATTCGCAAAACGAGAGTTGCTCGAAACCATCAATGACGACAACAGAAGTTGTCGTGCTGTTTGAACGTCGTCCGAATTCTGCGGCGGCGTCCCACTGTGCGGCGGTGAGCGTTCGCTGACGGTCGCGGAACGTCAGCTCCAAGACGTTTACACTACGCTGGCGAAGTCCGCGCACAATCTCGGCCAGCAGCGTCGTTTTCCCGCTCCCGTGCGGCCCGACAATCTGTCCGAATCCGCCACGCGACAGAAACTGTTCGATAAGCGTTTCAACCTGCACCGCTTCCGCTGCCGGAAAAAAAAACGGAACAACATCAGGCAAAACGTACCGACTCGAAAATGGATTGTGACTCAATTTCACGATGCTTTCGGCGTGAACGCCTCACCAACTAGGCGAATAGCAAGGACAATCGCGCCGACAAAACCGACCTGTAGTCCCAACGCCTCAAGGTTACTACCACCTACTTGGTAACTGCGAAAATATAACGTCGTACCAACAACAACCGCCGCAACGCCCAAAAGCGTAAGGAACGCTGCCAAGTCACTTGAACGCGATACTTCGTGCGAGGTGCTGACAACAGGACGATGCAAACTGTAACGCGGCTGGAGCGGCGCAGTCACACGCGACGACGACTGTAGCTCACGAAGACGCTGTACGCCGTGTCGCCCCCAACCGATCTCGTGCGCACTATCGCAACGTACCGGTAAAACACTGTCGCATCGCGCCGACGGAGCACCTGTCATTACAACATCGCGGGCCGAAGGCAACGTCTCACTACTCGCCACTGATGATTGTCGTTCGCCAAGTCCGAGTGGTTTTCGTATTTGAACGGTTTCGAGTGGTGGCAAGTCGAGACGCGGAGAGAACTCGACAAGTTCAGCAAGACGCCCACGCGACGTAGCAATCGCTGGAACAAGTGCCGAGTGCGACGCATAACGCACAACGTCACCCTCACACCAAGTATCACGTTCTTCGCCAGCACAATGAGTAGCGACTGAATCTCTGGGCGGAACTAGCGAATCGAACGCGCCAGCAAGCTCCGTAAGCTCACGCCGCAAACGCCGAATCTCCGCAACCGGATCGAACGTGTGGGGCGACTTGAGATCGGTGCAGAACTCTTCCTGCGTTATCGAACTTGGAAACGGCATCAAACGTTCTCGACGTTGAAAGTGCGCGGCGTGACAAACAAGCAACCACGAAGAATGACAGCATCACTCTTCGTGGTCTATCGGCCATCGGCTCGCCCGCAGTCAAGCGGAGTCGCTGGCGCACCGCGCATCTTGCCTCACAGAAAAACGTTTGCTATTTTGCCGAGTCGCACGGACTGATGCGACAGACGTTGCAACCGAGTGGTCGCATCACATCGGTCAGTTTTTTTAGCGTTGCGTCGTCTGGACAGACACCAATGATTGCACCGCCGCTCCCCGCAAACTTTGCCGAGACACCGCAGCTCCTCGCAACTTCAACCATCTCGATGTGTTCACGCAACAGGTGACAAATCGAACGTCGCAGATCGAAGTTGTCGTTGATGAGGCGGTTGAGTTTTTGTGTGTCACGGGCGAGAATCGCATCGCGTCCGTCGGCAGCAAAAGACGCAAAACGCCGCATCGCCGAAACGACATCGGCGTCGCCGCGTTCAAATCTAAAACGCAAGTCGCTGTGCAAAACTTCGGTCGGCTCGCCAAACTGCGTTGCATAAGCAATGTAGAGCGGCGGCAAAATAGCTGGGTCGAGCGGTTCGTAACGACCGCAGACGAAGCCGTCGATTGTCTCCATCGCATCGGGGCCGAAGTCCATCGAGACGCAACCTTCGTAGACTTGAATAACGCGGTCTTGCAGTCCGGCGGGAATACCGAGTTGCTCGCGCTCGACCGAGAGAACGAGCGACGGAAGAACACGCTGGTCGATTTCGACGTTGTAAAACGCCATCAATGTTCGGAGCGTGGCGACGATAATCGCACTCGAACCGGCAAGCCCAACTTGACGCGGTATCGACGAATCGTACCGCACCGAGAAGTTTCGATTGTGTAACCGAATCGACCGCTGATGGCAATAGTCGGCGAACCCTTTGATCGCCGCCTTGATTAACCTGATACCGCCGTAGTAACCGTGAAGTCGCACGTCGCGGCAGAGGTCGTCGATTGAACGAAAGACGCTTTCATCGTTTTGCGTCGAGACGATTTCAAGCGTCTCCCACTCGTAGAGCGTGACTGTCGCAGCTAGTTCGCGGACGATGACCGAGATCGTGCGTCCACCGTAACCATCGGACGGATTCCCCAAAAGCCCCGCACGGGCATAAGTTTTGCGACGAATGATTTCCATCGAGCGTTTCTAGGGTATTTGGTTGCGTTGTCGTGTTATGATTCATGGCACTCGTTCATGGCACTCGCTTACGCTTCGTGTTCTTAATGCGTTACGTCAATAAGAACACGAAGCGTAAGCGAGTGCCCGACTCAGCACAGACATAACATCAACGAAGTGCTGTCAGGCTGGATTCCCGCCTTCGCGGGAATGACGGTGGGTGGTGGAAATAACGAAAAAATCCGTGAACGTTCACTCATCGGCAAACATTCCGTCAACGAACGCATCGGCATCGAACGGGACGAGGTCGTCGGCGGTTTCACCGACGCCAATATATCTGACGGGGATGTCGAGATGTTTACGGATGGCGACGACGATTCCGCCCTTCGCCGTGCCGTCGAGTTTGGTAAGCACGATACCAGAACACTTCGCAGCGTCGCTGAAGTGTTTCGCTTGACTGAGACCGTTTTGTCCCGTCGTCGCGTCGATGACAAGGAGAACTTCGTGCGGCCCGCCCTCGACTTGTTTACCGATGACGCGACCGATTTTTCCGAGTTCTTGCATCAGATGGCGTTGCGTTTGAAGGCGTCCGGCGGTATCGACGATGCAAACATCGGCCCCAATTTCGCGGGCACGACTCACCGCCTTATGTGCCACACTTGCCGGATCGCTCCCCGCTGCGCCCGTCACAATTTCTGCGCCGAGTCGCTCCGCCCAAACGGTAAGCTGCTCAACGGCGGCAGCGCGAAACGTGTCTGCTGCACCGAGCACGACTTTCTTTTTCTCACGCGAAAAGAGTTGCGTTAACTTTGCGATAGTCGTCGTCTTGCCGCAACCGTTCACACCGCACACCATCACCACCGTCGGCGGCGACGACGCCATCCGAATCGGCTCAACGCCTTGTCGCATCAGCTCTTTGAGTTTGTCGCGGGTCGTTCGCAAAACGTCTTCGAGATGCACGACGCGATTTAAGTGTTGTGCCGAAATTTCGTCGGTAATTTCTTTCGACGTAACTACGCCCATATCGGTTTTGACAAACGTCTCAAACATCTCCTTCAAAAACTCGGCATCAACGAGCCGCCCCTGCGTCTTGAAGATGTCGCGGATGTCGGTGTTGAGAATCCGCGCCGTCTTGGCGAGACCCTGTTTGATCTTTGTGAAAATTCCTGAAAACATGTGTTGGGAGGCTCCTCAAAAAGGGTTGTAAGCTTTTACTGATTGTGACCGCGTTGCCGTTGGCGTCTTTGCCCCAACGGGGCAGCAATTTCAATAACCGGCGGTAAGTGCAGCCGCGATAGCGGCAAACGCAACCGCCGGTGACGCGACCAAAACCCGGTGCGTCCGGTAGGACGCTACCACGTTTTGCGTCAACTCTGCGATTGGTGGCGTCTTACAGACGCTCGGTTTTTGTGGTGTCGCTACCGTAAGCTGCGCGGAGTACCGCTTGCATACGGTTATTGAAATTTTTCAACACACGCCATCCCTATCGAGACGAAGACAAGTGTTGCGATTGTTCATGCCACGACGCTAACACGCATTCCGTCAGGATGGATTCCTGCCTCCGCAGGAATGACGGAATGTGTTCACGTTTTCTCAAACGGTTCGATATGAATGACGACATCGACGACATACGGCAGCGTCGATTTGAGTTTGTGAACGATGGCGTGCGAGAGTGCGTGCGCTGCGGTGACACTTGTTTCTCCGTCGATCTCGGTGTGCAAATCGACCGCGATACTCCCCGCACCGAGCGGACGAGTACGAACCTTGTGAATCCCGCAGACATCAGGGAAAGTTCGGACAACCTCTTCGATGGCGAGACGCTGGTCGCGTGTCGCCCCAACATCAAGGAGCGTAGCAAACGTCGGCTCTGCCAGCTTCCAAGATGTGTACAAAATCATCGCCGCCACGACGATTGTACCAACCGGATCGAGAAACGCAAACGATGGCCCAAGAATCATACACGCCGCGATAGATATTGCCGCAGGGATCGAACTCAATGCGTCGCTGCGATGGTGCCACGCATTCGCAATCACCGCAGACGAACGATAACGCCGGCCAACAACCGCCGTCGCCCGATACAGTATCTCTTTGACCACGATAGAAGTTAACGCCACTGATAACGCCAAATACGATGGCAACCCCATCGTCTCCGGTGTGGTCGGCGTGTGGAGTGACTCCACCGCACCGTCGATGAGCTGAAGCCCAACCATCGCCAAAGCCGCACCGATAAAGAGCGTGACGAGCGTCTCGATCTTCGAGTGGCCGTGCGGATGATTTTCGTCGGCGGGCTGCGTCCAGTAACGCGCACCGATGATCACCGCCGCGTCGGTGACAAGATCAGAAAGACTGTGAACGGCGTCTGCGATCAAAACTTGGCTGTGCGCGTAAGAACCGACTCCGAACTTTCCCAGCGTGAGAAAGATGTTGACAATCATTCCGATCCAAGTAATCCGCGCCATCGCACTGACGGCAAGATTCTGGTGTTGAACGGTGGTGGGCGTTGCGGACGCGATTTTGGTCATGTATAATGCCGCGATGATGTTATTTGTTTTTGGATCGCTGGCGGCGATGCTGGTTGGGATGTCGAAGACGGGTGTACCGGGGCTGGGGATCGTGAGTGTACTCCTGATGGCACTCGCGCTACCCGGAGCCGAAAAAACCTCGATGGGAGTAATGGTACCGCTCCTCATCGTCGCAGACTTGCTCGCTGTTTTCTATCACTATGCCCGCTGCGATTGGAGGCAACTTATGCGTATGGTTCCGTCCGTCGCCATCGGAATGGCCTGCGGCTCCGTCGTTCTCTGGTCGCTCGACGATGCGCTCTTTCGCGTCGTCCTCGCTGTGCTGATATTAATTCTCGTCGTCGCCGAACAAAGTCGCCGTTTCGTGCGTCGTAAAAACAACGTCTCTACACCGAAAAGCAATGTCGCATGGTGGGGATTGTGGCAGACGTGGTTCTTCGGTTTTCTCGCTGGTGCAACGACGATGATCGGCAACGCCGCAGGGCCAGTGATGTCGGTATACCTCATGGCCCAAGACCGAAACAAGGCCGACTTCATGGGGACTTATGTCGTCTTCTTCGCTCTGGTGAACTTGTCCAAACTACCCGTCGTCGTAGGCCTCGGAATGGTGACGAGCGACACACTCAAACTCGACCTCGCCTTTGTCCCTGCGATCTTTGTCGGCGCGATTGTCGGCCAGCATCTCTTCCGCATCGTTCCCGAACGTATCTTCTTCGCCGTCGTAACGATTCTCAATGTGTACGTTCCGATTCAGATACTTGTGACGATGATGCTGGCGGCGCGGTGACTGCGGTTCGGCATAGCCGAACCCTCCAAACGCTGGAGGGTTTGGCTATGCCGAACCTGAACTACTCAATCGTGCGATTCATCACTTCGTTTCAACCAGCGAACGAGCGTGCTGTACAGTTTTTCGGGGACGATTGGTTTGGTGATGTAGTCGTCCATTCCTGCTTCAAGGAGTCGTTCGCGGTCGCCGCTCATTGCGTGGGCTGTCATTGCGATGATCGGAACGTGATCGTATTCTTTCTTGTTACGAATGATGGCTGTCGCTTGTAGGCCGTCCATTTCCGGCATTTGGATGTCCATCAGAATTATTTCATACGCCGTGCCACGTTCAAGCGCATCTATCGCCTCGCGTCCGTTGGCAGCGACATCGACGATACAACCGTGCGTCTTGAGCATCTCGACGGCGACGATTTGATTGATTGCGTTGTCTTCAGCCAGCAGAATCTTGCTACCGTTGAGCCTCGTAATCGCCGACCCCGTCGCCGCGTGACTGCGAAACTCATCCGCAGACGACGGATCATCTGCATCTTTGACGACATCTGAAATCGGCAACTGCACGACAAAGTGAAACGACGACCCAAACCCGACCGCACTCTCACACCAAATCACGCCGTGCATTTGCTCCACGAGATTTTTCGAGATCGCAAGTCCGAGTCCCGTGCCGCCGAACTTTCGCGTCGTCGATGAATCAGCCTGCACGAACGGTTGGAACAAACGCGCGCTCTGCTCCGGCGTCATTCCGATTCCGCTGTCACGAACCGTGGCGTGAAGTGCAAAGACATTACCCGCAACCACGCCACGCTGCTCGACAGGAACTTCGTCTGGAAGTGCCGCCGTGATCGTCACCGTCACGCCACCTTTGGGAGTGAACTTGATCGCGTTGGTCATGAGATTCATAACGATCTGGCCAAGACGTACTGGGTCGCCAATAAGTTCGTCGGGGACATCGTCGGCCACACGAAGCGTTAACGCAACTCCCTTCTTTTGCGCCGTTTCGCGGAGGAGCGTCTCGATCTGTTCGAGACACTTTCGTATCGAAAACGAAATCTGTTCGATCTCAAGTTTTCCTGCTTCGATTTTGGAGAAGTCGAGAATGTCGTTGAGAATGCGGAGCAGGAGTTGCGCGGAGTGAATGATCTTGTCGAGAAAATCTTTTTGCTTTGGATTGTTGTCCATTTGGAGGAGGAGGTAAGTCATCCCCAGAATGGCGTTCATTGGAGTACGAATTTCGTGACTCATGTTTGCGAGGAAGTCGCCCTTGGCACGGGCACTCTCCTCGGCGAGGTGGCGGGCCTCTTCGACCGCCGCCATCGCAGCCTTCACCTTACGAAGGTCATACAAGAAACAGACCACCACCGGACGCGAATCCATCGTTATCCGAACGAAACGCACCGTCGCTGGAATCGGTTCGCCACTAGCGGAGACGAACGTGAGTTCCGCCGCATCGTTCTCGCCGTCATCACCTTCTCGAAACGCTTGAAGAATGCGGCGAAGCAACTCATCTTTCGACGAATCGCCTTCACACGATGCCGCAGCAACGAACGAAAACGGGGCGGCGAGCATCGGGCCTTTGTCGTCCAATGCAAACGCTTTGAGCCACGTTTGATTGATGTCGATTACGGTCATCTCCTCCGTCCAGACCGACGCCGCTATCGGAATCATGTTGAGCATCGACGCGATGTGACGCTGCGACTCGCGGTGTTCAACGAGCAGACTTTGGTATGCGAAGACATCGTGAATGTCTTGCACCGCGCCGATGACTCGCACATTTTTCGACGCCTCTTCGGGTTTTGCGGTGTGTCCGCGTGCGAAGAACCGCGACCATCGCCACTGACTAGTCGGGGCGTGCATGATGCGAATGTCGAGCGTCTGCCGCAGCGTCGGATACTTGACGAGTCGTTCAAAGGTAAGGCGTGTACGCGATATGTCGTCGGGGTGACAACACTGTGCTAGAAACTCTTCCAGTTTCCAGTGCCCGCGGTCGGGCGGAAGCCCGTGCATTTTACACCCAACGTCATTAATGATAAATACGAACCCGTCACCTCCTTCGGCAATCTCCCAAAGGCCGAGCTGCGCTTGGGTGAGAATGTGTTCGATGTCGGCCATCGGAAACGCTGGCAACAGCGACGCCGCCGACGACATCGCTACACTCGCCGAAGCGTTGGCAGTGTTGGTGCTTACCGCAGTTTCTTGGGATGCAGATTCGATCATCGACTACTCCGTTGGGGCTTCGTAATCGAAGTCGCGCCAAACCATCGGGCGACGATGCCGCGACTCGATACGAAGTACAACTTCACCCTTCTGGAATATGCGCACCGTTCCACTCGACTGGCTGACGACGATGGCAAGAGCTTTCGTCGTGTGGCTGACTGCGGCGGCTGCCCAGTGTCGCGCGCCGAGTCCTTTTGGGAGCGATATGGTCGTTGTGGCGGTATCGAGATAACGGCACGCCGCTTCAACTACGCCATCGGTTGCAACGATGAACGCACCATCGAGCTGCGCGATTTCCTTGATCCCTTCGCGGACGCGCGGGTCGGCAAGCGTCCGTTCGCGCCGCTGATAACCGCGAACGGGGTCAAACCCAGCGGGTTTACTTTGGTGCATCACCTTTCGCGTGTCACCAACGACGAAGAGCGTACCGACCGCCTTTCCTTCACGTCCTTCACGACCGATTTCGAGTGCGAGATCGACAACCCACTTGAGTGTCGTCAGCGGGACGCGACTTTCGAGTTGCCGCAAGTCGCGTCCCGAAAGGCGGTCGAGATGTTCACGCAAATTGATGACGCTGAGCGAGTCGTACAAGTTCGGATCGAATCCGCTATAGATCGCTACGATTCGACTTCCGTGCGGGATAAGATCGTCGGCGACCGACTCAAGAATCGCGTGTGTTAGTCGGTCGTAGATTGGTGCATCGTTGTGTTGGTCGAGATAGACGGTGTGGATGTTTGCTTCTTTGGCACCCTCAAACCAATCGCGGTCTGTCCCCGCAGCAATGATCGAGATGTCGCTGGCGACTGACTTACGCAGACGCGCCCAATCGACCTTCCCCTCAATCAAAAACACAATGGCGGACGCATCCACTTCACGATGGGTGTGTTCCGCCGTTTCGAGAAAATGTCTGAAAAGATCAGTAAACTTGAGGGAATCCATCTCTGGCCCCGCGTGTGTAGAAAAAATGTCGCGCCACCTATGAGGGTTGGTATTGTATTCCAAATCAGCGACAAAACAAGGCCACGCAAATCCAAAACGGAAAGGCTGGTGTGGTATACTCAAGACGGATTGAATTTCCTGTACCAAAACGGTAGCGACCCAGCAAGGCCGCGGCGCGAGGGGGGAGAAGCCTACAAATCGACCCGTTATGGGCCTATCTTTCCCAGCCTCTCTCTTTTGATGCGCCGCTCGGTGTTGTGTACCGACGTGGCCTTTCTTTCCGCTGATTTCCTCTTGCAGCGTGCTTGGAAAATCGGTACGCTTCACCGTTGCCACGCGGAAATCGTCTCACATTGTTCAGCAAATCCAGCATCAGCATGACCGAGAAATCATTGCACAATCCGTGTCCGACAGGACAAACTTTCGCTCGCGTTTGCCTCGCTGCGCTCTGCGTGATGTTGTCGTGCTTCGCAGAAGAAGTTTGCGGCGACACGCCCGCCGTCGTCGCGCCCGTCGTGACGCCAACCGATGCCGCAGCAACTCAAAACGATGCCAACAACATCATCGACGTTAGAATCGACGGCAACCGCCAGATCGATGCCAAGACAATTCACAAAGTTATCAAGACCCGAAAAGACCGACCGTTCAGCAGCGACCTAATCGAGGAAGACAAACGCGCCCTGATGCAAAAAGGTTGGTTCATCGACGTTCACCCGCGCGTCGAACGGACGCCGAGTGGATATGTCGTCACGTTTCAATTCATCGAGCGTCCGATAATTCACGCGGTACGTTTCGTCGGAAATTCGCACCACACCAAGAAAAAGCTGCAAGAAG
Source organism: Thermoguttaceae bacterium (assembly GCA_051651625.1). Lineage (GTDB taxonomy): Bacteria > Planctomycetota > Planctomycetia > Pirellulales > Thermoguttaceae > JBOFSQ01. The sequence goes on along the minus strand of JBOFSQ010000111.1, from coordinate 43,983 downwards.
AGTCGGGCCTCAAAGCAGGCGACGCACTCGACCCAATCGCCATTCGACAAGCAAAAGAACGACTCGAAGCGTTCTACAAAGACGAAGGTTTCACAAACATTCACATCGAAATTCTCTCCGGCGACCGCGTCGGCGACCGCAGCGCAGTCTTTCTCGTCGATGAAGGCGAGACACGCGGCGCGTTTTTCTATCGCGTCTCGAAACCGCGAGTGTTAGACGTAAAGTTTGAAGGGAATACCATCGCCAGCGACGGACGACTCAAGACCGTCATCGAGTCGAAGCCCGGCATTTTCTGGTACTTTGTTAATGGACAGTTCACACGCGAAAAGCTCGACAGCGATGTCGAAAAGTTAACCGCGTACTACCGCAACCTCGGATTTTTCTACGCCAAAGTTGACAGACTCTTCGACGAAGGCGAAGGGTATACGGGGATGGGAAAACCGAACTCGTGGATCAGCGTCAAGTTTCTGATCGACGAAGGGCCGCGTTGTCGCCTCACCGATATGCGGTTCATCGGCAACGAACTCTTCACCGAAGAACAACTCTACCAAGACATCAAAAGTTCGCTCGGCGAATACTACGACCAAGTCACAATCGACGCCGACCTCAAACGCATCAAAGAAAAATACGGCGTCTTGGGGTACGTCTTCGCCGACGTGAAAGTCGAGCCGCGGATCGACGACGATCAAGTTCACCTCGTCCTCAACGTCAAAGAAGGGCCGCGTTGCCGCGCGGGCGACATACAAGTCGAAATCCTCGGCGGCGAAGGTTCCGCGCCGTACACAAAACTGCAAACGGTTTTGAATCGCATGTCGATCAAACCCGGCGACGTTCTCAGCACGCGCGAAGTCGATGACAGTCGTCGTCGTCTCTCGTATGCGGGAATCTTTTCGACAAACCCGATGGAAGGAACGCCGCCGGAAATCACGTTTGAATATCCGAAACAAGCACTCCGCGACGACGAAGAACGCACAACGAAAATGGCGTCGCCACCGCCATCGGATACGAACTTCCGCGGACAGACTCCGCGCTCAATGCAGGAAGCCGCCGCAAACGCAAAAGCAGCCCGCGAAGCCGCCGCACTCCAGCCGTACAGCGACTTCTTCCGATTCCGGTACACCGCGCCGCAACAAGTTGCGCCACAACAAGTCGTGCCAACAAACGTTGCGCCAGTGCCGACACCAATGTCGCATGCGCCAACTTCGTTCGCGCCAACACCAGTTGTTGCACCGACACAAGTTGCACCGGCTTCGTTTGTGCAAACTTCGTTCGCACCACCACAAGTTTCAGCCGTGTACCGTGGTCAGCAGCAGCAACCTGCGAATCCGTTTGCACCTTACGGGAGCATCGGTGGAACGTCTGATGTCACCGCTGGTCAGACGCGCGGCCCAGCGAACTTGGGCGTCGTCCCGATCACCGGTAACACGGCGAATTCGACATACGATTCCGGTCCGCCGCGTCCGCTCTACGACGTGCCGATGAAAGTTCGCGTGCAAGAGACGCGAACCGGACAAGTGATGATGTCGGTTGCTGTCAACTCCGACGCCGGACTTATGGGACGATTCGTTCTCGAAGAACAAAACTTCGACATCCTGCGGTGGCCGCGTTCGCCGTTTCGTCTCGAAGATTGGCGCAACTCGTTCCGTGGTGCGGGACAGCGATTCAGACTCGAAGCGATGCCGGGTGTAAACGTCAACCGTTACGAAGCGAGTTGGCAAACGCCGTACCTCTTCAACCTCGACTACTCGCTCGGCCTCTCCGGTTACTACTACCAGCGCGGATACGATGAGTGGTACGAAGACCGCGTCGGCGGAACCGTAACGCTCGGCAAAAACTGGACGAAAGACTTTTCGACCGCACTCACGTTTCAAGGTCAGGAAGCTCGCATCTATCACCCGCAGCTTCCGGCATACGACTTGATGACCGCACTCGGAAGTCACCCGCTTTATACGTTCGGAATATCGGCGACGCACGACACGCGCGACAATCAGTATCTCGCCACGCAAGGGCATCGTTACACCGCCGGAGTTGAGCAGACGATTGGCGGCTATCAGTATATTCGCGGTAGTGCGGAGATCAATCACTACTTGATGCTCCGCGAACGCCCCGACCGCAGTGGACGCTGGGTTCTCGGTATTCGCAACGCTGTCGGCATTTCCGAATCGACGACGCCGATCTTCGAACGATATTTCGCTGGCGGATTTTCGAGCCTTCGCGGTTTCCAATATCGCACCGTCTCGCCGCGCGACTTCGGCCCGCAAACGTACACCGGAATGCCGGTCGGCGGCTGTTTCGAGTTTTACAACTCCGCAGAACTCATCTTCCCAATCACCGCCGACGACATGGTTCGCGGCTCGCTCTTCTGCGATACCGGAACTGTTCAAACGATTGGCTCGAAGTGGAACGATCCGTACCGCGTTTCGGTCGGCTTTGGTCTGCGCGTAACCGTACCGATGATGGGGCCAATGCCAATCGCACTCGACTTCGCCTTCCCGCTCGTCAAAGGGCCAAACGACCAGAACCAGCTCTTCACATTCAACGTTGGATTCATGAGAATGTAGCCGCAGTTGCGGGAATCCCACGCACGTTTCGTCATTCCCGCGTAGGCGGGAATCCATCCTGATTCGGGCACTCGCTTACGCTTCGTGTTCTTATTCACTCGCTTACGCTTCCCGCTCTGATTTGCTCAACGCACTGCAAATACATTGACCGCATCTTCGCCACCATCTTCATCGTTTCGTGAACACCTTCTTGCACGCGGTCTCGACACCGCGACGGCGTTGCCGCGTCAAACGCACCCCACGCCGCTGCGTCAACGTGCAAACGCGCTGGCCGAACTCGACGCACTCTTTCCAAACGAGACGACGAGTCGTGCGAACGGTGAATCACCATTGACGATGGTCTCACGTTTCGCGCCGTCGCGCAACTTCGACGAGTCGCCGACTGAATCGCCGTTTGAGTCAGCGTTCGATTCTCGTTCACGGAGCGACAGCGTTTCGTTGTCGGTTGAGCCAGTCGCGTTCGTCGCACCAGTAGCCATGCCGCAAGTGCCGTCGTCGCCGCCGCAAGTACAGCGTCCGACGTTGCTTGCAACGACGCAACTCACGAAGAGTTATCCAATGGGGGCGAACCGTGTTGAGGTGCTGCGCGGGATCGAGATGAGTGTCGGCGCGGGAGAGTTTCTCTCAATCGTCGGCCAGAGCGGTAGCGGAAAGAGCACGCTGCTTCACCTTCTCGGTACGCTCGATGTTCCCGACAGCGGGCAGATTCACTTTGAAGGCGAACGAATTGATCGGCTCTCGTCTGTCGAACGCGACTTGCTACGAAACCGGTTCATCGGTTTCATTTTCCAGTTTTACCATTTGCTGCCAGAGTTGACTGCGCTCGAGAACGTGTTGTCACCGCTGATGATCCGCGACGGTGTTTTCGGTTACTGTTGGCGGAGGCGAGAATACATCAAGCGTGCGCAGGAACTTCTCGACCGCGTTGGACTTTCGCATCGAGGTCATCACAAACCGAATGCGCTATCCGGCGGTGAGATGCAGCGAGTTGCGATAGCGCGGGCACTGATTGCGCAGCCGAAAGTTTTACTCGCCGACGAACCGACCGGAAATCTTGACACCCACGCATCGGCGGAGATTCTCTCGCTTCTCCGCGAACTCAATCAGACTGGGTTAACCATCGTCATGGTCACGCACGACATGTCTCTCGCCGAACGCGCCGACCGACTCATCCGCATCGTCGATGGCGCGGTGAGTACGGCTTAACACGCCGCGTCGAATCCGTAGGGCCAAAGGCCAGCTCTAACTTCGGGATTAAGGCGGGCTTTTGGCCCGCACAGCGGTTCGGCATAGCCGAACCCTCCACGCCTGCGGCGTATGACAACTGGAGGGTTCGGCTATGCCGAACCTGAACTACTCATCATCGAGCGGACGCCACTTCGCGGCGGCGGCGCGACCGACGGTGATCGGGTCGCCCTTGAGCGCGACGTACTGGCGATCCGATTCGTTTACGAGATGAACTGTCTGCGTTGGGAACGCAAATCGCACGTCAAGATCGTTTGCCAAGTGGAGAATGTCGCTGATGAGATTGCCGCGTTCGCGGTACTCGATGCTCGTGTCGGGACAGACGAAAAACACATTCAGCAAAATATCGAGCGACGCAGACGAAAACTCGTGCAAGTATACATGGAACACGTCTTTGCGAGTGTACGGATGACGCCGCACCAGTTCGCGTATCCCCTCGCAAAACGCCTCAATGCGGTCGGGCGGTGTGTCGTATTGTATGTTGAGAAGCGTCTTGTAACGCCGAAAATGACGGCTCCCCATGTTGTCGATGGTCGCGGTCGTGAGGTTGTTGTTCGGGATCGTTACGAGCGAGTTGTAGAACGTCCGAATTCGCGTACTCCGCATGCCGACAGCTTCGACTGTCCCTTCGACGTTGCCGGTTATGATCCAATCGCCAACGATGAACGGACGATCAATGAGCACGGTCAGCGATCCGAACAAGTTTGCGAGCGTCTCTTTCGCGGCGAACGCGACGGCGATACCGCCGATTCCCATTCCACTCAAGAGCGGCAGCACTTCCCAGCGGTAAGTTTGCGCGACGATGAGAAGCCCCGTGAAGATGACAAGAATCTTCGCCGATCTCGAAAACAGCGGCACAATCACCGCGTCAATACTCGGATTGTGACCAAGCCCGCGTTTGCGAACGAGTGCCGAAACCAGATCGACAACGCGGAGCATCATCAAGACCGTCATCGCAACGACGATGGTCGTTGTGGTGTAGTGAATTGTATCTGTCACGGCGGGCGGTAGACCGTTAAATCCGCGGCAGAATCCGTACCACGTCGTCACCATTGCCATGATCGCAAGCGGTGTCCACGCTTTCCGCGACAGCGTCATTTCGCGGTGGTAAATGACATGCATCCACGCCCGCGCGACGAAGTGGAATATCCCCAAAACGATCCAGTAGACGACAACGCCGCCAAAGAGACCACCGATCATAAACAGCCACTGAAACCACGTCAGGCCGAAGTACATCCGAAACATCCATTCGGGAAGATACTGTATAACCCAGTGAATACGAATCGGCGGCTTGCCGTAGAGTGCGTGATAAAGCTGGTCGATTTGGCCGACCGAAGTTCCGCTCAGTTGCCAGTGGCCGTGCTGTTGACGGACGAATGTGAGATCGACGAAGTTTTCCTTCGTCCGAAATCGGACAACGCACTCTTTGTCGTTGTCGGGAAACGTGACGTGTTTGGTGTCGGCGAGCCGCAGCAGAACGTAGTCGAGCCGGTAGAGACAGTCGCGGCGGAGCGACGCGGTTTGATAACGAGTCCCCTCAAAATCGACGCACCACTCTGCGGTTCTGTAGTCGCGTTCTTGGTATGCGTTGAGAAAAAACTGCGTCCACGCTTGCGGTGAACGAACGTCGGTGAGACGTATCAGTTTCTCGAACTCGGTGTCGGTTGGTACTGTTGCGGCTGGTGTTTGCGGTGCGACCGTTGGCGCGGACTGCGTTTGCGTAGGCATACCCGGAATCGACAACATCGCTTGCGACTTTGCGGGTGGCGGCGACGCGGTTGTTGCGGGGATGATACTTTCGGGTTGTGAAAGCGTCTCCGGCACGACGAGCGGCGGCACCGGTGCTGGTGGTTGCGTTGTGATCAGGGGTGCGACTGGCGACACGGCATCGATCAGAACGGGGTGAACGTCGTTTGCCGCTGGTTTGTCATCTTCCGTTCGCGGCACAACGGCCAGCCCCGCACCACCAATCAAGGTGGACGAAACAAACAGTATCAGTAAGTTGCGAATATAAGGCATCGCGGAAGCGTAACGAAAACCGCCGCGACTGTCAAGAGCTTTCTTTCGTCGTTTCCGCGAAGAACCGGAGCGGGAAGCGTAAGCGAGTGGTGAGCGAGTGCCATAGGACATATAGGTCATATAAGACCTATATGTCCTATGGAGACACACGTTCCCCGCCTCACCAACGTTTTCTTCCCCACTCCCCATTGACGCCTAACATTTCTTTCGCTACGATTCCGCTTGTCGTGTTTGCTGGTTGCTACTGTTTGTGGCCAGACGTTTTCTCGTGTTTCGCTTTTTGAAAGGAGACCAACTATGTACAAGACTTTGATGATTTTGGTTTGTGGACTGGAAACGATGCTCGATGCGGCGTGCGCTGCTTGTGGCTCGCCGAATGTTAAGATGGGGGGGGGGGGCAGAGTTGGCAAACTCTGTGATGTCTTTGGCGTCTTCTCTGACGCCGCTGTTCCCACTACTTCTCGATGTCGCTCTCGCGGCTTCACTCTCGTCGAACTGTTGGTAGTGATCGCCATTATTGGCGTTCTCGTTGCCCTACTCTTGCCCGCCGTCCAAGCTGCCCGCGAAGCGGCAAGACGGATGCAGTGTACCAACCATCTGAAACAAGTGGCTTTAGCTGTCCATAACTTTGAAGATGCTCGCCGTGGACTTCCTCCAATTATGACTTGGCCAGAGAAGATGTCGTTTTGGCCACTTCTCTACCCGTTCATTGAACAGCAGGCTCTCTATGATTTGCTACTGCCGATTCAGATGGAAAAGGATATTTCAGGGACAGTGCCGTGCAGCTATGATACAAAATGGTGGGCTTCACTGAAAGAAGAACAACGCAAAGGGCTTGGTAGCGTGTCAATCTACAAGTGTCCGACACGGCGTTCAGGTGTAGCAACAACCAGTGCGGCCCCCGACACAGGACAGTGGATATATGGTAACGGCCCGTTGAGCGACTATGCCTGTGTCTACATTCGTACAAACGGTGACGCCGCGAATAGTAGTGCTTGGGGATGGCTCTGGCAGCTCGGTTATCCACAAGAAATTGAGGGACCATTTCGGTATGCTGGCCCCGGATCAAACGAGTACGACGATTGGGAAAAAGGGCTGACTGGAGCCGAATGGGAGCCGCGCGACACGATGGCTTGGTGGCGAGACGGTACGTCGAATCAGTTGATTGTTGGGGAAAAGCATATTCCACAAGATATGCTCGGTGGTGGTAGTGTTAGTGGGATGACCGTCGTTGACTTTTATCAGAGCGAAAATGTTGGTTCACCGCCATACAATGCCGCTGGTTGGGATATTGACGGGAGCTATCTGACGCAGGCATGGTGGAATGTTGGTGCGAGGTTCAATGTGGCGCGTGCCATTCATCGTAACGGTCCAACAATTGCCCGTGGTCCAAATGATTTTCGCGGAAATGGCGATGCCCACTTTGGTTTTGGGTTTGGTAGTTATCACGCAGGCGTTTGCAATTTTGCGATAGGTGATGGTTCAGTGCGTGCTATCAGCAACACAACACCGGGCAGCGTGTTATCCGCTCTGGCGCGAGTGAATGATGGTGTGTCCGTCTCATTGCCGTAACATTGCGCACCGAGTTTCTGATACTATTTTCGCGTTCATTTTGGAACACTAGAAGGAGATTCTCATGCATCTGCCACTATCACTTACGCGTCTTGTAGGTTCGCTCATTACTTGTTGTTCACTTGTGTTTGTCGTTGGATGTTCGCAGAACACGGTGGTCAAAGGGACGGTTAAGTTTGAAGATGGTACACCACTAACGAAGGGGACTATTGTCTTCGAGTCCGCGACTACGCGTGTTTCGTCGCCCCTTACCGCCAAAGGTGAGTTTACGCTGGGTGGTGTCACTGTTAATGATGGTGTGCCACCCGGAACGTACAAAGGATGGTTTATCGGAACATTTGCCGATTCTGCGTCAACGTCTGGTGGTGGAGCGGGGCGTCATGCAGCACCAAGAGCAATGCCAAAGCAAATACCGCTTATTGATCAGAAATACTTTGAAGGTGCAACTTCAGGTATGACGCTCGAAATTGCCAAAGGGAGTGGTGCTATTAAGCGAGACATCGTTGTAGAAAAACCATCGGCTGGCAAGAAGTAAGTAACCATTCCCGCCACATACCGTCGTTCGGCGCGAAAGCGGGAACCAATCCTGATGGTATTTCGTTTGTGCTGCGTCTTCTCTGACGCGGCACTCGCTTACGCTTCCCGCTCTGATTCCTCGCCACGTCTCTCTCGTGCCCCCTACGATTTTCCATCGTCGCGGTTACAATGTCACGCCATGAGCGGTGAACATTTTCAAGTGCCGGCAGAAGTAACGCACAACACGTTTTTTCTCGAAACGTTTGGGGAAAAACGGTTCGCGGAAGCATTCCTCAAAAAAACGCTCCCGCCGAAGACGCTACCGTTTCTCGACTTGAAAAAACTCAATGTCTTGCCGCGCGACCTTTCAAGCGACCTCTTCAAAGGCAAAGTCGCCGACGTAATTTATCGCGTACCGATCAAACGCACAAAACAACACGTTGACTTTTTTGCAGTGCTTGAGCACAAGAGTTACAACGACGCGCTGACAATTTTTCAGCTTTGGTGTTATGTCCAGTTAATTTGTCAGATGAACTTGCGCGAATCGCAAGCTAAGAAACGGTTCAGTGCGAAGAAGTATCGTTTTCCGCCGGTGGTGCCGATCATTGTCTACCACGGCGAGTCGGCGTTTACGGGAGTGACGCAACTTTTCGACATGTTTTCGCAGCTTCCGGGCGTCGAGCGTTACTTCCCACGGATGGAAGCGATTCTTTTCGATTTGAGCCAGAACGATGAAATTCCATGCGACGCGGAAGTGCCCGAACTCAAAGCCGTACTCACAATTTTGCGAGCAGTTTTTCGGCGCGATGTGGGTACGATGGCGATAGAAGTTTTTCGCGAGCTAAAGACGCAAAATTTGGTTGAGCCGGAATACTTGCGTTTGGCGAGATTGATTTGGCTTTATTTGGTCAGCAGCGCGAAGCGACTAAAACGCAACTACGAACAGTTTGCCCCGATAATTCAACAAGAAACAGGAGACGATAAAATGCCAACGATGGTAGAGGTTTGGAGAGCAGAAGGCGAAGCACGAGGCAGGGTGGAAGGCGCGGCACGCACACTTCTTCGCATTCTTAAGAAGCGTCTTCGCACGGTGCCACAGCATGTCGAAGACCGCGTGATGGCAATTCGTGATTCAGTCGTCCTCGAATCGCTAACGGAGTTCGCACTGGAGTGCAAGTCGATTGAAGAGTTCGAAGAATCACTGCGGTGAAAACTTCTTTCACTCCCGAAAGGACTTTGACCTGCCCTATTGTTACCGCACAAACAACTAAAGGAATGCCCACCTCTGCCTCCAATCATTCCCGCGTACTCTGCGGGGATGACTGGAGTGACTGGTTTCCCGCAGTGCGGTGTCTTCACAGCTGGCCACTCGCTTACGCTTCGTGTTCTTGTTCCTATCCGTTAACGGATACCGCCGCGGCTTGCGGATGCGGCGGTGCGTGGTAGAATACGGCTATGAAACACATTGCCATCATCGGACACGGGACCATCGGTCGCGGCGTATCAACAATTTTGCTCAAAAACGCAGCAAGAGTCGCCCGCGCAGTCGGCGACGACGTGCGACTCGTCGCCGTCTGCGACAAAGATTCAAACGCTGGTGAGTCGCTACCAGACGGTCTCTTCACAAACGACGTTCGCAAAGTCATTGACGACAAAACGATTGACGTTGCGGTCGAGTTAATCGGCGGTCTCGAACCGGCACGAACTATTGTCATCGACCTTCTCAAGAGCGGCAAAAACGTCGTGACTGCAAACAAAGCGTTGCTTGCAAACCACGGACGAGAACTCTTCGAGACCGCGAGAAAACACGGACGCACAATCAGTTTTGAGGCCGCAGTTGCGGGCGGAATACCGGTGATCGCGTCGCTGGCGACATCGCTGCAAGCCAACACAATCAAGTCGATTCGCGGGATTCTCAACGGGACGAGTAACTTCATCCTCTCGTCGATGGACGCAAACGACACGTCTTACGAAGCGGAGTTGGTACTGGCGCAGCAGCTCGGTTACGCAGAGGCGAATCCGGCGATGGATGTCGATGGGAGCGACGCCGCGCAAAAACTTGCGATCCTCACGCAACTGGCGTTCGGCGTTGACGTCGATTGGAAAAAAATCACGCGACGCGGAATCACGTCAGTCGCACCGATAGACTTTCTCTACGCACAAGATTTTGGTTACGCGATCAAACTGGTCGCATCGGCGGAGGCGACGCCGCAAGGGCTGGCACTGTCCGTGCTGCCGACGCTCGTTCGCGCCGACAGTATGCTCTCGCGTGTGGAAGGCCCAAACAATGCACTCGAAGTTGTCGGCGACAACGTTGGTCGTCTCTTCTATCACGGTGCGGGAGCGGGACAGTTTCCGACGGCGTCGGCGGTTGTCTCCGATGTCATCGACACGCTCCTTGGGCGAACGGCGATCACGTTTTCCGCACTCGATTTGTGGAGCGACAGCGCGAACGGTGCGATGCCGGTCTTGCCGACGAGTGCGATTGTGAGTCGCTCGTATTTGCGACTCACCGTTGACGACCGCCCCGGCGTCTTGGGCGAGATCACGAGCGTGATTGGACGAAACAATATCAGCGTCTCATCGGTCTTGCAGCACGACGCACCTGCGACCGACGACGATGACGAAACGTTCGTCGCTACGATTCCCGACACGACGCCGCTTATATTGCTCACGCATCCGGCACCGGAATCGCAGTTTACGGCGGCGATAGCTGCGCTTGAAAATCTCGCGTCAGTGCGCGGGCCGATTGTCAGGTTCGGCGTGGAATAATAGTAGACCTGTTCGGAAACTTGCACTCGCACATCGGTTCGGCATAGCAGAACCCTCCAAACGCCTGCGGCGTTGATAACTATGGAGGGTTCGGCTATGCCGAACCAAAACTACTCCAATGAAACGTCCATTTGCATTTTCGATTTGCGTTTTGTGTACGCTAACATTCTGTCTCGGCGCAGAAATCGGGACGCCGCTTGACGGCCATCGCGGCGGCGTGGCGGCGGTCGCGGTCTCGCCGGACGGGGCGCAAGTCGCCACGGGCGGACGCGACAAAACAATTCTCGTTCACCAAACGCAAAACGCTGCGTCGTCGCCGCAGAAACTCGAAGGTCACAAAGACGCCGTTGCCGCGCTCGCGTTCAGTCACGACGGAACGGTTCTCGCGTCGGCGTCGGGGAAGTCGGTACTCCTTTGGCGACTCTCCGACGGGAAAAAATCGCAGCCGCTCGAACATAGCGGCGACGTTGTTGCGATAGCATTCAGTCCCGACGGAACGCAACTCATCACCGGCAACAAGAGCGGCGGGTGTGCCGTGTGGGACGTTGCGACTGTCAAACCGGTGATGCCACTCGCCGGACACGCGAAGAGCGTAACAGCGATAGAGTTCATAAACGACAAATATGTACTCACCGCCGCGAGCGAACCGGTAATAAAACTGTGCAGCATCGACGCGACCGCACCTCCCGGAGCGTTCATTCCGATAGCCGGTCACAAAGACGGCGTTGCGTCGCTTGCAGTTGGTCAGGGGAAACAGCGTATTACCAGCGGCAGAGCCGACGTAATCGTGAGCGGCGGCAACGACCGCGCCGTAATTTTGTGGGAAGTTCGCGGCGAAGGAAAAGATCGTCGCATCGAAGAGGCCACGCGATTCACCGTTGATCGCGGCGTGGTAACGTTCGTCGCCATCGGCCCCGACGCCGGAACCGTCGTCGGCGTCGCTGGCAAGACGCTTCAGCAGTGGGACGCCAAACAGCAAGACGAAAAGAAGCCGAAAGTTTGGACGACTTACGATTTTGAAACCCCAGTTACAGCGGGCGCGACCGACAGCAGCCGAACGAAGTTTGTCTTCCTCGCAAACGATGGCAAAGCAACTCTCTACACGGCGAACGAACTCGGTCTCCTCGTCGCCGACGATGCACAAGCAACGTCAACATCACCACTATTCAAGTTGCCGCCACTCGACGTGAAACACCGCTGGGACGAAGCGACGACGAGCGGCGCGTCGTGTGTCGCGGTAAGTTCGCGCGGCGAGATCGGAATCACACTCGACGGCGGACGCGGAGAAATTCGCAGCGTTTCTGACACGTCAAAAACACCAGTCGTTTTTGAACACACCTCACCGCTCACGTCGATCACGTTCACGCCCGACGCGCACCTTGTTGTTGTCGGCGCGAATGATGGTGCGATTCGGGCGTATGATGTTCGCACTGGTCAACAAGAAGCGAAGCTCGACAAACACACAAAACCCGTGCGTGCGATAGCGTTCACGCCCGACGGTCAACGCCTCGTCACCGGCTCCGACGACAACCTCGCTCACCTTTGGGACGCCAGCAAAGCTCGCGTTCTCGGAACTCTTGCGGGGCACACCGCGAGCGTTCGCGCCGTCGCTATCGATCCGAATCTGACGTGCATCGTGACAGGTTCCGACGACAAAACTGTTCGCATTTGGAGTCCGGCGACGTTCAAGACAGTTCAAACTCTCACCGACCACACCGGCGGCGTAACTGCGGCGGCGTTCACGCCCGACGGACAGCGACTCATAACCGCATCCGACGACAAGAGCGTAATCGTTTGGAAACAAACTGCGGCGAGCGACGACCCTGCAAAAATGGAGTGGACGCAAGAGCGGCGCATAAACGACTTCACCGGCGCGGTAACATCACTGGCAGTGACGCCGGATGGGGCGTCGATTTTGGCGGGTTCGCGTGAAGGCGTTGTCGTTGAGATCGGTTTGAATGACGGGCGTCTCAAGCGTGCGGGTGTTGTTCGCGGTTTGCCTGATCCGAAGTACGCGACGATGAAAGTTCGCGGGACACCGCCACCACCGCCGCCGCTGCCGGTAACGTCGGTAGCAATTTCGCCCGACGGAAAGTCCGCCGTTTCAAGCGGCGGAAATGCAACGATTGTTTGGGGGCTGTGAGACCCGTTACGGGGGTACGAACACACGACATGTGTAAACAAAGGAGAACTCAAGATGACAACAATGGACGAATTGCGGGAGATTGTCGCCAATTTGGGGCGTCGCGTTGACGCGTTCATCGCCGAAAACGCCGCACGGTCTGCGGAGCTGGAAGCGAAAGCCGCCGCGCAGACTGCGGAGTTGAAAGCGTCCATCGAAGAAGAACGCAAAAAGACCGAGGCGTCGCAGCGCAAGACCGAAGCGGTCGTTCGCAAGATAGCAAACGACTTCCATAGTCAATGGGGACGCCTCGTCGAATCGCTCGTGAAGAACCAGTTATTGCCGCTTCTTCGTGAACAAGGTATTCCCGTTATGGACACTTCCAAGCGGCGTACCGGTCACTATAAAGGCAAAGAGTTCGAGATCGACATCATCGCCCACGACGGCGACAAAGTCGTTCTCGTTGAAGTGAAAACGACGTTACGGCCTGACGACGTTGAGTGGTTCGTTGAGAAGCTGGGATATGCTCGCGACTCGCTGAGCGAGTGTTACAATCGTCGCGTAATTGGCGCGGTAGCGTTTTTGCACGAAGCTGCGCACGCCGCGAAGTTCGCGCAAAGCAAAGGACTTTTCACTATCGTCGCTACGGGGAATGGTGCCGTCGTCACCAATCCCAAACCGTTCACGCCTAAAGAATGGTGAGACGGCTCGTATCCGTGAACACTAGATTTGTTCGGAAACATCAAGTTCGGACTATTTGGTAGTTCAGGTTCGGCGTAGCCGAACCCTCCAGTTATCGACGCCGTGGGCGTTTGGAGGGTTCGGCTATGCCGAACCGCTGTGCGGGTGCAAGTTTCCAAACAGGTCTACTTACCAAAGAACAAAGACACCAATGTCACACCCACTCATCATAAGTGTATCAGGTCTTCGCGGCGTGATTGGCGAGACGCTTACGCCGCTGGTTGCGATTCGTTATGCGGCGGCGTTTCACTCGACGTTGCCGCAAGGGATCGGCAGTATCGTCGTCACGCGCGACTCGCGGCCTTCGGGGCACTTCCTCGCTGCCGCAATCACTTCCTCGCTCAATGCACTCGGACGCGACACCATCGACGCCGGAATCGCACCAACGCCGACAACCGGCGTACTCGTTCGCCAACACCGTGCGGCGGGCGGGATTCAAATCTCCGCCAGTCACAATCCGAGCGAATACAACGGGATCAAACTGTTCTCGTGCGATGGTCGCGTCATTCCAGCCGCGCCGGGTGCGGAAGTTCTCGCACGCTACAATTTGCTGGCCCAAGACGACACCGGTTTCAACTGGGTCACACACAACCGAATCGGAACGCCATCAGTCGAGACTAGTCCGCTCACCGAACACGTCGCGTTGATTCTCAAAACGGTTGATGTCGATGCGATCAGGAGTCGTCGTTTTCGCGTACTGCTCGATGCCAACAACGGTGCGGGCGGCGCGGCGGGGCGACTGCTTCTTGAACAACTCGGTTGCGAAGTGACGATCCTCGGTGAAACGCCAAATGGTGCGTTCGCCCACACACCGGAACCGACAGCGGAAAACCTGACCGATGTTGCGTCGCGCGTTGCGGCGTCGGAATGCGACGTTGCATTTTGCCAAGACCCCGACGCCGACAGGCTTGCACTCATCGACGAAACCGGACACTACATCGGCGAAGAATATACGGTGCCGCTCTGCGCACAACACGTCTTGTCGCGGCGTGGTGTTGGTACGGTTGTGATTAACTGCGCGACAAGCCGAATGACTGAAGACGTTGCAAAGCGTTGCGGTGCGACGCTCGTTCGTACAGCGGTAGGCGAGGCGAACGTCGTCGATGCGATCATCTCGCACGGTGCGGTCTTCGGCGGTGAAGGGAACGGCGGGCCGATTGACCCGCAGATCGGACTAGTACGCGACAGCTTCGTCGGGATGGCGATTGTCCTCGACGCACTCGCCTTGACTGGTCAAACACTTTCGCAGCTTGCAAGTACGCTCCCGCGATACGCGATGCGAAAAGAAAAGATTGTTCTCGACGCTGATCGTATTACTGCAACGCTCGATGCCGTTGAAGAAAAACTCGGACGCGGCCACCGCACGAGTCGTCTCGACGGACTTCGCATCGACTTCGACGAAAACCGTTCGTGGGTGCTATTGCGTGCGAGCAACACCGAACCGATAGTCCGCGTCATAGCCGAAGCGATGACGCCCAGTGCCGCCGAATCACTCTGCCGCGAAGTGCGAGAAATCGCGGGGCGATAAGCCACTCGGTACCTGTCAATTTTCGCAACTGTACATGGTTTTTGAGGAGCCTCACACAAAGGCACGAAGGCACAAAGAAGAATTTTAATGCGGAAATCACGGAAGGGCGGAAAGACGCGGAAGTTCAGCATTCCGCGTCTTCCGTTTTTCCGCGTGTTCCGCGTTCTCTCTCCTCTCCTCTTCGTGCCTTTGTGTGAGAAAAAGAACCGCCATTGAAGTATGATGTCATGCGAAGCAAGAATGATTACAAAAATTGACAGACACACCACTCACCTTCAACAAACAACCATGAACCACGACGACACATACAAAAACATCGGCGACTATTCCAAGAAATGGACGCAGACGTTTGACTTGCAATTTCTCATCGGTTGGGTTGTTGCGGTGGCGATAATGCTCGTCGTCACGACAATTTGGCAGCCGGAGATTTTTCGCGCGTATGGATTCTTCCAGTTTTGTGCGATCAAAATTGCGGTGATGTGCGTCATCGGTACGCTTGGCGGGATGTTGTGTCGTTACTACTGCAAGGCCGACGAACGCGGCTACATCGTTGCGGGGTCGCACAAATGGTTCAGGGTTAACTACACCCGAAAACTTCAGCACTTCGCGGCGTACTTGATTCCGCTCTTGGGGTCTGCCCACCACGACGCCGCAAACCCCGCTGGGATTTTGCCGCACGTTTGGGAATCGCTCTTCGTTCTGCTCGCGTTTTTGCTTTTGATCAAGCCGATACGCGAACGCTCTACGCTCTTCATGCTTCAGTTCAACTCAATGGACCGGCCCGAAGACCGGCCCAACACGTTACGCTGGATTGTCTGCGGAAACTTGATTCCAGCACTCGTTTTGAGTACGCTCTTTCAGCAGCTATTCTTCTCGCTCAACGAACCGTATTTGCCGCTGATTATCGTTTTGATCATCGGTTTTGGCGACGGTTTTGCCGAACCGGTGGGCGTCTATCTTGGCAAGCGAAAATACACCGTGCCATCGTGGACGATGCAAAAACGTTACGTCCGGTCGTATGCGGGGAGTGCGTGTGTCTTCATCGCCGGACTGATTTGCGTTGGCCTTTTCCACGCGGAGTTCAACACGACGCGGTCGTTCATCGCTGCACTGATCGTGATACCACCACTGATGACGTTCGCCGAGGCATACTCGCCACATTCGATGGATACACCAATGATGATGACGCTCGGTTACAGCACGCTCGCACTGATTTGCTTGTGGTGAACGTTTACAGAAAATCAAAATGATTGTCATTATAGATTACGGTGCTGGGAATCCGGCGAGTGTGAAGTTGGCGTTTGACACGCTTGGTATTGAGTCGGTCGTTTCGCGTGACGCGGCGGTGATTGCGGCGGCGTCGCGGCTGGTCTTTCCGGGAGTCGGCGCGGCGGCGTGGGCAATGCAACACTTACGCAGCAGCGGACTGGTCGAACCAATTTTCGGCGCAATCAAACGCGGCGTACCGTTTCTCGGAATCTGTCTCGGAATGCAAGTCTTGCTCGACTCGTCCGAAGAAGACGGCGGCACGCCAACTCTCGGTATCGTTCCCGGAAACGTTGTGCGAATCACTTCGCGCGACGCAAAAAGCAAAGTACCGCAAATCGGTTGGAACGTTGCGAGGCCAATCAAAACGCACCCCGTCTTCGATGGTCTCGACAGTGTGCGCAACAGTGGAAACGATTTCTACTTCGTTCACAGTTACGTTGCGAAGCCAACGCACGACGAAAACGTCGTCGCAGTTACAAACTACGCAGGGATCGAGTTTGCGTCGGCGGTTGCACGGGGGAGCGTTGTCGCGGTGCAGTTTCACCCTGAAAAGTCTGGCCCCGCAGGGCTGCGGCTACTTCGCAACTTCGCCGCGTGGAATGGACTCTGGAATCCGAGTCCGAACTCGCAAACAACGAACACGCATCGCGCTGGAAAAAAGTTTCGCATTATTCCTTGTCTTGACGTTACAGACAAACGAGTCACCAAAGGAGTAAAGTTTCAGAACAACGTCGATTGCGGCGACCCTGCTTTCCTCGCCAAGAAATACTACGACGAAGGTGCAGACGAGCTTGTGTTCTACGACATCACCGCATCGTCACAGCGGCGTAAGATTGATATTGCGATGGTGCGCGAAGTCGCCAGCGTTGTGCATATTCCGTTTGCGGTTGGCGGCGGAATTTCTTGTGTAGACGATATGCACAACATTCTTGATGCGGGTGCGGAAAAGGTCTCGGTCAATTCGCTGGCCGTCGCCGAACCGGCGATGATCGCTGAAGCGGTGAAGGCGTTTGGTCGGCAGTGTCTCGTCCTCGGAATTGATCCTGTCGCCAGCGATGACGTTGAAAAGTTTCCGAGTGGCTACGAGATTACGACGCACGGTTTTCGGTTGCGCACGGGACTCGATGCGGTCGAGTGGGTGAAGCGTTGTGAACAGCTCGGCGTCGGCGAAGTCGTTGTAAACTCGGTTGACCGCGACGGAACGCGGGCCGGTTTCGAGTTAGAACTTACTGGACTTCTCGCGTCGCAGCTTTCGATTCCGGTGGTGGCGTCGGGCGGTGCTGGTTCGGTGCAACACATTGCCGACGTGATCGAAAAGACGGAGGCGACCGCCGCGATTCTCGCCGGAGTTTTGCATCGCGGCGAGTTGTCGCTCACGCAAATCCGCCGCGAACTCACGTCGCGCGGACTGCCGTTGCGAGACGTTCTTTGAGTTCGTCTTCGCCGGTGAGAAAGTCGATCTCGATTTCGATGCTGCGTGCGGGAAAGTCGGTCGGGAGTTTAACGCGGTCTTTCGTCGTGCAGACGAGCGGCGCGTTGTGTCGGTTTGCGGTTGCGATCAGCAACGACAAATCGTCGTGCGTGAAGTGGTGGTGATCGGGGAACGCAACAAGCTCACCGACAATCGCGCCGCACGAATTGAGTGTGTGGTGGAATCCGTTCGGGTTTCCGATCCCGCAGAACGCGACAACGCAGCGTCCGGCGAGCCACGACGCCGTTTCGCCGCTGGCGCGGTGCGTCGCTTCACACCAAGTTACTCGCGGATTGATACTGCGAACGCGGTCGGCGATTTGGCGTCGCGCATCGGCGTCGATCATCGTCGCACGCGATAACACAACAACGTCGGCGCGGCGGAGCGACGTTATCGGTTCGCGGAGCGTCCCGCGTGGAAAGATGCGGTCGTGTCCGAACGGTGCCGTCGCGTCGAGCAGAACGATGTCGAGGTCGCGTGCGATGCGACGGTGTTGGAAGGCGTCGTCGAGAATGAGAATTTCGACTGGCGACGATGCACGCAGTTCGGCTGCGGCACGCAAACGGTTAGGCGACTCCGCGTGCGGAAGCGACGGAAATTTTCGCAACAGTTCGGCGACTTCGTCGTTGACTCGATTTTCTGACGCAGCGTGATAACCGCGACTCACCACGCCCGCACGCAATCCGCGCGACTCGCTCCACGCCATGAGCCACGCAACCATCGGCGACTTCCCCGTCCCGCCAAGCGTGAGATTTCCAACCGCAATCGTCGGCACTCCCGCGTGACCAACTTTGAGCAGACGTTTGTCGTAGAGCACGTTGCGACAGTTAACCGCAACACCATAAGGCACCGCAATAAGCGAGAGTCCGCCGCGTGCCAGCGTCGCCAGAACGCCGCGCGTTTCGCCACGCACAAGTGAGTTGTAGGTTTGGTAGATGTTCACTGGTTGTTTCGCCATTCCCGCCCCATACCGTCATTCCCGCGCAGGCGGGAATCCATCCTGACAGCACTTCGTTGATGTTGCGTCTGTCCTGATTCGGGCACTCGCTTACGCTTCGTGTTCTTATTCATTCGCTTACGCTTCGTGTTCTGATTTGTGTTTCAGCACGTCGCGGATGATGTCGTCGAGTCGTTGTTGCGGTTGCCAGTTTATCAGCTTTCGTGCGCGGGTGAGGTCGGGGACGCGGCGAGGAGTGTCGTCGATGTCGCTCGAGTACGCTGCGTGATACGGAACAAGTTCAATCGCCGAAGTCGATGACGCAAGCGCAATCACGCGGCAGGCCAAGTCGTTGATCGTTACCTCTTCGTCGCTCCCGATGTTGACGACTTGTCCGACTGCGTTTGGCGTGCGCGAAAGAGCGACGAGGCCACTTGTAACGTCGTTAACGCTGCAAAAACATCGCGTCTGCTGACCGTCACCGAACACGCGCAGCGAACGCCCCGCAACAGCAGCGTCAACAAAACGCGGCAAAACCATCCCGTAATGCGGCGACTGGCGACGACCAACCGTGTTGAAGAGTCGCGCAATGACGACCGGCAGACTCGTCTCGCGGAAGTGCGCCAGCATCAAAAACTCATCGACCATCTTCGCCGCCGCATACGCCCAACGACACTTCTGCGTCGCACCGAGAACAACATCGGCGTCTTCCCGGAACGGGATCGCGCTGGACTTTCCGTAAACTTCACTCGTTGACGTGAGCAGAATCGGCGTGCGAAACTTGGCGGCAGCGGCGACAACGGTATCGGTCGCGCGGATGATCCGTTGCACCGAATCGACCGGTCTGTCAACAATTAACTGCACGCCAACCGCACTTGCCAAATGAAAAATGTACTGCGACTTCGGAACTTCTTCACCGATGAGACGTTCGTCGGCGGCGTCAGATATGATTGCACGAAAACGGCGATTGCGTTCAAGAGCCGCGACGTTCGACCACGAACCTGTCGAAAGATCGTCGATGACCGTGACGAAGTGACCTTCGTCGATGAGCCGTTCGGCGAGGTGCGAACCAATAAATCCCGCTCCGCCAGTGATGAGATAGCGTAATGATTCCATAACATTTTCACCAAAGATTTTGACAGACACAATTCTCGCTACCAAAGCGTGCCACGCATTGTAACGCTTATGAGGCAGGTTTCAAAGCCGCCCCACCAAACACAGGAACACGGACACACGGACGAACACGGACTTACACAGACTTACACGGACAGTTTTCATTTGATTCGTCCGTGTTTGTCCGTGTCAGTCCGTGTTTGTCCGTGTATCCGTGTTTGTCTGGGGCTTGACAAAACATCGTTTCGGCCTAGACTTCACGCACTATTTTTCGTATTTTGCTGCTGTCGAATTAACTTACACACATCACGCTCATGTCTGTCGAACAACCTCTCCGCGAGTCGCACCCTTTTGGTCTTTCGTTCTCGCTTTCCCAGAGCGGCCCGTGCCGCCGGCTGGTCTTGATTGGACGCGATCTCGCAGCAGTATACAGGTTCCTGTGCGACAACGACTTCGCCGATAACGTGGCGATGATGACGCTGTTCCTCCGCGATATGGGACTGAAGCAGCGACTCCGCTCCGAACTGGGCGGACTCTTCGAGTCGGCGATGCCAGCGATTACGTTCGTCCCGCAGAAGCCTTGCGACGGTGCGGCGTACTGGTTTGAACTCGTCGCCTTCGCTGGTGATGAAGTCACGCTGGAACGTTCGTGCCCCGGTCGCGCAGTGAACGTAACGATCAATCGTTCCGATTCGGAGACGTTTTGTCTCCACTTCGTTGGCGACGTTGTTCCGCCACCCGCGCCGATTGGTGCTTACGCGAGATCGTTTGCTGCGTTTGAAGAACTTGAAAAATCGTTCAAAGCGAGTGGCGCGAGTATTGAGCAAACTGTCCGAACGTGGCTCTATCAAGGACACCTCACTGGACGCGATACCGATCACAACACCGCACCACAGCGTTATCACGAACTCAATCGCGCTCGCGCCGACTTCTTTCGCGGACACAAGTTTCTCGGACAGTTTTTGCCAGCAGAGTTTGGTGGTACAACGTTTCCCGCGAGCACGGGAATCGGCAGTGACGACTGGGACATCACCGTCAGCGGACTGGCGGTGAGTGCGAAGGCTGGCGGTGTTCGCTGCACGCCGCTCGAAAATCCGAAGCAAAATGCGGCGTTTCAATACGACAAAAATTATGGCGTAGAGAGTCCACGGTTTGTCCGCGCGATGGCACTCACGCAGGACGACTTCGGATGGGTCTTTGTTTCTGGCACGGCAAGCATCGTTGACTCCGAGAGTGTACACGCTGGCGATCCCGTTGCGCAGACACACCAAACACTCGACAACATCGCCGCTCTGATTGCCGCCAAAAATCTTTCGCACCACGGAGTCAAGGCGATGGGGGCAACGCTTCACGATCTCGCTGTCGCCCGCGTTTACATCAAGCGGCCTCAAGATGTCGTCGCAATAGAAGCTGTCTGTCGTGAGCGTATGCCGCTGGTGCCACTGCTATTCACGCAAGCCGATGTCTGTCGCCCCGATTTGCTTGTTGAGATTGAAGGCTGGGCGTCATTGCGGAATCAATAGAAGATATGACGATTTGGCAAACGGGGAATGTATGTGAGTTTGCGTGATGTCTTTGTGTTGTAGCAGCTTGTCTCTGCGTGTCATCGGTTGATTCACCGCTTTGGGGAAACTCCCGCGACGCAGTTCGCCGATTCCAGCGAAGTCGGTCTGTGGGGCAAGGTTTTTGAGTCTGAAGTTTTGTGAGGTTCTCCAATGGCGAACAATGGCGATCCCAAATCGGTTGGTCAAGACAGCGAGAATGTCGTCAGTGACAAAGACTTCAATTTCGACGAGTTCTTCGCGCAGCCTCAGCCGAGCGATGACCCGTTCGCTGTGGGAATTTCTACATTTCCCGAAGAAGGGATTTTTGGTTCTGCGGGCGATGTGCCGGTCGACGAGCCGAGCGAGGGCACCGTTTCCGACGAAACTGCGGACGATGTGAACGAATTCGCTGATGCTGCGGTTGGTGCTACTGTCGGTGCCGCTGCGTATGAGGCGTCTGCGTCGGAAGAATCCAGTGAAGGTGTTGTGGCATCGGGCGACGAGGCGTCTCCCGACGACGCCGCAGGCACCGCTGTCGCAGACGCGAACGATGGAAAGACGGAGAAGAAGCGGCGATGGCCGTGGTCGCGTGGCGGCAAAGGTGAGAAGAAGCGCACTGTCCCACAGGGCGTCGAAGTACATCGTGACGAAGAACTTGTGAGGCTCAATCGTCGTTGGCTCGGTGTTGCGTGTGCGTGGGGCGCGGTGTTACTGGCGGGAAATGTTGCAACAATCGTTGCTCCGCCAGCGGCTACATCCACAACATCGCTCATCATTTACCTTGCGATCTTGAACACCTTCGGATGTGCGGCACTGGCCGCGCCGATTATGTTGCTACGCACCGAGAAAAAAGACGACAAGGCGTCGGTCTACACGTTCATTTTGTGTCTCTCGATGATGGCTGCCGTACTCGCCGCAACGATTCTGCTCACAGAACTCTTCCGATACGACTTCACAACGAAGATTTCGTGAACGCGGTTGCGTGGTGGTGACTCTACTCGCTTACGCTTCCCGTTCCGATTCAGGGCACTCGCTTACGCTTCGTGTTCTGATGCACTCACTTACGTTTCGTGTTCTGATTTTCAGCCACTCTACACATGTCACTTGTCATCATTGGTGGAAGAATTGTTGATCCGAGTCAGGGCTTGGATCGTGTTGCGTCGCTGCATTTGGCGGATGGGCGTGTCGTCGGGTTTGACTTGCCGGTGGCAAGTGGCGACAGCGTCGTTGATGCCCGCGACAAGATTGTCGTGCCGGGACTGATCGACATGCACGTTCACCTCCGCGACCCCGGTTTTGAGGAAGACGAAACAATCGAAACGGGGACACTCGCAGCGGTGCGCGGCGGATTCACGACCATCGCTTGTTGCCCCAACACGCAGCCGCCACTCGATACGCAGGCGACCGTAGAACTCGTGCGACAGAAGGCAGCGAAGGCCGCGCGGTGTAACGTCAAAGTAATCTGCGCGATCTCACGCGGACGCGAAGGGAAAGAACTCGCCGAACTTGGTCAACTCTTCGAGGCAGGCGCGGTTGCGTGCAGCGACGACGGCGCACCGGTAAGCGACGCCGAACTGATGCGACGGGCTTTCGAGTATTGCTTGATGTTCGACAAACCGGTGTTGTCGCACGCCGAAGACACGTCGCTTACACAAGGTGGCGTGATGCACGAAGGTGCGGTCTCACTCGCACTGGGCTTGCGTGGAATTCCCGCCGCTGCCGAAGACGTGATGGTCGCACGCGACATCACGCTTGCAGAACTTACTGGCGGAAGACTCCACGTTATGCACGCATCGACCGACGGTGCGATTCAAGCGATTCGCCGCGCGAAACTTCGTGGCGTCCGCGTGACGGCGGAGGTTACGCCGCACCACCTCACGCTCACCGACGAGGAACTGCGCACGTTTAGCACAAACGTCAAAATGAGTCCGCCGCTGCGTGGACGCCAGCATGTCGAGGCGTGCATCGAAGGACTCCGCGACGGAACAATCGACGCAATCGCTTCCGACCACGCCCCACACGCCGCCGAAAAGAAGATGCGCGAACTCGACAAGGCACCGTTCGGCGTAATCGGCCTTGAGACATCGCTGGCGGTTGTGGTCACGAATCTCGTCGCAACAAAAATCATCGACTGGGCGACGCTCGTACAGAAGATGTCAACAAATCCAGCGACAATCTTGGGGCTTACCAGCAAAGGAACACTTCGCATCGGTGGCGACGCCGACGTAACGATCATCGATCCGCACCGCCGCTGGCACGTCACGCCGAACGAACTGGCAAGTAAGAGCCACAACTCTGCATTTCTTGGTCACGAACTAACAGGCCGCGCGACAGCAACCATCGTCGGCGGCAAAGTTGTATTTGCGGAGTAGTTCAGGTTCGGCATAGCCGAACCCTCCGGTTATCAACGCGGTAGGTGTTTGGAGGGTTCGGCTATGCCGAACCGCTGTGCTGGTGCAAGTTTCCAAGCAAGTCTACTCTATCGCGCTGGCCGCAAATCCGACGCAACACGACTCAATTCGGCGACGATCTCTGGTGTCAGTGTGATGTCGAAGACTTCTGCGATCACTTGCGACCAGCCGTGGATGAAGTAAATCCAGCCGTCTTCGACGCGAAGATTTCGCCGCGACTGCTGTGCGAGTGATTGGTGCAAAAACTTGAGGTCACCGCGATAGTTGAACTCCCAAGCCAGTGCGTTTTCGGGGAAGACCGCAGCATCAGTGAGCGGCGACCCCGGAGCGTCCTTGCCGAGACCAGTTGCGTTGACGACCAGAGAACACGGTGGCATTGAAGCGACAGCGGCGTCGTTCTCTTCAAACGTCGGACAGTACCGATACTCTATCGGAATGCCTGCGGCGATTTTCTCTTGAATCGCTTTCATGTGATCGAGACGCGGCTGCGAACGATTAGTCACGACAAGTTTCGCGGGACGATTCGCACCGTGCCGCTTGTCGAGAAGGTAGATCGAAATTGCCAGCGACGAGCCGCCTGCACCAATGAGGAGTGCTTCGGCGTTGCGGTGCTGCGTCCACCAGTTTGGCGGGATGAACGCTTCGAGAGCGAGTCCGCTTGTGATTGGGTCTTTCGCGTGGCCGCACAGTTTCTCATCACGTTTCGAGATCGAACTGACTTCGCTCAAGAGGTCGGCATACGGGTCGAGAAAGTCGAACAGGTCGCGGGCTGCCATCAGCAAATCGAGTTTGTGCGTCGTGACCAGCGCGCCGCGCGAGAGCGGGTCGTCTTTCATGAACCGAACGACGCGGCGATACTCGTCCGCCGGTGCGTGAATCGGGAGATCGATCCCGCGCATCACCGCGTCGATGCCGAGCACTTCTGCCCAGCGAGGAAAGACTTTCATAATCGACGACTGCGCCGTCGTTACACCGACGAAATACATCGTCGGCACTGTAGCGGGAGTGAGCATTTGAGAGGCGAGGGGCTAGAGGCGAGAGGTTGGTGGCGATCACTCCACGTCACGTTTCCCGCGTGGCAGGAACGCCGCAAGCGCGACGCCGACGAAGTACAAACACGTCAGCGGCACGAACATCAGGAGCATACTCCACGGGTCGGAAGGCGTGAGCAGCATCGACGCGATTGCAATCACCAGCACCGCGACACGCCACTTTGCCATATAGTCGGCGACGCTGAAAATGTGAATCCGTTCCAAAACGAACATCACCAGCGGCAACTGAAAACTTATCCCGAATCCGAGCGGCAACATCAGTGCGAACGAGAGCCACTCTGATATTCGCGGGTCGGGATCGACGTTGAGCCAGTCGTTGAACAGGAGCAAAAAGTCGAGCACATATTGAAACACGACAAAAAACGCAAAGAGCGCACCGCCGACAAACAGAATCACACTGAACGGGACGAAGAAATAAACGTACCGTTTTTCTTGTGGGTAAAGTCCGGCTGCGATGAACGTCCAGATGTGATAGATCACTCCCGGACTGGCAAGAAACAGCCCCACAACGAACGACGCCTTGATGTAGATCGAAAACGTCTCGTGTTGGCTGAGCGACTTTGTACGGACTTGATCGCTCTCGGCAATCTTCTGGAAAAACAAGATGCGTACCGGTTCGGCGGTGTAGTCAACGTTCACTATTTCCGCTGGTGTTTCCGGCGTTTGACCTTTGTATATGAGTGTGCGTTCGATCTCGCCGGGGTAGACCCAGAACTCGCGCGGCACCATCTTCCGCTTTTGTGGGATCGTCGCAACTTCGGACGGGTGTCCTTCGGTAGAGAGCGACGGTGCAAGCTCTGTGAGGTGTTTGGTCGCGCGGTTGATGTAGTAGGTTTCGAGCGATTTTGTAAGTGGAACCTGAATGAACGCCACCACATAACCGCCAAGCCACAGACCGACGATAAATCCGCCCGCAAGCCACATCATCGAAAACCAGAGACAGACTCGCAGCTCGTCGAGATGCTCGCCAAAACTCATCGTCGTCTCGGAAAAAAGGTCGTCTCTCATCGTTTGTATCCGTTCTTGTTCGGGCACTCGCTTACGCTTCGCGTTCCTAATGACACTCGCTTACGCTTCGTGCTCCTGTTCGGGGCAGGTTATACCATCACCGAGAAGATTTTCTTGCCGTTCACGTCAAGCCACTCGGTTTTGCTCTCGTGAACTTTGTTGAAGTTAAACGTTAGCAAATAACCCGTGTCGAGTTTTTGTGAATCAAGATAGTCCGCAAGCTGCGCGTACCCTTCTTCGAGTTTGTTTTCGCCGTACCAGATTTTTAGTTCGAGCACGAACTTTTCGGTGCCCCAAACTACTACGATGTCCATCCGACGGTCGTGTCGCGTTTCCGGTTCGACAAAGTAAAACCCTCCGCCGTTGATAATCGGTTTCAAAAAACACAGAAACAAAAGCCGCCCTTCACGCTCGATAAACTTCTGGTCACGCTCGCGGTGCTCGCTGTACAAAAACTCCGCAAACTTCGTCAGCAAGAGTTCCATGTTCAAACGACCGTTTTTGACAACGTTGTCCGAAAAACGGTCGCTGTTTCCGTTTTCGCGTTTGGTTGCGTCTGCAATTTCTCGCTTGAGCGTGAAGTAGGTGTAGAGCTTTGACTCGAAAATCAGGTTGGAGATTTCCACCGTTTGGCGTTCATTTTTGATGATCGCAAATGCACTCGAAAGCTTAATCATCGGGTGCGACAAATCAAACGAGAACCTTTTTCCGTCAACCATGATCGCATAGATCAAATCGTACAAATCTCGGTAGTTTTCGAGATTCTTGAACAAATCGTCAAACAACAGATTTTCGCTGTTGAGCGTATTGTTGACCGCTTCTTTGACGCCGCGCGGAGTCCAATCTTTGCTTAGCTTTTCGTCAATCGTTTTGCAAAGTCTGCTCACCAAGAACGGATAACCACTTGTGTAGTAGTGGATTTCGTCTGCGATCTCTGGGATGTTCATTCCAGTTTTATGATCGTTCTCGTATTCGACGAGCATCGTTGCAATTTCGTCGGGATTGAACGACATGTCAACTTCAAAATCTGCTGCGATATTCCACGGCGAGTTGAACTTCTTCTCGTCTTCGGGACGCAATTTGAGTTTCAAGTTTTTCACGTCGTACACGCCCGCGAGTATGACGCTGTGAAACGTAACATCTTTGTCGTTGTCGGCATCGAGGTATTTGTTACGAAGCATGCCAAGGAAGAACAAGAAAAGCTGGTTGTTGCTGCTCTTGTCAACTTCGTCGATCATCACAACAACTTCTTTGTCAACGCTTTTGCAAAGCGTTGTGATTTTTTCCCCCAACTGATCGACCAAGTCAATCGCATCGCTGCCGCGATTCCACTCTTCAACAATTTCTTGGGCAACGTTTTCGCGTACCAACTCGCGTGACAAAAGTCTGATGAACGATGATGCGAACTGGTTCATTGTCGCAAACGCATCGCCAACGGCTTCAAAACTCGTCGCCAGCACCAAGTATTTGTCGCGCAGTGACCTTTCGAGCAAAGCGAACGTCGTCGTCTTTCCATACTGCCGACCACGATTGATCGTGAAGTATTCGCCATCGTTAACAAGTTGTTCAATCTGTCGCAACTTGTTTGAGATGTCAACCATGTAGTGTTTGCGCGGGACGCAAAGACCGGTGGTGTTGAACTTTTTCATGGCGACCTCGTTTGTATGTTCACCTGACTTTGACAGCAAATCCCAATTCGTCACAGTAGGAAACCATGTCTTGCCAGCGTTGCGTAGCGACGGATTCAAGCACGCTCGTGTCGAGCGACTGGTATTGATGGACGGCGATGTTGCAAAACGTCACCATACGCACCATATTTTTTGCCGTCGCTTCGGTGATGAGTCCGCACGTTTGCAAAAGAAGAAACGCATCGCCACTGGTTTGTAGGTTCCCCAAACGCTTCACGAAAATCAGATGCGTTGCCAAATCAACGCACGCCTGACACGCACGTTTGACATTCAAAATCATCGCGTCAACATGCGTGTAACTTTTCATCGTCGGGTCAAACGCATACTCTTCACGAAAGCGATTGATGCACCGTTCGATGGTGGCGACCTTGTTAATCGCAACGTCAGTGTGTGAATCCACGGACAATCTCCTTGCATTTGCGTAACCGTGCACGCCATGTTCCGTCATGCCCGCGTACTCGGCGGGCATCCAGAGAACAACACTGCAAGCAGACGCGACAGCGCGTTCGCGCAAGCGAACCCCAAAGCGTTAGCTCTAGCCCCCCGCCGAGTACGCGGGGGTGACGAATTCGAAATCAACTGTGAACGCTTACACGCTTGCATTGTAGCGTCGTGTGCATTCGCGGTCTACTTTTTCTTCTCCGCCTCTTCTTTGGCGATGATTTCTTCGAGCGTTTTGATGAGGGTGTTGGGGCCGCGAATCTTCTGCGTGTCGGTAACGATGATCTTGCCGTCACGACCAACGAGGAACATCGTCGGAATACCTTGAACCCCGTAAGATTCGCCGAACTTCGCGGCGTCGGGATTGTCCTTTGTCGTGAGGTCTTCCGAGAGCGAGACCCACGTCATTTTGTGGTCTTCCATCCCCTTCTTGAGTTTGTCGTTCTCGTCCCAAACGCCGATGCTCACGATCTCAAACCCTTTGTCTTTGAACTGTTCGTAAGCCTTGATCATGTTCGGGACTTCGCCGATACACGGTCCGCACCACGACGCCCAGAAGTCGATCAAGACGATCTTTCCCTTGTACTTTTCCCAATCGAAGTCGTCGCCAGCGACGGTCTTCCCTTTGATTGCGAACGGTTTTCCGATGTTGCGACGGCGTTCACCTTCCGCACTAGCAGCGACTTTTTTGAGACGCGCATCGGGCGAATTTGTGAACAGCGCAATCAGCTCGCTTGCGGCAGCGTCGGAAGCGGCAGGGTTGTTTTCGTCTTCGGCGAGTCCGATCAGAACCGACAACATCTGACCGAGTGCGGGCGACGGATATTTTTCGACCTGTTCAACGAAGATTGGCTTCAGCCGAAGGAACAGAACCTTGCGATGGTCTGGATTGGTGTCGTCGAGTTTTTGGAGTTCCTGCGCGACACGTTCCATAAAGAGTTTGGCGCGTGCGTCGTCGGCGTGCGGTTTTGCTTCGGGGACCGCGTCGGCTTCTTCGATCAGCTTTTCAAGAGCTGCCTTGGCCGCAGCGATTTTGGCCTCGGCGTCGTCGCTGTTATGGGCAAACGCCAAACGTATGCCTGCACCTTGAAACTTTAGCGCGTACCCAGTTGCAACCGCATCGTCGGCGGGTGCGAGAGCGAGCACTTTGTCACCGAGCGTGGTGAACACGTCCGCCATCTTCTCAATAAGCACCATCTGATCCTCTTGCGACTTCACCAGCGGCCTCGCTTTGCCGTTGATTTCACGCAAGAAGTTTTGTGCTTCCGCAACAGTTTTGATTTCGGGGACTTGAAAGAGAGCGGGGTCATTGAGTGACGCTTGTCCAAACGCCACGCCCACACCAAACACAAACGCAAGAGCCAGCGACACAATTTGCTTCTTCATAACGAGCCAACCTTTCTTTGAGAGACTGTGAAACACAAACACACTAGCCAACACGGGTACTATTCTAGCGGAATAAGACGGGGAGCCAAGGAGAGGCGACAGCGAGACCCGTTACGGATGTCGTAGACCTGTTCGAAAAGTTGCACCCGTACAGCGGTTCGGCATAGCCGAACCCTCCAAACGCCAACGGCGTTGTTAACTGGAGGGTTCGGCTATGCCGAACTCAAACTACTTCACCGGCCATCAATCACTGTCGGTTTGCCGCCAATATCGACGACACGTCTTGAGAAACCGCGAGTCTCGATTGAACCGTAGTCGTGCCCCGCGTGGCCCGGATAGACGCAGAACGAAATCAGCGGCGTCGTACCGGTGTTGATCGAACGGTGCGCCCAAAACGCGGGGACGTAGACACAAGTATTGGGCGTCATCAATTTTATGTCGCTCTGGCCGCTTTCGGTCTCCATCATCATCATCCCTTCGCCCGCAACGCAAAGATAAATCTCGGCAGTCTCGCGGACGGCGTGAAAATGCCCCTTGGTCATGTAGTATTCGCGTCCGACCTTTCCGGGGAACGTCACACTCATACACCACTGAAGCTCACCTGCCAGCGCGGGAAGCTGCCGCTCGTAAACGCGGTAGATGACTGGATCAGTCGCAGCAAGCGCAGCGACGGCTTCACGGTCTTCGTACATCGCCGCCATCTGCGAGAGACGACGGTCGTATACGTTGTCGGGACAATCAATCGCCCCCGTCGCAAAATCGACCTTCACGTCAAACGGAAACGACAAATACGAACTCGGTTTTGATATGGTCATTGGTGGATTGTGGGGAAATATGTTGGTGAGTATTTCAGGTTCGGCATAGCCGAACCCTCCAGCGTTTGGAGGGTTCGGCTATGCCGAACCGCTGTGCCGGTGCAAGTTCCCGAACAACTCTAATGCACCCCGTGCATTTTGCGTTTGATTGTCGGCGCGAGGATGAGGGCGATGACGCCGATCACCGCTGGGATCGTGCCGAGGACAAAGAAGAAGTCGGCCATCCCACCTGCTTTGCCAAAAATGAGCGTGAACTTGTCGCCACCGTCGTCGGCACCGAGAATCGCTGCCATGTAACCAGCGAGGTAGTACGCAATCGAACTACACAAAAACCAAACGCCCATAAAGAGCGACGCCAAACGCACCGGCGCGAGTTTCGTCACCATTGATAGTCCCACCGGCGAAATGCAAAGCTCGCCCCAAGTGCAGAAACAGTAACAGATGACAAGCCAGTACGGCTTCGCGTAACCGCCAGAATTGTGAGCGTCAATCGCGCCGGGGACCATCATGTAAAACCCGACCGAAAGCAGCAGCAGCCCCATTCCGAACTTCACCGGCGTTGACGGCTCGATCCCACGCTTCGCAAGCGCAACCCACAGAACCGCAAAGAACGGCGTGAACAAAACGATCCCAAGCGGATTGACCGACTGATACCAAGACGCCGGGAACGTTCGGCGAACATCTCCGGGGACATACTTTTCTTCTGCACCGCGCCGCTTGTCTTCGAGCGAACGCAACTGGCGTTCGTACTTCGTCAAGAGCGACGAGAGCGCGCCGAGTTTTTCTGCGGTGAGTTCGGTGTCGCGGTTCAAGACGTGCGCATCGCTGGCGGCATCGCCGCCGCTAGAAGTGCCAGTCGCCGCATTCGCTTCGATTTGTCGCACGAAAACTTGGAGGTCGATTCCATCTGCGATCCAGCGACGTTCAGAAAGTTCTTTCGCCCGCGCGAAGAGTAGAGCCGGTGGCTGCTTCTCGACATCTGCCGTTGACCGGAACGAGAACAGCCTCGCAATTCTCGCGTTCCACGACTCACGCACCGGAACAATAACCTCCGCCGACGGTGCGAGACACTCAATCACCGACTTTTCAGTCGCCTCAACTCCATCAATGGTGTTTGCAAGGTCAATGAGATACTCGTCGTCAAGAAGCACAACCGGCTTCGCAAGTTCGGGAGTCATCCGCACCATCACGTCGGAGACGCCGCGACTCGTCTTGTCTTTGGCAAACGTGTTGAGCGACGAACCCGCCTGTTCAAACGCCACCCAAAATCCTATTGAGAAAATCGACAAGATGAGAATGACGAACATCTTGTCGTAATCGACTTTCGTGAGTGGACGAGTCTGTTCGTATGCGCGTTGTTCGCGTTTGGCTTTTTCTTCGTCGGTGAGATTGTCGGTATCGCGTACTGGCTGCGGCGGCAACCCAAGATTTGGAATGAAACGCGGACGGAGGAACGAGTAGGTACACAGTCCGAAAATCATGCCGAGTCCCGAAATCATGAATCCGAGGTGGTATCCGTAGTTTTCGCCGATGGTTCCGGCGACGAGCGGTGAGACAAACGCGCCGATGTTGATCCCCATATAGAAGATGCTGAATCCGGCGTCGCGTCGCGGGTCGTTTTGTCCGTAGAGCTGGCCGACCATAACGGAGATGCACGGTTTGAAAAAACCGTTTCCGATAACCATCAAGGCAAGTCCGGCGTAGAACGTCCAGAGTGCGACAGGGTCGGTGCCAGCGGTTACGCGAACTCCGCCGCCGATTCGCACGAACTCCGCCGCCGCGAGTGCGAACTGGCCGAGTGCCATCAGCACCGCACCGATTAAAACGGCACGGTGTTGACCGATCCAGCGGTCGGCGATCCAACCGCCGATCATCGGGAACAGGTAGACCCAACTCGTGTAGATGGCGTAGAGTTTGTATGCGTCGCTTTCAGACCATCCAAACCCCGGCGCGAACTGGCTCGTCGATGCCGAGACGAGATACAAAACCAGAATCGCTCGCATCCCGTAGAACGCGAACCGTTCCCACATTTCCGTTGTAAACAAAACCCAAAGTCCAGCGGGGTGATGCTGCGAAACCTGCGGTGCTGCTGTCGTTGTCATTGTTGTCCTTTGCTAAAGAGGAGTAAACGTTTACGGGATTGTTTTGCGTCTAACAAGGCTTTGTCAAGAATGGACTTGTTCGGAAACATGAAATTGGGGCGATTTGGTAGTTCTGGTTCGGCATAGCCGAACCCTCCAGTTATCAACGCCGTAGGCGTTTGGAGGGTTCGGCTATGCCGAACCGCTGTGTGCGGGTGCGAGTTTCCGAACAGGTCTATTGGTTCACAGTTGGAACTTTCCGATGAGGGTTTGGAGCTGTCGTGCTTGCGCACTCATGTCATTTGACACCGATGCGGTCTCCTCGGCGTTGGCGGTATTTTGCTGTGTAACGGAGTCGATCTGCGACAAGCCAATCGACACTTGGCTGATACCGTGTGACTGTTCACTACTCGCCGTGGCAATGTCGCCGATAAACCTAGCAACTTCCGTGACTTGCCGAACAATCGTGTTGAGCATCTCCGCAGTTTGCGTAGCGAGCTGCGCACCGTCGATGATCTGTTTGTTGTTGCTGTCGATCATCTCGGTCGTTTCGGCGGCGGCCTTCGCACTGCGAGCGGCGAGATTGCGTACCTCTTCGGCAACCACCGCGAAACCTTTCCCGTGCTGACCCGCACGCGCCGCCTCGACAGCAGCATTGAGCGCGAGAAGATTCGTTTGGAACGAAATGTCGTCAATCACCTTGACGACTCGCTGCGCTTCTTGAGAGTTTTTCGTGATCGTTTCCATCGACGCGATCATCCGTTTCATCAAGTCTTGGCCGGAACCAGCAGCGGTACACGCTTGTTGTGAAAGGGCGTTGGCTTGCGTGGCGTTTTCGGCGTTGGTTTTCGTCTGCCCGCTAATCTCGCCGATGGTGGCAGAAATTTCTTCGATGCTCGCCGCAGACGTTGTTGAACCGTGCGAAAGATTGTCGCTGGCACCGGCAACTTGCGACGCTCCCGAAGCAACCAAGTTAACCGCCGACGCGAACGCAGAAAGCGTTTCGCGGATGTTTGAGAGCATCGTTGCGAGAGACTTGTTCATCTCGTCGCGGTCGCTACGGATCGCCACTTTGACACGCCAATCGCCACGCCCAAGCGACGCCGCCAACTGCGCAACGTGCCCGAACTCATCGACAATTTTAGCGAACGAACGTGTCAACATTCCGATCTCGTCGCGACGAGACTTGTGTTCGTCGTGAATGGTGACGGCAATGTCGCCATCGTCGGCAATTTGGTTCATTCCGGCGACGACGTACCCCAAACCGGTGGTGATGCCGCGCGAAATTGTCACCGACAACAACACGCTCACGACGACGGCGATTACCGCGAAACCGATCAAGAGCCGAATCGCCCAGACTTCGTCGCGGACGGCGTCGTCCGAAACACGAACGAAGTTCTCCTCCGAGAGTTTCGTCAGTCGGTCGAGAACGTCATCGAGTACCACAGCGCGGGCGTGGAGAGTGCGAAGTTCGCTGTCGCTGTCGTTGTAGTCGTTTACGGACGTGTCGAGAGTTTCGAGGAATCCGCCAAATGTTGTTGCCACTTCTTTGGCGAGTACACTGGCCACGTCGTCGGGCGGACTAACTTGCAGTGCGGCGATCCGTTTGACGCAGTCGGCGCGGTAGGTTTGATAACCAGCGTTTGACGATTTGCGTTTGTCTGGCGTCTTGGTGATGGGAACGTCGCGGACGGCGCGTCCCATGATCCATCGTGCGGTTGCGGCGTCGTTGACGGTGCGAAGCCATTCGACGAGTGCTGGCGGTATTGCGGCGTTGTCGCTTTTATAGACTTCCAAACGTTGCTGGAGGTCGTCCTGAATATCTTTCAACGCTTTTTCGTTTGCCTTTGCCGCCGCGCGACGAGTCGTGTCGCCAGCGTTTTGCTTTTTGGTGATACTGTGCGACGCATTGAGGGTGGTTTCGTAGTTGGTCAGTGCGGAATCTAGCTCCTTCCAAAGCGACTCTGGAAATCTTGCGACGAGTGCGGTTTTGATAGAATCGAGATGACTTTTAATCTCGGCCAGCATCTCGCGCGACTGTTTCTCGGCGTTTGGGTCTTCCATTAGTGCGTTGTTGACGGCGACGAGGTGGGCGTCGCGCACCGACCTTTGAACGTTTGCGACTTGGTTGCAAATACGCCATTCTTCGTTGAGGCGGTTGATTCCGTCGCGCACTCTACTCAATCCGAGCCAACCGATTGCAGCCGTGAATAGTAGCAGTGCAAGCAAGACGCCAGCGTTGACGAATAGCTTTTGTCCGATGCGAAAATTGGTGAGCACTTGTTTTTCTCCAAGACGTTGACACTGCGTGTGGTAAGACTTGTAAGGGCTTGATAGCTCCCTCTACGCACGAACAATGGCGGGCGATTATAATAATATCTCATCGAGAGGCAACGGGTCACGCCAACAGTTGCCGCCAATGCTGCATCGTGCGGGTGGCCCCTAGAGGAAATCGAATCGCGGCGTACAATACGCGGCGTTTTCACCCCAAATGTTTCACACTCGCATGCACAGTTAACAAATATGTCACGACGTTCGTCTGCCGAAGAAATGGCTCGCGGTCAAAAAGAGATTTCCGTGAGCGAGTTCTTTGCCAAAAATCGCCACCTGCTCGGTTTTGACAACCCGCGTAAAGCGTTACTGACTACCGTCAAAGAAGCGGTAGACAACGCTCTTGATGCGTGCGAAGAAGCTGGAATCTTGCCGGAAATCTGGGTTCACATCGAGTCGATGGGGTCGAGTCGTTTCAAGGTCGGCGTCCAAGACAACGGCCCCGGAATCGTCAAGAAACAGATTCCGCTCATCTTCGGAAAGCTGCTCTACGGCTCGAAGTTTCACCGCCTGCGAATGAGTCGCGGGCAACAAGGGATCGGCATCAGCGCGGCGGGGATGTACGGACTTCTCACGACCGGAAAGCCGGTCAAGATTGTCTCGAAAATATCGAAGAACAAACCGGCGCATTACTACGTCATCCGCATTAACACCAAGACAAACTCGCCCGACATCCTCAACGGCGACGGTGAAGGCGAAGACATTCCGCCGAACGACGCCGGTCGCGCGATGATAACAAAGCAAGAGATCGAGTGGGTCGAAGTCGCACACGGAACTCGCGTCACTATCGAACTCGAAGCGAAATATCAGCGCGGACGCGGCAGCGTCGATGAATACTTGGAGCAGACAGCGATAGCCAACCCGCACATCACTATCCACTACACCGACCCCGACGGCGAGTCGCACGAATACGCCGCGTCGTCGCAAGAACTGCCGCGCGAGCCGCGTGAGATCAAGCCGCACCCTTACGGCGTCGAACTCGGTCGTCTCCTCCAAATGTTGCACGAGACGCACGAGCCAACGCTTGCAAAGTTTTTGGTCGAGTCGTTTTCGCGTGTTAACTCATCGCTTGCAAAAACGATTTGTGAACAATCGAATCTCGGCGTGCGTCACCATCCGCACAAAATCGACCGGACTGGCGTCGAGCGACTCTACGCGGTAATTCAAGAGGCCCGCATCCCCGCGCCGTCAACAGATTGCATCTCACCAATCGGCGAAGAGAATCTTCTCAAAGGGCTTCACCACGTCGTCCCCGGCGAGTTTTATGCGGCGGTGACGCGGCCACCGGCGGTCTATCGCGGCAATCCGTTTCAGATCGAAGTCGCGCTCTCTTACGGCGGCGCACCGGCGACGCACAAAATCTCGCGCGAGTCGCTCGAAGAACTTCTCGCCGAAAGCGACGCGCGAACGATGCGGCAATTCCTTACCGCAACGTTCGACGGAATCGGTAACGACGCCGCCGACAAACTGATTCGTGCGGCGAAGTTGCGTCCGCGTCTCTCGCCGAAAAACATGTCGCCGCAAGAGACGAAGCATTTGCACGAGACTCTCCAGTCGCTCAACTTGAGTGAAGGTCAATCAATGTCGCTGTATCGTTACGCGAATCGCGTACCGTTACAGTTTCAGCCCGGTGCGTGTCTCACGACGCAAACGGTGGCGGGGATGAATTGGCGTTCGTATGGACTCACGCAGTCGCGCAACCAGTTTCCGCGCGGGCCGGTGACGGTGATGGTTCACCTCGCAAGTGTTTGGGTGCCGTTCACGAGCGAGTCGAAGGAGGCGATAGCGGCGTACCCGGAAATCCAGAAGGAACTGCGACTCGCGCTGCAAGCGGTTGGTCGCAAACTTGGCATCTATCTCAACCGGCGTGACCGTGTTCGCCAAGAAGGAGAGCGTCGCAGTATTTTCTTGCGTTATCTTGGCGAGGTCGCAACGGCGGTGGCAAAACTGACGAAGGGCGACCGCGAAGCGATTCACACGTCGCTCATCACCGTCGCCAAATCGAAGACCGCAACCGCCGACGTCGTACTCGGCGAAGACGGAAAACCTGCGGAAAACGCAACGTAGGGGCGGGTTTCAAACCCGCCAACGACAACGACGCCAAATCCAATAAGACCTATAGGTCGCATAGGACCTATAGGTCTTATTGGGTCGCGTTCAATAGGACGTATAGGTCTTATATGACCTATACGTCCTATTGAACACGCCACACTGCTTGAACACGCCACACTGCTTGAACACGCCACACTGCTTGAACACGCCACACTGCTCTGGCACTCGCTTACGCTTCGTGTTCCGATTACACTCGCTACATCTTGGCGATTCGTGAATCGCCCCTACGCACGTTGCGAGTTTGTTGGTAGAATACGCCTCGTCAACCGTAGGGCAGGTCATTGCTCCACTCCGCCTGCCATTGGGCACTCGCTTACGCTTCCCGCTCTGATTTCGTGTCACGTCGCATCCTTCACATCATTCCTTCGCTCGACCGGTCGGGGGCTGAAAAGCAACTCGTGCTTTTGGCGTCGCACCTTCCGCGCGACCGCTTTGAGACGCACGTTGCGGTTCTCACGCGGAGCGGCCCGCTCGCGGACGACCTCGACCGCAGCGGTGTCGCGTGGACGCTCATCGGGAAGCGTGCCAAACTCGACCCGCTCGCGTGGTGGCGGCTGGCGAACTTGATTCGTTCGTGGCGTCCAGATGTCGTTCACACTTGGCTCTTTGCAGCGAACGCTTACGGACGTTCGGCGGCGGCGTGGTGTGGTGTCCCGCGAATTGTCACCGCAGAACGGTGCGTCGATCCGTGGAAACGAGCGTGGCACCACAAGATCGACCGCGCACTCGCTCCGGTCACGAACGCCTTCGTCACGAATAGTCGCGGCATCGCCGATTTTTACGAGACGCACGGCATCGCACGCGAACGTTTCACAATCATCCCGAACGCCATCGTAACACCACCGGTTATCACGTCTGAAGAACGTGAGCGCGGACGTGAACAACTCGCTCGTTCGCTCAACATTCGTCCGCTGGAAACGGCGGATGCGTACATTCCGATCACGCCGCACGGTGAACGTTCGCGTGAGACGTTTTTGGTTGGCGTTGTGGCGCGACTTTGGGAACAGAAACGGCTCGACGACCTGTTTTGGATTGCGGAGCTTGCGCACTACGCCAATGCTGACATTCATTTCGTTGTGATCGGCGATGGCCCGCTCCGCGACGATTTGTTGCGTGAGCGCGATTCGCGTGGACTGTTTCACCACGTTCACTTTATTGGTCATCGGAACGACGTTGCGTTGCTTTTGCCGTTGTTTGATGTTGTTGTCTCGACGAGTGCGTATGAAGGCGAGTCGAACGCGATTCTTGAGGCGATGTCGGCGGGCGTGGCGGTGATTGCGTCTGATATTTCGGGGAACGCTGATCTTGTCAATCACGGCGATACGGGTATACTTATCCCCGAATGCGGCGGTGACGCAGTTGCACGGCGACGTCTTTTTGGCGAGGCGGTTCTGCGTCTTTATGAAGACGAGGCGTTGCGATTTCGTCTTGCGAACGCTGGTCGCAGCGTGACACTTGAGTCTCGGTCGTTGGCCGCGATGGTGGAAAGTTACGCTGAATTCTACGACTGTTTATTTGATGCGACGCGGGCGATTAGCTCAGTTGGTTAGAGCGTCTGGTTTACACCCAGAAGGTCACAGGTTCGAGCCCTGTATCGCCCAGTCCCGCAAACGCTACAAATAGAAGGGTTTGCGAGTTTGGGTGGGTGGCCTAGCGTGTCTTGGGAAACGCCGTTATAGTGTGTAGTACACACTTTGCGAGTTCCTCTAGCACGGAAGGGTCATATCATGCCGCGACAAAACGTCCCCGCGTACCGCCTCCACAAATCCACTGGACAGGCTATCGTCGGTCTGGGTGGGCGGACAATCTACCTCGGTAAGCACAAAAGTAAGGCAAGCCGCCAAAAGTACGAGCAAGAAATTGCCAAGTATCTGGCAAACGGTAGACAAGTGCCGCCGACTCGTGCAAAGACCGACCTCGGAATCGAGGACGCGATCATCCAGTTTCTCGAATACGCGGAAGAACACTACACGGCGAACGGGCGAACCTCCAGATCGTTCTCGAATCACCGCGAAAGCCTCGCCTACTTGGTTGTCGCAGACCTCGTTCAAGTCCAGATGCACAGCGGGATGCGGTCAAGTGAGATGTTGCAGCTTCGCGCCTGCGATGTAAGCGTTCACGGATACCGCGAACGCTTTGGTGTTTATTTTTTTCGCGTGCGGCGTGGTTTGCGTTTTTCTTCAGCGTCGTCTTCGAGTTCGATTTTGATC
The DNA here is from genome assembly GCA_051651625.1 of Thermoguttaceae bacterium. Lineage (GTDB taxonomy): Bacteria > Planctomycetota > Planctomycetia > Pirellulales > Thermoguttaceae > JBOFSQ01. Next base: position 5,038 of record JBOFSQ010000111.1, on the reverse strand, counting down.
CAGCGTGCGGTCACGACTTGGCGACGAAACTCTTCAAGTATTTCCATCGCATTGTCGTTCCACTGTTTGTAAGCCCAGCCGAGTTGCAAGTCGATGATGTCGATATGCCGGTCGGTCTTCGCCCACGTCCACGCCACCATTTCCGCGACGTTCTTTTCTCGGTCTGCGATGAGGCAATGGAGTTTGCGGTTCATCCGATTTGTCCGTTAGTGGTTTTGTAAGCGTTCACAATTCACATGACCGCCGACATCATTAGCGATTCTTTTTTGCGCACAAAGATGCAAAGAGCACAAAGGACACGAAGAGTTTGTCAGGTTTTTCCCTTGCCCGTATGGCATTCATATCAACGAAGCTGAAATCATTGATGCCCTACGGGCAAAACCGGATTCTGGTGTGGTCGTTCGTTCTACTGATATTCTTCCCCTATCGGGGAAATTGATAGTCGCGCACCGCCATTGACCTGATATTTTCGATTCGCTCTACTTCTTTTTGTTGCACCACGGAGACACGGAGAGCACAGAGAATACAAATCCTCTCCGTGCCCTCTGTGTCTCCGTGGTAAAATTCCGAATGCCAACTTTGTGACGTGATGCAGTATAGTCGCGTCCTACAGACGCACCGAATTTTAGCCGCACCACCGGCGGTTGCGCTTGCCGCTATCGCGGCGGCACTTACCGCCGGTTATTAAAATCACGTCCCATCGGGACAAATATCAAAAGGAATCAAAACACAATAGAAGCCGGAAAGGAAACGTACTCGCCGTATTGACGGTGAACAAGTGTAAACCACAAATCCGCCTGTACGCTTCGCTCCATGCCGGATATTATTACACGCGAAACTTTAACGTGGTGCCTCATCAAAAAAAGTCATGTGTTCTTGTTTATTTTCAAGGTGTTGATGGACTTTTGTAATCGCATATCCTTGCACCCTGAAATCCCCGATTTTAGTGTCGAAAATCTCTGTCGTTTCAAAATCAACATCTAGTTCATCGCCTGCTCCAAACCGCTCTGTGTTTTGTTTGACCATTGCAATAAAATCATCGTCTTTCACTTTTACTGCGATGGTTTTCGAGTCGTAATATACATTCCATTTCGATGTGCCAGCAAGGTCTGGTTGCTTAAGTTTCAATCTTGTCCTTTCATTCGTTACCCGTTTCTTCTCTTGTATAGTTTCCGAAACAAGCCGTGTACTTGACGTAAAATACTTGAATTGGGACGACTTGATTGATGCGATTGTTTCCTTCTCTGATCCTACTTGAAAATCAAGAGATTCCACTTCGCTATCTTGTGCAAGCTCATTGATCGCATCACGAAATAGTGATTCGGCATGGTTATCAGAATTGATCACGTTGATAACTTTGTCATCAAGATTAATCGTACTGTTATTTATGATGATATTGTTGTCTCCTTTCACTTGCACCGCCTCTCCAGCTAGTTTTATTTTGATCTCTATAAACTCTTTGAATCGTGCAAGTATTTCTTTGATCGTCTGCTGGATATAATCCGCATTTGACAGCAAGAGTGGCATTGCTCCGAATCCAAACAAAATTAGCTCTAAAGAGATTTCAAAGCTCCCCTTCGCAAACGGTCTGGCTTTAACGAGTAACTGTTCGCTAGCCGTATTTTTTGAATGAAATTCTTTCATCATTTCGGGCAGAGCCAAAAGAACTTTGCCCACTGTCTTCGCGTCCACCAGTGTTTCGTCATCATCTGAAACTTTGCTGATAGGATTTATTTTGATGGTCAGACCTGTCTTGTTGTCATGCTCTACATTCGTCATTGTTTACCCCACTTTCAATGTGATGAGTTCATCGGCTTTAGACACAAACTTTATTATGGCAAGAATCCGTTTTTTGGTGTCGCTAACACTGATCGGCTGAAGTTTTCCGTGGGAATTCATGTCACCTTCATGGACTATTTTATGCCGCCGCGAGATGATCTTTTTTATTGACGATATGAGTTGTTTGCGACGAGTTGCTTTTTGGATGTCTGCGCAAAAATCTTTGAAACCATACGCCTCGAAAAGTTTGTTTATTGCTTCCGTTCTCTGCATGACTTGTCTTGCCAAGTGTTTTACGACGATAGAGCGAATTCTTCGATATGGTCTTTCCATAGTCAACAACTCCAAGGCGCATTTCGTGCCAACTCCTGCTTCTTTGAGAATGTGTACCATCTTTTCTGTGGGACCATAATGTTTTATGTATGTGATCAAGTGTTCCGAAAAAACATTGGTAAAATATGAATCCAGTGCAGCGATAGCTAATACAACTGCGGCGCGTATCATATCGGAGTGGTCATTACGATTTTGTTGGTTTCCTTCTGAATGAGTAAGTAAATTTTCGACGAGTTCGCAAGTGGCGATCATGCCAAGACTCCGTTTTATTACGCTTTCAAATTTCATGTAAGCATTGCTTGGTTTTCTTTTCTTTGTATTGCTCATAACTCTACACCTTCCACAATCCGAATTTCCTCATCTGTCAGCTCATAGAGTTCGTACACAATCGCGTCGATTTGTTGGTCGAGGATTTCGATACGTTGTGTGTGCGTTTTGCGGTCGGTGTCGGAAATCGCGGCGAGAAGTTTCTCCTGCGCCGAAAGCATCTGTTCTACCAGTGAGACAAGTTTGTCGCGGTGTGCGCGGTCGCGTTTGCTGTTTTCGTCGATGCGATAAATCGGTAGACGCTCAACGTACTGCCGCAAAAACCGCGAATATCCGCCGCGAATTTGCGACGTGATGTTGACGAAAACAAACTGAACAATCGCCGAGTTTAGCAACGCCAAAAGATATTTGTCGTCCTGCGGAATGATGTACGACGTGTTAACCGAGTACATGTCGCCAACGTCATACGTCGCCTGCATCCGAAGCGCAATGTCAGGGAACACGATTTTCGGTTGTTCAAAACTGCCGTAGTAATCGCACGCGCGGAGTTCCCACCAATAATCGCCTTGGTCTTGACGTACCTGTCCTCTTTTTTTGAACGGTTCAAGGTGATTCGCAATCGCAGAGTAATTCTCACAGAGCCAGTTCCAACCGCTTCGTGGTTTGTTGCCATGTTCATTCGTAAACCCTTTCGGAAACAATATCAAAAACTTCTCCGTCTCCAGTGGCGCATAGCGTTTGATGTCGCGTCCCGCAAGAAACGGTTTGATAATCTCCTCGCTTCGTTTATCTTCTTTGATAAGTCGCTTGCGCGTCGCCGCATCAATCACAAACGCTTCGTTCAAACCGGTTTTGATACCATAATAAACTTTCCCGCCGACGTATTCTTTCAACGAAACGCCGACCGCGATTAGTTTGTCGAACAACTTCTTTTCGCGTTCGTCGCGGAGTTGCCAGCCGGAATCGTCCAGCGTTGCGGTGTCTATTAGTTGGCGTTTGTCTTCGATGTGCTCGGCAAGTTTTGCAAAGTCCAAACTTTGCACCTGCGATGCGATGAGTTTGTTTCCGCTGGCAACCGCTTTCTCCACGCGGAAAACCAACGGATACGCCGTCACTTTGCCGAAAACGGGCAAATCACCAAAGTCAACGATCTCAAGCAGGTTCCATTTTTTCAGCCACTTTCGTAGTGGTTCGCCATAATTTGCACGCAGCCATTTGTTCGCGACGATGATTCCATACTTGCCATTCGGCTTCAAAAGTCCGATTCCTTTTTCGATGAAATACGCATACAAATCCGCCGCGCCGTGGTAGACAGAATAATGCGTTTGAAAATACTCCTTCGTCGCATTATCCAGCGTCTCTTGCCGCACATACGGCGGATTGCCAATAACGCAGTCGAATCCGCCGCTCTTGAAAATCGCTGGGAACTCTTTGTGCCAATCGAAGGCGTTGATGCGGCGGATTTCGTTGTCGCCGAAGAGCGGCATTTCTTTGTCGCGATAAAAGTCGCTGCCGATTAAAGAGTTGCCGCAGCGGATGTTGGCGTCGAGATTCGGCAACATTTTCAAGGTTGAATGCCGCAGCAGTAGTCCCGCCGACTCGTCGGTCTCGTTTTCTAGCAGTTTCAAGTAGAGCGACAACTTCGTCACTTCTACTGCAATCGGGTCGATGTCTACGCCGAAAATCGACGCGAGCAAAATCCGCTGCTTTTCTTCAATCGAAAGCAGATACGTTTCTTGACGCGATTCGTAAATGAGTCCACTTTTGAGCGACTTTTTGAGATTCTTTTCGTTGGTGTAAAACGCGAGATGCGAGTTCAAAAGAAACGTGTACGCGCCGACGAGAAAACTCCCACTGCCACACGCTGGATCGAGTACGGTGACGCTGCGATTCGCGTCGAACTTTTCCCCCACCGTTTCGGCGATGATGTAATCGACGATGTATTGCGGCGTGTAATAAACTCCGCCCGCCTTGCGAACTTCCGGCTTCTCCTCGACTTTCGCAACGTGACTCGGCGACAACACAATCGTCTTGCCGAGGAAGCGTTCGTATATGCTGCCGAGAATCTCTATCGGCAAGACCGAAAACTCATACGGACTTTCAGGATAATAAAGCCCCGCAATAATTGGCTTGAGAACTTTGTCGTCGATGCGGATTTTTTCCAGCCACGCTTCGTGCTTGAAGAGTCCAGCGTTGTATTTTTCATCGGCAAAACCGAAGAGACGCTGCAAACCGCTGTAAATGTCGCTCTTTCGCGCGACGGCGAGAAGAGCTTCGTATTCTTCGATGCGTCTGTCTTCGGCGATTCGCAAAAATAGAATGCGGTCAACGATTCGCTGAACGGCAACATTGAGAAGGTGCGAATCGAGCGACGGATTTTGTTTGGCGATGTTTTTTGCAAGCGTTAACCGCCACTCTTCGACGAGTGCGAGAATCTCGTCATCGACTTCGCTGGTGCCGCGTTTGTTTTTCTTCGACTGAACGTAACGGTCGAAGCTGCCGCGCAGAATTGCTTCTTTCGAGAACGTGTCGATCAGGAAGTCGAACTTGTCGAGATATTCGTCGTACTTGCAATAGAAGATTCGTGCTGTCGATGCTTTGTCGTCTTTGTGCGGTTTGATGCGCGTGTCGTAGACGGCGAACTCTTCAAAGTCGGTGA
>JBOFSQ010000110.1:0-16127 GCA_051651625.1 Thermoguttaceae bacterium | reverse complement strand
TACAGCCTCTTGTGGCATTGCACCGGAATTTGCACCTATGGCCTCTTCACGCTCCGCGCGCAATGCCGACGAAACGCTAGAAAAACCGGCATATTCGCAGTTTCCGAGACGGTGTGTTGCAAGCCCCGTTGGGGCAAATGCGTCATTCACAACCGCCCCCCAAACTCTGCCACGCCCTTGTCAAAGGTGAAAAGTGTCCTAGAATCTTGGGCGTGTTTGCGCGGAAATGGCATTGACCGCGAACGTATACCGGAACTACCAATTTTTGAAAAACTAAAATGCGAATCGACCGTTTCTTGCTCTTGGGTGTGATTGCACTTTCTGTCATCAGCGTTTCGCTTGTTGCAGGGACGCTTTTGTGGGGGCTTGTCCGCGTTGACCGCTCGAATCGAGACGGACTCAAAGCTGTCACCGAAAGTATTGATGCGCAGAACAACAAAGTCTTCGAGAAACTAAATCAACAAGCGGGAGATGTCGGCCAGAACATCTGGAATGCCACCGAAACATCAGCACGCGAACAGCTTCGTAACGTCGGTAACGAAACCGCCAATCGGATCAAAGGGATGATGGACGTGCCGTTTGCGACGATTCGTGCCGTCGCCGACACGCTGCTATTTATCAGGGGACACGCCGAGAACGATGGCAGCGTGCCGAGTCGAGCGGAAGCTGAATCGTATCTCCGCGACTTTCTCCAGCGCAACAGTTACGCACGCGGTATCTTCTGCGGTTGGGAACCGAACGCCTTCGATGGCCGCGACGCCGACTTCATCGGTAAAGAAAATCCCGACCCCGAAATGATCTTGGCAAACCCGAACTACGTCTCCGAAGGTGCGTTCATCCCGTGGTTTTACCGCGATGCTGAAAAGGTCATCCGTGGATTTCTCGACGACTATCTCATCAGCGACGCACAGTATTACACCGGCGCACGCGACTCACGGCGAGAGTTTATCACCGAACCATACGTCGATGGCGACATCACCGTCATCTCGTTTTGCGTCCCGCTAATGAACAACGACACCCTGCTCGGTGCTGCTGGGTTCGACATTGATATGAACGCCCCGCGCGAGTTTGTTGCAAACTGTAAACCGTTCGGGACTGGTTTTGCAATGCTCGTATCGCACGGCGGAGCGATTGTCTATCACCCCGACGAACGGATCAACTTCACCAAAGAAAAAAACAAAATGGGTGAAGAAGAGACCGTCTATAGGCAACTGGAAGATGTCGCTGGGCTTGAGCTTGTATCCAAACACATCAAGAGTGGTGAACCAGCGGTCTACACTTGCGACACTATCGCAACTGGTGAACGAGGCACCGAGATGTTTGTGCTCCACGTCCCGTTTCAGATCGGGAATTATCCAGAGAAGTGGACAGTGGTTATCGCCGCACCCGTCGCCGACGTGATGCGGTCGCGCGACACCGCCAAGAGCAACGTCGATGCGATGGTGACGGAAATCGCAACTCAACACAGCGAGTTTCGCAAGAGCCTTGAAGCCGACACAAACTCTGTTGCGACGAAGGCAACGAACGAGTTTCGGCAGATTCTCACGATAGTCCTCGTTCTCGGCGGCGGCGTTCTTTTGGTCTCGATAGTGGTCGGTGCTCTCTTCGCTCGCCGTGTCAACCGGACTGTCAGTGCCCGTGATTTCTGGTACCGGCAGATTCTCGACTCGTCTGGCGATGTCTTGACGGTGACAGACCTAAATGGGCACGTCATGTTTATCAACAAACGCGGTTTGGAGTTTTTGAAAAAGACACTTGCGGAGTGTGTCGGAAAAGATGCGGTGTCGCTTTGGCGGGCGACGATTGGGGATGTGTACGAGTCGTGTGGTTTACCGCTGTTCTTGTCGTGCGGCGAAAACGCCAGTAGTTTGCAAGCAGGCGGTTGCGATTGGGACGTGCGTGCGGCGTATCTCGTCAACAGTGCGGGACAGCGCGACAGTATGATCGAGCGGTTCTGCGACGTTTCCGACCGCGAATACGCGCTCCAGCTTGTAGACAAGATTGAGTCGATTACAGAGGTAACGGTTTCGCAGGCGGAGAGCATTGCGTCGGTATCGGAGCGTCTCTCGCGTGGTGCGAACGAGCAGGCGAGTGGGATGCAGTCGATCACCAGCGGGATGCAGGAAGTCAACGCGCAAACGGTACAGAGTGCGGCGAGTGCGGAACAGGCCAACACCCTCGCCCGCGACGCCGCCACCGCCGCCCGCGACGGCCAAAAGCGAATGGACGCGATGGTCGCATCAATGCACCAGATCAGCGAGAACGCACGGAGCACGCAAAACGTCATCAAGACGATTGACGACATCGCGTTTCAAACCAACTTGCTTGCACTCAACGCCGCAGTTGAGGCGGCGCGGGCGGGTCAGATGGGGAAAGGTTTTGCGGTTGTCGCCGAGGAAGTGCGTCGTTTGGCGTCGCGGAGTGCGCACGCAGCGAGCGAGACGCAAGAACTCATCGCCAAAAGCAACGCTCAAATCGACGGCGGTGTTCGTGTTGCCAACGAAACGGCCTCTGCGCTCAGTGCGATTGCGCAGCACGTTACCGAGGTCTCGGCCCTCATTTCCGACATCACTTCGCTCTCACGCGAGCAGAACTCAAACGTCGGTAGAATGACGCAAACGTTGCAAACTGTTGAAGGAATCACGCAGCAAAACCTCGGTCTTGCTTCGACAACGTCCGACGCCGTGCAACAACTTTCGACCCAAGTTTCGCAGCTCCAAGAACTGCTCCAACGTTTCCACGATAAGAGCACGAAGTAATTCAGGTTCGGCATAGCCGACCCCTCCAATGGTCATACGCCGCAGGCGTCTGGAGGGTTCGGCTATGCCGAACCGCAGTTCGGGTGCAAGTTTCCGAATTGATCTATTACCCAATCAATGAAAGGCCCAATTAACAAATGATCTCCCCCGAATCGTTAAATTTTCTCGAAAAGATTTTGCGAACGCCGTCGCCGACTGGTTTTGAGGAGACGCTTCAGCGTGTCGTAGAGAGCGAGATGCGTCCGTTTGCGGACGAAGTTCGCCGCGACGTTCACGGCAATCTGATCGTCATCAAAAACCCGAACGCCCCGTTTCGCATTATGCTTGCGGGGCACTGCGACCAAATCGCACTCATCGTCAACTACATCGACGCCGAAGGTTTTCTCTACGTTCTGCCGCTCGGCGGCTGGGACCCGATGCACCTCGTCGGTCAGCGAGTCGTCATTTGGACGGCCAGCGGAACGGTCGCGGGCGTACTCGGCAAGAAGCCGATTCACCTCCTCAACGAAGAAGAGCGGAAGAAAGTGCCGAAGATTCACGAGCTTTGGATCGACATCGGTGCAACGAACAAAGAAGACGCCGAAAAAGTCGTGAGCATCGGCGACGCGATCACGGTTGAACTTGAAGTGCGTTCGCTGCGAAACAATCTGATTGCGTCGCCCGCGCTCGACGACAAGGCGGGCGTGTGGGTTGTGATGGAGGCGTTGCGGCGGCTCGACGCTTCGCGTTTGTCGCCGGAAGTTGGCGTTGCGGTGGTCTCGACGGTCGCCGAAGAGGCCGGACTTCGCGGGGCGCGAACGAGTGCATACGGAATTGATCCACACATCGGCATCGCCGTTGACGTGACGTTTTCGACAGACTGTCCGACGATTGAGAAGAAGCAGAATGGCGAGGTCAAACTCGGTGGCGGTCCGGTTTTGGCCCGCGGGCCGGTCATGAATACGAAGCTCGTTTCGGGGATGATCGCCGTCGCACGCGAACGCTCGATTCCGTTTCAGATGGTTGCAGACGTGAAAACAATGTCAACCGACACTGGTGCGATTCAGATGAATCGTGCTGGCGTGGCAACGTCGCTCGTGAGTATCCCGAATCGTTACATGCACTCGGCTGTTGAAGTCGTGTCGCTCGACGACATCGACAACGCCGCCGAACTGATTGCGCGTTACGTCGAGAGCGTAAACCCGCAAATCGATCTGATTCCGTGAAACCAATCAGAACACGAAGCGTAAGCGAGTGCCCTGAATCAGAGCGGGAAGCGTAAGCGAGTGCCCTGAATCAGAGCGGAAAGCGTAAGCGAGTGCCCTGAATCAGAGCGGGAAGCGTAAGCGAGTGCCCTGAATCAGAGCGGAAAGCGTAAGCGAGTGCCCTGAATCAGAGCGGAAAGCGTAAGCGAGTGCCCTGAATCAGAGCGGGAAGCGTAAGCGAGTGGCCCTGAATCAGAACACGAAGCGTAAGCGAGTGCCCCGAATCGGAGCGGGAAGCGTAAGCGAGTGAAATCATGTCAAGCACAACTGAACCACTTTGGGTACGTCTGGCTTTGATCACGGTTGCCGTGACGTTCCTGACGCTGTTCCTGTTATCGCCGCTGGCGATTATATTTGTCTGCGCGTTTTCGGACGGCGTGGCCGCGTACTGGGATGCGCTGGTCGAGCCGGGTACTCGCGCAGCGATATTTCTGACACTTTTTGTTGTGGCGATAGTGGTTCCGCTCAACGTTCTTTTCGGACTTGCGGCGGCGTGGTGTATCGGCAAGTTTCAGTTTTACGGGAAGAGTGTTTTGGTGACGATCATTGATTTGCCGTTCGCTGTTTCGCCGGTGATTGCGGGGATGTTATTCATCTTTCTTTTTGGGGCACAAAATGCGTTTGGTCGTTGGTTCATTGCCCACGACATTAAGATTTTGTTTGCCACGCCAGCGATAGTTTTGGCGACGCTTTTTGTGACGTGTCCGTTTGTTGTCCGCGAACTGCTCCCGATTTTGCAGGCGCAGGGGAACGAAGAGGAAATGGCGGCTCGCGTACTCGGCGCACGCGGTTGGCAAATTTTTTGGCGTGTGACGCTGCCGAATATAAAGTGGGGGCTTCTCTACGGGACGATTCTCTGCAACGCCCGCGCGATGGGCGAGTTTGGTGCGGTCGCTGTCGTCTCTGGGCGAATCCAAGGCGAGACGAACACGCTCCCGCTTCAGATTCAAGTTCTTTACAACGAATACGTCGTTTCGGCCCCGTTCGCGGTAGCGTCGCTACTCGTCTTCCTCGCACTGATAACGCTCGTGGTGAAAGTGATCGTCGAACACAAAGTACGCGAAGAATGTTAACGGCAGGGAATCGGGAGTTCCGTGTTGGGCGTCTGGAAAAGATACGCGACTGGAACGATGCAAGTAAAATCAAACGTGAACGGGTACCATTCTTGCAAACCGGTTCTTGCGCGGTAGAATGCCGGTCGTATAGTGGTGCTAAAGTTTACAACCAACCTTGTTGCAACGATGCCACCAAAGAAGTCAAAACAGAAAATCGAGTTGACGCCCGAAGACCGCGAGCAACTGCTCAAGGACTTCAAAATCCGTCCGAACTCCGACATCTTTTTCGCAACGTACTTCTCTAATCCGAAGCACGAAGAGTCGCTCGTCAACTTCATCAATGCCGTACTTATCGACTCAAATGATCGTCCCATTGTTAGGGCTGAAGTTCTCAATCCGTTCAACATCAAAAAGTTTGCAGTTGACAAGAGCATAGTTTTGGACGTGCGTGTTCGGGACGAACGCAGGCACATTTTTGACATCGAAATTCAGGTGTCGACGCACTTGGCGTTCAAAGAGCGGATGCTTGAATACTGGGCCGACACCTACTCCTCGCAGTTATATCGCGGCGACAAATATGTTGCCCTCAAGCCGGTGGTGTCGATCATCATCACGTTTGACAACCTCTTTCCGCAACTTGTGAAACGCCATCAAGTGTTCCATTTGGTAGCGGACGAAAATCCGAGCGTGATATTTTCGGATCATATTGCTGTCCATGTAGTGTGTTTGAGTGGAGTCCGTGTTGGGCATCAGGAAAATATACGCGACTGGAACGACGCCTTGCAAGGTTGGTCGTTGTTTTTGTCGTGTGAACCAGAAGAATTGGAGGAACAGATGTCGGTGATAAGCAAGAAGAATCCAGTTTTGAGCGATGTTGGCAAGGAGTTTCGTCGGTACGCAAGCGACAATGAGATGCGTGAGCTTGAGCGTAGCCGAATGCGTTACGCCGCGATGCACCGCATTGAACTCGGTGCAGAAGTCGAACTCGCCGAAGCGAGAGGTGAGGCCAGAGGTGAGGCTAGAGGCAAAGCAGAAATTGCCAGTAAGCTGCGGATTGAAGGATTCAATCCAAACGCCATATCGAGAATCACCGGACTCTCTGAAAACGAAATCACGCAGCTCAAGTAAATTGACTGACCCACACCAATAACGTTTAACATTAACGAAAAAACCTCCCCATGAGTCCGGTGGGGCCTATGGGGCGGTTTGCGCATGCTCCGTTCCACGTTCCGAAAGAAACGGGAAACTCACTTCTCAACCGTGATGTTGTACTCTATCGGTTTAGAGCTTTTGGGAACGTCTAGCACGAGACCAGACTGATTGGGAATGGTGAACTTCTCATTGACCAACAACACTGGCGGTTTCATAACAGGTGGCGGCGGCATTTGACCGGGCGCAAGCCTGATCGGCGGTGCATTGTCCGACTCCTCAACACCGGCAAAATAGATTTTGTAAACGTGCCCAGCGGGAACCTTGTCGCCGGGCTGCGTTTCATAAAACTCAAACGAGCCATCCTCATTCACCTTTGACATTAGGTGGCGACCGGTGTCGGCAACCCCACGCACGTTACCCATTTTGAGTGGCGTCCCATCGGGGAACGTGACCTTGCCCGTGATCTTGCAGCGAGTCTCGCCACATCCAACCGCAAATGTCACAAGCACCATCGACAACGCAACGCACAAACACTTGACTGACATAACTCTCCTTCTTGATAAATGTTGAAACGAAAACTTGCCGTAACCTTTCACGAAATTGTTCGCAAGAACTATCAGGTGCGTCATGCATTGTCTTCGTCCCGAAGGGACGGTATTTCAATAACCGTGGGCAAGCGGTATTCCGCGCAGCCCACGGTAGCAACCACCTAAAATCCGAGCGTCCGTAGGACGCTACCCATAACACGCTTGCGTATTTTGGTAGCGTCTTACAGACGCATCGAATTTTCGTTCGCGTCACCGGCGGTTGCGTTTGCCGCTATCGCGGCTGCACTTACCGCCGGTTATTGAAATCGCTGCCCCGTTGGGGCATACACCATCGACGTAAAAGCTTCGTGAACGATCACAACTCTCTAAACTTGATGAACAACTACAACCCGCCATAAGTCCCGCCATCGGACACATCGGCAGCCGACCCAAGAACATCGGGGGCGATGGTTGTCGAAAGACTCTTCACGGCACCATCACCCAAGACGAAGTTGCAGACGCCCGCGTGGTAACTGCCGAAACCATAGGCGGGAATTCCCGTTCCCGGCGTAGGTTCAATTTCGAACACTCCTTGCGAGTCCTTTGGTCCACGGGCAAGGCGTGGTGCCCTCGTCACAATAGGTCTCGCAATGTTAAAGCGACCACCTTTCTGCCCCCATCCACTGTGGAACGTGTTGAGGTAACCGCCATCAACATCACTCGCGTCTCGGCTATCCACGCCAAGATAATCTTGTGGAATATGCTTCTCACCAATGATGATTTGGTTAGAAGTGCCATCCGTCCACCATCCCATATCCACCGCAGGTTTCCACTCCTTGGCGTTACCATAGTTGGCACTGTTACCGTTAAAACGAAAAGGTCCGCGTGCCTCACTTTCATAAGAACCGCACAGTTTCCACAGCCAGTATGCATCGGTGCCAGCGTTACCAGCGGCACCACGACAACCGGAGTAGACAATCGCGTAGTCACCACGCGGCCCCTTTCCAATATCCAACCCCCAAATGTTTGGTCCGCCGGAATTGCTATACTGGATACCCGGTGAACGACGTGTTGGACACTTCATGTATGCAACACCCGAAATGGCATCGCGTTCGGCTTGCGTCAGCGCATCAAACTCTCCACCGTACCACTGCAAAGATATGTCTTTGCTCACGAAGAAATCGTACTGTGCGGTCTGCTCGCAAAACGGATATAGAAGCGCCCAAAACGAGAGTCGTCCAAGGCAATTCAACATCGTCGGCGGCAAACCTCTGTTGGTGTCATTGAAGTTGTGTACAGCAATCCCCATTTGTTTTAGGTTATTTGTACACTGCATGCGTCTTGCGGCTTCGCGTGCGGCTTGCACGGCGGGGAGCAAGAGGGCGACGAGGACGCCGATGATGGCGATCACTACCAGAAGTTCGACGAGCGTAAAACCGCTGCGAGTACGTCGAGAAAGAGCGGCGTGAACGGCGTCGCAGAAGACGCCAAAGAGTGAAACAGGTTTAGCTGTACCGCCCCCCCCCCCCCATCTTAACATTTACGACGTCGATTAGTTCCGACGCTGGTTCTACTGCACACATACAATCGAGCTGAATCTTGCACATTGTCTGTCTCCTTGTGAAAAATGGTACTATCCAACAGATCAATCACTCGCCGTCCGAGAACTCCCCCAACAGCATTATGCGGAATGGTAAGCGAAAAAAACGAAAACGTCAAGAGGGACACCATTTTTTTTGCCCGTTTACGGATTTTGTTCGCCTACAGTTTCGGGATGATTGGTTGTTCTGCGTCATTGCGCGAGTACACTTCATTCCGCCTGCCTTGCGGTGTCATCAGACAGTTTGTCCCCGTTTACGGCATAAACCCTTTCAGCCGCCAAATTGAACCGCCACCCTTTTTCTTGCGGAAACTCTCGGTATGATTGCCGTGTTTGGTGTTTCGGTCACACTTTCACGAAAGGAACAAAGTTATGTCAACGAAGAAAACGTATCCACGACTTCACAATGCGACGTGGCCCGGTGTTGTTGGTAAGGGCAGCGACGGCGAACCGGTTATCGATCTTGCGACGATGCTCGATTTCACGTCGCGCGCGGAGGCAGACGGCGAACGGTTCGATGGCTTCGACCTCTTTCTCTGTGCGCCACACTTCGACATCGAAGGTAACTTGGGTGCAGAAGTGAAAAAACTCGTCGAGACTTGTCACCAGCGAAAACTGTCTGTCGGTTCGCTCGTCGCACCCGTTTGGGATGGCACCGGCGGCGGCTCGGCGATGGGCGACGAGACTACGCGGAACCGGTTTTTGACGCAAGTTCGCAAGGCTTGCGACGTTGCACAACAACTCCGCGAAGCTGGCGTGCGTCCAACGGGGTGCGTCCGCATCGACACCGCAACGAGCGTCGAGGCGTGGGCGAGTGACCCAGAAAGAAATCAGAAAAAGATCATCGAGACGTTCCGCGAAGCCGCCCGCATCGCACGCGACTACGGCGAACGGCTGGCGATGGAAGGCGAAGTCTGCTGGGGCGGGATTCACTCGTGCCGCCGCGCCGTGCAAATTCTCGAAGGCGTCGATGCGCCCGATGCACTCGGTTTCCAAGCCGACCTCGCACACACTTACCTCTATCTCTTGGGCGTCAACGCACCCGAAGATCGCATCCTTCCCACAAACGCCGATCCGCACGACACGTCGCTCTTTGACGAAGCGTACAAGAAAATGACCGATCAACTCCGTCCGTGGACTATCGACCTTCACATCGCACAAAACGATGGGAGCGTTCACGGCACCGGCGACCACGACAAAACCGGACGCCACTGCCTCGTCACCGACCCGAACGGAAAACTCGACATCGTAAAGTGCGCCGGATTCTGGCTCAACGAAAACGGAAAACCGACTCGCAAGATTCACCATATCTGCTGGGACGGTTGCATGTTCCCCAACGCCGTTATGAAAAACCAAAAAACGTGGAACGATATTCTTGGCGCAATGGTCGAAGTCCGCAACGCTTGGGGATGGTGAGTGTCCGTCATTCCTGCCTTCGCAGGAATGACGAAACAAACTGAGAACGCTAACAGATTAGACCTGTTCGGGAACTTGCACCCGCACAGCGGTTCGGCATAGCCGAACCCTCCAAACGCCTGCGGCGTATGATAACTGGGGGGTTCGGCTATGCCGAACCAGAACTACCCAATCGCCCCAACTTCATGTTTCCGAACAAGTCTATTGATACAATGTCAACATACGTTTCCGTTGCCGTGGTTGGCGGTGGAATGGCCGGACTCGCAGCCGCTGCGATGGCAACGCTTCACACGCCACAGCGAGTCGTGCTGATCGAAAAAAAAGAGCGACTCGGATGCAAAGTTCGCGTTAGCGGTTCCGGCCAGTGTAATCTCACGCATATAAGCGTTCACGACCAGCGAAGCGAATCGCTCCTCACTCGCTACGGAGATCGAAAAAACTTCGTCAAACCCGCACTCTGTCACTGGACACCACACGATACAATCGAGTTTTTTGACAAGCGCGGTTGCCCGTGCATGGTCGAGGAAAACGGTAAAGTATTCCCGAAGTCGCGGCGTGCGGCGGATGTTGTTGGCGTTCTGGAAGAGACGTGCCGCAGCGGTGATGTTGAGATCGTCAGCGGTGATGCAGTATCGACGATTGAAGTTGCGTCGCCACGATTTCGCATCGTCACAAAATCTGGAGCGGTTTGGGAGGCCGATAACGTTGTGCTTGCGACGGGCGGCAAGTCGTACCCGCAAACAGGTTCCAGCGGCGACGGCTACAAATTCGCCGCCGCACTCGGTCACAGAGTCGTCGAACCGCGTCCGGCACTTGCTCCGATTTTTGTCAACGATTGGCCGTTTGCGAGCGTGTCGGGAATAAGTCTACGCGGCGTCGATGGCGAACTCATTCGCGGCGACACGACAGTGCGGCGATTCGGCGGCGACGTTCTCTTCACACATCGCGGACTTTCGGGGCCAGCAATTCTCGATGTGAGTCGCTTCGCTAAAGCTGGCGATACCGTGCGTCTCAATCTCTTATCGCACGAATCGTCACGAAGCGAACGTGTGCGGTGCGGAGATTGCGTCGCCGCCGACAAAGAATTGTTGCGTCTGATGATGGACGCAACCGCGAAGACTGTTCGCCGTACACTCGCGCCGCTCGCTCTGCCCGACGCTTTAGTCACCGCGATATTTGCGCAACTTCAAATCCCGCTCGATATTCGCGTCGCCTCTTGCGACGCCGCAGCGCGAAAACGTCTCGCCAAAACACTGGTTGCGTTTGATGTCGTCGCGTCAAGACTTGGTAGCTGGGACGAGGCGATGGTGACAGCGGGCGGTGTAGATACGCTTGAAGTCAATCCGAAGACGATGGAATCGCGGATCGTTCCGGGGCTGTTCTTCGCGGGC
The DNA here is from genome assembly GCA_051651625.1 of Thermoguttaceae bacterium. Taxonomy (GTDB): domain Bacteria; phylum Planctomycetota; class Planctomycetia; order Pirellulales; family Thermoguttaceae; genus JBOFSQ01. The sequence goes on along the minus strand of JBOFSQ010000110.1, from coordinate 4,983 downwards.
GAACTTCTCGATGTCGATGGCGACTGCGGCGGCTTCAACTTACAGTGGGCGATGTCGTCGGCGTGTCTAACGGCCCATGCGATCTGTATCGCAAAACGGTCTCAATAAGTTCTTCGCGGTGAATCGGTTTGGTCGCATAACCATCGCACCCAGCCACATAACATAGCTGAATCTCGCTCGGAAGTGTAAACGCCGTTAGTGCAATAAGCGGCCTGCTATACTTGATGCCACGCAAGATACGAATAGCGGTGTAGCCGTCCATAATCGGCATCTGCATGTCGATCAGAGCGACATCAAAACTCTCACCTTTGTACCAGTTTTCCGTTATCCGCTCCAGTGCCTCAAGGCCGTTTTCGACCACGACAACTTCAGCCCCAGCCTTGATGAGCATAAGTTCCAACAGACGCCGACTATCAGGACTATCTTCGGCCAGCAAGATGCGGGTCCTCGCCAGTGGCAATGTTGGTACCGGCGGTGGTGGAGTTTTGGGATCACTCGCCACGACACTTTCACCGCCGCCATCTCGGAGCAATGTTTTACTCCACACTATCTCGGAAGGAACGATTTGCGGCAACAGAATTGTGAACGTCGTACCGTGGCCAATCGTGCTGCGTGCCTGAATGTCACCGCCGATGAGCTTGACCAAACCGTGAGAGATTGCAAGTCCCAAACCGGTCCCGCCGAAGGTGCGATTCATCGTGGTCGTTTCGGCTTGCGCGAATGGGTGAAAGAGCGATTGGAGCGTTGCGTTGTTTATTCCGATTCCGGTGTCGTGGATGTCGATGCGGAATAGCCCCATCCGCTGCCACGGTGTCTGTGCGGAGATGCTGCCAAAGGTGTCACACCACGAAAGTGTTACTGCGATCCCGCCGTGGTGCGTAAACTTGACTGCGTTGTCGAGAATGTTTAAAATTGCGTGACGCAACTGCGTCTGATCGGTGAAGATAGTTTCTGGGACTGGCGACGCACAGCAACAACTGTAACCGATGTGGCGTTGGTGACAAAGCGGAGTGTAGTGGCGAGTAAAATAATCGAAGAATGGACCGACAGCAACCGCAGTTGGAACGATGTTGATTTTGTTCGCCTCGATCTTTGAGAAGTCGAGTATGTCGTTGAGAATGGAGAGTAGGTGTTCGGTGTTGCGAAGGATCGCACTGGCGGCACCATCGTATTCTTCGGGCGAGGTCGTTTCGCTGTCGAGAATTTCGGTGTATCCGAGGATCGACGTGATTGGCGTGCGGACTTCGTGGCTCATCTTGGCGAGAAACAGATTGTGGTCTTCCGCGACACGGTTGGCCTCGCGATTCGACTGCGCATGCTGCCGCCAATGTGTTTCTAGCAGAGTGGCATAACGCTGCATCTCCGCCGCCTTCCACCAACGCCTGAGCAAGAAGTTGGTGATCGTCAGAAATATCGTAATTGTCAATGCCATCATCACTTGCGGAACCAAGCGTGCCTTCATCACATCAATATCGAACTGGTCGGCCCAGAAGTCTAATACACAAATCGCATCGACCGTGCCGCTATCATTGTACAGCGGTTCGGCAGCGGCGATCCACGTTCCCCACTCGTCTTGAAACCTGTCGAAACTGAAGACCGACTCGCCCTTGAGGCATGGCACCCATCGCGCCCTATCTTCGTCGGCCAGATCGAACGGTGCGTTCAGCGGAACATAGTATTCTTTGAAGTCGTTGTCGCCGTATATGTCATCTCGATTGAGGTCGCATGCGGGGCAGACGACGAAGACCCACTCACCTGATTGCGTCCGACGTATCGTATAGATTGCAGCGACTTCTGGGAGCGTCTGAAGCCAAGCGAGCATACTGCGTTCTATGGCAATGAGTTTCGGATCGTCGGGCGACATTGTTTGGACAATTTCGGCGTGTCCCAACTCCTCCAGTGCTGCCGCAACCACTTTTGCAAACCCAGTCAACTCTCGCTGGCGTTTCGTATGCACTGTACGCACGTTGCTCTCTAACCACAGACAACCACCGACTAGCATGACGCCAAAGATCATCCAGAGTACAACCAAAACGGTACGTCCGGGTTGGCGTTGCCAAGCGCGGTATGTCATCACACCCATCATACAAAGCGACACCAGAACGATCACCGGTACGACCGCCACGGAGAGAATCGACAGAGTGTAGATGAATGTGCTGGAAGACATCGGAGTATTTTTTTGGGGGGAAACCGCTGCGCCCAACGTTGGCGGTATATCGCGCGTTCCATAGGACATATAGGTCATATATGACCTATATGTCCTATTTGGGGCGTGTTACACTTCGGGGCACTCGCTTACGCTTCGTGTTCTGATTAACTTGGCACTCGCTTACGCTTCGTGTTCCGATCACTGGCCACTAGCCACCGACCACTACTTCTGGCACTCGCTTACGCTTCGTGTTCCGATCACTGGCCACTAGCCACCGACCACTACTTCGGGCACTCGCTTACGCTTCGTGTTCTTATTGTGGTTGTTCACCGGCGGCATCACTGCCGCCGCTCGCCACGCGGCGTCAGGTTTGACTCAACGAACTTGATCAGCGCGTCGCGGGCGATTGGTTTTGAGGCGTAGTCACTGCAACCGGCCTCAAGGCATCGTACTCTCTCTTCTGGAAGGGCGTGTGCCGTGAGGGCGAGAATCGGAAATGTATGTCCCTGCTGCCGCAAGATGCCAGTAGCGGTGTACCCGTCCATAATCGGCATCTGCATGTCCATAATAACGATGTCGAACAGCGCACCACCTTCTTGTTGCGACGCCGCAACTTCGTTGACCGCCTCTTGGCCATTGTTGGCCGTCACCACTATGGCCCCCGCTTTTTTGAGGACGAGTTGGAAGAGCCGTTGACTGTCGGGGCTGTCTTCCACAAGCAAAATACGGACTTTGTGAAGCAGGTTTACATCGCTGATTACGGTGCCGTCTTCGTGGTGACTGACCGGTGATGGTGCGTGGTTCGGTTCAAGCGTGAACAGCCAAGGAACATCTTCGCCAACAAGCTGCGGCAAGATAATAGCGAAAGACGATCCTTGCCGCGGTCTGCTGTTGGCGCGGATGTCGCCACCGAGCCGCCGCATAATTCCGCGCGAGATCGACAGTCCCAGCCCTGTCCCACTGATTCCACGCCTCGAGGCTTCATCGGCTCGATTGTATGGGACGAAGAGTGCGGCCATAGTCTTGAGTTCCATGCCGATGCCGGTATCTTCGACGGTGATCTGAACTATTCCGGGAGTGCCGGGGTCGCGCGTTGTCCCTTCTTGACTCTCGTCGTGGACGCGACCAATTTTTGAAGAACTGGTCGTCGAACGATTCCACTTTGCTACCACGTTACCAGATGGCGGTGTTGGTTCGCGGTGAGGCAATACCGTATCGGGACGCCACGACACACTGATCGTCACCTTTCCCTTTGGCGTAAACTTGATCGCGTTGCTGACCAAGTTTAGGAGCACCTGTTTCAGGCGAGTTCGATCCGTTACGATTTTTTCGGGGAACGGTGTGGTGTTGACTATTTGAAACGATAGTTGTTTTTGCTGGGCACGCGGCCCGTATAGCGTAACCGCCTCTTGCAAAAACTGGATGAGCGGGAACGAGTAGACGTGCAGTTTGAGCTGGTGACTCTCCATTTGGGAGAAGTCGAAGATGTTGTTAATAATCTGGAGGATATATTCGGTGTTGTTGCGGATGATTGAGATCGCTTCGTGGCGATGCGTGGCGGTGTCGCCGTGTTTGGCGGACCGCATTTCTGTCAGCATCTCGGCGTATCCGAGGATGGCGGTGATTGGTGTGCGTATCTCGTGGCTGAGGCTGGCGAGAAATGTACTTTTGTTTTTGGTTGTGTCTTCGGTTCGCTGCTGGTTTTCGCGGAGTTTCGCAATTTTCTCTTGAAGTTTTTGGTTGTAGCGACGCAGGTGGGCGGTTACTTCCCGACGTTCGAGAAGGCTACCAACTGTGATGACGTAGAGCGACAAGACGAAAAAAGCTCCACACTGTGGCCAAAACACGGAGTAGTCGAGAAAACTTTGCCACTCATCGGCGGGGATGTCACCGGCCAATACTGCTTCAACGTGTTGGTCGTGTTCGGAGCGTATCGGTACGACAACTGTGACCCACGTCCCCCACATGTCGGTGACAGGTTCTCTGGCGAAGACTGTTTCACCTTGAAGTCCACGCATGAGGATGCTGGCCGCTTTTTGATCGACGGGATAAGGCGTCCCCGGCGGCACTGCCTCTTCATTGGAATCGGCTTCACCGATGATGCCGTTCCGGTTGTAGTCGTTTGCTGGCGAGATTATGAATACGAACTGTCCGTTGGGAAGAAGGCGTACCGTGTAGAACGCGGCGACAGCGGAGAACGTTCGCTGCCCAAATATAGTCATGTCGGAGAGCGACTTAACGAGTGGGTCGTCTGGCAAGGCTTTGTGGGACACATCCGCGTGCCCCATCGAACCGAGTATACTGGCCCCTAGTTTTGTAAACCTTATTATACGTTCTTCAACTTCTTTCTGAGCGCGGTCGGCAAGGGTTTCGATCACCAGTATACCGATGACCACGAGAATAACCCAGACAACCCAACTGGCGGCGAGAAATCGACGGTACTCTCCGCGTCGCCACCTTGCCCAAGTGATGAGCAACATGGCGGCCCCTGTGGCCCCAATAAACATTGGTGTAAGGATTTCGCTTATGTACATCGGGAGCTTGAAGTCCGAACGATGGGGAGAAAAACTAACGCAAGGAGACGCATTCTATCGCAAAAAATGGCGACGGGAAGGCTTCACCCGCAGTCTGCCTCGCCATGGGGTGTAGTAAAATTTAGTTGCGGGCGTGAATGACGTATTTTGCCCCAAAGGGGCAGCAAGAGCTTAGCCGTGGGTGAGCGGAGCGAACCCACGGTACGGAACCCAAAATACCAGAAAGTCCCAACGGGGCGCAAGAATTGAACCGCGTACACAACTCTTACGCCCCGTTGGGGCTACGGATTTTGTTGTGGA
>JBOFSQ010000109.1:0-7431 GCA_051651625.1 Thermoguttaceae bacterium | reverse complement strand
CGTGGAGGGGTCGGCTATGCCGAACCGCTGTGCGGGTGCAAGTTTCCGAACAGGTCCAGTCTACAACGCCCACCTTCACCGTTCTTCAATTTCGATCTTGATGCCATCGGAGAGGAAGCGTGCGCCGTCGGTGACTACGCGGTCGCCTTCTTTGAGTCCGCGGGTGACGACGTACCGATTCTTTGAGAGCAAGCGACCGCGTTCTATCGGTGTGCGAACCGGCGTCGAACTCGCCGCGTCGATCTTCCACACCGCAAAACCGCCTTCCGCAGTGCCGACAACCGCCGCCACCGGAACAGTCATAACACGCATCGCCCCCGTTCCTGCAAGCACGGCGTCGTTCAAGAAAACCTCTGCCGTCATCCCCGGAAAAACGGAGATGTCTTTCGGTGCGTCGAGTATGAACGTCACGCGATAAGTTTGCGTGTTGGCGTCGGGCGCGGTGACGATTTCACCGAGCTTGGCGCGAAAACGTCGGTCGGGAAATGCGTTGAACACCACATCGACTTCGATGTTAGACGAAGCATCTGTACCGCTGGCGGCGAGACGCGACAGTTCGCGTTCGGCAACGTAGATGTCGATCTTGAGTTTGGAAATGTCTTGCATCAAGACGACTCGCTTCTCACGCGCCGCGACAATTTCGTGATTGTTTGCGAGGCGTTCGATGACGATGCCGCTGTACGGGGCACGCAGTTCAGTGTCGCTGAGACTGTTGCTGGCAACTTGTAGTCGCGTTTTGAGTGCGCGAATGTCGGCCTCAGCGGCGGCAACGTCTTCGGCTCGCGCACCGAGTTTCGCTTTGGCGAGTTCTTCGGTCGCCGACGCAAGACGTGCCTCGGCGAGGATCGCTTCCGATTGTTTCGCTTCGTATTCTGACGACGAGATCGTCTGCTTTGCGAAGAGTTCGCCGTATCTTATTAGCTCCTGTTTTGCGAAGTGTGCGGTCGCTTCGGCGGCCTTGGCGGCGGCTTCCAAGAGGCGAATGTCTTCTTCGCGTGCCACCTTCATCGCGGCGAGTTTCGCCGTCGCCGCGTCGAGAGTTGCCTGCGTCGTTGCCACGTCGTTGCGGTAGTCGCGTGGGTCGATGCACATCAAAACGTCGCCCGCTTGAACGTGCGAACCGCTTTCAACTTTCACGTCAACGAGTGGCCCGCCGACGCGAAAGTAGAGCGGCGTCGTGTCGAACGCACGCACAATCGCCGGATAATTTGTGACCATCTCCATATCCGCCATCTCGACGTTCCCCGCGCGGACAACCTTAATGTCGCCACGCGACGCCTCTGACAAAACCTGCGGCGACACCGACGACGGCGCAGGTTTCGCACAACCAAAAAAGACAACAAGCAAAGCAAGCAAAACAAAACGTCGCAATGGAATACCTCAAGTGGGGAGTGGTTGGTGGCTAGGGGGGGGATATTAGATCTGTTCGGAAACTTGCGCTCGCACATCGGTTCGGCATAGCCGAACCTGAACCACTATCCGAAATATCGCACGGCGTTTTGGAAGATGGCGAAGCCGTCGCCGTGAGAAGTTGTCACTTCGCCGCGTGTCCAGCGAGGATGATGTGTTGGGTCGATGAAACGTTCGGGGTGCGGCATCAGGCCGAAGACGCGACCTGTCGCATCGCAAACGCCAGCAATGTTTCGCTGCGAACCGTTTGGACTCGTTCCACTGTAACAAAGTGCAACGCAACCCAGCGATTCGAGCCTGTCGAGAGTCGCGTCGTCCTCCGCAACGAAACGTCCTTCAGCGTGCGCAACCGGAAGCGTTAACTTTTCAATCCCTGTCAGAAAATGGCAAGGCGTGCGGCGAACTTCCAGATCAAGCCAAGTGTCGCGGTACATTCCAGAACGGTTCCACGTCAGCGTCACCGGCGGCGAACCTTCTGCGTCGCCGAGCAAAATCCCAGACTTCAGAAGCGTTTGAAAACCGTTGCAAATACCGAGAATGAGCGTGTCACGCGACCGGAATTCGTGAGTAGCGTCTGCCAAAACGTGCCGCAATGTTGAAGCGAAAACTTTTCCCGATGCAACGTCGTCACCAAAACTGAACCCGCCCGGAATACACAGAATCTGGAAGTCGGCCAGCAAACGTCGGTTCTCGACGAGACGGTTAACGTGTAGCACCGTCGCGTCGCCACCGGCTCGCTCGAACGCGAACGCTGTCTCGACATCACAATTCGTCCCCGGAGCACGAAGCAAGAGAATGCGTGGTTTCATTTTTGTACCCGTTCACAATTTGCAGTGACAACGTAAGGTAGGTGCGGGATTTACATATCCCGCACACGCGACATCCGTCGCGCGTGGGCTACGATTGATTGGCAGTTCAGACGGTGTTTGTGGGTACACAAACACCGTGCGGCGGGTGTATAAACCCGCCGCCTACCTTCGCAAACCGTGAACGGTTACGAAAGAAAAATGTTAGCGGCTTGAACGCAAGCGGGCGCGGGCGTTGGCGACGCGGCGCGATTTGATCTCGGCAAGCTCCGGCGTCCGCGACGGAAGCGCAAGTGCGGTCGCAAGTTCGTCTGCCGACTCTTTACGATTTAACTGCGAGACCGGACACGCCTCCACTGTCATCAAACTTACCGTGTCGTTTAGCACCTCGACGAATCCGCCCTCAACGTAAAACGACTGCGACTCCGAACCCGTTTTCACACGCAACTCGCCCGCACCAACTCGACCAACAAGCGGCGTGTGACCGGGAAGAATCCCAATCTCACCGTCATAAAGCGGCACCGTCACCGACGACGCCTCAACATCAACAACCGTCCGCTCTGGAGTTACTACTAAACACTTCATTGGAAGTTTTCCTTAGTGTGATATTCTTGTGTGATATTTTTGTTGGCAAAGTCATGACGCTGCCGCGAGAGCTTTCTCCTCGGCGATTTCGCGTTTTAGACGCGCGCTGATTTCTTCAACCGATGGGACTGTACGGCAGTATTCACAAAGCTCTTCGACCGTTGGATACTTTCTGGAAAGTTCCCTTCGGTATGCATGCAGCCAAACGAGTGGGTCGCCTTCGTCCGGTTGATTCGTCAAGTCTAGCGTTTCAATATCCGTGTACATTGTGGTCCTCCACTTCCAAAAGGTGTGATTCCGGAGTCAACAATCGCGGCGGTTTTGCGCCGGACTCAGAAAGAATCTTCTCAACAAAACGACGCGGCATATCGTTCGCAATGTGCTTCTGGTTCCAAGTGACCAGAAAATCCATGCCGTAAACAGCGGCATAGGCAACGTGAACTGCATCTGCTTCCTCGTTTGCGGGAAAGGCTCTGACTTGCAACAATCGGTGTGCCAAAAGCGGGACGGGCGGAATATATTCGAGTAGCGGTATTCCCGTAATGGCGTCGATTCTAAAGCCAGCAGCTTCTTTGTTGCCACGTTTAATCTCATCAACGACCATTTGTGAGATGTACAATTCGAATGACTCCCGCAAAGCCCACCAACGTTTCGTGAGAATTTGCCTCGCGCGACGGATCGGTTCATCGGTTGGCGGTGCCGTCAGATAACTGATTGTCGATGATTCGACGTAAACCTTTGGCTTTGCGGTTGCAGTCATGGGGCTGAATCACTGTGGGACTGTTTGCACACATGTCCTGTTGGAAGTTTTCCTTCATTTGATAAACGAAATCGTCATCGGGTATTTCCACACTTCGCCATTGGACGCCTTGATCGCGCCAACGATTGGGAAGACGACCATCAGAACCAAAAGCACGATCAGCGTCAGGAATCCGACGATCACCAAACACAACAATCCAGAAATCACTGCATAGATGAACGCCGATATCAACCAGTTTACGATGTTCTTGCCGTGCGCGTCAATCACTGGCGACTTGTCGCGGTTGGTCGCCCACATCACAATCGGTAACGCAATCCCAGCCATCGGCACAACTGCATTGGCAAACTGCGAAAGGTGCATGAGAAGACAGTAGTTGTTCTCCTCCATCCCCCAAAAACGTTGCGTCGAAACGACGCCGCTCTCGACAGTAAACGTTGCTTGATCGTCGCTCATGGTGAAGTCTCCTTTTTTGTTGGTTGTTGGTGTTCACACGACTACAATAAGACCTATATGTCCTATAGGACGTATAGGTCTTATTGCGCTGCACTCATCACTCACCACCACTCGCCTTCGCATTGAGCAAGTCGAGTAGCGTGCCTTTGTCGATCCGTGGGTAGCGGGTGTCGTCGATGACGACGTTCGGCCCTTCGGCACACTTGCCGAGGCAACACTTTCCCGAAAGCGCGATGCTATCTGGGTCGCTGGCCTTGTCGAGAAAACCCTCAATCACACGAAGATTCTCCTCGTTCCCACGCGCGAAACAAGAACTCCCCATACATATCACTATGTCTTTGACTGCTGGATCACTCATGGGGCCAACTCCGGTTCACGCTCCGGTTCGCGTTCGGGTTTCGTCCGCGACGACGGTTTTTTCTCCTTCGGCTTCGCTACCTCTTTTTCCTTCTCCACCACCGGCTCGTCCGCTGGCGGCGCAACCGCCGCGACTTCTCCAATCGCAAGCTGGTCTCGCAACTCCTTCGGAACGTCGTCACGCATCACGCCGCGAAAACGAAACTGCTTCTTGTCACCAACCTCGATAACCTCCAGCAATATCACTTCCTTACCGTCAAACTCGCCCTTCAATATCTCCTCGGCAAGCGGGTCTTCGACGTTCGCCTCAAGTGCGCGACGCAGCGGACGCGCACCGTAATCAAGATTGCTACCACGCTTAATAAGCAGACGCTTCGCCTCGTCCGTCAAGACAAGTCCAAGCTCTTTCTCCGAAAGACGCTTACGAACCTTTTGAAGCTCAAGATCAATAACGCGAATAAGATCGTCGTCGGTAAGGTGACGGAAAACAATCACCTCGCCAATACGATTGAGAAACTCTGGACGGAAAAACTTCTCAATCTGCTCCTTCACACGATCCTTCATGCTGTCGTAGTTTGCGTCGTCGGACGGCTTCTGAAAACCGAACGCCGATTCGTTCTTGATCGCATCGGCTCCGGCGTTTGTCGTCATAATGACGATGGTGTTGCGGAAGTCGATGTTGCGGCCAAAACTGTCGGTGAGTCGCCCTTCCTCCATCACTTGAAGCAGCATGTTGAAAACGTCGGGGTGCGCCTTCTCGATTTCGTCGAGCAAGACGACGCTGTAAGGCCGCCGCCGAATCTTTTCGGTTAACTGACCGCCTTCCTCGAAACCAACGTATCCGGGAGGCGCGCCAACCAGCCGCGAGACGTTGTGTTTCTCCATATACTCCGACATGTCAACTTGCACGAGCGAGTCGGCGTCGCCAAACATAAACTCCGCAAGTGCCTTGGCGAGGAGCGTCTTGCCGACACCCGTCGGCCCCGCAAAAATGAAACTCCCCATGGGACGCTTCGGGTCTTGAAGACCACTGCGGCTCCGGCGAACAACTTTCGAGATCGCCGCTATCGCCTCACGCTGACTCACAACACGTTTTTGCAACTCGTCTTCCATCCGCAAAAGTCGTTTGGAATCTTCGGTCGTGAGACGAGTTAGCGGAACGCCCGTCATCTTCGAGACGACCTCCGCGATCACCTCCGCATCGACGACACCACTGCCGCTATCGACGCGACTCTTCCAGTCTTTTTGCAACCGCTGCTTCTTCTTGTTGACTTTGTCAACGCGGTCACGGAGTTCAGCCGCCTTCTCAAATTGCTGGTTCGCAACCGCGTGCTCTTTGATGACGTTGATCTCCTCAAGTTCTTTGTCAAGCTCTTGCATGTCGGGCGGACGCATCATCGTTTTGAGGTGTATCCGCGCACCAGCTTCGTCGATGACATCAATCGCCTTGTCGGGCAAAGCTCGACCGGAGATGTAACGATCAGAAAGTTCGACCGCCGTCGTGAGTGCTTCGTCGGTGTAGGTGACGTGGTGGTGCGTCGCGTACCGTTCGCGCAGCCCCTTCAAAATTTCCATCGCCTCTTTCGACGACGGCGGTTCGACGATGACCGTTTGGAACCGGCGTTCGAGGGCGGTGTCTTTTTCGACGTATTTGCGGTACTCGTCGAACGTCGTCGCACCGATGATCTGCATCTCGCCGCGCGACAGCGCGGGTTTGAGTACGTTTGCGGCGTCCATCGCACCTTCCGCACCGCCCGCACCGACGAGCGTGTGAAGTTCGTCGATGAACAAAATGATGCTGCGCGAACGACGCATCTCGTGCATCAACGCCTTGATTCGTTCTTCAAACTGGCCGCGATACTTCGTCCCCGCGACCATCATCGCAAGATCGAGGACGACAATTTTTTTGTCGCGGAGAAGTTCGGGGACGTTCCCTTCGTAGATTCGCTGCGCGAGTCCTTCAACGATTGCGGTCTTGCCGACGCCAGCCTCGCCGATGAGGACGGGGTTGTTTTTCGTTCGGCGTGCGAGGATTTGCATCGTCCGTTCGATTTCGTTGTCGCGTCCGATAACGGGGTCGAGTTTTTTCTGTTTGGCCAGTTCGGACAGGTCGCGTCCGAAGCTGTCGAGTGCGGGAGTTTTGCTGGAACCTTTGTTGGCGTTCCCTTTCATCCCGCCCGGTCCCGACGGCACGCCGACGCCAGCCATTTCGTGTTCGGACTCGGTTGGGTCGATCCCGTCGCCCAAGAGGTTGAGAACTTCGGCGCGGACGCTTTCGAGCTGTACACCCAAGTTCATCAAGACCTGCGCCGCGACGCCTTCTTGTTCGCGGAGGAGTCCGAGAAGTAGGTGTTCGGTGCCGACGTAGTTGTGGTTGAGACTCCGCGCTTCTTCCATCGAATACTCGATGACTTTTTTGGCGCGTGGCGTCTGCGGGAGGCGTCCCATTGAAACGAGATCGGGGCCGCTGCGGACGAGCTTTTCGACTTCGAGCCGAATTTTGCGGAGGTCGATGTCGAGATTGGCCAGTACGTTAGCCGCGACACCACTCCCTTCTTTGACGAGTCCGAGGAGTATGTGTTCGGTCCCAATGTATTCGTGGTTGAACCGCTGGGCTTCTTGATTTGCGAGTTGGAGCACCTTCCGTGCTCGGTCGGTGAAACGTTCGTAGGGCATAGGAAATTATAGAGTCTGTGGTGTGTGAAAGTTTGGGAGGGCCGTCCAAGCGTGATTCTCCCGCACATCCTTGTCGATTAGCGACACACCGCAGGAGCGACACAGTTGCGCATCCCGAAGCAAGATGTCCGCCATTTTACTCACATTTTCCCCGAAAACCAGCGGGGGGCGAAATGAGGTGTAGTAAAATTGGGTTGCACTCGTGAATGGCGTATTTGCCCCAACGGGGCAGCAAGAGCTTAGCCGTGGGTGAGCGGAGCGAACCCACGGTACGCGAAACCCAAACACCAGAAAGCCCCAACGGGGCAGCAAGAGCTTAGCCGTGGGTGAGCGGAGCGAACCCACGGTACGCGAAACCCAAACACCAGAAAGCCCCAACGGGGC
>JBOFSQ010000108.1:0-82680 GCA_051651625.1 Thermoguttaceae bacterium | reverse complement strand
ACCTTCGCCCGTACCACCACCACCTTCGCCCGTACCACCGCCGCCTTCGCCCGTGCCACCGCCGCCTTCGCCCGTGCCACCGCCGCCTTCGCCCGTACCACCGCCACCTTCGCCCGTGCCACCGCCGCCTTCGCCCGTGCCATCACACACACCCACACCGTGCTCGCCTTTGTCAAAACGACCATGGCAAATCACACAATAAGTCACGCACCAACCATCACCATGATCACCAACCCTAGAATCACCACCACACAACTCACACTTAATCATGTCTGCATTGCACGAACCATCACCATGAACAATCAAAAAATTGTCACAAACAGACCCGCCGCACCAGTCACACGAACAATCATGCACACACTCGCCATGCTCGCCGCCATGCTTGCCAATGTCCGCCCTGCCACCGCAAAGAGCGCAATAAACATGGTCGCAAACAGCATTACCATGAAATCCTACACACAATAACCCACCACACAACTCACAATCACCATGATTGCCACCAGCACACATCAACTGATCGCAAGCAGGACAACGATCCGGAGGACAAACATGCTTGCACTGACCGTGATTCGTACCATGAGAACCCGAAGCCGATGTCTCAAAATCTGCACCGCATAAACTGCACCGCTCCTTGTTGCAAGTGTCATGCTGACCGACACAAGACGGCTGCTGACAAAATCGACAAACCCCATGCTCACCAGAAAGAATCGGCGCACCACAATTCTGACAAGGTGCCTTCACGCAAAAAAACTTCCCATGCTCCTTGCCATCACAAAACACGCCACCACAGTCTTCACAATCGCCATGACTCCCCGCACACTTCTTAAAACCACACGCAGCATGTACACCATGATCGCCTACACACAAAGCACCACCGCAACTAACGCAAGCACCGTGATTGCCTTGGTCAACACGAGCATGACAGTAAATGCAATACGTCACGTTGCAAATGCCGTCACCGTGATGAGCAGAGTCGGTCTTATTGTAAACAAACCTGCAAAAGTCACACCACGCCTTATCTGGCGGAAGCACTGGTGGCGCAGCCTCAACGCTCCCCGTCACGAAAGACGCGCACAAGGAAACACAACCCAAGAACGAGATAAGCGATGAGAGTGAGTGGCGACATCTAACGCTCAACAAAGCAAAGAGCGAACGCCAAAGCGCAAAGAGCGAGACAAAATAATTGCAAAGAATCCACATCAACACCCCCTCAAAATTTTAACGAAGTCACGAACAGAATCGCAAGAAGACACCCCGACTGGAAATACAACGCTATCAAAACCAATCCCTCAAATTCAGTCATCACAACACCCCCAAAAATAACCCCAGACAGGGGCACGGCGGGAAAAGAGGAGAAAACCGCCGGAGGCCCCTTCGGGGATAAAACGAAACAGCCGTGGCTCAACCACGCAAGAGACGCTTGCCGATGTGCCAGCCGAAGATCACAACGAAAATGCCAATCGCGATCTTCATCGCGGCTTGGACAATGCCGCTCGCCTTCGACCCCATACCGGTAATCTCGGTAGCGATGTCGTAGGTGATGCCTTCATCCGCCGCAAGCAGACAATCCGCACCAAGTGCCGCAGCACCAACAACCAACGAGACCGCACAAATCGACAACCAATTCCGACGCACAAAATCCAACATCTCACAACTCCTTGCACCTAGTGCATTTGAAACCCGAAAACGTCGGGCAACGTAACCCGCCATCCTTGGCGGAATGTATCAACACCCCGATCACAACCGCATGAGCATACGAAAAACACAGCCAACGCTGTACAGCAGCACGCCAAGTAAAAACGTTGACGCCAAAAGACCAAATAACGCTTCCATCATAAACCCCTTATCGGCAAAGAAATTTTCACTTTGGGTAAACTTTCACTCAAGACGCTAGAATTCACGGCACGAAAAACTTTGACTTTTTTTCATTTTCTACTCAAGTACCGGAAACGACGACACATAAACCGAACGCTTGAATGTTAACGTCTCGCCGACAACCTTGCCGCAATGTCCACCCGCAACAAGAACATGTGCGCACCCGTCGCAAATACTCTCCTTCGTCGGAAGGAATACCCACGTCTCCGCATACGGATACAAACGCCCACACAGCGGACACAAAGCAGCATCGCCAACCACGCTAGAAGCAACCATCATGACTCCCCTTTGTTTTTGATTATGAAACAATCGGTACATTGCGCGACCGCCGCACAATGTCCGCAACGTCTACACCAATGGAACGAGCGAAACGTTCCGCACGCTCAACGTTGCGATGAAGTATCTTTGCGATCCGTTCCTTGAGACGATCCGAAACCAACTCGAGAAACAAACGGCCATCCGAAACAATGCCCTCACTTTGCGCAAGTGCACTCGCCAAACAACCCGCCGCTTGTGCAATGAGATCGTCCGCATCACAAGAAATCTTCCCACTCGCACGAGAAATCGACTTGCCAGTCCCGTCAAAAAACCGCTGGAAAGCTACTCGCACTTTCTCCCAGAGAGGATGCAACGACTGCCGAGATGTATTCCCAGTCTCGCTTCGCGGCGCAGAAAGTAACCGGAACCACTGCGCGGTTAAGTATTCCACAAGCGATACTTCCGAATCACGCAAATCGGAAACCGTGTCTATGTCCATTTCCTTCAAAACTTCGCGCGGTAACTGATACTCTATGCGCGTCATCTCTTCGGGAAGAGAACCACCGAACATGTCGGTCAACACCGCAAGAGCGACTTCGTTGCGATTGTCTTTAATTTCTTGAAACTTGTCGTAGATACGAAGGCGAATACCACGGCCCAACTCGTAACCCGTAAACTTACGCGCACCACCACCGCCACGATGGAATGCGTCCTTGCGTGCACGTGCAGTGAAATGGTCGGTGAAAATGAGACGGACGATCTCGTCAACCGTCATACCGCCGCAAGTCACATGCAAATCGGCACGAGATAAAGTCTCGGTCTCTATGCTGAAGCCAAGACCAGTGAGCAGATCAACGATCTCTTCGTGCGCAGCATACAGGCCAACCTTGGCCAGATGAATCGCACCGTAGCGAACGCGCACCGCTTGCACGCCCGGTATAGCAACCGGCGATTCGTGGAAATAGATTTTCGTTCCTTCGCGTTCCACAACCCAGCGGTAGAAAATGCCACCGTTCGCACCAGCACCCGCACCGTGCGGGAACACGTCCCACGGTTCGCCAGCACCAAACTCAACCACACGTTGACCTTCGGGAAGAGTACGCGCCTTGTCCAATGCAGACCGAAGCGCACAAAAATTCGCTTCCGCCCAGACGCCAGCAAACCCGACGGTCGTGCCGCCATCGTAACCACCGACGGAAGGCACCGGGGCATCGTCTACGGTTTGAGACCCCCCTGATAGTGAACAGGGGGAACAGTCCGAAGACCCGCCATCACTCTGCGTCGCTTCACTGCGTTGCAGGGACGCAGAGGGAGTGTTCGGATCGTCGCTAAACTCCTCGTTCAATCCAAGGAGGTCACCGACAAGCGTAGAGCCTATCGAGTACTCGTAACGAGCTTCAAGAGATGCAACAACGTCATGTGCCATGTGCGAATCCTTTCACACTTGCTTGCACCTACCAACGTCCGATAATGTTTATTATGTTCGGTTGCGACTTGGTGTTTGTAGCACGGTGAAGCCGTGCGGAGCTGCGTCATCAAACGGATTCTTCACCGGACAACACTGCGCATAAAAAAAGCCTGCCACAGGGACAGGCTAAGGTCGCTATGAAAGCGTCGCCTTGCGCAAGCAAAAGTTACTTACTATGACAAGTTGGGTAACAATCGCTGCTTGGATATACGCGAGGCATTGTCGCGGGAAAACAAAAAACGTCAAGCCCTACCACTGCCACTTGTGTAAGCTATAATTGCCAGCGAGGTTTGCGTTACGAATTGTCCGTCTGCGTCAAGGAGTTTTATCATGGCTGCATCGGGGGCGTCGTCTGCTGGTAGTTACGTTTTGGGTCTCGACTTGGGAGTCCAGTCTGTTGGCTGGGCGATCATCTTGTCCGTCTGCGTCAAGGAGTTTTATCATGGCTGCATCGGGGGCGTCGTCTGCTGGTAGTTACGTTTTGGGTCTCGACTTGGGAGTCCAGTCTGTTGGCTGGGCGATCATCCCTGACGAAGGGAGCGGTATCAAACTCAAACTCGGCGCACGATGTTTTGAGAGTGGTACAAAATCATCTCCACAAGTTAAGAAAAGCGACGAGGACGCGATTCGAGATGGTGAAGACGTTTCGCGCGCAACCACACGCCGCGAAGCAAGACTTGCACGACGACAGTTTTGGCGACGCACAAGACGTGCCACAAAACTGTTCCACATTCTACAGCGCGCAGGACTCCTGCCGCAAGGTGAAAGCAAAACGCCAGAACAGCGAACCGCAATCCTGCAAAAACTCGATGCCGAATTGCAAGTCTCCATTCGGCAAGAGTTCGGTACGGAAATCGACCGCATCCAAAACGATCCACACGTCGCCGCGCAAGTCTTCCCGTACATCTTGCGAACACTCGCCCTCGATCACAAACTACCGCCCTACTCTCTCGGTCGCGCGCTGATGCACCTCGTTCAGCGGCGCGGATTTTTGAGTAACAAAAAAGCGACTGGCAAGAAAGACGAAGAACAAGGCGTAGTGAAGCAAGGCATCAGCGATCTGGCAAAACTGATCGACGACGCAGGCGCACGCACAATCGGCGAATACTTCGCCACGACAAATCCCGACGAAAAACGGATTCGCGCGCGGTGGACAGCGCGAAAGATGTTCAAGGAAGAGTTCGAGAAAATCTGCAACGCCCAAGAAAAGTTTCATCCGAAAATCTTCTCGCAAACCATTTCGCAGCCGCGTTACAACCGCAAGAAGAAAGAAACGACGCGAAATGAACTGTCACTTCGCGCCGCGATCTATAGCGCGATTTTCTTTCAGCGTCCGCTCAAGTCGCAGAAAGGACTGATCGGGATGTGCGAACTCGAAAAAGGTCAACGTCGCGCACAGATGGCGTCGCTTGCGGCACAGCGGTTTCGATATTGGCAGAAGATTCTCGACCTCCGTATTCTCGCGCCGATGGTTTCAGAACGTTCACTCACCACGCAAGAAGCGGCTCTGCTTGCAAACGCAATGGAATACGCCGAGTCGCTCACGTTTCCGCAGGTGGCGAAAGCGATAGGACTCAAGCCGAGCAAGAGCAGTCCTATCAAGTTCAATCTCGAAGCGGGCGGCGAGAAAAAGCTCAAAGGAAATACGACAGTCGCGCGAATCGTTGAAGTTCTTGGCCGCGAACGTTGGGATGCAGTGCCGACCGAACGCCAAGAACAACTCGTCAGCGAAATGTTGCAATTTCAAAACGAAGACACTCTCGCAAAACGTCTGGCGAAAGTTTTTGATTTTGACCACAATTTAGCACACAAATTGGCGGAAATGCCACTCGAAGCGGATTACGGCTCGCTCTCAAGTCGCGCGATTGGAAAACTCTTGCCGCTGATGCGCGATAAGCATCTCCAATTCGCCACGGCACGCAAGGAGGTTTACGGCGACCAGAAACCGCCGGCGTCGTGTGACTTGCTTCCGCCGCTCAAAAAAGTTGTGCCGCTGCTCAACAACCCGGTCGTCATTCGCACGCTTACCGAGATGCGAAAAGTCGTCAATGCGATCATTCGTAAGTACGGAAAGCCAGCAGCAATTCGCGTTGAACTTGCACGCGACATGAAAAAAGGGCGCAAAGAACGCGAAGACCGAAGCCGGGACATGCGAGCGCAAGAAACGAAACGCGAGAGGGCACGAAACGATATAATCCGTGAGATGGGAATTGCTGATCCCAAGCCAACCGACATTGTGAAAATGTTGCTGGCGGATGAATGCGGTTGGGAGTGTCCGTACACTGGCAGAACGATTACGCCGCAAAGTCTACTCGGAGACCAGTCGCAGTTCGACATCGAGCACATCTTGCCATTGAGTCGTTCGCTGGACAATTCTTTCGCCAACAAGACGCTCTGCTATCACGAAGAGAATCGTCACGTCAAAAAGAATCAGACGCCGTTTGAAGCGTATTCGGGCGACAAGCAGAAGTGGGAAGAAGTCATCGCGCGTGTCGAGCGGTTTCAAGGCAAAACGGCGGAAGCGAAGAAGCGGCGGTTCTTGATGGACAAAATCCCCGAAGGGTTCGCAGAGAAAATGTTGAGCGACACGCGATACATCTCAAAGCAGGCGACGCAATACTTGGCGTGTCTCTACGGTGGACTTATTGATGCAGACGGCACACGACGGATTCAAGTCTCAACTGGGATGGCAACTTCGGTGCTGCGCAGCGAGTGGGAACTCAACAAAATCTTAAACGATGGCAACGAAAAGAGCCGCGACGACCACCGCCATCACGCCGTTGACGCGGTGGTTATTGCGTGCTGCGACGCAAAGACGATCCAAATGCTCGAACGCGCCGCCGCAAAGTCCGAAGCGACGCACAGTCGGCGGCGATATGATGCGTCAGAAATCGCGCAACCGTGGAACGGTTTTTACAGCGACGTTGCCCAAGCGGTGGCGGAAATTAATGTCTCGTATCGTGCCGACAAACAGGTGAGTGGGCCGCTGCACCAAGAGAGCAACTACGGAATCCCCAAGTCGTCGCAGCAAGCGGTGGCGGTGGATGGAGCGGTTGCAGACGATGACGATTCTGCGGGAATTACGCACGTCATTCGCAAACCGCTCACCGCGCTTTCGGCAAAAGATGTCGGCAATATCATCGACGCCACAATCCGCGAGATGGTGAGGGACAAACTGCAAGGCGGTGCCGCAAACAAAGTCTTTGCCGACGAAAAAAATCTACCATTCATGACTGCGCACGACGGGCGAAAGATTCCGATCAAGAAGGTGCGCGTTAACGTCTCCAAAACGACAATGACGCTCGCACGCGGCAAAGTCAGCGAACGTCACGTCACACCCGGCAGCAACCACCACATGGAAGTCGTCGCCGTGCTCGATAAAAACGGGAACGAGAAAGAATGGAAAGGATTTCCCGTCACTATGTTTGATGCGTATCAACGAGTAAAACACAAAGAACCTGTCGTCCAACGCGACCACGGTAGCGGAAAGCGATTCAAGTTTTCACTGACCGGTGGCGAGTTCCTCAATGTTCGGAATAACGACGGGACCTTCACTCTTTGGCGTGTGCGCAGCATATCGGGACAGCGTATCCTGATAAGCCGACACAATGATGCCAGAACATCGAAAGATGTCGAGAAAGAATCTGGCACGAAACCATCGATCAACACTTTGAAAGGTGGCAAGGCATTCAAAGTTTTTGTCGATCATCTTGGCGAGATACATCCGGCGAATGATTGATGGTGCAGCATGACACACCATATTCTCGACTTTTCAAATGGCGCGGCGTTGCATGTTCGGTTACAAAATCTTGTGATTGAGCGTGAAGGCGTGCCGCCACTTTCGCTTCCGATGAGCGACATTGCTTGCATCATCGTTGCGCATCGGCAGGTGACGTTTACGCAGAGCGTTTTGGAACAGATCGCCGTTCACGGCGGTACGCTTGTAGCGTGCGACTCGAAGATGACGCCGTGCGGAATGTATCTGCCGCTGGCAGCGCATCACTTACAAAAGCGTCGCATCGACTCGCAGATTCGTGCGAGTGTGCAGACGCGGAAACGTCTTTGGCAGCAGATTATTCGCGCGAAAGTTTCACACCAAGCACAACTGCTCTCGTCGTGGACGGGCAGCGACGGCGGAATTGCAGCGATGGTGGAGCGCGTCAAGAGTGGCGACACGAGTAACATCGAAGCCCAAGCCGCACAGAAATACTGGCGCGCACTTTTCAAAACCGACTTTGAAATGCGTCACAACTTTCGCCGCGACAACGAATCGGGCGACGCTGTTAACGTTGCACTCAACTACGGCTACGCGGTGTTGCGTGCGGTGATTGCGCGTGCGATTGTGGCGACAGGGCTTTTGCCGTCGGTCGGTCTACATCACTGCAACAAGTACAATTCATTCTGCCTCGCCGATGACTTGATGGAGCCGTTTCGCCCGCTCGTCGATGCCGCTGTCGCTACCCTTTTGCGCGATGCGAAACTGGGCAACTCGCTCGAAAAAGAGACGAAGCAATTTCTGATTGAGTCACTTACGCAGCGACGTTATTGCGTGGGAGAAGAAAACCTCACGCTCTTTGAAACGGCGACTCATTTGGCAGCGTCGCTTGGGCATGTGTTCGCGCAGACGCAACGCGATTTGGTTCTGCCAAAGTTTTGAATCACTGGCGAAAAAAATCTCACACACGCACCGAACTTGCAAGCTATACTCGTCACAGGGAGTGCAGCTATGCCAAGACAAATCTACACCTGTTCGGGGTACAATTCCGTGTGGCTCGTGGCGATGTTTGACTTGCCGGTGAAGACGAAACGCGACCGCAGAGTCTATTCGCGCTTTCGCAAAATGCTGCTGGAGAACGGTTTCACGATGCTCCAGTTCTCGGTCTACGCGCGCTTCTGCGCAAGCGAAGAACTCGCGCAAAAACACCGCGCCGAAATCCGCCAGTCGCTCCCGTCCCACGGACACGTTCGCGTCATGACGCTCACCGAACGACAGTTCTCCAAAATGGAAAACTACGTCGGAAAACGGTGGGAACCAAACGAAATGCCACAACCACAACTCGCTTTTTTCTGACGAAAAACCACTCCAAACCGCACAATTTACAGGACTTGCTGATGAGGTAGTATATCCAAGCAGCGATTCCCATCAAGCCATAACCGATTTTGTGTGATGGTGATTGTCATTGTAGTATATCCAAGCAGCGATTCCCATCAAGCCATAACAAACATTTCGCTTTTGACGCCAACGACATTAGTATATCCAAGCAGCGATTCCCATCAAGCCATAACCCCCCCATGCAATTGTGTATTGATAACTTAGTATATCCAAGCAGCGATTCCCATCAAGCCATAACAAAACAGGCAATACCTTTTTTTGCGAGAAAAGCTGTGGGTGTAGGAAATGTGGGAAAACAATGCGGGCTGCCCTACTGGACGTTGAGTGCAGCTTGTTCGACCGTCTTGAGTATGCCTACGTTTTGCGTTTCTTTTCGATAGTCTCGTTGCTGTCGTCGGAACCGCGTTTGCGGAAGACGAGTCGGATCGGTACTTCGCCGAACGGCAGTTCGTCGCGGAGTATGCCGAGTAAGTAGCGGTGATATGGTTGCGAGAAGGCGTCGGGCATGTTTGAGAACAACACAATCGTTGGCGGCTGCGTCGTTACTTGCGTCGCGTAGTAGACCTTTGGCCGATGGTGATAGTGCAGCGGCGGCGGATTGTGATCGAGTGCAGCCGCGACGAGTTTGTTTAGTTCCGGCGTCGAGACACGCGCACGCGACTGCTTGAAAAGCATCATCGCATGACTCATAACACGATGAATGTTCTTGCCAACGAGTCCCGTCACAAACGCTATCGGAACATACGCCAGCCCCGGAAACTGTTCGCGCAAATACTCGCCCCACTCCTCGGTCGGCATTGATTCTTTCGCCATCAAGTCCCACTTATTGACAACAAAAATACACGGCTTCATCGCTTGTTCAATGAAGTTTGCAAGTTTTTTGTCGAGCTGGCTGACACGCTGCGAAGCGTCGAAGAAAAGCAGAACGACATCGGCCCGCTGAATACTCTGTTCGCCACGGACGGTGCTGTAGAACTCAACGTTCGACTTCCCTTCGCGGCGACGTTGAAAACCCGGCGTGTCGATGGCGACGAACGTTTTGCCGTCCATCTCGAACCGAACGTCGATGCTGTCGCGCGTCGTTCCGGGGATCGGACTAACAATGACGCGATCTTCGCGGGCCAGCGAATTGATGAACGTACTCTTGCCGACATTTCGGCGTCCAACGATGGCGACCTTCATCACGGCATCTTCCGGCTCAACAGCGTCGAACCCGCACGTCGCGTCGAGCGTTTTCTCAACCTCTTCCATCAAGTTTACGCGACCACGTTTCTGTTTCGCACTGACGGTGATCACGTCCCAACCGAGTGCGTGAAACTCTTGTGCGTTTCGCTCGTCGTTTTCGCAGTCGCACTTGTTGGCGACGAGCAGAATCGGACACGTCATCTTGCGAAGTCGGTCGGCGACGACTGCATCGAGCGGCGTGATCCCTTCTTTGGAATCGACAACGAAGAGCACCAGACTCGCCCTTTCGATGGCAAAGTGAATCTGCGCCTCGACGTGATCAGAGAGGTCGTCATCATCGACGATTCCGATTCCGCCGGTATCGACAAGTTCGATATACTTCGTTGTTTCAAACGGTTCGTCGTTGTCCGACATCCGTCGCTCTTCTCGCTGCGAGACCGCTTGCGGCGTGTCGGGAGCGAGGTCGAGCAAGAACGTAACGCGATCGCGCGTCACCCCCGCCGTCGGATCGACGATGCTAACTCGCTGACCAATAAGCCAATTAAAAAGACTAGACTTCCCAACATTGGGACGCCCAACTATCGCCACTTGAGGACAAGACATGTGTTTTTGATTTAGTGAGTGTAAAGTGATATAATGTTCATTAGACCTGTTCGGAAACTTGCACCTGCACAGCGGTTCGGCATAGCCGAACCCTCCAAACGCCTACGGCGTTGATTAACTGGAGGGTTCGGCTATGCCGAACCAGAACTACTATTGCGGCTTTCACCCCAACTCGCGTGCGAGTCGGGCGTTTTCGCTGATCTCATCGGTGAACTGCGGGTACATTCCGACGATGATAGCATCGGTCGGTCGGATATTTGTGAAGGCGTACCGAAACGCTTTTTCAACCGCCAGCGAACTGCCGCAGAGTCGTCCCGCACCGAGAATCTTGAATGCCAAACACGGACGATGCGCGGTGCGAATGATCGCCGCCATCTCATCGGGATCGGATTCAAAAAACGGTTCGCCGAGCGTGACCTTGCCGATAGTCTTGAGCTGTTCGTCGCGCGGCCAAGTGATGTGATAAAAACACGTCATCAGAAAATCGACGTCCCAGTTTTCGTCGATGATCTGGCGGATGTGTTGCGGTGAGTGCGACGAAACTCCAGCCAGTATCCCCGCGTCACGAACTTTTTTGATGTAGTCTTTAACTTGCTGTTGTCGTCCGACACGAAATAGTGCATCGGTTATGTTGCCGTGGTGTGAAAGCGCGATGCAGCCAGTGTCGGCGATGACGGTTGCTATCGACGCATCTTGCGGACGCTCGGCGTGAAGTCCAATCAACTTCAGCGACGAACCACGTTCACGCAACGCGCGACACGCCTCCTTCGCACGTTCGCCATGGCTGAATTGCCAGCAGTTTATCCCCGACTGTTCAACGCGAACCAAAAACTCGTTAACTCGTTCAGACGTGAAATAGTCACGCATGTGACGCGAAAGACTGGGCACGGCGTGAGCGTTACCGCCGATTGGGTTCCACCCCGCGATGAGTCGCGTGATCTTATATTTGCCGAACGAAATCATCGGCACTGGCGGCGGCGACTCAACCGCTGACGACACCGCGCATCCACTCGCCGCCACCGCAGCAGATACCAGCGAAGACTTCAAGAATGTGCGACGCGCTTCAGTCATTTCATCACCTTACTTGCTATCTCGAATTGCGATCAATTCTTTCATCACGCCATAGAGCGAGTCGTTGCTGTTTGGTGTTCCGAACTGGTCGTGCATAAGTCGGTACAGTTTATAAAGCTGTTTGTATGTCGCCACGTTTTTCTTGTTCGGTTGGTAGACGGTCGGTTTAACTCCCGTCATTTTCTTTTGTGCCGTTGCAACGTCTTTGTAAACTCCGCCAGCGACAGCACCAAAAATCGCGGCACCAAGCGCACACGTCTGCGGCGAACGACTCACCTTCATCGGGCGGTTGCAAACGTCGGCGTAGATTTGCATCACCAGCGGACTCTTCTCCGCAATCCCACCGCAGTTAACAACTTCACGAACCGCAACGCCGTATTCCTCAAAACGATTTATGATCGTAAGCGCACCGAACGCCGTCGCTTCGACGAGCGCACGATAAATCTCCGCCGCCGTTGTGTGGAGCGTTTGGCCAACGAGAAGACCAGATAGAAGCGGATCAACAAGGATCGTGCGATTGCCGTTATTCCAATCGAGTGCAAGGAGTCCGCTCGCGCCGGGGACAAGTTTTTCCGCTTCGCGCGTTAGAACAACGTGCGGGTCGCCCTTCGTCGTTGACGCAAGATTTTTGACGAACCAGTTGAAAATATCGCCGACGGCGGACTGCCCTGCTTCGAGTCCGTACATATTCGGCAGCACCGAACCGGGGACGATTCCACAAAGTCCGGGGATGTCGGCGAGTGGTTCATCGAGCGGATGCACCATCATATCGCATGTGCTGGTGCCGATAATTTTGACAAGCGTTCCGGGTTTGATCCCCGCGCCGACTGCCCCCATGTGTGCGTCCATCGCGCCGACTGCAACGGGCGTTCCGGCGACGAGTCCACACTTTTTCGAAAACTCCGGCAAGAGATGACCGGCGAGTTTGTCTGCGGTTTGTGTGTGCGATGCGAAACGGTCACGAAGTTTGGCAAGGTCGCGGTCGAGCGTTTTCAAAAACTCTGCACTCGGAAGTCCGCCCCAATTTTCGTTGCACATCGCCTTGTGACCCGACGCACAGATGCCGCGCGACAATGTGTGCGGGTCGATGTTGCCGGTGATGACGGCGGGGATGAAGTCGGCGAGTTCGACCCACGAATACGCGGCGGCGAACACTTTTGGGTCTTCGCGTTTGCAGTGCCAGATTTTTGACCAGTACCACTCGCTGCTGTACGTTCCGCCGCACTTTGCGAGGTAGTCGCTTCCACCGGCGGCGGCGTATTTTTTCGCGGCGGCAGTGATGTCGGCGGCTTCGCGGTGCGACGAATGGTCTTTCCAAAGCCACGCCTGCGCCGCACGATTGTTCGCCCACTCCGGCAGACAACCAAGTGCAACACCATCGCGGTTGACGGGAATCGGCGTCGAACCGGTCGTGTCGATTCCGATGCCAGCGATCTCTTCGGGCGAGAACTTCGCATCGTTCTTCTTCGCCGCGCGAACTGCTCCGCTGACCGCTTTGACAAAACAGTTAACATAGTCCGCCGGACTCTGGCGTGCGACGAGCGGATTTTTCGGATCGAGAATGATCCCCGCTTCACCGCTCGGATACGCCGCAACCGCCGTACCGACTTCGCTGCCATCAGTCACGTCCACAATCAGCGCGCGGACACTATTCGTCCCATAATCGACACCAAGAGAAAATCGCTTCTTCACTTTGACCCTCACCTTCAAAAACCGTGCGACAAGATACAGTTTACCTCCCAACCGCGAGAGATTCCTGTACACTGTACACAATATCAGAGAATTTTGAAGGGAGCGTGGCGGAAACTTACCGCGATTTGCGTGGAACTGGAATCACTTTTGGTTCGTAGTCGAGTTCGACATCGGCGATTGTGATGGGCTGGTATGTGAGCGGTTGTCCGGGTGCGGGACTTACCATTTTGCCGGTGAAACGCTGTCGCAGGTCTGCGATTTCAGGGCGTTCGACACTTCGGCCATCAGCCATCTGGACGACAACTTCGTCAAACGCCCCGATTGATACGATGCTTTCATAGCGGTCGTGGTAGATGTATGCCTCGTACCCCTTCTGTCGCAGCACTGCACAAAGTTTTGTGGCGGCGAGTGCGGCCTTATCAAGGTCGGTCATTCCAGACTTGCTGGTGGCGAACACGTCACGTTTCCCAGCAACGTGATCCTTGATCTGCTCTTGATCGATTATCGTCTTCCCCGTGAACGTTGCAATCCGAACTGTGTAACGCCCCGGATTGCTGAGTAGTGAATACTCTGCACGGCTGTTGATCGAGACGATGAAGCTATCGACAGTGCCGCCGCGCGTGAAAAAGTCTTTCGGCAACAGAGGATTCGTAATCGCCATCGCCCGCGACATCGGCCCACTCACCGACGCCTCCTCGACCTGCGGCAAGACAACCTGTCGCCACTGGCCAAAGTTTAACGACTTCCCCTTCCCTTCTTTGATGTTGAGACAATCGGGCTTCGCCGATTTGATCGTCTTGAGAGTTTTCGTTAGGCGTGGGTCGTCGATAGTTGGAAAGTCGCCGACGAGGACCGCCCATTCTTCGTGTTGCGGAGCCTTGAGAAATTTCGGACGCCCCACTGCCCCGTTGTCCATCTCTGGCTCAAACGTCATGTGATGGAGATACGCCGCAACACCATACTTTTTTCGCAGCTCTAGCACAAGTTCTTTTGCGTCGCTTTCCGCCGATGAACCGGAGAACGACGCCGTCGAGATGAGCCACGGGCCATTCGATTCTTGGAGACGATAGTCTTTGTTTGGATCGGCATCGACCGACTGGTTGCGGAAAATCGCAAGCGGATTGCCGCAGACAGTTTCCGCAAGACTGAGACAAACCAAACCAAGCATCAAACTAAAAACAAGACGCCGCATAACTACCCCCAAGACGTGAGACGTTTCGGAGCGGCCACACAAACGAGACCACCTACCGTGTGAGTAGCGTAACCAATTTCGGTGTCGGCGTCAAGACGATTTTCGACCCGTTACGAGTTCACATCTCCATTTTGAGTGAAGTTTTTGGCAAGTCTTGTAGCGACGTTCGCGCGGCGGAAGATGTTGGAACGCCCCACGCTTCAAAGAAATCGCTCAAGTCTTCGCCAACAGTGCGCGAAAACCGGACGAGCCACTGGTCACGTTTTTCGTCGTCGTTCTTCGGACGTTCACCGTTTGGAATCTCGCGGTACGCCGCAAAAGTTTTGCGAAACGCATCCCAACCATATTTTGCACGGAGCTGGTCGTACATCGCAAGTGCCAAGAACGGATCGTTCTTCCATTTCTCAAACGACTTTCCCTCTGCGATATATTTCGCAATCGCTTTGCTCTGCCAATCAGACGTAAGCTCACGCCGCGTCTTTTCCGGCGTTACGCCGCAGACAGTATCGTAAACGTAGAGAGTGAACAGGTTCACTGTCACCTCGCCAGTTCCGCCAAACGTCCAGTCGCCCGATTGGTGATTGTGTCCAATTTCGTGGAAAAATCCCCAGCCATCACGCTTCACGCCTTTGACACCAGTCACGTCCGTGAAGTGATCGACGACATCCATGTGCGTCATAATCGGGTAGCCTGAATGCATGTAACCGGCACTGATTTGAACGTCGGGAACGAGGCGTTCGGGGCGATCACGTTCGCGCTGGCGGCCACAAAGATCGGCACACGCATCGGCGACATTGTTCCAAAACTCCATCACCGCCGCAGGGTCGTCAACCTTCGCAAGTACCGAAGTCGGGAGCGAGATGATGATCTTGTTCGACGCAATTTCACCCCACGGCGCAACTATCGCGTCGCGCTGTTTCTTCCACTCTTCGGGCGTTGTCTTGCCGAGGATGAAGAGCGGTGAGTCGAGAATATTTTCGATAGAAACTTCAACGCTGCCGAGGTCGCATCCGCGCGGAACGTCGATGTAGAAAATCCCGCCGAACGGATTACAAACTTGCGTGACCGGTTGCGCTAACTCACGCCGCGTCATAATTTGCGGCGGACGCTTCCACTCTTTGTGGTCCCAGATTTGATCTTGATGACAACCGATCACCACCGCGAGTCGCTTCTTTGACGCGGCAGCACTGTCTGGAATGCGAACTGTTACAACGTCGCCCGGCGCGGCGTAGAGTCCGAGACTGTGCCAATCGGGAACGCTCGTGTCGATGCGGACAGTTTTCTTGATCTTCTTTGCGTTATCGGCTGGAAGACCGGGAAACGCCGCCGCTGACGGGTCGGCTCCCAACTTTTTGGGATCGCCCTCCCCTGCTTGATACCGCGCCAATTTTTGTGCGACGAGAAAACGTTGTCCCGCGTCGGCCACGCGGAGCGGCGTCTTTTCTGTGATGACCGGCACCGGACGACTCTCGGCCCACTTCGCAAACGGAGCCTGTTCTTTGAGCGGCATCGAACGAAGTCCGCGCATCAGCGTTGTTGAGACGATTTGGCTGTCGCCATCGGCGAGTTTTTGTTTGCCACTGTCATCTGCGATGAGTGCTTTGAACGCATCGTTGACGTGAAGGAGCGGCGAGATTGACGTTGCCGTTTCAAACATCCCGTCGCGTGTCGCGCCGAGATAATCTCCGGTGAAGCAGATTCCCATTGATGCGACGAGGCGATTCCACGGAAGCTCTGCGTTAAAGTTTCTGGCCCACGCTGTTACGCCGGTTACGAATCCGCCGCCGCGTGCAATGAAGTCGGTCAGCGGCGCGAACGACTTTTCTGGGATGTTCCACGTCTCGGCCCAAACGATGTCGATTTCCGGCCACGAAAGTTTTTCCCAGTCGTCGAATGAAAACGCGACGTATCCCAAACCGTTCATCGCCTCGGCGAGTTTGGCGTTGCGATGGACAGCAATGCGAATTTTTTCATCATTGTTCCGCGCGGCCACCCACGCGATCAAGTTCTTGTAGAAAGTTGCGTTCACATCGCTTCTGTTGTCGAGATAACCGTTGTGGCCGAAGACGACGATGCGCCCATTTTTGTAGCGTCCGGCAGCGGCGATGATCTTGTCTTCACTGCCAACGAGCAGCGGAAAACACTGCGGACTGAACACGACCAGCGGTCCGGGTGTACCGATGCACGCGAGCGTTTCCACATCTTTTAATATGGCGGCACGGTCGTCAGATGCCGTTGTGTTTGGCGTTGCGCCGAAGCTGTTTGCGATCACCACGATTGCTGTGATGAACAGTGTCACCACCAGTGCTGCTGAACGTTTCATGAGAGTTCTCCTGTTGTTTGTTGGTAAGCGTTCACGGATTTTATGTTTACGAGCGGCTCTTTTTTTCGCACAAAGGCGCAAAGAGCACAGAGGACACGAAGAGGATCGAAGTTGGAATCATCCTTTGCGTTCTTCGTGTACTTCGTGCCTTCGTGCGCAAAAAAAGAACTGCCAACAATGTATGAGGCTTCATCTCTTCTCCGTGCCTTCGTGCCTTTGTGTGAGACTCCTACTCAAAACTTCGTGAACGGTTACGTTTGTTGTGACGGTTTGAGGAAGAAATGCCACAGGTCGTCTTCGGTGACGACGCCGATTGTTTCGCCATATTCGTTGACGACCACCGCGACGCGGCGGCAGTTTTCGCGGAGTTGTTCCCAGAGCGACGCGGCGGTTGCCGACCACGGTATGTAGAGCGGCTGCATACCGCTATGTTCCATCGCGGCGAGACTCGTCCAGCGACTACTCTGTGGTGCGGCGAGCCAGTCGGCGACGGGAATTGTAGCGGCGATGTCATCGCTGGTTGATTCGGTGATGAAGAGGAAGTCACGTCTCATCGACTGGCGAAGTTCTTGCACGACAGATTCGCGGTCGAGCGGGAGTTGCCAGAGGGTTATGTATGGGCGTGGGAACATCAGTTCTTTGACCGTCACGTCGGCGAGCGAGACGATTGCGCGGAGCCAACGATGTTCGCGTGGTTTGAGATTTGCGTCTTCTTTGGCGAGCGAGACGATACGATGAAAGTCTTCGCTGGCGAGAGTCGCTTCTTCTTCAAAGTGTGGGACGATGAGTCGGCGTGACATCCGCGTTGCCCAGCGTAGTACCGGCGTGATTGGACGCATCGCCGTCACCAAGAGCGTAAGCGGCATCGACCACGCGCAGGCGACGCTTCGCGGCGCAAGAACAGCGAGGTCTTTCGGAAGCATCTCTGCGAAGACCATCACCAACAACAACGTTGAAACGGCGAAACCTACTGCGAGATACGGCTGTCCGGCGTGTTGCAAGTGAAACGCAACTACCGACGAGAGTGTGAAGTAAACCAAATTGACAATGAGATTACCGAGTAGAATTGTACCGAGGAGTCGTTCGGGGTCGCGGAGGAGAGCGAGTGCAGAACGCGACAGCAAACCACCCGACGCGAGTCGTCCTTTGTCGGTGAGCGAGAGCGAAAAGTACGCCGCCTCGCTCGACGACATCAACGCCGACACAATGAGCAACACCCCCATCGCAAAAAGCAGACCAGATTCGTTTGCGATTAGTTCTAACACTGAATCACTCCATTTTGCTTTCGACGCAACCGAGTTGTCGCTTTTTGTCGGCGGGCGCGCCAGCGGTTAGCCATGCCTGTACGTTTTCGTCTTGCTTGTCGGGATTTACCCAAACAACCGCTTTGATCTCATCGACGACAATCGCTGGATTGCGAAAATGGTTGCGGACTTTTTCGTCGAGCGACGCAACCGTTTTATCCGTCGCTAGCGCGGCTTCGATGAGGTGACAATCTTTCTGCATCAAAGCGTGAACGTCTTCGCTTTTTGTCGTGTCAAGCACTCGTTGACGCAATTTACCGTTCTTCGCATTCTCGACATTGCAAACACGTTTTCGACCTCGCATTTGCACAAGCCATCTGCAAGAAAAACTGGATGCGTGCTTGCGCCATTCGGCAGAAATGTCCGGTGACATCGCAACACCAAAACCGCCGTCTTTGACTGAAAGAAGAAAATGTCGGCAGTGAATCGACGTTGGGAAAGTCGCTATTTCGCTTCCGGCTGCGCGCACGACGGATGCGTCAATAACAAGAGCTTTTGATTTTCGTTTTGCCATTCGTTCACCGTTTCCTTCTCGTCAAGGCGACGGTGTCAAGATAATCACATTCGGCGTCCAGTTCGACATCACCAAAATCGACTGGCCATTCTCCAAACGCACCAGCGTTGTCAATTTCTGCTGTCGAAACTTCGGTCTTCCCAGATTTGTTTCGCTCGAACCAGTGAAGCGCGACGTTATCAGGCGTAATCTTTCCTTTCGCAACTAGCGTTTGCACGGCGAGCAGAAGCATCGAACTGTGCGTTTCTGCAACCACTCGCACACCACGATTCGCGGCGTCAACAAGAATCCCCGCCAAAGCTCGCTGCGCTCGCGGGTGCAAATGAATCTCCGGCTGCTCAAGATAAACCAACTGCCCCGGCTCCGCAACAAGCAACGCCACCAACACCGGTAACGTCTGCGACACGCCAAAACCAACATCCGCAATACTCACCATGTCCGCTTCACTTGTGCCGTTTTTCGGCAAGCGACCAACCAACACTTCTATCGCAGCGTCGTTAATCTTTTTGGCTGTAATTGCTGATGTCAGCTCAAGTGCCGCTAGATGGTTGGTCAGTGTGACCAGCCGATCTTGGTTTTCCATTTGAGCAATGACACTCGCGGTATAATTCTCAAATGTTCCCGGAAATTTTGGTCCTACACCTGTGGTTTTATACGCACGTTCAGGATTACCACGAAGCCCCGGAACGTGGATCACCTGCAAGATAACACCGTCAACACCTGATGTCCGCGATGAAAGAACAGCAAAAGAGTAGTCGCCATCCCGTGCAATAATATCCAAAAAAAAGCGATCTTGTGCAACATAGAGAGCTAAAGATGTGGTGTCATCAACATTTGAAACGCCTCCTTCGATCTGTCTGGCCTTTGAAAACATAGGCACTTGCCTGACTAATGCCAGTATTTCATTTTGATCCATAGACCTGCTTATTGCAAGTTTCGTGTTACGTTTGATTAAGCCAAAGTATTCTGTATTTTCAACAAATAGTCTTTGTTCTTTTACGGTTCTTCCAAACACAACATTGAGAAAATTCTTCTGTGTGTGTACGCCTATTGAAAAACGTGTATGCGATCCTTTGTGTTTTTTGGTAAACATTTGGTCAACCGAAGTGAACTTGACATTGCTTCCATTGAGTGTCAACGGCAACCCCGGGTCTTGTTGAGATTCCAGCGTTTGCTTGAGCAGCAGCAGCGGCTGCATAAAGCTAGACTTGCCGGAACTGTTCGCACCGGCGAGGAGCGTCAGTGGTTTAATATCAAGCGTGATTTCGTCGGCGATTGACTTGAAACCGCCAACCGATAATTTTGTGATCTCGTTTTGCATGAGTTTATCCTCACTCTTTCACGATGCGTCAATCATTTGCTTAAATTCCGCCTCGCTGATTACGGTGACGCCAAGCTCGCAGGCCTTTGTGAGTTTGCTGCCAGCGGCGTCGCCTGCGACAACAAACGATGTTTTCGACGATACCGACGACGAAGCCTTACCGCCATATTCTTTGACGAACAATTCTGCTTGTGATCGTGTCATCGTGGCAAGTGCTCCAGTAAACACAAATGTCATCCCTGAAAAACGATTGTCAGGCTCTGCGATTGAAATGTCTGTTTTCACACGTTGCCGTTTTGTCGCAGATTTTGCTCGTGTTTTACCATCGCTTACACTTCTTGCCAAGTCTGCAAGGTCGCCATACTCATTCATCAAGGCGATGGCGATTTTTGCGCACGCTAACGCATCCTCCAATGCTTCGTGGTGTTGTTGTAGCGGAATCCCAAGATGAGCAGCGACCGTTGGCAATTTATGGTCAGGCAGACTCAAGTATTTACGGCTCGTTTCCAGTGTATCCCACCACCCCAATACAGCAGGCTCTTCAAGGTTGTATTCTTGAAGGCACGCCATCAAAACACTTCTGTCAAACGACAGCTTGTGCGCTACAACATGTGACCCGTGAAAAAAGTCTTTGATGTTCCCCCATAACTCGGCAAAGGTAGGTGCGTCTTGCACCATGTCATAACGGATTCCGTGAAGTTTGACATTTTGCAGATCAAACTCATATCGCGGTGGTGGCTTGATCAGAGAATAAAATGGACGATGAACAACCTGCCCATTTTTGACGACGGCTATACCGATAGAGCAAGCACTGCTCTGATAGTTTTTAGCACGACTCGCTGTCTCAAAATCAATGGCAATAAAGTCAATCATGTTCATCTATCCTCGGAAAATACTTGCTACTGTAGCCAGTGATGCTTGAAAGAAAGATTTCCATCAACTCGCCCTTCTGTTTTTCTTCTTCAATCAATACCGGACGTGATTTGAGTTTTTTGAATTCTTTTTCGTCCTCTTGCGACATTGGATTTACGCGTACAATTGCTTCACCGAAAAACAATTGCATTGCTATGTAATACTTTTCCATTCGTTTGATGTTTGCATCGGAGCGGCACTTTATTTTGTTATTAAACTCCGTTCGTAGTGAATTGATCTCTTCAACAATGGAAGACGTGGAGTGAACACAAAGCAAAAAATAATCCGCGAGGTAATCCCAGTTTACTTCCGACACTTCAAAGACGGGAGCAGGTATATGGACGGGTTGTGGCGTATTATATCCGTCCACCCATGCGAGTTCGTCCAGACTTTTGGGTGCGAACGATGAAAAAATCTCGCGCAGAAATTTTGCGAAATCCTTTCGTACTCGCTCTGAATCAATCTCGCCGTTTGGCCCAATGATTGATGCCAACGCGAATCGTTCAGCTTCTGCTTTCCAAAACTCTGTTGACTCGTAACTACGGCACAACCAATTCAGGATTACACGAGTGTTATTGTCGTCTTTCATTTCAATTTCCATTTCCGCTATCGCGTTTTGCTTGTGGTGTGTGATTTAGATTCCCGCCGAGTACGCGGGAATGACGATGCGGAGTGTGCAATTTTGTTGGCGGCGGTTTTGGGCTTTCGCCGGAAACTGGAGTGCGGGTAAGCGTTCACGAATTTTGCGTTTGCGAGCAGTTCTTTTTTCTCGCACAAAAGCACGAAGAAGAAGTTTTAACGCGGAAATCACGGAAGGGCGGAAAGACGCGGAAGTTCAGCATTCCGCGTCTTCCGTTTTTCCGCGTGTTCCGTGTTCTCTCCTCTTCGTGCATCACTCCAGCACATCTTTTTCGCGTTCTTTGGCTAGATCGTTTGCGGCGTCTTCGAAACGTTTTGTGAGTGACTGGATTTCTTCTTTCATTTCGTCACGCTGGTCTTCGGAGATCGACTTCGCTTTTTCGGCGGCGTCGGCCATTTTGTTGCCGTCGCGGCGGACGTTGCGAATCGCCACCTTCGACTCCTCGCACAACTCCTTGATACGAGTCACCATCTTCTGACGTACCTGCGACGACAGCGGCGGAATGTTGATTCTCACAACACGTCCATCGCTGTTCGGCGTGTAACCGAGATCAGAGGCGATGATCGCCTTTTCGATGTCTTTGAGCGTCGTAAGGTCAAACGGGCGAATGACAATCTGCGCCGGTTCAGGACACGCCACCGACGCCACCTGTTTCAGCGGACAATCGCTACCATACACCGCAACCTTGATCGAATCGACCAAGCCGGGGTTAGCACGTCCAGTGCGAATGCCAGAAAGGTCGCGGCGAAACTTCGCCACCGCCTTCTCCATGCGATCTTCAACGTCAAGAATAATTTCTTCTGCGTCCATAAGTTTTTAGAGTGGTTTGAGGGCCTATCGTGTCGTCCAGTACGGCGTATCGCTTGGCGCGTTGTAGTATTTGAGGAGTTCGGCGTCGAGTGTGGCGAGGAAGAGTTGGAATCCCGCTGCCTCTTGCACGGTGAGAATTTCTTCCACGCGCGAGCCGACAACTTTGATCCCCTTCGCCGCCAAAACTTGGTGCGCTCTGCGGAAGACGACGAGCATCTCCATCAACGTCGTTGCGCCGCTTCCGTTGACGATGAGCACCGCTTGGTCGCCCGACTTCGCACCAATCGCGGCGACGAGTCGGTCGGTCATCATTTCGGCGGTCGTATCGGCAGTTTGAATCGGTTGCGGACCGGTACCGCCGCCTTCGCCGTGTTGTCCCATTCCGATTTCCATTTCGTCGTCGTTGAGTGTCGCAAGCGACTGTCCCGATTGCGGGTGAGTTGCGGTTCGCATCGTGACTGCGATGGTCGCCATTTTGTCGTTGAACTTGTTTGCAATGGCGACAACTTCGTCGAGCGACTTTCCCGCTTCGGCAGCGGCACCAGCGACTTTGAAGAGCGGTACGCACCCACCGAGTCCGCGACGGTCTTCAATCGGAGCGGCAGTGCCGGCGGCGATGTCTTCGTGGGTCAGTATCTTCTTAATTTTGATCCCTTCGCGGACAGCGGCGTCGAACGCCATGTTGCCGTTCATCACGTCGCCTGCGTGGTTGAGAATCACGAGCAAGACGCCGCTGTAGTCTTTGAACATGCGGATCGTTTCGAGAACTTTCGGGCCTCCCGGTGCGGCGAAAATGTCACCGACGACGGAGGCGTCGAGCATTCCTTCACCGACGTAACCACTTAACGCAGGTTCGTGCCCTGCCCCGCCGAGCGTGACGATGGCAACCTTGCTCTTGTCCTTGGGTTTTGCACGCAGGACAATCTTCTCGTTCATCACGCGCACCTTTGACGGATACGCGAGGGCAAGCCCTTCTAGTAGTTCGACAGTCAAGTTGTTGGGATCGTTGAGAAACTTCTTCATTGTCATCGTTCGGTTCTCCTGCAAAGTTTGTGAATAGAAACAAAACGCGCCAAAACGCACGCGCGAAGTATACCATAACGTCGCCACATCGGGAGGGGCCTCAACCGCGCAGACACACACGCGAAAAACACGTCCCTTTGACTTTTGAACTCCAAGCGGTAGAATGATGGCGATGCGCTTGCATTCTCGTTTCTCACTATCCACATTCTCTCCAACTTCTCTTCATGACCAAACACATTTTTGTCACCGGCGGTGTTGTTAGCTCTCTTGGTAAAGGACTCACGAGCGCATCGATTGGGATGCTGCTCGAACGTCGCGGACTCTCGGTGCGGCTCCAAAAACTTGATCCGTATATTAATGTCGATCCGGGGACGCTCAGTCCGTTTCAGCATGGCGAAGTCTACGTTCTCGACGACGGAACCGAGACCGACCTCGATCTCGGCCACTACGAACGGTTCACATCGAGTCCGCTTTCGCGGGCGAGTAGCTGGACGACCGGACTCATTTATCTGCGCGTCATCGACAAAGAACGTCGCGGCGAGTACCAAGGAAAAACGGTGCAGGTAATTCCGCACGTCACCAACGAGATCAAGTCGCTCATCCGCAACCTCGACAAAGAAGACGTCGATGTTGTCATCACGGAGATCGGCGGCACGGTTGGCGACATCGAAAGTCTGCCGTTCTTGGAAGCGATTCGTCAGTATTCGCTAGATGCCGGAAAACGCAACTGCCTTTTTGTTCACCTTACGCTCGTGCCGTATCTCAAGTCGGCGAGAGAACTCAAAACGAAACCGACACAACACAGCGTCGAAAAACTGCGGCAAATCGGGATTCAGCCCGACCTCTTAATTTGCCGTACCGAACACACGATCCCCGACAGCGACAAAGCGAAGATCGCGCTCTTTTGCAACCTCGAACGCGAGTCGGTCATCGAGGAAAAAGACCGCGATTTTTCGATCTATGAAGTCCCGCTGTCGCTCCACGAAAACAATCTCGATCAGCTCATCGTCGATAAGTTGGGGCTGACGGAGACGAAGCCAATCGACCTTGCCGACTGGCGGACGATGATGCACGCGATGCGAAATCCAGAGCACGAGGTGACGATTGCCGTTGTCGGGAAATACACGGCGCACCGCGATGCGTACAAGTCGATTTATGAATCTCTCGACCACGGCGGGTTGGCTAGTAAGACGCACGTTCGCATCTTGCGGATTCAGAGTGAAACGCTTGAAGACGTTGGCGTTCAGGACGAGTTGCGGCGAGTCGATGGGATTCTTGTGCCGGGCGGTTTTGGTGAACGCGGCGTTGAGGGGAAAATCACAGCGATACAGATTGCTCGTGAAGCGAAGATTCCGTTTCTCGGCATTTGTCTTGGTATGCAGTGTGCGGTGATCGAGTTCGGGCGTCACGTTCTTGGCCTTGACGGTGCGCACTCGACGGAGTTTGACAAGGAAACTCGCCATCCGGTTATCAGTCTTTTGAACGAGCAGAAGTCGGTGACGCAGCTTGGCGGCACGATGCGACTCGGTTCACAGCCAGCGATTTTGTTGGAGTCGAGTCGTGCGCGGAACGCCTACGGCAAGGAGACCGTTTTCGAGCGTCATCGTCATCGTTACGAGTTTAACGGCGACTATCGTGCGCGGTACGCGGCGGCGGGTATGGTCGTGACGGGGACGAGTCCAGACGGCCAGCTCTGTGAGATTGTGGAGATCGAGTCTCATCCGTGGTTTTTGGCGGTTCAGTTTCATCCTGAGTTCAAGTCGCAGCCAACGAGCCCGCACCCACTCTTCGCAGACTTCATCGCCGCCGCCGTAACACACCGCGCAGGACGGTAGCCACGCGAGTAACCGTTTCATGGTTTGCGAACGGTATGCGGACGGGTTTGCGCACCCTTCGCACGGTGTTTGTGTACTCACAAACACCGTGCGAAGGGGCAAGGTGGCGGTTCTTTTGTCTGCTGCGACCTCAACGACGCGGACTACGTAATCAGCGATGCCAACAAAGTTTTCACGCGAAGTTTTTACGGGGTGTGGGAATTAATAGAAGCCGGAAAGGAGGCGGTACGCCGCCGTATTGACGGACAGAGAAAACGTCGCCGTCACGATTGCACACGTTCGGTATTGCGGGAACGAAGGAAATAACGTCAACACGCAGCTCTCCGTCAATACGGCGAGTACGCCTCCTTTCCGGCTTTTATTACACGGAGAACCAAACCAATGTTGTTTCACATGGCGACCGGTAGCGGCAAGACGCTCATTATGGCGGGGCTGATTGTCTATCTGTATCGGCGCGGTTATCGAAACTTTTTGTTCTTCGTAAACCTCGACAACATCGTCAAAACAACAAGGCTCTACACCGGTATCGGGTTGACGCGAACGTCTGGGGTTTGTGAAGGCAAGTTTCACGGTAAGATGAGCTTCAAGAGGGCGACCTATCTCCCCTAGTCTGCCTCATATCTCACATGACGCAAGAATTCGGCGTTGACGTTTGCCAGCGGATTCTCTATGATTCGCTGGTTTTTCTGCGGTATCGCTGCGCACGCTCGCGGTGCGCGCGGTCACTGAACGCACTTCAACGTCCCCAGAATATGGCTGTTTGAGATCACTCTTTCGGAACATCGGAAAACTCCTCAAGTGGGGTTTTCTACTAGTTGTCGTCCTCGCGGCGATTGCGGCGGTGGTGGTAAGTCACCTCCTGCCGACGGAGATTGACCGTCGCGTGCATAACGAAATCGTCGAACGGTTTCCACACCTCGATTGCGAAATCACTCGCACCGAAATCGCCGACAGACGCGGCGTCGCTGTTTACGGTGTTACGCTTTACGACAAAGTCGGCGGGCGGCGCGGTGAACGTATTCTCACTATCGACGAAGTTTTGATCGACTGTCCGACATCGTTCGATTCCATCGTGACAGACGGTATCGCTGGAAACTTTTCGCCGACGCCAACAAAGGTTACATTTCATCGCCCAACACTTTACGTCGAACGCGCTCACGACAAAACGTTTCCGGTGCTCCAAAAACTTCGGCCGGCCAAACAACCACAGCATTCGCTGCCGATTGAAGTCGTTGACGGAAAAATCGTCTACACCGATGCGGCCAAACCACAGACCGCGCCGCTCACCGTCGATGGAATCGGTGCGATGATCACACCAAATTCACCCGCGGTCTCCGAAGGATGGAACTTTCGCGTCGAGATCGCTTCGCATCTTGCACGTCGCGTCAGCGTACACGGAAACTTCAACTCCGCCGGCGACTGGGACACTTCAGCACGAGTCGAACACCTCACCATCGATCCTGCGTGGCTGGAATATGTGACGACGATGATACCGCCAGATGCAGTGAACTGCGACGCTGCGTGCTTGAACACTTGGAGCGGCACCATCGACGCTAATGCGAACGTCGTCCGCGACGCCGCTGCGCCACTCGGTATGCGTTTCGAGATCGATGGGACATTGCGTCACGCGGCGGGAGACATACCGCAATTGAACCAGCGTGCGTCGTCGCTTGCGGCGTCGTTTCATGTCACGGATGAGAGCGTGAAAATCGACAACCTCTCGGGACAACTCGGTCGCGCCGATTTGGTGCGACTGGTCTACACGCAAGACGGACTAACGTCAATTCGCGGTGCGACACTCGAAACAGAGATCAACCACTTCGCCATCGACGACTTGCTCGTTCGCCGATTCGCACCGCGCGACAACGCCAACGTCCAAGCGTTTCTCAAGAACGCAGAGTTTGCAACGACCGCAAACGTCGCCGCATCGCTCGTTCGCCGCGACGGAAAGTGGCGTCCAGTGCAGATAACACTTCAGGGGACGAATACATCGCTTTGTAGCCGCGCGTTTCCGTATCGCGTCGATCACTTGAGTGGATGGCTGACGCTCACCGAAGACCAACTCAAGTTTGCACTAAACACAAGTCCGACGGAGACGACACCGATTCACCTCGAAGGTAACATCGCCGGACTTGCAACCCCCGGACAAGCCGCTGGCAAAGTGAAAGTGTTGGGGCAACACATTGCGATCACATCGCGTCTCATTGAACTGTTACCGAACAAGCCACGTCAAGTCGTCTCGTCGCTCCACCCTGAAGGAAATCTTTCGGCGATGATTTTGGTCGAGTTTGCACCGCAGCAGCCGCTCAAGAAGTACGTCGAAGTCGGCCTCGAACGATGCTCAATTCGGTACGACAAGTTTCCGTATCCGCTCACCAATCTCGACGGATTCTTGGTGATGCAAAACGACCGGTGGACGTTCAACAACATCATCGGCCAACACGAATCGGCGACGGTTCGCGGGTTCGGACACATCTTTCCGCGACAGCGCGAGGACGGTTTAGAAGGCGATACTGCCGACAAAGACTACGAGTTTTTTCTCAACATTAGTGCCGTCAATCTCCCGCTCGATGGTGACCTCACCAAAGCGATCTTGAACAAGCGACAGCGCGACATCGTGACCGGCATTCGCGCAAAAGGCAAAGTCAATCTCGATGCGAAGATTTCGTATCTGCCGTCGTCGCATCGGTTAAGCGTGATGTTTACGGCGGTTCCGATGGAAGGTGTGTCGATTTGTCCGGTTCATTTTCCGTATCCGCTGACGGACGTGAAAGGGACGATTCAGTATGTTGATGGCCGCGTGAAGATCGACGATTTCAGTGGCCGCAATAAGGATGTTCGTTGTGCATCGAGTATTGAGTGCCGTTTTGGTGCGGGGAACGAGTGGTCGTTATCGCTCGACAAACTTACGGTTGATCGTCTCACGTCGCATCGAGAACTTCAGCAGGCACTCCCGCCCGCACTGCGAACGTTTTATGACAGCGTTCAACTTGAAGGTGCTGTTAATCTTGCTGGCTGGGTCGGTTTTTCGCAGGGGCCGCGACAGGAAACGCCGCTGCGGGCTGAGTGGGACGTTGTCGCTGTGTTACACAATAATACTGTCAACGTTGGTTTGCAAGCGAAAAACGTCTTCGGTCAAGTTGGCATTTATGGACGCAACGAAGAGGGTGACCTCCGCGTTGGTGGTACGCTCCGACTTGATCAAGCAACGGTTCTCGACTTACCATTTACCGACATCACCGGCCCGTTTTACTACAGCACCGCAGAAGATCGCATTTACGTTGGGCCGTCGCAACGCGCGACGTACCGACTTCGTCGCGAGCAGTTGAGACCGCCATCGTCGATTCTGCCGACAGAGTTTGGCGGCGGACAGTTCGATGTCGCACAGCAACCGACCGACGACACAATCGGACACAACATCGAAGCGCGTCTCTGCGGTGGCCACGTTAAACTTGTAGGCGATGTCGTTACGGGAAAGACGTTTCGTTATCAAGTTGCGATGGAAGGTTCGGAGATTCAGCTTCCGCAACTCGTGAGTCAGCTTGCCTCGTTACCGGCGCAGCGACTCGAAGGAAAGCTGGCGTTCCAGTCACGGATTCACGGCGAAGGACGACGCCTCGAAACACTCGGCGGCTCCGGTAAAGTATGGCTCACCGACGCCGATGTTTACGAACTCCCTTCGGTGATGCGGTTGTTTCAAGTCCTTCGTCTCGACGAACCAAAACGCGGTGCGTTCAACGCTGGCGAGTTGGCGTTTACGCTTCAAGGGAATCGCGCGATTCTTGATCCTGTTTACTTCGATGGCGACACACTCAGCCTCTGCGGACGGGGCGACCTGCAAATCGACACTCGCCGCGTTGACCTGCTGATGGGTACGCGGGTTGGTAATCGTTCGATGCAAATTCCGGTCGTGAGTGATCTCGTTGGAATGGCGGGTGACCAACTTGTTCAGCTTCGCATCGAAGGAGTTTTGGGCGACTTGAACATCCAGCGCGTAACGCTCCCGGATATTCGTCAGGCGATAACGGTGTCGCGGCAAGAGTCAGACCGCTCGCCGGGGCCAACACCATCGTCGCCTGCTGGGTCATACTACGTTCCTCCGCAAGCCGACACACCAAAGAAGCAATCGTTCTTTGAACGGTTTTCGCTCTGCAAGTAGAGACCCGTTTACTGACGAACTCTTACGCATACGTTCGCAACACGCTCCATATACGCCGTCAGAATAAGGTGTGCGGCGATTTTGTCGCGGCGTTCTTTGCGGCGTTTGTGTGTCAGACGTGCGCCGCGCAGAATCGTTTCGGCATCGACAGACGTGTAACGCTCGTCTTGGTAATCGACTGGCAAACCCGTCACCGACGCAAGCCACTCGCCAAACGAACGCACCACTTGCGCTTGCTCGCCTTCAAAGTCGTCAAGGTGAACCGGAATCCCAACAACAATTCCGCTCACACGCTCTTCACGCACCAACTCCACAAAAAACGTCGCATCGCGCTCCAGCGTCCGTCGCGCATAGACCGCAAGCGGACTCGAAACGATCTGATCAGGATCACTGATCGCAAGACCAATTCGCACCGTACCATAATCAACACCAAGTAAACGTCCTTGCATCGCGGTCATGGCTTTGGTGAACAGATTGAACACGTCTTGAATCCGCAGCAGCATTCGTCGATCTGCATCTTATAGACGACCGAACTACCGCCGCCTTCAAACCCTACGATGGTGCGGTCAATTTGCGTTCGGTGCGAGACCATCGTGCCGGTATCGAGGTCTAGTCGCAGCGTTCCGCTGGTGAGCTGATCGAGAACTTCAAGCTCGTCTTTCGGCGATCCGATTGGCGTGAGAACTTGCGTTTGGAACGAGAGCGTTGCGATTCCGGTTTTTACAGAGTCAAGAGTGAAACGGTGCCGCGCAGCAAGTTTGCGAACACGTCCGTCGCCGCGCGGGATTACAATCTCGTGCGGGACAAACCACGTCTCACCAACCGTCACCGGTTCTTCAGGGAGAGGAACAACAATCCGATTCTCTTCCGTTCCCGCCGCGTAAGTCGCAAGCGCGACGCGCTTTACAACGTGACCGAGTGGCGTAAACGTAATCTCGGCCAGCGGACGTTTCAAGAGCGCAGCAACGTCACGAAAAACTGGCGGAATCTCGGCGTCGCTCTTGCGACTGTCATAGAACGATTCTGGATAGTCGGTCTGACGCTTCGTCATCACAACATCATCGACGCTGTAGATAAGCGTCGCGTTACCACTCTCGGCAACGTCACGAACCTTCCAAACCTTCGTCGAACGACTCGTCGATTCAACCCGGTCGGTCGTTCCACGAATAGACGTTACCTGCGAGAGCGACTGGACAACCGTCCACCGCATCACTTGTTCAGGCTCAAACCGGTACCGCAGCATGTACTTCTGCGGCTCGTCGGCGCGCGAACAGAGCACGACGCCGACAAACGACACCAACACACAAATCACACGCCAAGAACGCATTGGATTTCCTCCGTGAAAACCGTTCACCCCCGATTTCGTCGCGGTATGAAAATAGAAGCCGGAAAGGAGGCGTACTCGCCGTATTGACGGTGAACAAGTGCAAACCACAACTCCGTCAGTACGCTCCGCTCCCTTCCGGCTTCTATTGCACGCGATCAATAATCGCGCAACATCTACTCGCCAAGTTTCCAGCCGAGCGTGATCCAGCCGTCATCAACGATTGCACAGCACGGAATAAGTTGTTTTCCGGCGAAACGTTCGGGGAGTTCAAACGGTTTGGCATCGACCGTCTTCGGCATCTGCGCATTGAGTCGTTCACGAACTGGCGCACACGATGCCAGAAGTCGCGCGGGGATTTGGTCGCCAGACTTGTGGCCGCGCGGG
Organism: Thermoguttaceae bacterium; assembly: GCA_051651625.1. Classification (GTDB taxonomy): domain Bacteria; phylum Planctomycetota; class Planctomycetia; order Pirellulales; family Thermoguttaceae; genus JBOFSQ01. The sequence goes on along the minus strand of JBOFSQ010000108.1, from coordinate 51,671 downwards.
AAGACGCTAACCGGTTCGGCCTGTTCCCAAACGACTTTGCCGTCTTGCATGCTAACGCGATAGGCGATCATAATGTCGATGTCGGCTGGTGGAACGCGGTCAACACCGTCGCGGCGAAACTGGTCGATTCGCAAAACGAGTCGGACAAGTCCGTCGTCAAACGAGAGACTGATCGGCTGTTCACGCGCGAACGAAAACCGCCAAGCCGGTTCGGTCTCTGGACGCTGGAGTGCCGCTGGAACTTTTTCAAAACGGGCCTTGAGTTCTTCGACGAGTTTTTCTTCTTCGACGAGTCGCCCCGCAAGTCCCATCGCTGCGCCGTTGTTGGCCGCTGACTGGTGAACGCGAACGACAACATCAGCATCCTGCATAGCGGGCGGCGGAGTCGGTGCGGCAACTTGCCACGAACCAGCAACGGCCATTCGCGTCCAGAACGTCGACTCGGTCGTACCGAACGCCCAGTCCTGCGGCACAAGACTGGTCTGGAAGAGCGGGCCGAGAATCGATTGGAAACGCTTGTCGAGGTCGGCGATTTGCGGATTCGCCTCGCCATCGACTTGACGACCGACACGCTGTTCAGCCTTTCGCGCCGCAGCCGCTTGGGCTTCACCTTTACGTTCACTGACAGCACGGCGCGCGATATTGGATACAACACCACCAGCGTTGATCTGCAAATTGCGAGTCTCGGATACTAGGTCGGCCTTGGCTTTGGCGGGTTGAGTCTTGATCCCTGTCGTTGAAACGAAAATCGACTTCTCGGCCCGCACGGTTCCGGTAGTCGAAGTTTCGAGCGTGACAGGATCACGACGACTCTTGGTCTCCGAGTTAAGTTCGCCTTCGAGTACGAGCTTGATCTCGGCAACCGGCTCGCGCGGGACAAAAATTGCGGTCGTGTGACCTTTCATAGTACCAGAGCCGACAACGCTGGCATCCATAATCGTGTCTTTGACCTCAAACTCCTGCGAAAACTCACGTTTGAACGGAAGCGACAGAAGCGGCAGACTCACGTCAACAAATACGTTGAGCCCATCGAGATTTCTTTTGATCAGAGGAACGACAGAACGCGCGCCCGGCAGGAAACGCCCCATGTCGCCGATCCACCGAATCGCACCCGCTATCGCAAAACCGAGTTCGGGATCGGTCCCTTCGCGGTACTGCGTGACGTAATTTGGAAGGTGTGTGAAGAGAACATCGACCCGATTCTCAAAGTCGCCTTTTTCCAAGACGGCAGCAATCGTCCGATAGCGGCGAACAATGTCGCGGAGCGGGTCAAAAAGTTTGAACCGGACGCCCGGCGCGTCGCCATCGAGTTCGCCAGCGATAACGTCCAACAACTCTTTTTCGAGCGGTTTTTGCTGGCGAAGTGCGGCGTTGAGCTTCGTGAAGTCAAGGCGTGTACGCCACTCGGCGACCTCGTCGGCCTTGAACTGTCGCCGCATCGCTGTCTCAAGCTGGCGAACGACCGTCGCCATTTCACGATTCATCGCAACCAAGTCGGCTGGTTTCGGTGCGATGGCGGTTGTCTTCGCCTGTTCGCACGCCGCTGCCAGTTGCTCTGGCCAAGAAGAATCTTTTGGGACAACCACACCCGTCCGCGATGGCGACGGCGTATCAACCTCCGCACGCGGCGTCGGCGGCGTAACCCGGCGACCACGGCTCATCCGCTGTGCCAAAACAAAGTCGCCCCCCAAAAGAGCAACCGCGACCATACACCAAAAGACCCACAAAATACGGTTCGTTGAACGCATAATCCGCTACCTTTCTCAAAAAACAGATAACAAGTGAGGCGACAGCCGCACTTGCCAAAATCGCTACAACCGTTACAATCGCCCAAATGGTCTCGCCTCAAGTGAGACCGCAAACCATTCCACAAAAGGAGAACACACGATGATTCGACCCACGATAATGAGCCGCGCCACTACCCCTTACGACCTGCGTGATTATAGCACCTGTTTGCGTCCGTGGAACTGGGTAAGATTGAGAATCTTTTCCGGCTTGCTGGCGTACCTCGTCGCCGGTTCGCTGTTCGCCGCCGAACCCGATGCAACGCTTGAACCGCCAGCACCGTACTCGCCGTGCCGCTGGTACGACAACATTGATACGGCCAAAGAGAGTGGGCGTCAAACGTTGCAACCTCTCTTCATCTACTTCCGCGACGATGCGGCCTGGCCACTGGAATCGACCGGCATTCCAGTGCGGCATACGACATACTACGTCAACTCGGCGTCTGCGACACCGTTGCCAATCGCCCAAAACTCCGGTCAACGACCGGTCATTGGCGAAGCAGCTCTCTGCGAACAGTTCGAGCTTGAGACGCTGATGAATGAGGAAGTCGCCGCCCTTCTCAAGTCGTACACTTGTGTCGTCATCTCGACGCGCGACCCGATCTTGCAGTCGCCGGAGTTTTCGGCAATGGGTGGCCGCGCGGGTGTTGCCATTGTGGAACTCGAAAACGGGTGCGGGACAACCTCCGACAGGCTCACAAGTGCAATGCCGTTTGTGAAAGGGCGTGCGTTCAATCCGAAAGAGATCGCTGTTCTGCTGACTTTGCCGAACGCGACGCTCGCGCAGCGTTCGCTCATCTACGCCGTTCGCACGCACCAACACGCGCCGAAGAGTACCGAAGGAGCTTTTCACCCAGTTATGGAACGGCTCGCGGCGGAGCACGCCATATACCAAGCGACCCGTCGTTCGATGGGACACTATAACTACGGTAAACGACAAGCTGCGGCCAAGAACGAGATCGAGGGGGTCGTTTCAACGTCGGAGATTTGTGCGGTCAACGGGTTCAACGCCACACCGCTTGAGGCGGCAATCGCCTTGGTCGGTCAGTGGCGCGGGTCGGCACCTCACTGGAGTGCGATGAAGCGTAGCCACACTTACTACGCCTACGATATGATGGAGTCGTCGCAGGGGCACTGGTATGCCGTCGGTTTTTTTGCAACCGTTCCACCGCAACCGTCGTCGGAAACGCAGACCGAAAAACAATGACATCGTGCAACCTGTGTCCACGACAATGCCGTTTGGACGCACCGAGTTTTTGCGGTGTGCGCGGAGGTGTACATAGCGGCGACCGAACCGGTGGCGGCGGCGTTCGCGTATTCCGTCATCGGATTGAGTACAGCGAAGAGCCGCACCTCGTCCCGTCGCACTTGTTTTATCTTTCGGGGTGCAACTTGCGGTGCGTATTTTGCATCGGTACACCGAATGCACTCGACCCAACTCAAGGCGAAACGCTGACACCAAAACTTTTCCGCGACGCAGTTACATGGGGACGCCAGCAGGGTGCGCGAACGCTCCAGTGGGTTGGTGGTGAACCGACAGTTCACGCCGACGCACTGATCGAACTGATGGATCAGACACCAAACTTGCCGCCAGTAGTTTGGAAGTCGAACTTCTACACAACGCCTGATCTCTTGATGCGTCTCGCGTCTTACGTCGCGCACTTCGTTGCTGACTTCAAGTTTGGGAACGCTGATTGTGCAAAGTCTCTGTGCGGAGTGAGCGACTACGTTGATGTCGTTACGGAGTCGATGCGTGCGATTTACGCGGTGCGTCCACAATTGCTGGTGGTGCGTCACCTTCTTCTCCCCGGACATTTTGAGTGCTGTTTCAAACCGGTTTGGGAGTGGTGCCAGCGGAACGTGCCGCAAGCGATGTTCAGTCTACGCGATGGTTACACGCCATCATCACACGCCCGCCACGATCCCGTCCTCGGCCAGTGGCTCTCCGCAGAAGAGGCGAACAAAGCACATTCACTCGTGAGGAATTTTCAACAATGAACATGAACATGGACCGAGAACTATCAAAACGTCTCAAAGCAGCACGTGCGTTAGCCGAAGCGGCTGGTAAAATGACGCTTCGCTGGTTTGGTGCGAAGTCGCTCGCTGTCGAATCCAAATCCGACGCCTCGCCCGTTACCATCGCCGACCGCAGTGCCGAACGCTGGCTCCGCGAACAGATCGCCGACAAATTTCCGAACGACTCTATCGTCGGTGAAGAGTTTCCCGCGGTGAACAGAACAGGTGCGTGGCGGTGGATTCTCGATCCAATCGACGGAACGAAGTCGTTCATCCACAACGTCCCGCTCTACAGCACGCTCGTTGGTCTACAGCGCGACGGCGTTAGCCAGATCGGCGTTGTCGCGCTTCCAGCACTTGATGTGATGCTATGGGGTACGGTCGGAAGCGGTGCGTGGACAACCTCGCCGCGCAGCAAGACACCAAAGCGCGCCACCGTCTCCGAAACTCGTACACTACGCGACTCGCTCTTCCTAACAAGCGAAGTGGCAACGTTCGACAAAATATCTCGCCGCGATGTCTACGAAAAACTCGAAAGCCGTTGCCGCCTCACACGAACTTGGGGCGACGCTTACGGTTACTACCTTGTCGCAACCGGACAAGCCGAGGTAATGGTCGATCCTCTCATGAACATCTGGGACGCCGCGCCGCTGCTCGTCATTCTCGAAGAAGCTGGCGGACGTTTCACCGACTGGCGAGGCCACCCCGTCATCGACGGCGGCAACGGAATCGGTAGCAACGGACTTGTTCACAACGCGGTCAAACGCATCGTCAAGACGTGTACATGAGACAGTGTGAATTTCGCGCGCCAAAACGGTAGCGTCCCATCGAGGCTTGCCGCGAGCGTCACTGCCGCGGGCCGCAGTTTTGCGGCGGGCGAAGTCTACAAATCGACCCGTAACGGGTAAAACTTCCCCTCACCCCTTTGAAGCGTGGGCGTCGCCGGTATACTCACACGCCGTTTGATGTGTTTTGTGTGTCGGTTTATGAAAGGGGTGAGTCTTATGGACGCAACCAATCCGCTTGTTGTTGCTGGTGTAGTCGTTGGTGGGATCGCGTTCCTTGTTGCGGGGATGGTCTTCTACTTTTACGGATCGCTTTGGTTTCAGGCTTTTATGTCGGGTGCGCACGTTAGCCTGATGAACTTGGTCGGAATGAGTTTACGTCAGGTCCGGTCGCGCGTGATTGTGCAGTGCCGAATTATGGCCCGTCAGGCGGGGCTTTCGATTTCGGGGCCGAGTGGGATAACGACGCGGCGTCTCGAAGCACACTTTCTTGCGGGCGGGTCGCCGCCAAACGTGATTCGTGCGATCATCGCTGCGCACCGTGCCAATTTGAACTTGAGTTTCGATCAAGCCGCCGCGATTGATCTCGCTGGACGCGACGTTCTCGAAGCGGTGCGAACGAGCGTCAACCCAAAGGTGATTGCCTGTCCCGACGTGCGAAAGAGCGGACGAACAACGTTATCCGCCATCGCCAAAAACGGCGTCGAACTTTTGGTGCGTGCGCAAGTTACGGTGCGTACAAATCTTGACCAGCTCATCGGCGGTGCCACCGAAGACACAATCATCGCCCGCGTTGGCGAAGGGATCATCACCGCTATCGGTTCCGCCGAAACGCACTTCAAAGTTATGGAAAATCCCGATTTGATTTCGCGTCAAGTTTTGGCTCGCGGCCTCGACTCGCAGACGGCGTTTCAGATCGTTTCAATCGACATTGCAGATATTGACGTTGGCCAAAACGTTGGCGCACGTTTGCAAGCCGACCAAGCCGAGGCCGACACGCGAGTCGCGCGTGCGCGGGCCGAGGAACGACGCGCTCTCGCGCTCGCCATCGAACAAGAAATGCGTGCCCGCGTCGCCGAGAATCGCGCCAAAGTTGTACTCAACGAAGCGAAGGTGCCGCAAGCTCTCGCAACAGCGATGCGAACAACCGGAATCGGAGCGTGAAGCGCAAGCGAGTGAATAAGAGCACGACGCCGTAAGCCAGTGAATAAGAACGCGACGCGTAAGCGAGTGCCCGAATTGCCTTCCCGCGTAGACCTTGCGTAGGAAACGCAATCCGTTCCGCACGACGCGGGTCCCCCTTTGTTTGGAAGTTTGTTTCTTGTCGTGATGATTCCGGTGATGGTGATTGGATACATCGCTTCATTTCGCCTGCCATTGCGGTACCAACAGACAAATTGTCCCTGTTTACGGTATATAAAGGATATGCAATATGGCAACTACAAATGTCACCGTCCGTATGGACGAGCACTTAAAAAAACAAGCCGAAACTCTCTTTGCTGATATGGGATTAAACATGACCACCGCAATCACTATGTTTACCAAAGCGGTGGTTCAACAAAACAAAATCCCTTTTGAAATTGTTGCTGATCCGTTTTACAGCGCAACCAATCAGGAGCGACTGCGCCAAGCTATCGCCGAACTTGAGTCCGGTAAAGGACAGTTGCACGAGTTGATTGAGGTCGCCGATGAATAAGTTCTGGCACGATGACGCGTGGGAAGATTATTTGTACTGGCAGACGCAAGACAAAAAAACGCTAAAACGCATCAATCAACTCTTGCAAGACATTTCGCGCAATGGTTATGACGGCATTGGCAAGCCCGAACCGCTAAAAGGTGATTTGACTGGCTGGTGGAGTCGGCGGATCGATGACACCAATCGGTTAGTCTATCGCATTAACAATGGGCAAATAGAAATCGCGCAATGTCGCTCGCACTACGGCTAATGGCTTGCGAGCAAACAACTACAATGAGCCAAAACATGGCAATCTTTGGCGAGAATCCGAACGAATCCGCTTACGCTGGCGGCAAAAACTCGCCAAGTGAGGTTCATATTCTTTTTGATTCTGATGCCGATAACGATTAGCCCGCTGCTATGCCGCTATTGCGTCTGCTCGGCGTGCATTCCCACCGAGTACGTGCCGAATGACGAACTCTGTGCTCAATGGCTATTCGGGCACTCGCTTACGCTTCGTGTTCTGACTACATGCGTCGTATCGCATTCTCACCAAACGCGACGTTTCTGTTATCGCGTCGGGGCAAAACTTCCCCCTGCCCCTTTGAAGCTGCGGCGTCGCCGGTATACTCACACGCCGTTTGGTATTTTGTGTGTGTCGCCGAGAATCGCGCCAAAGTTGTACTCAACGAAGCGAAGGTGCCGCAATCTCTCGCAACAGCAATGCGAACAACCGGAATCGGAGCATAGATATGAAACTCATTTCTCGTAGTATTTTCGTAGGATTCTTGCTCGTCGCGGTTGCGCTCACTGCGTTTGCGGATGACTACCGTTTTCCGACTCGCCGTGCCGCACTCGGCGAGACGAGTGTACCGAACAATGCGTCTTCCGTTGCGGATGTGATTCGTGGTCAGACGCCAGCAACTGCAACGTCGTCGATGCCGAGTATGACGACAACGAGTACGCCCGCAATCGGTCAAGTAGACAAAACGCCTCCGCGCAGCGACATCGTTGACAGTGAACTTTCAATGCGTCCGCCAGACCCCGTTGGGCCTGTCGATCCGACGACGATCCCAGAGACGCTACGTTCACCTCCGCCGATTTCTGAACCGGCGGGTTCGCAAGAAAAATCGCACGCTGGCACAGACACACGCGACGACACAACTGCATCCGCAACACCTTCGTCGGCGTGGAACACTTTGCTCCTGATCGTAGCACTGGTAGCAGGCGGCCTCGCCGCATACGCAATCTTCGCCGCGCTCGACTACAAACAGCGATGGGAACACGCAATCCTCGCCCAAAACGACCGACTCCTCGGCACGTTTGAAGGCGATGACCCAATCGCAATGCCACAAGCGTGGTAAACCCGTAACCAAAACTTCAAACCAACTCAAGTACATACAAAATGGAAAACGTAATCATCATCGGTAGTGGCCCAGCGGCGTGGACGGCGGCGATTTATACAGCCCGCGCGGCGATGAATCCGCTCGTCGTGGAAGGTGCAGTGACTGCCGAAAATCAGGCCAACGGCACGCTCCCAATGGGACAACTCGCCCTCACAACCGAAGTTGAAAACTTCCCCGGTTTTCCGCCGGGCGATCTCGCAGCGTTTCTGGCAACATCAATCCCGACTGACCGTCAGATGATGCTCCCCGAAAATCGTGACCCGTCACAACGCGGCGTCACGGGGCCGGAACTCGTTGAACTAATCCGCGCGCAAGCCGTTCACTTCGGGACTCGTACTATAGCCGAAGACGTGACCAGTGTCGATTTCGCCGGTACTGTAAAACGTCTCAAATGTTCGGACGGTAAGACTTACGAAGCCCACACGGTAATCGTCGCAACGGGAGCGAAGGCAAACTACCTAGGATTGCCGTCAGAAGAAAAATTCAAGAATCGCGGCGTGAGTGCGTGTGCAGTTTGCGACGGTGCCCTGCCCCGTTTCCGTAACAAACCGGTCGCGGTAATCGGCGGCGGCGACAGCGCAGTCGAAGAGGCCGACTATCTCGCGCGGTGGGCGTCGAAAGTTTTTTTGATCCACCGGCGTGATGCGCTACGAGCATCGAAAACGATGGCCCAGCGAGCAATGTCGCATCCGAATATTGAAATCGTTTGGAATCGCATACCGCAAGAAATTCTCGGCGACGACCAGCGCGGCGTAACGTCGGTCGTGCTTGCGAGTACGTCTGGCGAAACCGCGACGACGCTCGACGTGAGCGGTATCTTCGTTGCTATCGGTCACACTCCGAACACCGCGTTTCTCGGCGGCGCACTTGCGTTAACCGACAAACACTTCATCGCACGCCCCGTTCCGTTTCGCACAAACACTTCGGTTGATGGAGTATTTGCAGCGGGTGACGTTGCCGACGACTATTATCGCCAAGCGTGTACAGCGGCGGCAACCGGTTGCATGGCCGCACTCGACGCCGAACGCTACCTCGCCGCAAACGGATAGAAAGCGTGTTGGCGTTCGCGGTTTGATTTGATGTGTCGCTTACAGGCAGTTCTTTTTTTCTCACACGAAGGCACGAAGAATGAGAGAAGTTGCGTACATTGAGAGCAGCTCTTTTTTTCGCACAAAGACGCAAAGGACACGAAGAGGATTGAAGTTGAAAACGTCCTTTGTGCTCTTCGTGTACTTCGTGCCTTCGTGCGCAAAAAAAAGAACTGCCAAAACGCGTGGAGGATTCATCTCCTCTCCGCGCCTTCGTGCCTTTGTGTGAGACTCCTCCTCAAAACTTCGTGAACGGTTACGAACACGCAACACGAAAGCAACAACACAATGCAACCGACACCAAAAGGATTGCGTTTGCATCTTGGGATTTTCGGCAGGCGGAATGTCGGCAAGTCGTCGCTCTTGAATGCACTTGCGCGGCAGGAGAGTTCGCTCGTGTCGGACGTTGCGGGTACGACGACTGATCCGGTCGAGAAGCCGATGGAGTGGTTGCCACTTGGGCCAGTTCTCTTCATCGACACCGCTGGAATCGACGATGTTGGCGCACTCGGCGAACTGCGCGTTGCCAAGACACGGCAAGTGATGGACCGCGTCGATGTGGCGATCATCGTGACCGATGACGTGTGGGGAAACTTTGAAACCGAACTCGAACGCGAAATGAAGTCGCGTGCGATTCCAGTTGTCCGTGTGCGAAACAAGTCCGACATCGTTTCGACGTCAACGGTGAGCGACTGCGTTCACGACAGTATTGCTGTTTCTGCGACGACCAAATCTGGACTCGATGCGTTACGCGACGCGATTGTTCGCGCGGTTCCCGATACGTTTTTCGAGCCACCGCCGCTGGTGGCAGATTTGGTTGGCGCGGGCGGCGTCGTTGTACTCGTTGTCCCCATCGACAAAGAGGCACCGCGCGGGCGACTCATCTTGCCGCAAGTGCAAACGATCCGCGACATTCTCGATGGCGATGCGTGGTGCGTTGTTGCGAAAGAAAATCGCGTCGCCGAAGTTCTTTCGGCGTTGCGTTCTGCGCCGTCGCTTGTCGTCACCGATTCGCAGGCGTTTCGTGAAGTGGCGGCGATTGTCCCCGAATCGGTGCCGATGACATCGTTTTCGGTTCTATTCGCGCGGCAGAAAGGCGATCTGGCAACGATGATCGTCGGTGCGAAGCGGATGCTGAAACTCGGTGCGACGAGCCGCGTTTTGATCGCCGAGTCGTGTACGCATCGTCCGATAGAAGAAGACATCGGGACGGTGAAGATTCCACGAATGCTGCGGCAACGTTTTGGTGATGGTGTTGTAGTTGAGCACCGGAGTGGCCACGATTTTCCGTCGCGCGACGAGCTTGCAACTTTTGACGTTGTGATCCACTGCGGTGGTTGTATGGCGAACCGCCGCGAGATTTTGTCGCGCGTCGCGCTCTGCGACGCTGCAAACGTTCCGGTGACGAACTACGGTCTCGCCATCGCCTCAATGCTCGGCATTCTCGACCGTGCGACGAAACCGTTTGGCGTTCACCATTGATTGTATGACTTCACGACGTCTTCGACGCCGGTTGTTTGTCCTTCGTAGTATTCGGACGTTCGCTGCGAGTCGATCTCTTTGCCACGCAACATCGTTTGGAACTGTTTCGCTGCGTCAACGCACCCCGCGCCCTTGATCCCGACCGTGCGGACACTCACTTCGCCGTTCTTGCGAATCTCGATCTCAAACTCGCCCTTTTCGTACTGTGCCATTGTTTTCTCCTTCACCAGTTGCGAACGCGGATTTTTACGGTGTCGTCTTCTTCGACGGTCTCTTCGATGATCGACATCCCGTGTTCTTTCATTTCCGTCATGAGACGATTGTATGCGTACTGCTGTGTTACGCGACCGATTAGTTCGTCGCCGATCTTTCGGATTTGCGCCTTTGTGTACCCCTTCGCCTCGATAGCGAGGCGTAGCGTGCCGCGAACGTCGCGGTGAAACGTCGCCTTGATCCCGTCTTTCTCGACCGTCATTCGCTGATCTCGCCCAGCGGCACCGGCCAGAATCTCGCTGTTCTCCAGCGTGATTTCGTCGCGGACAACGTTGTCAGACGCAAGGCACTCTTGCGAAACGTGCTCTCCTTCTTTTGCCACCGCATACCCAAGGGACGCGACCGATGCCGTAATCGCAGCGGTAATCAGCGGCCAACTCGTGACAACAAGCGGGGCAATGATAATGACAGTGCTCATCGTGGTTCTCCAGTTTTTGTGGTCACAATATATCAAACATCGAATAGAGTTTTGCGGGTTTGCCGATGATGAACTTCGCTGCCGCTAGTGCGCCGAGTGCGTAGCAGTCGCGGTTCGACGCCTTGACCGAAATCTCAAGCGTCTCGCCAAGCATGCCAAAGATGACAGTGTGTTCGCCCGGATTGTCACCGGTGCGGATGGCGTGATAACCGATCTCGTTTCGTGGACGTGCTCCCGTGTGCCCGCTGCGACCGTGACGCGCACCAGTCAAGTTAATCTGCTGCGCAACGATGTCGCCAAACTTGAGTGCAGTCCCGCTCGGCGCATCGACCTTGAAACGGTGATGACGTTCAACGATCTCAACATCCGGTTGCTGCGACGCCAAACTCTTTGCCGCAACCTCCGAAAGTCGCATCGCCAAAATCACCGCTTGACTCATACTCGGCGAACGCAAAACCGGAACCGTTCGCGCGAGCGATTCGAGTCGCGCTTCGTCTTGCGGATGCAGCCCCGTCGTTGCCAGCACGAGCGGAAGTTTTCGTGACTTGCAAAGCGTCAAGAGCGAACCAGTCGCGTCTGGCGATGAGAAGTCGATTACGCAATCGGCGTCAACGTCGAGCGTCGCAGAAATCTTGATGCCAGCGATACACGTTTCGCGTCCCAACTGCGGATGCGCTGGCGACTCAAGAGCGGCGACAATAGTAATTTCGGCGTCGGCACTGCCGAGAGCTAGAAGCCGCTCCCCCATCCGACCGCCCGCACCGTAGATGACAATTCGTTTTGACATTTGTGTTTCTTTCATGTGTGATACCCGTTACGGGTAGATTTGTAGGCTTCGCCCTCTACAAGACCGCGGCCTCGATGGGCCGCTACCGTTTCGGTACGGGAAATTCAAACCGTCTTGAGTAGAATGGGTTCGTTCAGCGAACAACCTCATCTGCCGGTGCTTTGCGTTTTACGTTCCAACGTTCGCGGAGGCGAACAGAATCGAGACCGAAGTTTGTCCCGCTCGACGCACTTCGCTGGCCGAGGCACTCAAAACCAAGTATGTGTTTACCAAGCGAAAGTTTTTGACTGCCGAGGTTGAGTTCTTTGGTTCCAATCTCTTCGCTGTAAAAGTCAACACGGTCACAAACGACTTTGCCGTCAAACGTAATCTGATAAATCCCGTAGTCGCTGGCTGTCGTCGTGCGGAGTGTGAGTTGACGGTATTCCTCTTTGTCGATGTTGAAATCGACTTCAAACGAATCAATCATTGGGTCGGCACCGGGGCGGAAGAAAATCTGTCCATCTCCTGTCCAGTCGTAACCTTTTTGGAGCGACGCTTTGTTTTGGGCGTTTGTACGCAGTGTCGGCAACATCGCGTTTCCTTCGATGATGACATCGAGGTTTGGAAGTTTTCGTTCTTTCGCACTCGGCAAGACTGTAAATCGTTTCGGCTGGCCGACTTGATACCAAAACGCGACACTGGCGAAGTCGTCATTTCGTTCGACGTGGCCGCGGTTCGCGCCTTCTTCGAGTTCGTCTTCGGTGATCCAACCGGTGTCTTCGATTTCAAAACGTAGCGACTTAGTAAACCGAATCGGTTCAACGATGTGCCAGCGATAAATCGTCGTCTTCCAACCGACCATCCCCCACTCGCCTTCAAGAATCGAGACGCCGAAATATGGATACGTTCCTGTCCCCATTCCCCACGCATTGAGGGCGTAGTCTTCGGTTCCGGTTCCTTGAATTGTTGGGCGAGTATCACCATCGACGTAAAACTTTTCGTCGCCTTCGCCAAACCACTCTGGGCTGCGTGCGCGACCGCTCAAGACGGTACCGACGTAGTGTCCTGCACCTTCGGCATCGAGAATGAGATAGTCGCGGCCAGACTTTGTTGGAAACTCTTGGCGATATTGTGCGCAGAAATATGGCGTCTTCGGTGGGAGCGATTCTTCGAGAACGTAGTCAATTTGGAAGTAGAACGACCCCGACATCTTCTCGCCCTGATTTTCAACCTCAATCCGCGCCGATTTGTGAAACGGCATTATCCAAAACGAGTTGTATGCGTCGCCACCTTCGACTTGAATCGGCATCGAGTTTATCGCCGCACGCTGACCGAAACCGGCAGCGAAGAAGTCGCCGAACGGTGCTTCGACGGCGGGCTGCTCGGCACCGTCCCAAAACATCCGCAGAACGAGTTCGCTGTGATCGGCCTTACCGTCTTTGCCGAGCCAGTCTGGGCGCGGGTCGGGAAATGTAATCCACATGTGGCGGATCGTTCCGGCCCCTTTGATGTCGGCGAGGACGAGTTTCTGTCCCGCTGGAATGTTTCGCTGATCGGCGTTGCTTGAACGATTCGGATTCGCCGACGATGAACGCATCGACTTCCCTGTTTGCAGTTGCGTGAGGTGACCGAGTGGCGTGGCGGTCATTGGTGTCTGCGCGAAAACGGTTTGACCGACTGCGGCTACAAACAAAACTGCGAGTTGCACGATTCGTTTCATGAGACTCCCCTTGTGCGAGTGATGAGAAAAAGAGACCGACAAAGTATAGAGCCAATCCGATTCTCGCGGAGGGGGAGCGCGGGCAAAGAATGTGAGGCCAGAATCGGAGCGGGAAACGTAGCGAGTGACCAGAATCGGTGTCTCCGAACAAGAACACGAAGCGTAAGCGAGTGCCCGAATCGCCCCATTGGACGTAGAACTCGTCGTTCGACGTGCCCAGCGTGAAAACTTCCCACTCCCCCTTCGCACGCGGCTTCAACCGTGTAAGATGCGCACCATCGTTTGTTTTGGCAGTCGTTCTTGACTCGCGCTCTGCGATGAAAAACGACGCGTTGCGTTAGAAATTGTTGGAGGACTATGAACTGAACTTCCCGGCTCGTTGCCGGTTTTACAATTAGATAATCGCAAGTATTTACCATCGAAACCGTCTTTTTGACGGGGGCTTTCTTCCTACATCACCCGGCTTGCCGGTTGGAAGAAAAAGATTTGCTGTCGAGTCGTGCGTTCCCGAACGGGAATGTCATGTCGACAGCTTGCGAAGTTCCATGCGGACAATTTGAAATTGTCCGTATTGGTTTGCGCAATCGCGCAGGCTGCCTCAGTGATGTGGGGGGATGCTTCGTATTTCGATGGTACATGGCGTTCCCTCTTCTTTCCGAAGACGGCTCTCGTCTATTCTTGTCGGTTCTCGACAACGTGTTTGCCCCTGTTCGTTTCCCTATCTTTGCCAAAGGAGAATTGCCATGAAAAAGATCGCTTGCCTCGCTGTGTTTTTTGGATTGTGTGTCTTGGTTGTCTCTATCAGTGCCGGTGAGATACGCACTTGGACTGCTGGCGGCGGAAAGTTCTCCACCGAAGCGGAATTCATCGAAACGTCACCAGATGGAACAATGGTGAGTTTGCGCAAAAAAGATGGCAAGGAAATTCAGGTGGCGATAGAAAAACTTTCCGAAGCAGATCAAGAATACATTACAAAGCAGAGCGAAATAAGCCCCGTAAAACCCGTAGAGCAAAATCCAATTGACGATTCCGTCTTCAAAGTCACGGCGGAGAATTTTGTGCGATATGAGGACGACGGCCCTGTCGTTATTCGATCAAAAAGTGGTGACGAGCGAAAGGAGCATGTTCAAGGACTGACGCAAGACGACCTTAACTGCATCCTCGAACAGGAAATCAAAAGCCTTGCATCTGACAAGTTTTTTTCACCGGAACAAATCAAATCGCAAATAGATGCCTACTGTGCGGCTAATCCGATTAAGAAAACGGAATATGTAAAAGACGAGGAAGCCCAAAGGCGTAAGAATGCAGCGGAAGCGGAGCATAAAAAGAAAAAAGCAGAGTATGAGAAACGGCGTGACACCTTGGATAAACAATTACTAGCAGCCAAAAGCGACCAACAGAGAGACAAAATAATCAAGGCGATGCTCGGCGATACTTATCCGTCAATGGAATACATTAGCGTCTCTGACAAAGCGGTCGAGATTACCATTGGTCTATCCCAGTACGAAAAGAACAGTTTATGCCTGATGTTGCTCAAACTACAGGAATTGAAGGGGGATAAATATACGCAAGGAAATTTCGACGGTATCATGCGAGAGATTTTTCGTGAAAAAGAATACTCCAGTCGTAGTAACGACACTTTTGATGCGTATCGTATCAATCAAATTCTGTACAAATGGGCGGAGTCTGATGACATATCCAACCGTTATAGTCGTGCGATAACGGCGGAGTCGATGGTAGACACCGCAAAGAGCATGCAGCGCGCGGGAGCGATAGGAGCATCAACCGTCGCTATCAGTATCGAGGGTGCCAATCAGTACATGGACGAATATCAATCATTTGCACCCAAGCTGGAAACGATTTATCCATACAGCAATAAATACTCGGCTTTTCGGCATGCAGAGGAGGAAACGAAGCGAGTCGGGATTATTGACGAAGCCAATCGCAAAAAGGAACTTGAGGAACGGTCAAAAGAATTGTTTAAGTGAATTGCTCGCCGTTACCGGTCAAGTGACAGGGTTAGTGAGACAAGGTTTTTGTATCAAGAGTAATTTCGTTTTTTACACGTTCAATAGGGGAATTGTTATGAAGTCTGAAACCCGTCCGATGTTTACTTGGATTCCACTTTTTCGTCAAGTTGTGCAGGAGATGCTGAACTACGAAGATCGGCGTGATGAACTGATTCCAATAGCGAATGCGGCATTTGACGATGCTTGGGGACTTGAAGAAGGAACTAACGCAATTGCTGATGGCGTTGCGATTGATCCTTTTCAAATTCTTGCCTGTCTTACATTTAGTTGCGGCAAAAGCCGTAGTGGACCAGAAACGAAAATCGAGTGGTTGCAAACCTATTTAGATATCAAGGTTGCACGTCCCGCGGATTTTGACGGCACACCTCGTGAGTCCTTTGCGCCTCACTGGTGCAAACGAAAAGGTGGTCAAGCCGACGTTGACAAACTTTGGAATTTGGCAATTGCCGCGTACAAAGATGAGTCCATCGAGCATGACTTTGATGCCTGTATGCAAATTTCTCGATGTGGGAAGACGAGAATTTCGGATGGTCTCTTTTTATTGCGACCGGACATCTATCTGCCAGTAAATCAGGCGACAGTGGCATTTATTAGCAAACACGGCGTGACCGTTCCAGAGGAGGAGTGGGATTGGACAGGAGCGAACTATATCAAGTTCAGGAACGAAGCTTGGGACAGCTTCAAGGACATTTACCCGATCAATTGTTTCCCGCTCATTTCCGAGATTGCGCAGCGTGAATGGGAAAACAGTAAACAGCATACATAAGTTGCCACCTCAAAAAACAAAATTCGGTTGGCTGCACAGTGTGGCTGACAAAAGACGCCCTGCATTGTAGGGCATATCCCCTTGTAGGAGAAGAAAATGAAAAATCTCGTTTCCCTTTCATTCGTTGCGTTTGTCGTTTGCTTGACCCCGCAGAATATGTTTGCGGAGACACCACAGCAAATGAAAGATCGTATCGAAAATGCTTCGTTCAGCCGGAATAGCGGCAGCCAGCAACCAGTCATCATGGTTCCCTTGACCGCTAAACAGATGCAAGCCAATGCCGCCGAAGCCGAACGAAAGGCAAAACTGGCGGAACAGGAGCGGATAAGGGCTTTGCGTGAAGAAACTCAGAAGAAAAACGCAACGCAGGATAAGAAAATCCCAAACAGATGGGACGAAGTGACAACAGCAACGATACGCGATTATCTCAAACACGCACGGACAGAACTCCAAGGATTAAAGCCGCTCGATGATGGTTATTTCGCGGTCGTCATATTGCAGACAACGGCTATTACTAAAAACGGTCAGCAAGTCGAGGATTTATCGCTATTTGCATCCCAAATCGCTACCTACTGGCAGGAGCGGTCGGAAGAGTACAACAGCAAGCAGGTGAAGGATAAGTTGAAAAGCTATGCTGCGTTTTCCAAAAAAGTCGAGCAAAAAATCTTACAGCAGGCCAACAAAAGCGATGTTGTGCGATCAAAGTCGGAGAATGCGAAAATCGTTTTGCCGAACGACGGATCGCGTTATAGCCCAAGCTGCGGGTTTTCGATTATTTCGCCTTTCCCAACTTTTCACAGAAGTAACACAGCAATGCCAAACTATTTTTACCACGACGCCAGCAGTGTAAGGCAAGGACCTATCGACGATCAGCAGCTTCAAGTGTTGGTCGCGCGGCGGGTTATCGTGCCGACAACGCCGTTGGAGACTGATACGGGGCACAAAGGGCTTGCTGGTCAGATTCCGAACTTGTTCGATGCGGTGCCACCAATCAGCGAGTCACCTTTTGTCGCGCCGATGCCGACTTCGATGTCGGCGTCACCGACACCTGCAACTCAACGCGATAGACAGACTTTCGTTGCCTTGGCGATTCTTCTCGGTGGGCTGGGGATTCACAATTTTTACGCGAGACGAAAGTTTTCCGAAATTACAAATATTCTTCCCGCCGTTCGTTTTCCGCAAGGATTAGCCGACCTGCCGCTCGGTCTATTGAACATAGCGATAACGTTTGTAGTAGGCGTATGCTATTTCCTCGTGATTGACAATAGCGAACGCGCGAGCAGGTTTGCGAGCATGAATTACAACGCTATTGACGCCGGACGACCAGTACTGCGAGCCGCCGAAGAGGATTTTTACAGCGGCTGTGCGGGTTTGTTTTCGTTTTTAGCGTTCATAATACTGATCGCGCATCTGGCTTGGATTATCAGAGACGCCATCTATTGCAAAACGGATGGCGATGGTGTTCCGATGAAGTAACTTTCCCCGTAAGCATTCACGGTTTGTTTTGCTATTTGTCGTGAATGCGGCGCATTTTTGCCCCGACGGGGCAAATACGTCAACGCCAACACAGCCAATTCCGTGAACGGTTACCTTGCCCCCAAACCCAACAAGTTCAATGGCAGACTGGTTTTACTACAATGCAAACGGTGAGAAGGTCGGCCCCGTTAGAGGCTCTGCGCTCAAAGCGTTGGCGCAGCAACGAGTGATCACGCCGGGAACGATGATTGAAACCGCCGAAGGGCGTACCGCCGTTGCGCGCAAAATACAAGGGCTGGTGTTTCCTGAAGTGGTCGCACCGCAAGAAGTAACAGACGTGTCGCCAGCGTCCAGCGATGTCTACGCGGTTGCTGATACCAAACCTGCCGACGCCAATCTGTTCACCAAGGCTCCACCTGTTGCCGCGAATCCGTTTACGGTTCCTGTTCCGAAAGATAAGCAAGCGGCACCGCAAGTTGTGCCCGGCGCCTCAAAGGTGGTGCTTTATGACATTGAAGATTTGCGTGAAGAGTTGTACGATTGGATTGCCGACAGAATGCCGCAGATCACGTTCGTCTTGATTGTGGCCATTCCACTAGTCATCGGTGTTTTGTGGATTAGTTCACGTTCAGGAAAACGAGGTGTGTCAGCCTCATCAAATTCATCTGTCATCGCACCATTATCCGACATTGAAGCGTTTTATGCGGCATTTGGTACAACAGATGTAAGAGCGGTAAACCGAGACGGTTATACGCTACTCCACCAAGCAGTCCTGATGGGAAAGCCTATCACTTTTATTAAATCCCTTGTTGCAGAAGGAGCCAATGTAAATGCTAAAACCACCACTGGTGATCGTTTTACTTCACTTCATATGGCAGTGCTTACTGGTAATTTAGATGCGGTCAAATTTCTTGTTGCTGAAGGTGCTTATGTTAACGCAAAGGACGATAATGGCTTAACTCCGCTCGATTATGCAAAATATAGCAACAACAGCGCAAGTACAAGTATTCTCAATTTTCTTTCAAGCCAAAGATAGCAACACTTTGTGATGAGTCAAAGGATTTACTTGCCATGGTTAGCAAGATTTCCCTACACAAGAGGAACGAAGAGTTCGTTCCCAAGTTTCACGACGTTGATAGGAGAAAGACCATGACCGCACGATCCAGTTTTCCACGTTTCGCCTTGCCCACGCTTCCGACCCCGCTGCCGACCGGACAAGAGTTTCAGAAGTTGTCGGACCGTGATGCCAGCGACCCATTTGAGACGAAGTTTCGTGTCTCTTTTTGGCAGTACGCACGGGCGTTGCAGGAATTGGACGCCGCCGGAAAGATTACGGCTCGCGCCAAGCAGGCTATCCGTTGCCTGTTCGACACCAGCAGCCCGCTGTGTGCCGATGACATCAAAGATGCGTTGGGCGCAACGGACAAAATAGCCGTTCAAGGTGCTCACGGACTTGGCGGTTTCGGTGGCGTCTTGATCGACAAGCTGAACGAGTTATTTGCGTTGGGAATCCCCAGAGATGACATGTACACCAATCCTGACACGAAAGGTGAAGTGCTGTTGAGTATCTTCATCACGTTCATTCACTACCCCGAACCGAACTGCCAACTTTGGTTCAATCTGCGGCCAGACTTTCGTGCCGCACTTGCGCAATGCTTTGATATGACGACGTGGTAGTGACACGCCGCGCCGCTGTCGCGTTTGCTTGTCGCGTGTTCTTTAGATTCCCGCTTCCGTCGCGGGAATGACTGACTCTGCGCCGAGTGGCGATTCTGTCACTCGCTTACGCTTCCCGCTCCGATTTTATTTCCCGCTCCGATTTTGGTTGCATACGTCGCATCGGATTTCTTTGTCGCAGAATAAGAACGCGAAGCGTAAGCGAGTGCCCAATGGCAGGCGGAATGAAGCGTACTTGCGCAATGACGCAGAATGGCCAATCGACGCCGAAACAGCGTCATTGCGGCGGCTCGTCGCTTCGCGGCACAGGAATACTGCCCGCCTTCATTCCGCCTGTCATTCCGCTTCGCATCGAATATGTGACCAACGAATGCGGATGCGTTCGCGCCGAACGATGGAACGGATAAATCCGTTCCCTACGCAACTCGCACCGAACGCGCGCGATTAGATTACGCCGCTGCACCGTCGCCGTGCCATTTTTTTTGCGGCGGGATCGGGATGAGCGTTGCTAACGCAGAATCTTCTGCGGCAAGGGCGAACGCCTTTTCGAGGCATAGCCGTCGCGTCTCTTCGAGTGACGGCTCTACTATCGCCATCGCCGACAAACGACCAAGCAGCGTGAACACCGCACTCGGAAACGGCATCGCCGACCAGAACTCTTGTTGCGTCAAAAACCAGTGCGACATCCCAGAACCGCTAGTTGGTCGCCAACGTCTGTAAAGTCGTTCTAGTTGATGTCCGCGACGGAATGGACTCGTTGCAATACTAGTATTCACCGCCGATACAGCAGCACCAACGCTGACACACCCGATCCAGCCGAGTAAGTCCATACGCATAACCGCGTCAGCGAGTGCTATTGGTGCGTCGCCAAAACTGGCGTCTAGCGATTCGATACTCGCTATCGCCTGACGCCGGATGTAAACAGCTTCACTATGCGGAACGAGTGCGATACCAGACACTTGTACACCAGCAGCAGCGTTCTCCGTAACGTCACTTCGACGAAATGGACGGAGTAGACCATCAGTGGTACGAAAGAAATATCCGAGCGACACAATGTTGCGGCTGTCGTTCGGTGCGACTATCGCTGGGATGAGCCACCCAAGAAGTGGGTCTTTTGAAAATGCCGCAAGCGCAGTATCAATCGCATCTTGACGCAATTCAGTCCCCGGCGCAAGGAGCAACACAACGTCACCACGCGACAGTTCCAATGCTCGGTTGAGCATCGAGACTTGCGTCACGCCCTGCGGCATCTCTTCAAATTGAACGCCATCTTCGCGTGTGTTCCACTGATCGCCATAAGGTACGCTGTGGAGAACAACAACGTCGCAAGACGCTGGTTGATACTCCAGCACCGAGGCGAGCGTCTCTTCAAACGCTGCCAGCGACGAACACGAAGATAACGTCAGTGCGATGGTGAGTCGAGTCACAAGACTTCCTCAATCTCCTCCCCCTAATACTTCTTCCGCAAAAACGGTTCACAAAGGGAAACGCCCCAACGAGAGGCTTATGCTTCCCAAGAAGACATAGAGACTGGCGTAGTTTCGGCTCCCGTATCTATCGCTCTTAACGTCAAATCACATCCGATGCCGGAAAAACCGGTTTATAACCGAAACTCGCATGCGAAAAATGTTAGACTGGCGAAGTGCGCGAGAGTGGGATGACGCATGTTGGGCAAACGCTGACCAATGGCAAACTTTTGGCAGCGGCTCTTACTTTGGCGACGAAACGAGTTATACTGGACAGCGTTAACATGTTGCGGCGAGACTGAATGACTAGACGAAGATAGACCTGTAACGGTTTGGTTCCTCAAAAGAAGGTATACGAACATGAAAAACACGATTTCACTCATCCTCGGTGGTGGGCAAGGGACGCGGCTCTATCCTCTCACAAAGAACCGGGCGAAGCCAGCAGTTCCAATCGGTGGGAAGTATCGGTTGATCGACATCCCGCTCTCAAACTGCATCAACAGCGGGATCAACCAGATTTATGTCTTAACACAGTTTAACTCTGCAAGTCTGCACCACCACCTTCGGGCTTATTCCTTTGACCCGTTCACCGGAGGTTTTGCGGAGATTCTCGCAGCGCAGCAGACGATTGGCAACAATCACTGGTACCAAGGTACTGCCGACGCCGTTCGACAAAACTTTGGGTTCATAAACCATCGCAACATCGATCACGTTCTCATCCTTTCCGGTGACCAACTTTATCGGATGGACTTTCGTGAGATGCTGGCGACACATATTAAAGCGGGTGCAGACGTAACGATTTCGGCTGTTCCGGTTGCGGCGTCGCAGGCGTCAGCACTTGGGATAATGAAAGTCGATGGCACTGGTCGCGTCGTCGGTTTCTGTGAGAAACCCAAAACCGCCGAAGAACTCAATGACGTGCGGATTGAACCGTCTTGGCTCGATGCTCACGGCGTCCCCGCGAATGGACGCGACTGTCTCGCCAGTATGGGGATTTACATTTTTAGCCGCAAAGTGCTCGTCGATGTGCTCGAAAGTACGTCGTCGAAAGACTTCGGAAAAGAAGTATTTCCGGCGACGATCAAGACGCACCATGTACAGGTTCATCTCTTCGACGGTTACTGGGAAGACATCGGAACGATCCGTTCGTTCTTCGAGGCAAATCTTGCGATGGCCCTGCCGAACCCGCCGTTTGAGTTGTCAAGACCGCAGTGGACCACCTTCACCGAGCCGCGTTTCTTGCCACCAAGTCGCATCGACGGCGCAACGATTCGTGGCAGTCTCATCGCCGACGGGTGTGACATCGAAGAAGGTGCCGTGATCGAAAACAGCATCGTCGGTTTGCGTTGCCGCATCGGACGTGGTGTGAAGATTCGCAACTCGATTTTGATGGGATGCGACTACAGCGAGAGGCCGAGCGAACTAAATATCAACAAACGTAAAGGACGCCCCGCACTCGGAATCGGCGACTATTCTGTAATCGAAAACGCAATCGTCGATAAAGACTGCCGCATCGGACAGCGTGTCTTTTTGATCAACGAGAAAAAAATTCAAGACACCGAAGAAGCCGATTACGGAATGATCCGTGACGGCGTTATTTGTGTTCGCAAAGAAGCGGTGATTCCAGACCATTGGTCGCTTACTTAAACAAACATGACAGAGTATAGATTCTATTGTGGTAGAGTGCTGGAGGAAGAGTTCCTCAAGCGAGCCTTTTTCTCCGGTTGGGGACGGGTTCCGCACCACAATCACTCTGTAGTTTACCGCGATGGTATACTGATTCTATCAATTCCTGAACCAATCAGTGGTACGGTGAGCGTATTGGTGCCACACCCCGAATTAGGCGTGGTTCTTGAATCGACCGATACGCTCGTGGCGAGGTTGCGTCCTTACCATCTTTTGAAGGAACTTTGTCGCGGCGCACTCGGTCGTTTGCAGCGTCGAATTGCCGATTGGCAGACGCTCGGTTTTCAGCCGTCGCCAGAGCACAGTGAGCAGATACAGAGTATCATGCAAGCCTTCGGGCGCCTCGTGATGCACGACGAAACAGCCAGCGACATCGACAGTATCGCCGCAACGGTTCTAGCGCAAATCCGCAAAGTCGTGTGGGCTATAACGAAGGCTGTATCGAAGACAATGCTTGAAGTGCGGATGCGGTCACAGGATCGGATTCCGCTGTTCACAATCGCTGGTATGAACACGCATTCGGCCCCCGAATCGTTCTACGAATTCGGTATCTATGCCGACGAGTTGCGTAGTGTCTTTCACAGTGTTGCTCCGATGCCAACATGGCGCGAATTAGAACCTATACAAGGACAATGGGATTGGGAGCGACTAGATCGCCGCGTTGCGATGGCGCACCGCTACGGGTTTCAGATCGTCGGCGGACCGATACTCGATTTTCGCAGCGCATCGCTTCCTTCGTGGGTGACTGCTACGCTGCGACAAGACGGTGCGTTAGAGGCGTTTGCGGAAGCGTATCTTCGTATGATGATTGAACGGTTTGACTACGCTGTTTGCATTTGGTCACTGGTTCGCGCGATCAATAAAACCGATATTGTTGGTCTTTCGGTCGCGCGCATCATCGCGCTCACTCGCCGATTGAGTGAAGTTGTGCGTAGTATGACAGCTGAAAAAATCGTGATGATTGGTGTCGATCAGCCTTGGGGCGACTCCAATATCACAGCCTCTTCAGACCAGTATCAATCGCAGCTTGTCGAGACGGTCTTCTCGATGAGTGCTGTAGATGCTGTCGTTTTGGAGACACATTTGGGGCTTCATCAGGACGAATCATTTCCGCGTGACCCAATCGGATTTGGTTCAGTCATCGACCTTTGGTGGCATAGTGGGAAAAATGTCTTTATCTCGCTCTCTGTGCCGAGTTCATCTGCCATTGCTGACGAAACAGGGACGTTCGGTTCACCGAAAGAAATGCCGCGTTGTGGTGATGTTCCGGCAGAAATAGCGTCTGCGTCTTCACTATGGTCGCCGCAGACTCAAGCTGCGTGGGTAGAGCATCTGATGCCGCTATTTCTTGCGAAGCGTTCTGTTGCTGGTCTCTTTTGGTCTCCACTGCAAGACACAAGTTCATGCCCTGCCACCGCTGCTGGCCTGATCGACATCGACCGAAACATCAAGCCCGCCTTCCACACGCTCGCCACGTTCCGAAAAGAGTGGATACGATGAGACTGTGAATACGACACCACAGGTGATACGATGACATTTTCTCTCACCGCCGAACAGCAGCGACGCCTCTTCGTCGCCGCAGCGACTCGCGTTGCAACGCTCGTTACGAAGCGCGAAAGTGAAACGATCTCGCAAACAGTTCCAGAACTTGCATCGCGCGAAGTGATCGGTGCGTTTGTTAGTTTCAAGCGTGGAGGTGAATTGCGGTCGTGTATGGGGTGTCTTGCCGACAAGATGTTGCTTGGCGAGGCGGTCGATTTGGCGGTGCAGCGTGCGCTCTGCGACGACCCGCGTTTCTCTCCAATCGCCAGCGGTGAACTGATCGAGTTGTCGACGGAAGTTTGGCTGCTTTCTGACATGACGAAGGTGAAGGTCGCGCCGGAGATGCGTGCAGAAGTTGTCGAGATCGGACGCCACGGAATACAGATTATTTTGGGTGGCAGTCGCGGACTTCTGCTGCCGGGCGTTGCAACAGAACATGGGTTTGACGCCGTAGGTTTTTTGGAAGCGGTCTGTCGCAAGGCGGGGCTGCCGCGCGATGCGTGGAAGTCGCCGCAGGCAAACTTCTTCACGTTTGAAGGTTTGTGCGTCCGCGACAAGTTTCCGGTTGGCGAACTCGCGCCCGACATTGCACGCGATCTCGGTATTGCCAGTCGTGTACAGCAGTCGTCGGATGTTGAGTCGTTACCGACGGAGGACGAGCTTCGTGAGTTGCGTCAAGTTTGTGAGAGTGCGTTTGATCAACTTGTTTTGGGGCGCACGCCGAGTCGTCTTTATCCGCAGCTTTGGAATGGTCGTGTATCGGGTGCGGCGGTTGTGCTTGCGCTTCCTGATCGTCCGCTGATGATATGTTCGCAGATTGGCGTGAGGCCGGAGAAATCGCTCCAAGTTACGCTGATGGAACTCGTGCAAATGATGTGGGAACAGGTCTCGCGTCTCGGTGCGACCACGCAAGAGATCGAAGACGCAACGTTCGATATTGCAGTTTACAACGACCCGATCATTCACGGCACGACGCAACAATACGACATGAACGTACTCGATCCGCAAACGCGGTGCGTGATGGTTTCGGGTGAAATTGGTTGGATCGCTCTTTACAGGCCGACCGCGACACCTACGCAGCTCGTTCGAGAGGCGACGGCGTATGTGATGGCAGAGCCGCCGCGTGCTGGTGATGTCATTTCGTTTGCAATCGCTTCAACTGTTTCGCCGCTTTTGGTTACGAGTGTATCGCGTCCGAATGTTGGTGATGAAGAGCGTGCGGCGAGTGTGGCGGGTAGTTTTTATCCGGCTACGGCAGACGAGATCGCCCGCGAGTGTGAGGCGATGGAATGTCTGTCGGCGTCAACGGTTTCGCCGCGTGTTGCGAGTGCGGTTATGTTGCCGCACGCAGGTTGGGTTTACAGTGGTTCGCTTGCGGTGGCAACGCTTGCGAAGATTGAGGTGCCGCGCCGTGTTATTGTCTTCGCACCAAAGCATCGCCCCGGCGGAAGCGATTGGGCGATTGCGCCGCACCGTCTGTGGCGACTTGCGAGTGGTGACGTTCTCTCCGATACCGAATTGGCGATTCGACTCGACATCGGCGTCGATCTCTTTCATCTCGACGCCGAACCGCATCAAAAAGAACACGCCATTGAAGTTCTCTTGCCGTTTCTTCGTCGCCGGCGTGACGACGTGCGTGTTGTTGGTGTGACGTTGGCGTCGGCGGCGTGGCACACGATCCACGATGCGGCGGTACAGCTTGCGACGGTACTTGCGGAAGAACTCGCCGAAAAATCGGAGATGCCGCTTCTTGTCGTCTCGTCCGACATGCACCACTTCGCATCCGAAGAGCAGACGCTTCGCGTTGACGAACTTGCACTAGACGCGATTCGCGGTGGCGACCCTCACGAAGTTCTCCGCGTTGTTCACGAGAACAAAATTTCGATGTGTGGAGTAACGCCGTGCGTTCTGGTGATGGAGACGCTTCGTCTACTCGGCAAGTTAACGACGCCAGAAATTGTCGGTCACACAACGAGCGCGGCGGCGAGTGGTGATCGCAGTCGTGTCGTCGGATACGCGGGTGTTATCTGGTGACACCGACAACAGTGTTGTCGATCAGTCGCGTCGCGCCGATGCGAACGGCGAGAAGGACAACAACGTCAGACGTGATCGACTCTTGTTCTTGGAGTGTGTTCGGATCGGCGATGGCAACGTAGTCAATGGCAACATCGCTGCCACCACTTTCAGACGCGGCCTCAAGAATCGTCGCGCGTATCGCTTTGCGGACAGCATCGGCATCGGTAACGCCAAGGTCGATAAGGCGGCGTCCGGTGGCGAGACTGCGAGAAAGGTAGAGTGCTTGACGACGTTCAACCGGTGTCAAGTATCGGTTGCGACTGCTCATCGCCAGTCCGTCTTCTTCGCGGACGATTGGGCACCCGACAATCTCAATCTGCACGTTGAGATCACGCACCATCTGCTTCACAACCGCAAGCTGCTGAAAATCTTTCTCGCCAAAGAACGCAACATCAGCACCACTCATCAGAAACAACTTGAGAACAACAGTTGCAACACCGCGAAAGTGTGTCGGTCGCGTCGCGCCTTCGTAGGGAAGACTTACACCGCTGGTAATGTGTACTTCCGTTGCGAACCCGTCGGGGTAAACGTCTGAAGCACTCGGCGCGAAGACGACGATTTCGATTTCGGTGTCGCTGGAGCGCGACGCCGTTTTGATCAGTGCAACGTCGGCTTCTCGCGTGCGTGGGTATTTGGTGAAATCTTCGTGTGGCGCGAACTGCGTCGGATTGACGAAAATCGTGACGATGACGAAGTCACATCGCTGGCACGCCGCCTCGACGAGCGAAAT
Source organism: Thermoguttaceae bacterium (assembly GCA_051651625.1). Taxonomy (GTDB): domain Bacteria; phylum Planctomycetota; class Planctomycetia; order Pirellulales; family Thermoguttaceae; genus JBOFSQ01. Next base: position 24,806 of record JBOFSQ010000108.1, on the reverse strand, counting down.
GTGTCCCGCGTGCAGCGCACCCATCGTCGGCACGGTACCGACACACTTCCCTGCTCGCTTGGCTTGTGTGACGCACTCACGCAGCTCGTTCACAGTGTAAATGATGTCCATCGGAACAGAATCGCGTTCACACGCCAAATAGCGTTTTCGCGTTACGAGTTGTTGTGGCGAGGATGTCGCGGATCGGTTGGTGTCGCAGTTCGGCGAGTTTTGCGGCGACGAACGCCGCACAGAGCGGTTCGTTGGTCTTGATTGCGTCGCGGAGGTCGTGCGGGACAAGATACGGTGCGTCGGTCTCGACGAGCAATCTGTCGTCGGGTACATAACGCGCCGCCTCCCAAACGGGAACCGACTTTTTTGCACGGTACGTCAGCGACCCTGCGAAACTGATGTAGAGTCCGGCTTCGAGACAGGTTCGCGCGTCTTCGGTGTCGCCGCTGAAGGCGTGAACGACGCCGTGAATTTGGCGTCGCTGTTTTATGATGGTGATCAGTTCGCGCCACGCCTCGCGGCAGTGAATAAGTATTGGTAAACGTCGCCGCTCGGCAAGATCAAGATGACGTTCAAACATCTCACGCTGCCGCTCTATCGGTACGTCGCGCCAGTGGAGATCGAGTCCCGTTTCACCAATAGCAACGACAGGTTTTTCCGCAGAGAGCGACTCGATCTCGCGCCAGTCGCCATCGGTGACGTTGTTGCAATCGTTGGGGTGAATCCCGACAGCGGCGTGAATGAGCGGTACTATTTCCGCCAGCGAAACACTCGCACGACTCGTCGCAACACTCGTTCCGGGTACGACAATACCCGCAAGTTGAATCGACTTCTCACCCTTGAAAACGGTGCTCGCAATCGCCTCGCTGCCGGGCGGAAACTCGCCACGCCGCGACCGTAGCATCACCGCGTCGAGCACATCTGTCTGCGTGAACGGCGGGAGCGTCAAGTGGCCGTGCGTGTCGAAGACGCCGCACGGTTCAGAGTTCGTAGACCGTTTGCTGTTCCAACCGAATATCATAGAGTCACTACAATCGTTTTATTTGGAATGTTTTCACAATTCTCTCAAGCTCGTCTGCCGCTTCGCGTCAATTTTAATTTGACACTTGTCTCTTTGCGTCCCACCATAGGGCAGACTCAAACCTTTTCTGACGCTGGAGATGTCGGTCGGTTTGAGTACATTCGAGAGGAGCTTACGATGCTTGTTCTATCACGCAAGAAAAATGAGAGTATTGTGATCGATGAACGGATTTCCGTCATGGTTGTCGAGGTCGCTGGCGGCAAAGTTCGTCTTGGGATCGACGCCCCGCGCGACGTTACCGTTCACCGACAGGAAGTCTTCGACGCAATTCAACGGAACCGACAACACGATGTTGTTGATGTGGCAGTCGGGATGCCGGTTGATGCGACGGCGAGTTCTGCGGCGGCGGTCTACTGACCACATCTGTAAACGTATGTTCGTTCGCAGGCTTCCACTCAAGACGATTTGAATTTCCCGCACCAAAACGGTAGCGGCCCATCGAGGCCGCGGTCTTGTGGTGGGCGAAGCCGACAAATCTACCCGTAACGGGTATCCACAGCAGTGGTGCGTTGCTGCAACGAACTCTCACGAAGCACACACACGAAGTTTTTCTGTATCTTTCGTGTGGAATTGTACATTGCTTCGCGCACCGTGCGAGGGGGGCAGAAGATGAAGAGCGGAATCATCGGCGGGATTGACTCCCAGTTGTGGCGTTGTAAGATAGCAACAACGTGGTACAACAACACCGCAGCGTTTGCTGAACGTTGTGTCCACTCCTCGCCACACTGGAAACCGAAATCATGAAAATATCGCTCTTTCTCCAAACAGCAATTCTGTTTGCTGTTGCGTTTCAAACGCTTGCGACTTTTGCCGCCGACACTAATGCACCGATTCCGTTCAAAGGCGTCATCAAGCTAGACGTGCGCGACTCAACGCCAGATTGGACACCGTACCTACCGAAGAAAGCTCCCAAAGATTCGCCGAATGTCCTCTTCATTCTTTACGACGATACCGGTATGGCGTCGTGGTCGTCTTATGGTGGACGCATCCAAATGCCAACGCTCGACCGCCTCGCCGCAAATGGAATAACGTACACGCAATGGCACACAACCGCACTTTGCTCGCCAACGCGGGCGTGCCTGCTCACCGGTCGCAATCACCACCTCGCTGGAATGGCGTCAGTCACCGAAACAACTCTCGGATTTCCCGGACACAACGGACGTATCCCCGATAGCTGCGCAACTATCGGCCAAGTCTTGCAAGACAACGGATGGAGTACATTCTGGCTCGGAAAAAATCACAACGTCCCAATTCCCGATGTGGCACCGGGAGCGAGTCGCAAACAATGGCCGCTGCAAAAAGGGTTTGATCGTTTCTACGGTTTTTTCGGCGGCGAAACAAACCAGTGGTATCCCGATCTCATCGAAGACAATCGCTTCATCGACCAGCCGTACACTCCCGAACAAGGTTATCACTTGTCGAAAGACATCGCCGATCAAGCGATTCGCATGATCAAAGACCAGCAGTCGAGCAATCCGTCGCGTCCGTGGTTTATGTTTTATTGTCCGGGTGCCAATCACGCGCCGCACCAGTGTCCGCAAGAATACATCGACAAGTATAAAGGAAAGTTCGACGACGGTTACGAAGCGTACCGCGAGTGGGTGCTGCCACGGATGGTCGCCAAAGGAATTCTCCCACGCGACACCGCTCTAACGCCGATCAATCCAATGCCGAAAGAATTCGCCCTATTGCAAGACAGCGTTCGTCCTTGGAACTCGCTCAACGCCGACGAGAAAAAACTTTTTTCGCGGATGGCGGAAGTCTTCGCCGGTTTCTCCGAATACACCGACGCCCAAATCGGACGCCTGATCGACTATCTCGAAAAGACCGGGCAACTCGACAACACGATTGTTTTCTACGCATCCGACAACGGTGCTTCTGGCGAAGGTAGCCCGAACGGTTCTGTCAACGAAAACAAATTCTTCAACGGTTATCCCGACGACCTTGCCGAAAACGTGCGTGCTATCGACATCCTCGGCGGTCCCGACAGTTACGGACACTATCCGACCGGCTGGGCTGTCGCGTTTTCGACGCCGTTTCAAATGTTCAAACGGTATTCGCAATACTCTGGTGGGACGTGCGATCCGCTTGTCGTTTCTTGGCCCAAAGGGATAAAGTCGCGTGGTGAGATGCGGAATCAATATCATCATGCGACCGACATTGTCCCGACAATTCTTGACGTTTGTGGCGTTGAGATGCCAGACGTTTTTCATGGCATCGAGCAAACGCCGCTCAGTGGTGTGTCGATGCGGTACTCGTTCGATGCGGAGTCAGATGCGCCGACGCAGAAGAAGCGTCAGTATTATTCGATGTTTGGGACACGCGGCATTTGGGAAGACGGTTGGAAAGCGGTTGCTGTTCACGCGCCGATGCCGTCCGACAAAGGGAACTTCGACGAAGATCGGTGGCAGCTTTATCACGTTGACGTTGACCGGTCTGAATCAAAAGACCTTGCGGCAGATCACCCCGAAAAACTGCAATCATTGATTCGAGCGTGGTTTGAAGAGGCGGACAAGAACAACGTATTGCCGCTGGACGACCGAGGGATTGCGGCTCTGTTGCGTGAGAGTCGTCCGCTTGACGAACCGAGGCGCGACCGAGCGATTTATTATCCCGACACGGTGCAACTGCGTGACAATGTTATCGTTTCGATTCGCGGACGGTCTTACAAAATTCTTGCGAGTGTCGATATTAAAGATAGTGATTGCAGTGGTGTTTTGTTTGAGCAAGGGTCGCGGTTTGGCGGGCATTCGCTGTTTATCAAGGACGGGAGACTTCACTACGTCTACAATTTTCTTGGGATCAAACCGGAGCAGCATTACGTTTCGAGTGAGAAGATCAAACTTGGCAAGCAGACTCTTGGGATGGAGTTTGTTCTGGAGAAACGTGGCGACAACAGCGAATCGCTCGGCACGATGCGTCTCTATGTTGACGACAGAATTGTTGCGGAAGGTGCGATGCAAACGCAGCCCGGCAGTTTCGGACTCGACAGCGTAATGCGTATTGGTCGTGCATCGAGCGATCCGGTGAGCAAAGAATACTCTGCGCGGGAAAACTTCGCGGGTGGCGAGATTCAAGGCGTCTGTATTTCCGCTGAAAAACTCGAATACCAAGACTTGGAACGCGACGCCCAACGATTGCTCAAACAGGATTGATGTTCAAGACGGTTTTGAATTTCTCGCACCGTCAGTCACGGTTAGTTTAGTGCTCCCGCGACGATGACGCGGGCTTCGTCGATGATTCGGGCGAGGTGTGTTTCTTGGTCTTCTTCGCGGGCGAGTGATTCGGCGTAAATCTTATAGATGTTTTCCGTCCCCGACGGTCGCGCGGCGAACCACCCCTCACGGGTTGACACCTTTAGCCCGCCGATCTCTGCACCGTTCCCCGCAGCGCGGGTTTCTTTGGCGACAATCGGTTGCCCCGCAAGTTCTTTGGCCGTCACTTTGTCGGGCGTGAGCTTCTTGAACGCCGCCTTTTGCTCGGCAAGAATCGGTTGGTCGATCCGCGTGTAACGCGACGTGCCGAAGAGGCGTTCGATGTTTTGGTAGAGTTGCCCCGGGTCTTTTCCCGTTCGCGCGAGAATCTCCGCCATCAAAAGATTGACGATGATGCCGTCCTTGTCGGTTGACCAAACGCTTCCGTCCATCCGCAAGAAACTCGCTCCAGCACTCTCTTCGCCGCCGAAACCGAGCGAACCGTCGTAAAGCCCCGAAACAAACCACTTGAAACCGACCGGAACTTCAACGAGTGTCCGCGACAAACTTGCGACGACTCGATCAATCATCGAACTCGAAACGACTGTCTTGCCAACCTTGACCTTGTTCGACCACTGCGAACGATGACCGAAAAGATACTGAATCGCAACAGTGAGAACGTGATTCGGATTGAGAAGACCAACAGACGGCGCGACGATTCCGTGCCTGTCGGCGTCGGGGTCGTTGGCGAATGCGAGATCGAACTTGTCTTTGAGTGAAACGAGTCCGCGCATCGACCACGGACTCGAACAGTCCATACGAATCTTGCCGTCGTGATCGACAGTCATAAACGCAAACGTCGGATCGACACCCGGATTGGTGACGGTGATGTCGAGTTTGTATTTCTCTGCGATTGGTGTCCAGTAGTGGTGCCCTGCCCCGCCGAGCGGATCGACTCCGAGCCGCAGCTTCGCACCCGCGACGAGTTTGAGGTCAACGATTTGGTCTAGTGCGTCGATGTATGGCGTTCGGAAGTCGCACGCAACCATTTTGTCGGAGCGAATCGCTGTCGCGTATGGCGTGCGGCGAACCTGCTTGTTTCCGCCTTCGAGAATGGCGTTGGCTCGCTGTTGAATCCAGAGGGTCGCTTCGGTGTCTGCACCGCCGCCGTGTGTGGCGTTGTATTTGATCCCGCCGTCGGTCGGCGGATTGTGTGACGGCGTGATGATAAGTCCGTCAGCGAGTTTGTCGCGGCGTCCGCGATTGTGCTCAAGGATTGACCACGAAATCACTGGCGTTGGCGTAACTTCGTCGCGGGCTTGGTACCGCGTCAACACGTCGTTTGCGGCGAGCACTTCAATCGCTGTTCGCTGCGCCGCCGCTGACGCAGCGTGCGTATCTTTGCCGAGAAACAGCGGGCCTTCGGTCTTCTGCGTCGCCCGGTAATCGCAAACCGCCTGCGTAATCGCCAAGATGTGCGACTCCGTAAACGACCCGTCTTCCGGTTTGCCGCGATGTCCGCTCGTGCCAAACGTCACCCGCTGACCGAACGATGTCATATCGGGACGGTTGTCGTAATAGTCGCGCTCGATCTGTGCAAGATCGATAAGCAGTTCTTTCGGTGCCGGTTTACCAGCGAGGGCGTGAAGTGTGGTTGACATGTTCATCCGTTTCGTTTTGCAAAGTCTTTCATGAAGTCGCAGAGAGCTTTTACGCCTTCGCGTGGCATTGCGTTGTAGATCGACGCACGCAATCCGCCGACGCTGCGGTGACCGGCCAGCGTAGTTAGACCTTGTGTTTTCGCTTCGTCTTGGAACATCTTGTCGAGTTCTTCGCTCGGCAGACGAAACGGAACGTTCATCAGCGACCGAAACTCTTTCTCCGCGTGACCGATGTAGAAACCGTTTGACTGGTCGATCACGTCGTAGAGCCAGCTCGATTTTTCTTTGTTGATCGCGTGCATTTTTTCGAGGCCACCGATTTCGTTTATGAGCCAATCGGTGACAAGCCGCATGATGTAGATCGCAAAACATGGCGGCGTGTTGAGCATCGATCCGGCTTCGCTGATCAGCTTGTAGTTGAGGAGCGACGGGATCGCGTCGTTTGAGCGGGCGACCAAGTCATCGCGGACGATGACGAGCGTGACGCCCGCTGGCCCTGCGTTTTTCTGGGCGCAGGCGTAGAGCATCCCGTATTTTGTGATGTCGAGTGGACGCGAGAAGATGTCGGACGATGCGTCGCAAACGAGTGGAACGTTTCCTGCGTTTGGTTCTGCGGGCCAGCGAATTCCTTCGATTGTTTCGTTGGAACAGAAGTAGCAGTACGCAGCGTTCGGCGAGAGCTTCATCTCTTCTGCGGACGGTTTGCGTTTGTATGAAACGCTCTTTCCGTCCCACGCGACGTTGCATACTCCGCCAGTTGCGGCGATGGTTGTTTTGGCTTCGGATAGAGCTTTTTTCGACCACGCTCCGGTCACGATGTAATCGACGACTTGTCCGTTTTGGCGAGCGAAGTTCATCGGAATCATTGCAAATTGCAGGAGCGCACCGCCTTGCAGAAACAGCACGCGGTAGTTGTCGGGGACTTTCAAGAGCGTGCGAACGTTCTGTTCGGCGGCAGCGAGAATCGCCTCGAACGGTTTGGAACGGTGCGAAATTTCGAGCACCGAAGCCCCGACGCCGGGGAGCGAGAGCATTTCACTCTGCGCCTTTTGAAGAACAGAAACTGGCAGAACAGCAGGACCCGCTGAAAAATTGTAAACACGATCAGACACGAGAGCATCTCCTTAATGAGTGGGCAGGTGTACACACAACAGACGCCGCAGATTATACGCAAGAATCGCGCGAGACCAAGGGATGCCATGGCATGGGTGTAGCAAATGCCTGCCCCCATTCACGATGGGAACTTCACCGCTATACTCAAGACGGTTTGAGTTTTGCCAGCCCCAGAAAGATGAGCGACCAAACGATGAAACACAACACAGTATTTTTGGCTTTGGTTTTCTTCGCAGCTATCAGTGGCGTTTTGTCCGCTGCTGATGTTTTGATCCCTGCGGAGAACATGTCGTCTCGAAGCGATGGAGTCAATCCACGCGACGGAAATTGGAGTAATCTCGCCGTTTTGCACGGTCAGAGTGGTTTCGTGGAGTGGACGGCGCAGGTGGAAACATCGGGCGCGTACTACGTCCACATCTTGTACGCCTCTGGAGAATCACGCGAAACGATTCTGGCGATTGATGGCAACGTCATCGCGGAACCGATTCTTTCCAAACTGACTGGCGGGTTTCACGCGGCACATCTGCAATGGGAGACGCTCGGGCCGTTCGACTTCGCCGAAGGAAAGCACACGATTCGTTTGAGCACAAACAACTACATGCCGCACTTTCGCGGATTGGCTCTGTCGAACGAGAAAAACTCGCCTGCCGCAGATGTCTTTGAAGAACAAGAACGCCGCATCCGCCTCGCCGAACTGGAGCGACGGCGTACCGAGATGAACGCAACGCGAGAAGATGTGCGCAACTTGCTTGCCGGTGTTGAATCAATTCTCTTCGTCCGCCGAAAAACACTCCAATCATCGCACTACTACACCGACTTCATCGACGGCTGTGTATACTTCGGAAGCGATCTGTGTGTTCTCTCGCTGAATGACGGAAGCGTTCGCACGCTGCTGCCCGAATCGCTCACGAGTGGAATCGTCGGACGATGCAACCTTTCGTATGACGGCAAGAAAATCATCTTCGACTACAAAGCGAAGATTGGCGAAGGTTTTCGCATCTGGGAAATTGGCGTCGATGGAACTGGTCTGCGGCAACTGACATTTCCGCCAGCCGACGAGTCCGCGCGCATCGCAAAATATCGGCAGGATTGGCACCCGTTGTATCATCACCACACCGACGATATGCACCCGTGCTATCTCCCCGATGGCGGATTCTGTTTTGTCTCGACGCGATGCGAGTTCGGTATTCTCTGCGACGGGCCTGACATTCTGACGACGAGCGTTCTGTATCGCGCAGACTCTAGCGGAAACAATATCGAAAAACTCTCGAACAGTTCATTGAGCGAGTCGGCACCAGCAGTGATGCGCGATGGTCGCATTCTCTACACTCGTTGGGAATACGTTGACAACGGAGCCACTACAAACAAAGGGCTTTGGGCAGTGCGTCCTGATGGAACGGGGTCAGCCGAAGTTTATGGTGCGAGTATTGTGTTCCCGTCGGTTTTTCATGTCGCGCGTCCGATTCCGGGTACGAACGATTTGTTTGTCGCCATCGGCGCACCGCACATGCCGCTCGGTGTCGGCACGGTCATGCGAATTGATACGAATCTGAATCTTCGCAATGGCGATCCGGTGACTTACATCACGCCGGAGGTCGATACGCGGCACCAGTGGGGTTGGGACAATATCGCGGGCGGGGCGACTAAACCGTTCCAGCCCGAAGGATTAATTCACACAAGTTACGAGTGGGATGGTCGCGGTAACACGAGCCAAGGTCCGCTTTTTATGGACCCGTTCCCGCTAGATGCGGAGCGGTTTCTCGTTTCCTACAATCCCGACAAACCGTGGAACACTCCAGACGCCTACGGACTTTACCTGATCGACGAACACGGTGTACGAAAACTTCTGCATCTCGAACCGGATAGCTCGTGTTGGTCGGCGATCCCGATTCGACCGCGAGAAAAAGAGAGCGTCTCGGAAGGCACAATCGATCCAGAACTTGCAAAAAACGGTTTGGCGCAAGCTATTGTCACTGATGTCTATCGCGGACTCGACGGCGTTCCGCGCGGAACGATAAAGTATATTCGCGTCAACGAACAAGTCCCCCGACCTTGGGCAGCGCGGCGTTTTTGGGGGAACATTCAAGACGATTGCGTCGATCAGCAGCACTCTGCGATCTCTTTGAATACGCATTTGGGACTCAAACTTCAAGACGGGATTGTCCCTGTCGAAGAGGATGGGAGTGCGAACTTTCTCGTCCGAGCGGACAAGAATATCTTCTTCCAAGTTCTCGACGAGAACTTTATGGAGGTTCAGCGTGAACGGACGTTTGTTAACTTTCGCCCCGGCGAGGTGCGTTCTTGCGTTGGTTGTCACGAACAGGCTGGCGCGGTTTCAAAAACTGCCGCGACGTTTCCACTCGCTCTTATGCAGCCTCCGAAGCAACCCGGTCCGCAACCGGGAGAAGAGACTGGTGCAAGACCGCTTCATTATCCCAGCGATGTTCAGCCTGTTTTAGATCGATACTGCGCTGCGTGTCACGGCGGCACAAATCCGAAAGGCGGACTTCGCCTCGACGGCGAATTGACGCAACACTTCAGCCGCTCATACGAGGAGTTGATGAAACGCGATCCGTTCCCTGTCATTGGTGAAAACCATCCAAAAGCGGGGAACAACCATTATCTACCGCCGTACACGCTCGGTTCGCACGCCAGCAAACTCGTCAAACGTATCACCGATCCGAAGAGTGAATGTTTCACCGACATGACGCCAGAAGATCGTGTGAAAATAACAACGTGGGTCGATTCCAACGGTCAATACTACGGAACATACTACGGGAAGAAGAACTTGAAGTTTCGTGAAGAAGAAAACTTCCGTCCCGTTCCGAGTTATGAAGATGTTGCCAGATGATGTTTGCGGTTGTGTTTGTTCCGTTGTGGCGTGTAATCGAAGGAGGTTTTTGTGACACAGTATTTCGTCGGTATTGATTGCGGTTCGACGATGGTGAAGGCGGCGGTTTTCGATCAGCGCGGAAGCGAGTGCGGAATGGCAACGCGCAAGATCGAGCACATCTACCAACACACCGGCTGGACAGAGCAGTGCATGGACGCACTCTGGGCGCGAACTTGCGAAGTCATCCGCGACGCTGTTGCACAAGCCGCTATCGATCCGAAAGCGATTGTTTGTGTCAGTTGTACTGGGCACGGCAACGGACTTTATCTCGTCGATGCGAACGGTTTCGCTGTTCGCAACGGCATCATCTCTTCTGATACACGCGCCCGCAGCTACGTTGAAAAGTGGCAGCGCGACGGCGTGCTTGCGACTGTCATAGCCAAGACGATGCAGACTCTCTGGGCGGGTCAGCCCAACGCGATACTGCGATGGCTCCACGACAACGAGCCAGAATCGCTCCGCCGCGCGCGGCACGTTTTTATGTGCAAAGACTTTGTGCGTTATCGTCTCACGGGCGAAGCGTTTGCGGAACTGACGGACATGTCGGGGACGAGTCTTCTTGATGTCGGCAAGGCGGACTACGACGACGAACTTCTCGATGCTTGGGGACTCCGCGATTACCGAAACTTGTTGCCGCCGCTACGCCGTTCGTCGGATATTTGCGGAAATGTCACACCAGACGCCGCGACTGCTACTGGACTCGTCGCGGGAACTCCCGTCGCTGCTGGTATGTTTGACATCGACGCCTGCGGACTCGCCGTCGGCATGACAGACGAATCGATCTTCTGTATGATCGCCGGAACTTGGGGGAACAATCAGTACATCTCCACAACGCCAATCGTCAGCGAAGAGATGTTTATGACGAGCCGTTACAGCATCGACGGCTATTATCTCATGCTGGAAGGGAGTGCGACATCGGCGAGCAATCTTGAGTGGTTTGTCTCGCAGTTTTTCGAGAGCGACAAAGCTCTCTTCGCGTTCCGTGGCGACGAAACCAACATCTACAATTATTGCAGCAACCTTGTCGCGCAGACCGATCCACGCGGCGACAACGGCATTGTCTTTCTCCCATTTCTGTACGGGAATCCTGTCGATCACGACGCTAAATGTTGTCTGTTTGGTCTTGATGGTCGTCACACTCGTGCGGACGTTGTTCGTGCTATTTTTGAAGGGATTGTATTCGGGCATCGTTGGCACGCCGAGCGTCTGTTCCGTTTTCGCCCGCGCCCCGGTACGATACGTCTTACTGGCGGTGCGGTTAACAGTCCGGTTTGGGCGCAGATGTTTGCGGATGTCTTTCAGATACCGATTGAAGTCCCAGCCGGAACCGAACTTGGTTGTCTCGGTGCGGCGATAGGCGGTGCGGTAGCGGTTGGTATTGCGCCAGATTATGCAGCGGCGTGCAAGGCGATGGTCGCCATCGACCGCGTCTATCATCCAAACCCCGACCTCGCCGAAACTTATCAGCATAAATACGAACGCTACAAACATTGCCTCGACGCCCTCGCCCCAGCGTGGAGTCGTATCGCAGAATAAGCATTCCCCAGAATCGGAGCGGGAAGCGTAAGCGAGCGACCAGAACAATCAGCACGCGAAGCGTCCGAACAAGAACACGAAGCGTAAGCGAGTGCCCGAATTGCCATTGGACGCAGAACTCGTCGTTCGACACGAAAGCGGGAATCCAAATCACACGCGACAACACATTTCCCCGCGCGTCTCGCTTGCCAAAAACGCGAAAACGGCTATGCTTTCGCGCATGCTCTGAACCTGACGTTCAATGACGCGTTGTTATTCAACCGAAAACGGACACCTTTTTGAGAAAGGTCGGCGTATGCAAAATTGTGCAATCCCCGACCCGCATAAAGTGTTCCCAGTTCCAAACCTTGAAACGGTGACATACGTCAAGCCAACGATAACAAAACCGAACATTATTGTTGGCGACTTCACCTATTTCAGTGGCATCGATTTTGAAAGCCATGTAACACACCACTACGATTTCTGCGGCGACAAACTGATCATTGGAAAGTTTTGTCAGATTGCGGCAGGCGTTAATTTTGTCATGAATGGTGCTAATCACCAAATGAACGCCGTTTCTACGTTCCCGTTTTATATTCTCGAAGGTTGGCTTCAGGAGGTGCCACCGCTCTCTCAAATGCCACTTCGGGGCGACACTGTTGTTGGTAACGATGTCTGGTTTGGGCAAAACGTGACGATATTGCCCGGTGTTCATATTGGCGACGGCGCGATCATTGGAATGAACAGCGTCGTCGGACATAACGTACTCCCTTATGCCATTGTCGCCGGAAACCCAGCGAAGCAGATAAGAAAAAGATTCGATGACGAACTGGTCACGCTATTGCAAAGAATGCAATGGTGGAATTTGAGCGTTGAAGAGATAAACGCTCTGATACCCATATTGACCTGTAGCGATTTGGGGCATGTGAAGGAGCGTATCAAACAATGGTTGGAAACCTGCTAGACCTATACCATATCGACGTTTCCGCCACAATGACGCAGTTTCGCGTATTGTGCGAGTACGCTCCATTCCGCCTGCAATTTGGGGTCGCTAACCGAGGGCTGCGAAGAGTACGTCTTGCCCACGGCTATAATAAGAACGCCGCGATGCGGCTACACGCTATCGCGTCTGCTTGTCGCGTGTTTTTTAGTACGCAGTTATCGAACGAATTATGGGGGCTAAACGAATGGACATTGTCGTGGACACATCGGCGGTGATTGCCGTGATTATGGGCGAGCCGCAACGCAAGGAGATTATTGCGTTGACGCGCGGGCGGCAACTCATTGCGCCAGCTTCGATTATGTGGGAAATCGGCAACGCTTTTTCCGCAATGATTAAACGAAAACGAACGACCTGCAAACCCCTGCAACGTGCATGGGATGTGTTTCAAATGATTCCTCTGCGCTATGTCGATGTGGACATGAAAAATGTCATTGCGTTAGCAGCACAATACAACATCTATGCGTACGACGCTTATTTTTTAGATTGCGCATTGCAATGCCAATCGCCGCTGTTGACTTTGGACGAACCACTGCAACGCATCGCCCGCAAACTTACAATCGAAGTTATGGAGGTCTAAAATGAACATCTACACTTACTCCGAAGCGCGTCAACAATTGGGAAGCGTGCTCGACCGAGCAGAAGTTGACGGGAAGGTTTTAGTACGGCGGCGTGACGGCGCAATGTTTTCGATTATGCCCGTTGCGGAAGATTCGTCGTCGCCGTTCGACGTACCGTCGGTCGAGACAGGTATTTCGATGGATGATTGGATGGAAGTATTGCACCAAGAACGCGCACGCTCAACGCATCACCAGTGATAAAACTTGTTGACGTGTGCAATCGTGTTATTAGCGTTTTCGCTGTCCGTGGGTACGCTTTGCTCCTTCCCTGCTTTTGTTGTGATGCGGCGCGTGTGATTGTTCTGCAGAACAGATAAATCCGTTCTCTACAAAACGCTGACGTTGGAACGGCGATTCGGTCACTCGCTTACGCTTCCCGTGTCCGATTCACCGCACGACATCAACACGAATTGTGCCGGATAGCTTCCCGCCGAGTACGCGCCGAATGGCGAAATTAACCGTTAGATGTTACAGGAAAAATTAACCACGTCCCACAAAAACGAAGGAGACCACGATGAGTTGTTCACGCCACATGTTTCTGTTTGTCGCCATGATGCTGCTTGCTGTGTATGCAAACGGCGCGGAGCCTGTCACAAAACCGTTCAAGGCCATTGAGCTTGGTGACGGGATGCTTCACCCCGACGGAATGACGGTGCATCCGCAGACCGGCGACATTATTCTCGCCGTTCCCGTCATCGGCGAAAAGGGGGATGCGTCGCTGCTGCGGATTGATTCCAGCGACAAAGTCTCACACTATTTCACGCTCCCCGCACACCCCGAAACGGGTCGCGCAACGCCGCTCGGAATCGCATTCGGTCCCGACGGGCACTTGTATGTTGCCGATAGCCAGTGTCTTGGCGGAAACCCAAATCACAAGTCGCGCATCCTTCGCGTCATTCACGACGGCGGAAAACCGGTACGCTGCGAGACTGTCATCGAAGGGCTTGTTCAAGCCAACGGTTTGGATATTCACAACGGCGTTCTCTACGTTGCCGAGACGCAGATTGAGCCTTCCATCGTCACGATGCCGATGACTAGCGGTGTCTTCGCGTTCACGCTCAGTCGTCTTGACGAACGCTTCAGCGGCGCATCTCCGAAGGGGCCGCTTCGCGTTGAGCCATACGGGCGCGACTCGCACTTCATTTTTCGCTTCGAGACCAGCGACGCAGATCGCGACGGAGCGTGGAAAGTCGGTGCAAACGGTCTTGGGCTGACGCAAGACGGCAAACTCTATGTTGCAAACTTCGGTGACAAAGAACTGATCGAAGTCTCGCTTGATAACAGCGGCAAGAGTGTCACCGCGCACCACGTTGTCAACACTGGCGGCCCGATGGAAAGTATCGACGGAATCAAGATCGCAGCAAACGGCATCGTCTTTTTCGCTGACTACGTTGGGAACGCCGTCGTGGCGATGAATCCTGCGAACGGCAAGAGTGTGATTTTGGCAAAAAATCCGACGAACCCCGACGCGGCAGCGAAGAAAGCTGGCGCACTTGATCGCTGCTCCGAGGTGTGCCTCCGCGGCGACAAACTCTACGTCGCCAACATCGACCTCGAAGACAACAGCACGCCACACACAATCGGCGTCATCGACTTGAAAGGGATTGACCTTGATGCCCTGCTGAAGTGATGGTGTGGCTCCGTCTTTCACGATAAGCACCGAATGACGAAATTAACCGTTAACCGCTACTGGAAAAACCAATGGATTTCAAACTGCGTGATCGTGTTGTGCTTGTGACTGGAGCGGCGTCGGGGCTGGGACGGAGTGTGGCGACGATGCTTGCGGGCGAAGGTGCGCGAGTGGCGGTGAACTACCGTTCGCGGCGCGGCGACGCCGATGCGGTGGTGCAGCAAATCGTAGCGAGTGGCGGTACCGCTATCGCCGTCGAAGCGGACATTGCGTCTGAAGAACAGGTGATTGCGATGTTCGACAAGACCGAGCGCGAACTCGGTCCGATTTTCGCTCTCGTTAACAACGCTGCTTATTGTCCGTATCAATCGTGCGTGGATTTGTCGCTGGAAGAGTTTCGCAAAGGGATCGACATCAACTTGCAGGGGACGTTTCTCTGTGCCCGCGAAGCGGTGCGGCGAATGACGGCGGCGGCGACGCGCGGCAAGATTGTCAACATCTCGTCGCAGGCGGCGTTTCGCGGTTCAGAAACGGGGAAGACGAGTTATGACATGGCGAAGGCAGGGATCATCGGTTTCACCGTTTCACTCGCCCGCGACTGCGCGAAACTCGGCATCAACGTCAACGGCGTCGCCCCCGGAATTATGCTTACCGACATCATCGCACCATCAGTCGCTGCCGACCCGGAACGATACAACCGCCGCATCCCGCTGGGACGACTCGGCCAAACAGACGAAGTGGCTGCGATGGTTGTCTTTCTGTGCAGCGAACTGGCAAACTACATGACGGGCGCAACTGTCGATGTCAGCGGCGGCTTGGCGATGCACTAGACCTGTTCGGGATAACTTTGACTCACACAGCGGTTCGGCATAGCCGAACCCTCCAAACGTCTACGGCGTTGATAACTGAGGGGTTCGGCATAGCCGAACCCTCCAAACGCCTACGGCGTTGATAACTGGAGGGTTCGGCTATGCCGAACCTGAACTACTCACGCTGCCCCAAGTTTCGTTCGCGGTGCGACGACAAGTTTTCCATTGAGAAGGTGAATCACCGCCGCAAGCGCGTTGACGGTCTCTTCAAGTTTACCAGTGTGCGCAATCGCGTTAAGGCTGGCGTGAATCTGTTCTTCGAGACCGATCAGGTCGCGCGTTGTGCCGGTTAACGTGCTCAGCATTTCGGTTTGGCGGATGGCGTTGGCCTGAAGATTTTCAACAGCGTCGAGCGATGTCGTAACGGAGTTTTGAAGTCGCGCCGCGAGTGTGGAGTCGGCGTCGTTCAAAATGGCGACAAGTACCTGACGTATCTGTTCGGCGGCGTGTATCGCCAGTTGCGATGTCCTCTCGGTGAGGTCGCCTGCGGCACGTCCCCACGCCTCCGATTGTGTCATCAAGATCGACTCCAAATGCCGCGACATCGCTTCAAGCGTCTTACGCACGCCAGCAACTTCAGAACGTCCTGTAGCCGGTTCGCACTCGTAACGTCCACGAAGTTCTGTCGCCACACGCTCCTCAACGGCGTCGGCGTATTGCGTCTCCATTCGCTGTATCGCAAACTGAACGAAGTAGAGAAAAATATCGAGCGCAATCGCAAGTGCAGTGGTGTCGAATGCAACTGACAACCCCGCCGAAAGTTTCTGACTCGATTCTTGTATTGCCGTGAGGTCGAGGTTGCCGAGCGCGAGAGTGATACCGACGACGGTTCCCAAAAATCCAAGCATCGGCACCGCCCAAAGAATCATTCGCACCAGAGCATAACTATTCTCTTGACGCATCGACCCCTCGTCGGCGAGGTAACGAAGTTCTTGGTCGAGATCGCCCATCCCGCCACCATTTCCGCTGCGCTCGATAAATCCAAGTGCCGCTGCGAGACGTTGCGTGTAAGCCGAGTTGCCGTGTTTTTTGGCGAAGTTTGCAACACACTCCAAATCGTATCGACATGCGCTGACCGGAAGACGCGCAAGCGGCGTCTCCCCAAGCGGACTAACTTGCTGCTGCAAAACTGATCGGTCGTTCCCCACCTCGAAAAACTTGATCAGCATCGCCGCGAACCCAACCGCAAACATCGCCGTTATGACGTACTCAACAGGGTGAGACGCAAAATAACGGACGACCTGTGGATTCGTTATCCACCCGTTCTGAATCGCTGCGTAAAACGCAAACGTCAAAACCCCGCCCCAAAGAAGCGGCGATTTCAGTAACCAACTCCCAAAACTCTCACGTTGTGCCGTCATAGATTGAACCAAAATCGAAGGAAAAGTGCGCGGGCGAAATCCGTTTCGCCCACATTCATTGGCACAAGTCTACCGATTTTTGCTACCGATGGCTAGGGCAATTTTCGCGGCGTTACGGTGAGGCGGATGTCGTCGATGTCGAGCGTGCCGGTCGCTTGAAAGAGACCGAAAAAAATGTTCGCGTCGCACGCCGTTTTCGGGACTGTCACAACGCCGCTCTGGCGTCGCCACGGCGTCGTTCCTGCGGTGTAACCGATTTGTGTCTCGCCGACGATGTGGCGTTCGGCGTTGTAGAAAATGACGTACACCGTCGGCGTTCGTACACGCGACGCAGAATCAATGGCAGAAACGTCTTTCGTCCGCGCCAGCCATTCCAGACGCAACGAAGTGAGAGACGTGCCATCGACCGGAATTCCTTGGATGACCTGCGCGATTCGCCGCGTCGCGTCGCGGACAAGACGCAAGTAGTTTCCGTCGGGTGAACTTTTGTCGTCTGTCACCACCGTTGTACCGCGTGCGTAGTGCCAACCGAGTGGATGGCCACTGGACGTTCCATCAAAACTGTACGTCTCATCGAAGTTACCGCCAACGAGTTGTGGGTGCGCGCCGTCGGGTTTGTCGCGCCTGCGTGACTCGGCTTCGCCCGTCATCGGGACAAAATATGTCGCATCGCGCCGCTCTTCGTCGAGCGAACCGTTTCGCTTCGTCAAAACAACGAACCGCTGCTGGTGACGTTCACCAACAGGGATGATCATCTTGCCGCCTTCGCCAAGCTGGTCGATGAGCGGTTGCGGAATCGCATCGGGCGAACACGTCACAATAATTTTGTCGAACGGTGCCGCTTCGGGCCAACCGGCGTAACCGTCGCCGACTCGGACGTGAACGTTGCTAAAGCCGAGTCGTTCGAGTCGTTCTGTCGCTTCGCGTCCGAGCGGCTCCACAATTTCAATCGTGTAGACATCGCGCGCTAGCAGCGACAACACCGCCGCCTGATACCCGCTCCCCGTACCGATTTCCAAAACGCGATCCGTTGGCTGCGGGTCGAGCCACTGCGTCATTGTCGCAACAATGTATGGCGGCGAAATCGTTTGTGACGATCCGATTGCTAACGCCATGTCGCGGTACGCGAGTCCGCGATAACCGTCTGGCACGAACAGATGACGCGGAATCCGCCGCATCACGTCAATGACTCGTTCGCTCGTGAGACCACCTTGCGGCAGCAACTCGTCATCGACCATCGCCGATGCCTCGGTGCTCACCGGAAATTTTTCGACAAGCGGTGCGTCTGCGGCGAACGCAATCGCGCACAATCCAAGCAGCGCGAACAGTGTTGCAATCGTTCGTTTCATCTTTGGTGTTCTCCGTTGGTTAAATCGTAACCGTTCACGGTCATTAACGGTTGTATCCGCAATGGCAGCCGCGAACGGAGAAATCGGTACTCCGATTTCGGAGTGACCGGATTTGCAGTGCGTCGCCTTCACAAACCGGTCACTCCGCCGGAGTACCGGCTCCGTTTCCGGCTGCCAACACAAGCCAGCGCAAACCGTGAACAGTTACGTTGAATCGTCGTCTACGACGACGGTGCAGCATTATAAAGCATCGAACACTTCGGGCCGACCAACTTCGGCTTCTCACCAAACATTGTACGTCCCGACTCGGCCCAGAGCGTTGCTTCGTTGGTGAGTGAAGTCAGTTCATTTTCGAGGTGAAGGCGGTGTGCTTCGAGGGATTCTTTGTCGAGCGATGCAGGGACCCAGTGGTCGTCGCTTAAAATGATTCGGACGCGGCTTCCGATTTTTGGAATTGCGAACTTGTCCCAACTGTTGAACCGATATGGTCGTTCAAACCCGACGCCAAGCAATACTATCGGGAGCTGCAATTTTGCGGCTAGAAATACAGCTCCCGGAGCCATTTGACGACGCGGCCCGCGCGGGCCGTCGGGGGTGATCGTGAGGTGGCGACCAGTACCAGCCATGAGCATCTCGCGGATCGCACGCACGCTCCCACGCCCCGACGAACCGCGAACGCAGTCGTAACCAAACTGGTGTGCAAGAGTCGCAACGAGTGAAGCGTCGTTGTGCTGACTCAAGAGCATCGTGATTTCGCAGTTTCCCCAAAGCGAGAGCGGCAGAAGAAGGTGTTCGTGCCAAAATAGAAAGATGCGACGCTGGTGATCAAGCCCAAACGCTGGTTCGATAACCTCGTTGTGATAAACTGCTTTGCAATCGAGCGTCGCAAACCAACCGCGCATAACGGGCGCAGCGAGAAAACCGAACAACTTGCTGAAGAATTGGTGTGACAACATCATGCCCGCTATTGTCGCCGCTTGTGCAATTTTGTCAACGGACGCAATAGACCCGTTACGGGTCGATTTGTAGGCCTCGCCCTCCGTCGTGCCGCGGCTTGCGGCAATGACGCCTCGCTGGGCCGCTACCGTTTTGGTACGGGAAATTCAAACCGTCTTGAGTATAACAGCCCCGCAGCAACAACCATCAATAAACCGCAGCAACGGTGCGGTCTTCGAGATTGGGGCGGAAGAAAGTTAGCACGAGCGTCGGCAGAAACCACCCCATTGCGATACCGCCTTCTATCGGTTGCCAGCATTCTACGCCGAGTAGAACGAGCGTCGAGCAGCACAGGAGCGTTCCGAGGTGTTTGTGTGATGGCCATATCGCCATGCCAATGCACATCGCTCCAAATGCGGCGATGATCGGGATGCGATAGACTGGGTTCACATAGAGCCAAATGCCGTCGAGCGTTGTACCTGCGAACGCGGGAATACCAGCAAGTGCCCCAAGAGAATTAATCCACATCGCAGATGTCGGTGAACTGAAGTAAGGGACAACGAGAAACGCCGTCGCCGCCACTGCCAGTCCGATGACAAAACGTGACCACCCACGCCGCGCGTAAAACGCACACCAAAGCGGCACCAAAAATATCGGGTAAAAGATGAGACCACTCGCAATCCCCAAAAGAAACCCCGAAACCAGCGGACGCCGATAGAAAAATACCATCCATACCAAAATCGCAGCAGGCAGAAAATGGTCGATCCGCCCTACCATTTGGTGCGTGTATGGCAACAGCAAATACAACGTAGCAGCGGCGATACCAGTCGTCACACTCCCGAAGTGACGACCACCGACAAGCACCAGCCCAAGTGCAATCATCGCGTGACTTATCGCAATGACCACAAGTCCCACAACGAGAATCGGTTCTGTCGCCTCGGACTTTGGCAGAATTGGTGTCGGCGCGGAGATTGGTGATTGTGTGGTTTCTTGCGTAGTAGACGGTTCAGCATCGGCAACCGGAGTGATGATGTCGGTCTCGGCGTTTGTTGTGAGCGGCGGCTCGACGACGAGCGGCAACGATTCGAGAACTTGCTGCGACGCATCGCGCGGTATGCGAACGATTTCGCTCTGCATCTCCGGCGATGGCAGCAGGAGCACCTCGACGCGACGACAAAATTCGTGAAAGAGCGGCAGACCGGGGCGCGCTGGAAATGGCGTGGGTTCGACAGTCGTTTCACGCCGCGCCGCTTCAGCACGCGCGGTGAGAATTTGGTCGAGTCGCACCGCACGCAGCGAGTCAACTTTTGCCCCACGATTCACACTCGCCGCCGCAACCAAAAACGCCAATAGCGCAACCGACGCAAAGACCATTCCGCCAAGCGTCAAGTTCGGCTCTAAAAGTGGACGCCGCACCATAATCGTATCGAATAGCATTCGCACCATCAGCAGTACGCATAGCGACATCATCCAAATCGAACCGAGCCAAATCTCGTTCATCGCCAGATAAATGAGTCCCACACCGGAGAGAATCACCGCAACGAGGTCGAGGTTTCGCACGCTCCAAATTCGGTTGAACTTGAAGAATATCGCTATCGTCATCAGTGCAGAGACGAAGACCCACGTCGTCGCAAGCATCTCATACTGAAAGAGTGATGCAGGCATTGGTGTCCTCACTTACGACGTTGTGATGAGACTCGTTGCGATGAGACCGTGAGCAGTCGTTCGAGTTTTGTCACGGTGGCGGTGACTTCGTTTTCGCTTTCGAGCCATTCCGCAACACGTTTGTGCGCGGCGAGAACCGTACTGTGGCTGCGATTGCCGAAGAACGTTCCGATTTCGGAGAGTGCGAACCGCGTGTGCTGACGTGCCAGCCACATCGCAACCATTCGCGGCTGCGCAACGCTCCGTGACCGCGACGCCGACCGCAAATCGCTCGGCGACAAACCAAACTCTTCGCAAACAACCGCCTCGATTTCGGCCAGTCCGAGCGGCGACGGCGCGGGCGTCACCACGCCGCTCTCACCTGCGATGTCGTGGAGCGTTTCTTGCGCAACGGAAAGCGTGATCGATTGTGGTGCAACGAGTGTTACAGCGTGAAGCCGATGAAGCGCACCGGAAAGACGACGCGCATCACCGCCCACCGACGCTGCCAGATAACGGCACACGTCGTCTGCAACGTCGAGTCCACGCTGACGCGCCATCTGCTGCGCGATAGTGAGAAGCATCGACGCATCGGGCGGCTTGATTTCGCACGGCATACCGCTCGACAAACGCGCGACAATCTCTGGCCGAAGCATCGTGAGCGCAGACAACGGACGATCACCTGTCACAACGATCTGAACTCCTTGGGCGAGCAACGTGTCGAACATGTTGAGAAGCTCGACCTGCGTCTCACGTTTTCCGGCGAGGAACGGGATGTCGTCGATGAGTACCATCGAGACGCCGCGAAACTTCGCACGAAAGTTGGGGACACCGCTCTGCCGAAGCGCACCGATGAAGTGAGTTGTGAACTGCTCCGATGTCATCAAGATTGGCGGTTTGCTCTTCGGACGACGATGAACCGCACGCCACGTCGCTTCGAGAAGGTGCGTTTTACCGACGCTCGATCCGCCGTAGAGATAGAGCGGCGTCATCGTTCCGGGTTCGGCAACGACGTGATCGAGGACAGTCCGCGCCATCCGATTCGACATCCCAACAACGAAGTTGTCGAACGTCATCACCGAACGCGGCTTCGCCGCGCTCTCCGGTGCCGATGCAACCGCACCCACGGCTTGTGGCTTGTGCGGCGGCGACGCAACGTGCGCCGCGTGCACCACTTCCACTGCCGCTTCCGCCGCAGGTAGCGAAGCTGCCGCATCGGGGCCGCCCCACGTCACCTTGCAAACACCCGTCGCCACACGCTCGCTCTGCACCGGAACGACCTCAAAACGTATCGGCAGTTCACGCCCAAACGCCGCACGCGACGCCGCACAAATCGGGTCACGAAAGTTTACACGCATCCAGTCGAGGAGTGAAACACCCGTCGTTGAAACCGTCACCGTTCCCGCGTTGACACGAATCTCCACACCCGCACCGGTCCACGCCCGAAGACGAGTCGGACCGACTTCGGCTGCGAGTGCCGACAAGAATGCAGCCTCAAGCGATTCTGTGGGGGGAGATGCTACGGTCACGGCGCGAGTGAAGTGTAGAAGTCGGGTGGAGTGCGAAAGTGGTTCGGTCTGCGAGGCAAGTGGACGGACGTTCACAGCACCTCGTTGCGGAGCGACTTGATGAGCGTGACCACTTCGCCGACTTCGGCCTTCTGTCGCTGCGGGTCTTCGGGGATTTCGCGTTCGATGGTGAGTGCGCCGCGGTAGCCGGTTGCTTTGAGAGTTTCCAAGAACAGTTTGGCGTTGACTTCACCGCGTCCGAACGGTACTTCGCGTCCCCACGTTACGCCGGGGTTGTCGGAAGCGATGGCGTCTTTGCAGTGGACGCCGCGCACCTTGTGGCCGACTTTCTTGAGCGCACCGATGGGGTCACCAATCCCGTAGAGAATCAGGTTGGCGGGATCAAAGTTGATGAAGAGTGTATCGACTGCAACGTCGTCGATGAACGCGAGGAGATTGTCGGCGGGTTCTTGGCCCGTTTCGAGGTGGTACGTTTGGCCGTTGTTCTTGGCGTACTTCACAACTTCGCGCGTCGCCTCAACGATTGACTTGTATGCCGCGCTCGACCTGTCGTGCGGGACGAAACCGATATGCGAACCGATTTCACGGACGCCAAGGAGTTTGGCAAAGTCGGAGATTTCTTTCGTCTCGGCGATGCGTGCGGCGCGGAAACTTTCTGGGACAAGACCGACGGTTTGCTTCGTCACTTCGATAGATTCGTAACTTTCGCCGTCAAAGCCGCAGACGACGGTCGTGATAGCGATACCGTAGTCGCGGAGTTTGGCAGAAAAGTCGCGGGCCTTTTCGGGTGTCCGGCTCGGCTTGTGCGGCGTATGAAGCTGCACCGTCTTGACTCCAAGGTCGCGGACGACCTCAAGCTGAACGCCGAGGCCCGCATCAATACTGGCGAAAACGCCGATTTCCCAAGGTTGCATGGTTTTCTCCTTTTGTGATTGGTTGGCAGTTCTTTTTTCTCACACGAAGGTACGGAGAGAAGATGAATCCACAGATTGCGCAGATGGTCGCAGATTTTTTGTCACTGTTCTCGTCACGTCTTGTGGGTTCTAGGAGTTTTGCGCAAAAAAGAACTGCTAATAAATGATGAGGAAATAAATCTGTGTGAATCTGCGAAATCTGCGGATAACTCAAGACGTGAAACACACTCGTGGCTTCTGAACCCCATTGAACAGTGCATCGCAGAGTTCTGGCCTGAAGATGTCGAAGCGGACTTCGCGTAGAAACTCTTTTGCACCGGTCTTTCGCTGCACGTCAACGACCATTCCGATCTGTTCTTGGCTTCGGTATGCCTCGATTGCCACCAGTTTTCGTTCCAGCATTTCTTGCGTACTGCGAACGCGAATCGTTGGCGGCGTCAGAAAGTCGCTGTATGTGGCGTACTCGTAGATGGCTGGGATCGCTGGCAGTTTTTCGCCGAGTTCGGGCCAAATTCCGCCATAAGCGTGGAAGATGCTGATCATCATGTCTTCGCTCACCGCACGATGATCGGGGTGGAGGTCGGTGACGGACGGGACGAAAAGCCGCGTTGGTACGACTTTCCGCAAGAGCCATGTGAACGAGCTTTGAAGGCCGGTTGTCTCCGCAATAGGTGCCGGTCCGCTGTTTTTGGTTCCGTTCTCTGCGATTCGGAACCCCGCAAAGTGTCGAAGTCCGCCGTCGGGGTAGCCGAGGCGGATGAGGTTCTCATCGCATAGACCGAGGAGTTTGAACGAGTCGGCACATTCTTTTTGGCGGGTGCCAGCGATTGTGTGACGTTGTTCGCGGTGACAGTAGCCGACTTCCCCTGTCGTGACGACGGCGGCCCAAGTTTTGATGTTTGCGCTGGTTGCGCATGCGAACGTCAGTCCGCACCCCAAAACGATGTCGTCGTCGTGCGGGGCGACAAAGAGCCAGCGTTCTTGGTCGCCCTGCCAGTCGGGAAATACCGATTCCGGCGGGCCGGAAACGACGCTTTCGCCGTTGCGGCGGTCGATCTGGATGTCTGAAGATGTAGCGTGACTTTTCATAGGTGGCGGAGTATACCACGGTCATACATTTCTTCAAGGCTATTGTCGTCATTCCCGATGGGACGAAGAAATCCGATGCCACGGTTGTAAAGCAATCAGAACACGAAGCGTAAGCGAGTGCCCGAATCCAGAATCAGAACACGAAGCGTAAGCGAGTGCCAGAATCGCCATTGGGCGCAGGGTTTCGTCATTCCCGCGAAGACGGGAAGTCAGAGAGAACGTTTATACTGTAGGGGCGGACATGCGTGTCCGCCCGATGAAAGTGTGATGATACACTTGGTCACAATGTCACGCACTAATTGAAGGCGTTCGCGGCGAAGGCGCGTCCGCTTGTTGGGTTCATCGCGTCGCGGAATGTTGCTTTGTCCATCGAGTCCGAAATCGGACGCACACTCCCATCACAAAATGCCGCAGCTA
>JBOFSQ010000107.1:0-25846 GCA_051651625.1 Thermoguttaceae bacterium | reverse complement strand
CCAACGGGGCGATAGAACTTAGCCGTGGGTGAGCGGTATTCCGCGAACCCACGGTACGCATCCACAACAAAATCCGTAGCCCCAACGGGGCGTAAGAGTTGTGTACGCGGTTCAATTCTTGCGCCCCGTTGGGGCTTTCTGGTATTTGGGGTTCCATACCGTGGGTTCGCTCCGCTCACCCACGGCTAAGCTCTTGCTGCCCCTTTGGGGCAAAATACGTCATTCACGCCCGCAACTAAATTTTACTACACCCCAAACCGCACAATCGTCACACCGCAATCGGCGATGAGTTCATTCCACGCAATCGTTTCGAGAACACGGTACTCCGCGATGCGATTCGGTGAACGTAAGAACTCGTAATCGGCGTCGCTACAATCAAGCTCGTTGAGGACAATATTTGCCGCTTCTTCCGTTGCGGGGTGGATGTTGACTAGCAGTGTCTTGCCGCGAGTATGCGGCGAACGCAAGAGAGCGTCCCACGCGGCGAAGAGCATTTTTCCTGTGTCGAGAACGCCGTGATAAATCAGCGGCAAGTTTGGAGTTTGGTTTTGTGCGCGGCGTGAGAGCGACGACAGAATCAACTTCTTGACGATCCCGCCGCCGAGCCAGTGTCGCGCGCGGCGGAAAATACGCGACCAACTTCCGAGCGGTTCGTCGGGGATGCGAACGAAGAGGCGCCGCCGCGCCGCTTCACGCTGAACCAATTCGACGATTTCGGGAATGATGTGAACGTGCTGATGCCCGTCGATGAAACGCAGCGCGACTTTGTGTTTGTCACACCAATCGAGTTGTGCGACAAGTTCACGCTCGACTTGCGCGAGAAACTTTTCGCGGTTTTTCCCAGCAGCATTTCGCAGAAGACCGACGAAGCCGAGTTTGAATTTTCCGTCTTCGTTGACGAGGAGCGTGACATCGTTCGGCGACGAAAGTGGGCGACCGCTCGTGAGACAGAAGTGGAGACCGACATCGAGTTGTGGCGTTTCGCGTGCGAACCGTTCGGCGGCGTCGGTGGCCAGCGGCATATTCGCCATCAGACTTGCAGCGGTGATTTTCCCCGCGAGCGCGCCCGCGACTATCGCGTCGTTAACACACCGCGCGATCCCCGCGTCGTCGGCATTGATGATGAGATTTGTTTGCATCTGCGTTGGGGAGTGAAAGATTTCCGGCAACTCTACCCATTCGGTTCCGCTACCCGTTCGATTATCACTCGCTCGATTCGGCGCGGTGTTGCTTCGAGAATCGTTACGGAAAAATGTTGCTCCGCCGACTCTAGTTCAATCACTTCGCCAACTTTCGGAATGCGTCCGAGCGTGGAGAAAATGTATCCGGCAACGGTGTCGAAGTCGTCGTCTTCGGGGAGTGCAAGCCCCGTTTTCTCGTTGACTTCGTCCATGTGTGTCCGTCCCAAGACGCTGAATCCGCCGCTCTCAAGTGGCACAATCTCCGCAGCACTGACGACCGGATCGTGCTCGTCAACAATCTCGCCGACAATCTCTTCGAGAATGTCTTCGAGCGTCACAATCCCCGAAACGCCGCCGTATTCGTCAAGCACAATCGCCAGATGACTGTGACGCCGCGACCGCGACTGCTCACCGCGTCCACTCTCCGGTGCTAGAGCGTTGCTGTTGAGAAAGTCTTGCAGCAACTGATTGACCGGCTTCGTTTCCGGGACGTAGAGCGGGTCTTTGAGAAGACTCGTCCACGGACGCCGCTCCGCCGCATCGTCGCGCGAGAGAACGGTGAGAATGTCTTTGGCGATTAAAATCCCGATGATGTCGTCGCGGTTGTCGCGGTAGACCGGAATCCGCGAGTGACCAACCGCCACAACTTCGGCAAGCATTTCGTCCCACGAGAGCGAATTCGGGATCGATTTCATATCGGTTCGCGGCGTCATAATTTCGGAAACGGTCGCTTCGCTCAACTCGATGACGCCTTCGATCATCACGCGGGCGTCGTCTTCGAGATGTCCTTCGCGGTGACCCTCGGTGACGATGGTGCGAATTTCTTCTTCAAACGCTTCTTCTTCGCTCTCGATGTCTGGGACACCGGCGAGGCGATAGATGACAGCAGCCACGAACGCACCAGCCATCGTGAGCGGCACTGCCGCGAAGGCGAGAAGAAACCAAAAACGCCAACCGTAGTAGACAATCGGCACCGCCGTCAGCCGCGCCAGCGGCGGGACGATCCAGAGCGGAATGACGACGCCAACCAAAACCGCCGATGCCATCACTAGCCACGCAAGCACGCCATCTGTCGGCGACGCCACTTTGTTGACGAAAACAAGTGTCAGCGCAGCCGTTGCCGCCGCAGCAGCGATTACAGTGAGAGTTTGAATCGACTGCGCAACGCACTGGTGCTCCTTCAATATCTCGCTGAGCGTGTCGAGCTTTCCGTCCCGCTCGCAGAGCGTCTCCAAATCGTGGCGAGAAAAGAGCGCAAGGGCCGACGATACCCACGAAATAAGAAAGAGTATGACAAGCGTTACAACAAGCACGGTCACTTCTTTTTCCTCTCGATCACATCAAGGAGCGAACCCAAAATCTTTTGCACTTCCGGCGACTCCGTTTCGCTGGCGTTGTAGGCGTCGTAGATTCGCGTGATTTGTTGGCCGCGAAGGAGAACGCCAAACCGCTCGACGTGCGTCTTGAACGCACTCGCCGCAAACTCACGCAACGAGTCTGAAAGCATCGACGCCATCGCCAAATCGGCAAGACGTATCTGCACCGCAACACCGTCAAGCTCCGTCGCAAGCTCGATCCCTTGACGAAGCGTATACGGCGATTGCGTTGCGTATTCGACGACCGCAGCAATCCCGTCGTGATTGAATATCGAAACGCCCGACTCGCGCTGGCGTTTCAAGAGTTCCGTAAGCCAAACCAGCGACTCGCGTGCTTGCTCAAGACGAATCGGTTCCGGTATCGGATCAACTCCGGTCTGCTCAATCAGGTTTGCGATCATTGTGCGAACGGCGTCGCTATTTGTTGGCGTGGGAAACACCACCGCCATCGGACTGCTCCAAACGCCTTGACTTCGCGTCTGCGATTGGCGGCGTTCCCACCGCGTTTGTGTCGTTAGCGGCTCGGTTTCGCGGCTCCAAAGCCGTTCGTCGTGTGTGTAAACCGCAACAGGGATTTCGCGTCCTTCGCACTGCAAGAGCAAGTCGCGGACAGACGGCGCGACACAACGCGCGTCGATTGCAACGAGCGTCACGTCTGGCGACTCAATGAGACGCGACAACCCTTCACGGCACGTCGTCGCTGCTACAACGTCATAACCTTGCGACTGCATCGCTTCGCCGATAGCCGTTGCGTCGGACTGTTTCGGAGCGATTGAGAGAAACGTGTTGTTCCCGTCGCCACGCGCGAACCAGCAAAGCGCGTCCACAACCCAACTGCTCCCAGCGAAAGGACGATTGCTGTCGTCGGAAGCAAGAAGTATGTGAACGACCGCTTCAAGTGCCGCGAATCGCAGTCGCGGATCGGGATAACGAACCATCTGCACGAGCACCGCCGCGTCGCCGTTTGACGTGTTCGCAGAGCGGGCGATGTCACCGAACGTTGCGTGTTCACCGAGGATGTTCGCAATTCGCGTCGCTGCCGCAAGTTGCCGCAAGTTTACCGCTTCCAAGAGTGCGGCCTCAAGTTCACTCGCCAACAGCGGCGGCTCAACTAGCGACAAAAGTGCGGCGTCAACCGCCTCCGCAGATTCGTCTCGCCCAACGAGGTACGCACCGCGTTCGAGAAACGCTATGACGAAAAGTTGACGCACTTCGCGGTTTTCCGGCTCAATCGCCAGTGCAAGATTGGCGTAGTGAAACGCAAACAGACGGTACGCAAGGTCAACAGGAAGTGCGACCGAGACGACACCAGCGGTACCATCGCCAGCAGCATTACCGTCGGCATCGTCGCTCCAATTCCAGAAGACGGCTTTGCCATCGGCGTCGGTTTTGAGTGGCGTCGCTCGTTCGATGTAATCGCGTGCTCGTTGCAACAAACTTGCAACGACATCACTCTTCGGAGCGACAGTTTTCCAGCGTTCGCGCACAATCGCGGCAATGCGGTCGCGGAGTCCGGCGTCGCGGCGAGTGTCGTAGACGACGGCCAAGAGCGGGAGCAATTCGTTAGACTGCTGACTTTGGGCAAGGAGCGTCGCGGCGCGTTCGACGGCGATTGGTTCATTCGCGTTGAGAAGCAGTTCGACGAGAGCACCACGAACGGTTCGTCCCATCGGTTTGAGTGTTGCGGCGATAGATTTGGCGTCGTCGTCGCTGGCGGTTGCGAGTGTGTTCAGCAGCACCGATACCGAAACTTTCCCGCCGCGCCAGACGATTTTTTCGGCTTCGCGTCTTTCGGCGGAGTCACGCGAGGTGAGCTTATTGAGTGCGGCCTCTATTCCGTCGCGGCCTTTGAAGAAACGCGACGCCCGTGTTGTGAGCGTTTCGATAGCTTTTGCGTTTTCCGGTGTGAAACGCGCGTCGTGTAGCAGCGAAGTGAGCGTGCGAATACCGACCGCATTTACGATCTCCGCGCACTCGGCGTCGGACGGATCAGTTGCGTTGAAGCGACGTAGTAACCAGTAGACCAGCGCAGGATGACCGACGTTCGCCAAAACTCCCGCCGCTTTCATCGTTGCCAGAGGAGAGGCGGCGTGGACATCGCCTTCGGTCGTGAGTACGGTTTTTTCGGCGGCATTGAGTTCGTCTTTGAGAAACGTCGCGGCGCGATTGCGGAGTGTTTCCAAGAATTCTGTTGCTGCACCGAGTTTGGCAACGCGATCAATGTCGTCTGGTGCGAAGCGGCATTCGACGATCTCGAACGCCTCTTCGGGAGTGATCTCCATGCGTTTTGCCAAACCGAAAATGGTGATGATCGCACCTTCAGCACGTTTGATTTCGTCGGGGATTTCGGGAGTTTTGCGTTCGGCGTTTTGGAGTTTTGTGATCGTCGCATCGAGCAGCAACGCGGCTTGCATCGCCTCAAGCGGCGTAAGTTTTTCGCGGACTTCGCTCGGCTGGAGTGCGTCTTCTCGCTGGCGTCCGAGTTGCGACACCCAGAGAACGGCGTTGCTTGCTCGTTCGAGAAGTTGCGTCTGCGACTCTGGCGAAGTTTTGTAAACGCCAGCAGAAGTTAGAGCTGATGACTGCTCTGCGTCGCTGGCGTGCGCAGTGATCGTCGTCGCCAAGATTGCAACCGTGTAAAATAGACAGAAAACTTTT
Source organism: Thermoguttaceae bacterium (assembly GCA_051651625.1). Classification (GTDB taxonomy): domain Bacteria; phylum Planctomycetota; class Planctomycetia; order Pirellulales; family Thermoguttaceae; genus JBOFSQ01. The sequence continues at coordinate 20,631 of JBOFSQ010000107.1, read as the reverse complement.
GTTAGTTTGGGAAAGGTCATTGTGAAGCATCCTCACACTGAAGGAACCGACGCCGTAAGGAGGGGAGTTTATAACGACACACTTGCAAAAGTCAAGCGGTAACCGGTGTCACTGTTATTTCTGGCTAAAGTCTTATAACTGCTTCTACCGATTCCCCTCTTGGCGGTTTTCGCCCGAAAAGCATTGGGTGGGGATTGGTTTTGTGTTTGGTCGGTATCGAAGCTGCTAGGCGGTGGGCTTGAGATTAGCTCACGCTAGAGCGATAGGTAAGCCGATGATTTCGGAGCGAAGGCCGCTGGATTTTGAGTTACTCGCTGTGAAGCGGGTGGCCGTAACTCCGCCGACAGGTGGAGTGAGTTGAATCGGGCATCGGCGTTTCGAGTGCTTAAGGAGAGTCGTCTCGGATTGAAGTCGTGTCCAAGTGTGTCGCCAAAGGGAGAGCCTGCAATGAAGGTCTTTACAACAGGTCAAGTCGCTAAAATTTGTAAGGTCGCGCCGCGAACCGTCAGTAAGTGGTTCGATTCGGGTCGCCTTCGGGGGTATCGCATCCCCGGGTCGCAAGACCGGCGGATTCCGCGTGATCAGCTAATCAAGTTTCTCAAGGAACACGGTATGCCGCTCGGCGACCTTGAGGACGCAACCATCGCCAAAGTTCTGATCGTAGCGCAAGAACAGGTGTTGATTGAAAACATTCGCCGTGAGTTGCCGGGAGATAAATCGTTCCGTATCTCCGTCGCTGCCAGTGGGTTTGACGCTGGAATCCAGTCTGAGAGTTTTCACCCCGATTGTATTATTGTAGATTTCTCAATCGGTGAGATGGAAGCCCTCCAGATATGCCAAAACCTCCGCCGCAGCGACGAGTTCGCGGACATCATCACCATCGCTCTGTTCCCAGACGATGGACGGAGCATGAGCTTCGACAGGTCGAGCATCAACGAGACGTTCCGTAAACCGTTCGACTGTGCCTTGCTGGCCGAACGTCTGCGAACACTCATCGGTGCCCGCAAAGAACTTGTCTGACGCCAAAAACGCCCCGTGACAACGAAGACCGTAGCAATCTCGAAATGAGATCGCTGCGGTCTTTGGCGTTTAACTCGACTTGTTCGGAAACATCAAATTGGGGCGATTTGGTAGTTCTGGTTCGGCATAGCCGAACCCTCCAGTTATCAACGCCGTAGGCGTTTGGAGGGTTCGGCTATGCCGAACCGCTGTGCAGGTGCTCGATTTGCCGTGACCGTATTCTAACTACGTTGTCTCTTCTGCGAACTCGGAAGCAGCGACTTCCAACGTGCCACGAGCGACGCCGCTTCGTCGGGCGTGAGCGCACTTATGTCAACACGTTTTAGCTCGTCAAGAACTGGGTGATCGTCGGCACCGAAGATCGAGAACTGTACCTTGCCCTGCGACGTTTGGTGCTGGAAAACTGCCGATGCTGGTCGCGTACTTCGCGGCGGATTCGTCGCAGAATGCGTCTGTTCGAGGACGTGCAAAATGTCTTGTGCGCGAGTCAAAACATCTTGCGGAACACCCGCTAGCCGCGCGACGTGAATGCCATAACTCTTGTCGGCACCACCGCGTTCAATGCGGTGCAAAAACGCAACGCCGTCGCCGTGCTCCTTCACCGCGACGTTGAGGTTGACGACACGCGATAGCGACTCCTCAAGCGACGTGAGTTCGTGATAGTGCGTGGCGAAAAACGTGCGGCAACCGATCTTGTTGTGAATGAACTCAACCACCGCCCACGCCAGCGAAATGCCGTCGTAGGTACTCGTGCCGCGACCAACTTCGTCGAGAATCACGAGACTTTGCGGCGTCGCGTTGTGGAGAATACGCGCCGTTTCCGTCATCTCGACCATGAACGTACTCTGTCCGCGCGAAAGTTCGTCGCTTGCACCGACTCGCGCAAAGATACGATCAACAAGTCCAATGGTCGCCGATGTCGCCGGAACGAACGAACCGATCTGCGCCATAACAGAAATCAGCGCGAGCTGCCGAATGAACGTACTCTTTCCGGCCATGTTCGGACCCGTGATGATCGCAAGTGTTCCCGTTTCGGCGGTAGCGTCGTTTGGAACGAACGTCCCCGCTGGCATCATCGCGTCGAGAACTGGGTGACGCCCGCCAACGATTTGCAAGATCGGTTCGCTGACGAGTTTTGGCCTGCAATAATTTCGCTGCCGCGCGAGCGTTGCAAGACTCGATAACACGTCAAGTTGCGTTAACGCCGCCGCCGTCTGCGCGATTGCGATATGCTGCGCGGCAGTCGCTTCGAGAAGTTCTTCAAACAAAAACTCTTCACGCGAAACCGCACTCTCTTCAGCCGAGAGAACTTTCTCTTCGTACTCTTTCAGTTCGGGCGTCGTGTATCGTTCGGCATTGGCCAGCGTTTGTTTGCGTGTGTACGTCGCTGGGGCTTTGTCGCGGTGAGTGTTCGTGATCTCGATGTAATAACCGAAGACGCGGTTGAACGCAACCTTGAGCGACGGAATGCCGGTGCGTGCGATCTCGGCGGCTTGAAACGACGCGATCCACTGTTTGCCGCCGTGGGCGAGGTCGCGGTATTCGTCGAGCGTTGCGTCGTAGCCGCGTCTGATGATCCCGCCTTCGCGCCGAACGAGCGGGCACTCATCGGCTAGCGCGGACAAGAGACGTTCACAAAGCGACTTGCACGGATCGATCTGTTCGCGTAACGTAACGAGTCGCGGTGCAGAAAGGGTTGCGAGAAGATTTTGAATTTGCGGAAGTATCGGAAGCGTTTTGGCGACGGCGGAAAGGTCGCGCGGATTCGCTCGTCGCTGAACGACGCGAGTCAGCAACCGCTGCAAATCGTAGACGCTCCGAAGAAGCGTTGCCAGTCCGGTGGTAACGATGTCGGACGCGACGAGTTCTTGAACCGCGTCTTGACGTTGCGTGAGTTCGTGAATGTTGGTGAGCGGTGCGGCGACCCATTCGGAGAGGAGTCGGCTCCCCATTGATGTTGTGCAGTGATCGAGTACGCCGAGGAGCGAGCCTTCGCGTTTTCCGTCGCGGAGCGTGCGAGTGATTTCGAGACTTCGACGAGTTGCGTCGTCCATTTCGAGTTGGTCGCTGCGACGAAACGGCGTTAGTGTGACGATGTGTGGAAGCGATTGACGCTGCGTTTCGTTGAGGTAATCGAGCACCGCGCCCGCTGCGCGGATTGCAAGTGACGAACCTTCGGATGCGTCGAATCCGAAACCTTCGAGCGACTGGACGCGAAAGTGTGCCGCGAGAAGAGTTGTGGCTGTATGTTTTGTGAACGCCCAGTCGGGGCGAGTTGTGAGCATCGCACCAATGAGGGTTTGCGTGAACGTTGCGGGCAAAGCGAGCGACTGCGCGACGAGACATTCCGACGGGGCGATGCGTGCGATTTCGCCGGGGAGTTGACTCGCCGCGAGACTTGTTGCGGCGAAAGTTCCGGTTGAGAGTTCGACCCACGCGAGTCCGACGAGTCCGCCGGTGCGTGCGAGCGGAAGTGGGTCGCTGGTGAGCGGCCCGTCTGCGACAATGGCGACAAGATAATTGGACGCACGCGGATCGAGTAGCGTTTCGTCAATGACGGTTCCGGGGGAGACGATTCGGGTGACGGCGCGTTTGACGATCCCTTTTGCGGTTGCGGGGTCTTCCATCTGTTCGCAGACGGCGGCGCGGTGACCGGCGGCGATGATTCGGGCGATGTACGAATCGAGCTGATGGTGCGGAAATCCGGCCATCGGCATAGCGTTTTCGCCTTTGTCACGCGACGTGATTGAGAGTCCCAAGAGCGGCGCGGCGGTGACGGCGTCGTCGCCGAACATCTCGTAAAAGTCGCCCATCCGAAAGAACAGAATCGCAGCGGGGCAAACACTCTTCGCCTCGTTATACTGCCGCATCATCGGTGTTGTTTTTGTGTCGGCCATTTGTGTATTGTAACCCAAAACGCCGCATTGGATAGGGAACGGATTTCTTGAATAACCCCACTGCGTACATCACACCGAGTTGGCCTCCTTTTTGAATGCGGCAAGCGGGGTATACTTCGCACGGTCAAAATGTGTGGAGATTAACCTTGTCTGAAACCGTGAACAAAATCGCCGACAACGCCGCAACGTGGCGAGAACTTGGGTATCGCTATTACCCGCTGGGGCTGGCGATGCGTGCGCAATTCGGCGAGTCGGTTTGGAAGGTGAGCGTCGATGCGGGGATGACGTGTCCAAACCGCGATGGTCGTGTCGGCAACCACGGATGTATCTTCTGCGACGCCACCACTTTCAGCCCGTCGCGTCAAAGCGGTTTGGTCTCGATCACCGAACAGATCGATCACGGTATTCTACAACTGCGGCGACGTTATCGTGCGCCGAAGTTTCTCGCATATTTCCAACCGGCAACAAACACCTACGCACAACTCGAACGCCTTCGGGACGTGTACAACGAAGCGATTGCACACAAAGATATTGTAGGTCTTGTCATCGGCACGCGCCCAGATGCGCTGGGCGATGAAGTTCTCGATCTGCTGACCGAGATGAGCCGCGCGACGTTCGTGCAAGTAGATGTGGGTTTGCAAACGATTCACGATTCGTCCCTTGAATGGCTTTGTCGCGGCCACACGGCGGACGACTTCACGGCAGCGGCGGAACGACTGCGGTCGCGGCGACTTCGCTGGGGCGTTCACCTCATTGTCGGTTTACCGTGCGAGACACGCGAGATGATTTGCGAGACGGCAAATCGCGTCGCCGAACTTGCGCCCGACGCGGCGAAGTTGCACCACCTCTACGTCGTCCGCGACACGCCGCTTGCAACACTCTGGGAACGCAAGCGGTGTGTCGCTCTCCCGACACTGGAAGAGTACGCATCGCTCGCGGTTGACGTAATCGAACGCCTCCCGCCAACGACGGTTATCGAACGTGTCGCGGGCGAGGCGTCGCCGCCGTGGCTCGTCGCGCCTGCGTGGACATCACAAAAACACGCCGCCCGCAACGCCATCGCCGAAGAGTTCTTACGCCGCAATTCGTGGCAAGCGAAAGAAATGGCGGTGCATCAATGACGCTCATTCGGTTTGGCCGCGCGGGTGTGTCGTGGTTGCTACGGTGTGGTCGCTGTGCGATGGGCGTTGTGGTGCCGCGAGTCTGTTACGTTTGCGACGCGGCAATTCCTGATGATGCGAACTCCGTCACCGGACAACGCTTGTGTGACTTATGCCGCAAACAGGTCGTCGTTTCGCCAACGTCGTATTGCAAGAGGTGTGGTGCGGAGTGCCGAAACACGACGGGAGTTTGTCCGGCGTGCAAGAAGCGAGACTTCCATTTTGAACAAGCGGTTATTCTCGGTCGTTACAGCGGCGCGCTGCGAGAACTTGTTCTCAATGCCAAACGCGACCTGTTCGGCTCGACGGCGATGACGCTCGGTGAATGGCTCGTTGACGAGCAGCGTTCGCACTTCGTGCCGTTTACGGTTGACGCGGTAATTCCGATGCCGATGTTTTGGCGTCGTCGTCTCTGGCGAGGCGTGAACGGCCCCGACTTTATCGCGGCGGGAGTTGCGAAGCAACTTGGTTGTCCGGTTTGGTTTCGCGTTTTGCGGCGACAACGTGCAACGCCAACGCAGGTTCACCGAACGGTCGCGGCACGGCTCGTGAACGTCCGCGACGCATTTGCCGTTCGCAATCCAGCACTTCTCGCGGGACGTACAGTTGTTCTCGTTGACGACGTTATGACGACGGGCGCGAGTTGTTCGGAGGCGGCGCGAACATTGCGCGAAGCGGGGGCGGCGCGAGTTATCGCTGCCGTCGCCGCCCGCGCAATGATTGATGGTCACACCAGCGACCTTAAGACCCGTTAAACCACCGGATGTTCGTACCCCTTGCGTGGCGTGCGCGAGACGAACGTTTGGGCTTGGTCGTCGCCGATGAACTTCTCGGCTTTCGGGTCCCACTTCAGTTCGCGGCCAAGACGTGCGGCGATTGCACAAAGATGACACGACTGCATCGCTTGAACGTGGCTGATCGGGTCGGAGACTGGCGTGCCGCCGTTTTTGATGCACGTCTCGAAGTTGCGTTTGTGCCAGCCGTCAAACTTGACGCCGTTGTAGAGTGCGTCGAAGTCTGCGTCGGTAATTTTTTCGTGCCACTTCTCTTCGATGGGAAGCCCCTTGATTCGCCCGCGATCAACGTGCATTCGCCCCTTCGTCCCTTCGATGAAAATGCCGTTTCCATCCTTGCTGTCGCTGGTGACAACCATCTCAACACCACTCGGAAACTTGCACGAAATCTCAAACTTGTGACTTGTGTTGTAGCAGTTGTCAACGGTCGGATAACCATCTTTGAACGGAACGGGGTGTTCGATCTTGACTGGTGTGATCGTCGTTGGCGAACAACCCGGCTTCGTTTCGCCGAGTGCCCAGTGTGCGAAGTCGATGTGGTGAGCACCCCAATCGGTGAACTTACCGCCGGAGTATTCGTACCACCAGCGAAACTCGTATCGCACTCGCTTCTCCATGTAATCCGTCTTCGGGCACTGGCCGAGCCAAAAGTCCCAGTCGAGACACTCTGGCGGATTGGCCTTTTCAAACGGGCCACCGGTTGGGGCACCGCCGATGTCACACGTCATCTTTTTGATGTCGCCGAGCAGTCCTTTGCGAACCATCAGAGCGGCGAGACAAAACTGATCGTGCTGCGAACGCTGCTGCGTACCAACTTGGAACACGAGCTTCGGATACTTCGCAACCGCTTTGCGAATCATCTGGCCTTCTTCAATAGTGAGCGTCAGCGGTTTTTGGCAGAAGACGTTTTTCCCAGCTTGCAGAGCTTCCATGGCGATCTTGACGTGCCACGGATCGGTCGTGACAATCGAAACGGTGTCGATGTCTTTACGTTCGAGAACTTTGCGATAATCTTTCTCGCCATCGGGCTTTCCGACTTTCTTTCCATCGCGTTTGACACCGATGTTTTCGTCGTTCTGGGCATTGGCAACACCGTACTCGGAATCGACGTCGCAGACGACACGAACGTCACCAAGATTTGTGAAGTCGCGGGCATCGCCGCGTCCCATATCACCAACACCGATGCACCCAATTTGGAGTCGGTCACTCACGGCTTGCGCACGGACAGGCTGTTCCGAACTCATCCAGTACGGCACAACGGTTGTTGCTGCCGAAGCGGCGGCAGCGGTCTTCAAAAAACGGCGACGACTGGTCATAGTTGTTCTCCTCGTTCTTGGATGTGAAACACCATCGAACCGCAGCACCATACCACGGCTCTCAAAACACAGGTGGCGAGTATATCACGCGATTCCCCATTTCGCTAGGGGAAGACAACATCCCCAACCCGCGTCACCAGTCCGCTAACAAGTTTTCGGTTTTAATCCGCAGATTCCGCAGATGGGCGCAGATTTTTATGCGCATAGCGTTTTGTGTAATCGTTTAGGAGTACCTGTCAATTTTCGTAAATGTACTTTGTTTTTGAGGAGCCTCACACAAAGGCACGAAGGCACAAAGAAGGATTTTAACGCGGAAAACGCAGAAGGACGGAAAGACACGGAATTCAGACTTCCGCGTCTTCCGTTTTTCCGCGTGTTCCGCGTTCTCTCCTCTCCGCGCCTTTGTGCCTTCGTGTGAAAAAAAAGAACTGCTCGGAAACGATAATTAATGAAAGACGAAAATCTGCGCAATCTGCGGATAAAAAACTATCCGCCGTCAAACTTGTTAGCGGGCTGTCCGCGTCACAACGCCCGGCGGATTTTGCGTACCTTTTTTCCGTAAACCGGTTTCGACTCGGCGGTGGAGTCGGCGTCGCTTGCGGTGTCGTCGGTCGGTTTGGTGAACGACTCAAAACCTTCGAGGTTTGCACGTTTCAGAAGTTTGTTGATCCGCATTTCGATTCGCGTTAACTGTTGTCCTTCTTGAGTCGTGACGAACGTAAACGCAACACCTTCGCGTCCCATTCTGCCGGTGCGCCCGACGCGGTGAACGTAGTCGTCGCAGAACGCCGGAATGTCGTAGTTGATGATGTGAGAGATTCCGCTGACATCGATTCCGCGTCCGACGACGTCCGTTGCAACAAGCACCTTGATCGCACCGCTGCGAAACTGGGTCATCACGCGGTCGCGTACAGTTTGCGCGAGGTCGCCGTGTATCACCGCAACCGATGCAACGCAACGTTCAAGATGACGCGCAAGTTTGTCAACGCCGCGTTTCGTCCGGCAAAACACAATCGCTTGAGTCGGCTTCTCTTGAGCAATCAACTTGACGAGAGCATCAAACTTCCGCTCTGGATCAATCGTAACGTAAAACTGTTCAATCGTATCGACGGCGACATCTTTCTCCGAAAAGTCGAGGACTTCCGGGTCGCGCATATAACGCTCCGCAAGTTTGACGACCGGTGCGGGGAGCGTCGCGCTAAAGAGTAACGTCTGCCGCTCTTTCGGAACCTGCCGTAAAATCTTTTCGATGTCGGGACGAAAACCGATGTCGAGCATTCGGTCGGCCTCATCGAGTACGATCCACTGGAGTTCCGAAACGACGAGCGCACGCCGCGCCATCAAGTCTAGGACGCGGCCCGGAGTTCCGATTACAATGTCTGCACCGTCGCGGAGCCGCAAGAGTTGTTTGGCGAGCGGTTTTCCGCCGTAACATGCGGTAGCGATTATGTCGCGTCCGTAGCAGAGACGCGCCGCTTCGTCGCGCACCTGCACCGCAAGTTCGCGGGTCGGTACGAGAACCATCGCACGCGGCGCGGGACCGTGCGAAGTGCGCGGCGTGCGCGACATCATCTCAAGAAGCGGAATCAAAAACGCCGCCGTCTTCCCCGTCCCCGTGCGGGCTTGGCCCATCACGTCACGCCCCGCAAGTACCGAGGCGAGCACGCCTTTCTGAATCGGAGTCGGTTCAAGATAACGAACAACCTTTAACGCAGCGAGCGTATCGGGCGACAGACCGAGTGCCGCAAACCCCGTCGGTTCCGCCTCGGCGTCGGCGGCAACAACGTCGCTCTTCATCGCGGCAGGTTTGCGACGTGGAGGAGAGGGACGAGAGGCTGGAGGCGAGGGGCTAGATTCGAGTTTCGATTCTGGTTTTGGTTCACGACGCGATTCTGGTTTTGGTTCACGCGGCGGTTTGCGGTTGACTTCGCGTTCGTCATTCCCGCGTAGAGCCTGCCCCCGCGAAGGCGTGGGGCGGGAATCCAGAGCTGACGCCGTAGAGTCCGTTTGTGTGTGAACTGTCGCAGATGTCGGTTCTGGTTTCGGTTCGCGGCGTGACTCACGTCGCGATTCCGGTTTCGGCTCGCGTGCGGGCGACTCGGTACGCGGTGTGCGTGTGCGTTCACGCTTTGGCTTCTCGGCGACGACTGGAGTTTCGGCGACCGGAACGTACTCGCGCTTCTGCCGATCCCAAACCATTTTCGGATGGATAAGCCCTTCGGGGATCAAGCCGGGCGGGAGACGCCGCGCAGGTTTCGCAGCAACCGGTTCCGCAACTGGAACGACTTTGCTCGCCGCAGGTTTCGGCGGGGTCTCACGTCTCGCAGGTTTGGACGCCGCCACAGTCGCCAAGTTCGGGGTCGCTACGTTCGGAGACGCAGTTGTCGGCAACGCTGTTGTCGTCTGCGACTTGCGACTGCGTTTGCTGCGGCGAGACGGTTTAGAATCGCTGGCAACTTTCTGCGACGACGTTATTGATGGCGTCGCATCTGGCGTCATCGTTGCGATCAGATCGCTGTCGGTCAAGACAACGACATCGGTTTTCCGCGATGGCGAGTCGCCGATGAGACCGCGACCGTAACTTGGCAGCGCGAGCGATTCGTCGTCGTTCGCCCACGCTCCGCGAGGTGTCTGCGGTGCGCGCGGCGACTTCGTATCGCGCGACGGCGTTTGCGGTGCCGAACTCGTTGACATCGAACGCGCCGATACCGACTTCGTGCGCCGTTCGGCGGCACGCTGTTTGCGTTTGCTCAACCCCGCAAACCCCGTCGGCGTGACGATGAACTCCGATATTTCGGACTCGTCGAGCCGGTTCGGTTCGGCAGCGGGCCGACTCGGAACGTTTGGAGCGGCGAACGCACGAGGCGAAGATTCCGCAGGTGCCGACGCCGAAGCCTCGGATGAATTGTCGTCGTCGCCGACGAAACCCCAACGGAAATCGTCGCGGGCTTTTGAATTGTTACGCTTGCCGCGATTACCACGCGGCGATTTTTTGGGTGTCATTGTCATTTATTATACGGTGGAATTTGTGTGGGGACCGTTCACGGTTCACCCCGTCACCCCCGCGTACTCGGCGGGGGCCTAGAGAAAACGTATTGTGGTTCGCTTGCGCGAACGTCGCTATCGCGTTTGCTTGTGCCGTGTTCTCTGGATGCCCGCCGAGTACGCGGGCATGACGGAATTGCGGCGTTGAGTGTCATCACACGTTGAGCATTCTTTCGAGTGCGAGGCAGGCGTCGTGGGCGACCGATTCGTTCACGCGAACGACGTTGTCGCGGCGACCCGCTGCGATTGATTCTAGTGTGTTTGCGAGTTTTTCCGGCGTGATCAGTGCCATCGTTGAACAGCACTGCGGCGAGGCCGAGAGGTTGACAATCGTTTTGTCGGGGAACCGTTTCGCCAAACGCTGAACGAGATTGTATTCCGTCCCGATAGCGAAACACGCTCCGGCGGGCGACGCGGCGACGCGGTCGAGAATTTGGCTCGTCGAACCCGATTCGTCCGCCGCATCGACTACGCCTTGCGAACATTCAGGGTGAACGATCACGCAAACTCCGGGGTACGCCTCACGAATCGCCGCGACGTGTTCCTTGTGAAAGTGTTGGTGGACGCAACAAAATCCGTCCCACAAAATTACTCTCGCCCGTTTGAGTGCGTCGGGCGTCGTTCCGCCGAGTGGTTCGTGCGGGTTCCACAAGACCATCTCGTCTTCGGCGATTTGCATCGCGCTTGCGGTATTGCGACCGAGGTGTTGATCTGGGAGAAAGATCACACGTTTTCGTTCGCGCCACGCCGCCGCAAGAACTTTCGCGGCGTTCGACGACGTGCAGGCGAAACCGTTCCTCGCCCCACAAAACGCCTTGACCGCCGCAGTCGAGTTGACGTAGGTGATCGGCGTTAGGTCGGCGATGTCGATGTGCGCGGCGAGTTCTTCGTAGCACTTTGCGAGCTGCGAATCGTTCGCCATGTCGGCCATCGAACATCCGGCGTCGCTGTCGGGCAGAACGACATCAATCCATTTACCACCGCGCGCCGCACGCCGCGACGCCGCGTTGACCAGAATGTCTGCCGTCTCCGCCATGAAGTGAACACCACAAAAGACGATCACTTCACACTCGTTGACTGTCGCGGCCTTGGCACTGAGCTGAAAGCTGTCGCCCGCAAGGTCGCTTTGCGCAAGAACATCGTCACACTGGTAGTGGTGTCCCAGTATCAAGAGACGCGGCCCCAAGAGTTGCCTCATCGCATCAATGCGCTGACAATACTGTGACGCTATGCGCTGACTACATGCTGAATCCACCGCCGCCGTCCTCATCGAAGAGGAGCTTGCTGGCGTCAAGGATGATCTTGACACTGTCCCCGACCTTTCCTAGCCCCGAAATGTATTGGGCCCCCATTGTGTTGGCCCCCTTTGGCGGCGGCGAGACGTGCGCCGATTCGATTGAACGAACTTCGTTGACCGTATCGACCACCAGCCCAACCTGACTGTTTCGCAGGCTGATGACGACGATACACGTTCGCTCGTCGTAGTCGCGGCCCGGCATATGAAACCGCAGTCGCATGTCGATGACGGGGATCACCTGTCCGCGAAGATTGACAACGCCCTTCACATAGGCGGGCATGTCGGGAACTTCCGTGACCTTTTGAATCCCAACGATTTCGGTCACATACCGGATTTCAAGACAGTAATCTTCGTCTCCCAAACGGAAAGACAAATACATGTCCTTCATGGTATCTTCGCCTTCGGCGGCCTCGGTTTCGGCGTCGCGCATTCCGGCAACAGTTGCCATAAGATCAGCCGCAGCTTGCATAGAACCTCCTCAAATTCTAGAAATAGAGAGACAACTTTCCCCGCCCCATACGGCGGAACGTGCGGAAGTATAACAAGGAACTGCCGCAAGGGAAGGGATGCGGGAAGTTTCGCTGCTCTGGCAGTCCGCTAACAAGTTCTTCTCACCACAGAGCGACTGTGATAAAATCAAGGGGATATTGGTATTTTTTTGCGTGTCTGGTGCGGTGGTGATTTTATACCGCGGTGCGGTTTGTGACGTGGTTTTCATTCCACATAGTTTTTGTTTTGAGCATGGTGTTGATTATGGTGAGTAGTTTTCTCATTGCAGCGACTATCGCAACTTTGGGAGACTTTCCACGCGAGGTGAGTTGGTTGTAGAATGCTTTCAAAACGGGGTTAAACCTGATGCCGTTTAGGGTCGCCATGTAGAGTATGGATCGCACGTCGGCGCGTCCTCCGTGTATAGAGCGTACCCCAGACTTTGTACCGCTGTCTCTGTTGAAGGGAGCCACTCCGACGAGCGCGGCGACTTCCTGTCGGTTGAGTGTACTACACTCGGAGAGAGCGGCGATCACGATGTGACTTGTTTGTGGCCCGATACCCGGTACCGACCGCAAGATTTTATCTTGTTCGCTCCAGTCGGGGTTTGCGTCGATCATTTTTCCGATGCTTGCATTGATGTCGTTGATATGCTCATTGAGACACTCGATGACTTTTTCGATACTGTCTTTGAGTTTTTTTTGGTACGCTTGCTTTAGCCTGTTTTCCTCCATAGTTCTCATTGTGACTAGTTGGTGTCTTCGTGTGAGATAGTCGCTCATTTCCAGTGTTTCTTTGGTTGGGACGGGTCTTACTTCAAAGGCGTCTAGTTTTGCGAACTTTGCGAGCATTTGTGCATCGATGGCGTCGGTTTTGGCGAGTTTCCCGAGTCCTTTTGCGAGGTCTCGTGCCTGTTTTGGATTGAGCCTTACGATTGGGAGTCCTTCGGCGGCCAGTGTTGTGAGCATTAGTCTTTCGAGGCCGCCAGTAGCTTCGCACACGATTTGTTTTGGATTGATCTCCTTTAGTTTTTTCACGAGTTCGTTTATGCCATTTTGGTCATTTTGAACGGTGAAATGTTGTTTTGTCGGTATGACGTGAACAACGAGTTCACTTTTTGCGACATCGATCCCGACGAAAGTTTTTTCGTAGTTTTCCCCGGTGGCCAAGTTTTTTTTCTCGTTAGTCATAGAGAAACTCCTTCCTTGCGAATGCGGGCTTTTCGCCCAAGCGACTGTTCGGGTTCAAGAACGATATAGTGTAAGGTTCATGCTCCGTGTCGGGCTTGTTGTCCCAAGACACAAACGAACTCTTACACCGCGATTTTTTGCAATCGGCCCCCCGGGGGGCCGATTGCAAAAGCACACTTACAGTGTCCCAACAACTACATCAAAGTCAACTCCCACCCAGACTAAAACCGGATGATAAACATCATACAAGACACAGAGAGCACAGAGTTTAAGCCTCTGTGTCTCTATGGTGAATAGACCTGTTCGGAAACTTGCACTCTCACATCGGTTCGGCATAGCCGAACCCTCCAAACGCCTGCGGTGTTGATAACTGGAGGGTTCGGCTATGCCGAACCAGAACTGCTCTGCGTAAACTGCGTGTTTATTTTTGACGGCGCGAGATGCGTAATCTGCGTCCACATTTTCGGCACCAAGAAAAATTGTGTGGTTGCACGCAACCAGAGACGATGACCGACTCACGCGCGACGTTGCGTTGCGCACTTCGCCATCCACGCAGAAAGGAGAGAATCCCACAATGAAAACCAATGCCGCAAGTGTTAAATCCGTGAGAATCGGGGGGGGGGGGCAATTTAGGCAGCTTGCGTAAAACTGCGACGGCGGTCGCGGCGGCTCTCGTTGTCGCAGGAACGGCGGCGGTTGTGTCGCCAGTGATGGCGACTGATTATGTGATTGAATCTGGCACGACATCACCACCAACTTATTCCACTCTTGCCGCGCTTCGCGCCGCTCTGTCGGTTAACAATCTCGTCCCCGGCGACTCAATCCAATTCCAGAATAGCGACTCAACACTCGCCACACAGTTCGGATTGTCCGCTGCGGGGACAATCACGCTCAAGGATTCGGGAACGGCAAGGACAATCTCGCTCGGTACCGGCACCAAAGGTACCAACACGCGGCTCATCAACGCCGGTTCAAAAGATATTACTTTCGTCGCCGCAAACGGTTCCAATCTCACCATCAGCGGTTTCGGGGTCACTGGTACCAACTACGGCGGTGCGATCTCCAGCAGCAATAACGTTACACTGGGCACCGCGTCTAGCACAGGCACTCTCACCTTCGTGAAAAACACCGCTCGCGGCGGCGGTGCGATCAATGCCGGTAACATCGCTTCCATCAATGGCGGCACGAATGCGTTCAGTTTCAACACCGCAACCGGCAGCGGTGGTGCGATCTACAGTGACAAAACCGCTGCAATCACCAGCGGCACAAACGCATTCACCGGCAACACGGCTGTCAGCGGCGGCGCGATTTACGCATACAATAACGCTTCGATCTCTGGCGGAACGAATGTCTTCACTGGCAACTCGGCCATCGACAGCACGAACGGTATTGGCGGCGCGATCTTTGTAAACTCTGGCTCCGTCACGATCACCGGCGGCGCAAACGCATTCATCGACAACACCGCAGTCAAATTCGGCGGTGCGATTTCTACCTATGCTTCACTTATGAGTGTTAGTGATACTGTTGAGATCACTGGCGGGACGAACATATTCGCCAACAACTCGGCCATCGACAGCACGAATACTTATGGCAACGGTGGTGCGATAGCTACCAGCAACGGTTCTGGTCCACCGGCCCATGTCTTGCTCACAGGCGGGATGAATACTTTCACCGGTAACACTGCAAACCGTGGTGGTGCGATTTTTTCCCTCTATGACGTTTCAATAACGGGCGGTACGAACACATTTGTCGGCAACACTGGGGCGTTGTATGGTGGTGCGATTTTGGCTACCGATAATGCAACGTTGCGTGCGAAGTCTGGCGCGGGGAACGGCGACATCAGGTTCGAGGGAAATATGGGGGGCGGAGTTGCCAACGCGCTCCACGCTTACAATTATACGCCCGGCAACAAAATACTCACCCTAGCTGCCGAGAATGGTCGCAAGATCGAGTTCTTTGACCCCGTGACGAGCGAAAGCTCGCGCGCGAATCTCACGACAAAAATCAACGATGCCATCACCGACACGGGTACGGTCGTCTTCGATGGTGCGTACTGGGTTGGACAAGGTTCGACAAATGCCGCTGACTACGCGACGCGGCTCTACGGTACTGCCGCGCTTGGACACGGCACGCTTGAAGTCAAGAACGGTGCGACGTTCAACGTGAGTGGTTCGTTCACGCAGGGTGCGGGGAGCACGCTCAGCCTCGGTCTCATCAACGCCGCGACTCCGACGTTCACCGCAAACTCCGCCAGCCTCGCTGGGACGGTTAACATCGTCGGTTGGGACGGTACGACGGCTGCGGTGACGGCTGTCGAGACGACAACTGGAATCACCAACTTCAATGCTGCCAACGTGAAGGTTGCCGGACAGGCAATCGGGAGCCTTCCCGACTTCTTGCAATCGGCCTCGGCGGCACTTGCAAATGGTGGCAAGGAATTGCAGGTCACGATTGGTGGTTTGACGTGGAACGCCACAACGTCTGTCGCACACGGCAACTTCACACTCACAAACGCAGACGACTCATTCACAATCGGGGGCGTACTCGCCGACAAGAGCGGGACTTTCACTAGCGGCTGGGACGGCACGTCGCTCACGAAAAAAGGGAACGGTACACTCACTCTCGCAGGCGCGAACACCTACACCGGAGACACTGCGATTAACGTGGGTACGTTGCAAGTTACGGGGTTGCTCGGCAACGGGACTTACGCCGGTACAATCACGAACGCTGGCACACTCCACATGAACCAGTCTGCCGCGCAGTCGCTCGGCGGCGTTATCTCTGGTGCTGGTTCGCTTGTGAAGAGTGGAATCGGTACGCTCACACTCTCCGGCACAAACAGCTACAGCGGCGGCACGACTGTGAAGGCCGGGACGTTGAGCATAGCGGCTGATAACAATCTCGGTGCCACTTCCGGCGGCGTTACACTCAACGGCGGCACATTGCAAGCATCGAACGACGTGTCGCTCGACTCCGGCAGAAACATCGCCCTCGGCACCAGTGGCGGGACGCTCGCCGCTGCGAACGCGAAAACGATGACGGTCAACAGTTCAATCAGCGGCGCGTGGAACAACCTCACCATTGGCAACGCTGCAAACACTGGCACCGTCACCCTCACTGCGGTGTCTGCGCACACTGGGACGACGAACGTCGTACACGGCACGTTGAAGGCTGGCGCGGCAAACATTATCAAAACTTCTTCCGCAGTCACGGTCGCCACCGGCGCGACGTTCGACGCGAACGGCACGGCTCAAGAACTCCAAAGCCTCGCTGGCGCGGGTACGGTCACAAACGATGGCGCAAGCGATTCCACCGTGACCGTTAACTCGTCGAACAACACAACGTTTAGCGGAACCATCCAAGACGGTGGTGCCAAGAAAACGTCGCTTACGAAGACTGGCATGGGGACACTCACACTCGCCGGTGCAAACAGCTACACGGGCGGCACAAAGCTCGAAACTGGAGCGATTGTTGTCGGCAATACTTCTGCACTCGGAGCGACTTCAGGTGCGGTGGAAGTCGCTGGCGACGCCGCGATTGGGACGACGGGTGCTGCGGCGTATACAGTTGCAAACACGATAACGATCAACAGCGGGAAAAAACTCACGCTCGACAACGCTGGTACAAACGGTTTCGAGTTTAACGGTGTCGTCAGCGGTGTGGGTGCGCTCGTGAAGACTGGGAGCGGCGCGGTCACGCTCTCCGGCGCAAATACATACAGCGGCGGAACGACACTCGAAGCAGGAAAGATTGTTGTCGGCAATACTTCTGCACTCGGCGCGACTTCTGGTGCGGTGAAAGTCGTTGACAACGCCACGATTGGAACGACGGGCACTGTGGCATACACAGTTGACAACGCGATTGCAATTACCACAAACAACAAAAGCCTCACGCTCGACAACGCAAGTACCACAAACGATTTCACGTTCAGCGGCGTCATTAGCAGTACAGTCACCAATGGACATGTTGTGAAGACGGGGGACGGCAAGGTCGTTCTCTCCGGCGACAACACCTACACCGGAAACACGACGGTAAACGCTGGCGAACTCAACATTACTGGCAACTCCAATACGTTTGCGCTCGCGGGAGGGAAAACGCTCAGCATCAACCTCGCAAACAACGCCAAACTCACTGCGAACACCGTCACATTCGATAGCACGCCGTCCAAGTGTACGCTTAACATAACCGGCGAGGCCGGGACGACTCCCGTGACAATCATTGAGACGCAGAACGCAATCACCACGCTCGCCAACGCCCAAGTATACGTCGCGGGAGCAGCGACGGTTGACTACATGACGGCCACGGTGGCACTCGCAAACAGCAACAAGGATGTGCAAGTCACAACTGGTTTGACGTGGAATAAGGCAAGCGGCGATGCCACCGCCCACGGCGACTTCTCGATCCTCACCGCAACCAACTCATTCACCGTAAACAGCGTCCTCGCCGACAGAAGCACTCCGGCTGATTGGAAAGCAGGCTGGGACGGCAAATCTCTCACAAAGAAAAGCGGAGGGACGCTCATTCTCGCAGGCGCGAACACCTACACTGGCGACACGACGATTGCGTCAAACGGTGGCACGCTGGAAGTCACCGGTTCGCTTGGCGGCGGAACTTACGCGGGTGCAATCACGAACGCTGGTACGCTGAAGATGAACCAAGCTGGCAACCAAACGCTTTCGGGTGTGATTACTGGAGCGGGGCTACTCGTGAAAGACGGATCAGGCACGCTCACGCTCACCGGCGATTCGTCTGGATTTGCGGGGACGTTCGCGCAGAGTTCTGGCGACGTTGCGCTCACCGGTGCAAAAATCGGCGGCACTTACACGCAAGCCGCTGGCACGACGCTCACCACGAGTGGAACAGCAACGCTCGGTGCGGCGATGTTCGCAGGAACCCTTACGCCAACAGGAACGCTCAATGTTGCTTCAGCAACGTTCAACAATGGCGCAATCATCAATCTTGGCACCGCACCCGGCACGAATCAAATCGTATCGACAGGCGCAGTCAGTTTTGGCGGAGCGACAACGGTCAACGTCAACTCAAACAGTGATGGTACTTACACGCTCGTTAGCGGTTCGAGCGTCACCGGTGCGAGCAATACCAGCATTGTCAACGCCGCTAATCTATCGGGCAAACGTGAAAGTCGTTTAGATTCGAGTACGGCGATTTCGTACAAAATCTTTTCCGGCACGATGGCACTCACTTGGACAGGTGCCTCCACAACTTGGGACGCGGCGACTTACAACTGGAAAACCAGTGATGGTTACACCGCAAAGTTTGTGAACAACGACAACGTAACATTTGACTCCACCGCGACAAACAAAGCCGTAACCGTCGCCGCAGGCGGCGTAACGGTTGACACGATGACGGTGAACGACGATTACAGTTTCAGCGGCGGTGCGATTAACGCAACTGGCGCGGTGACTGTTGCCGCTGGAAAAACGCTCGGTTTAGTCGCATCGGCTGCGCCAGCACTCGTTGCCGATTCGGTTGACTTCAATGCGACGGGCAAGCTTAACATCACCGGTTACGCGCCGGACGAATCCAGCCCGTATAGCGCGGCGCGGCATCCACAAACCGTGATTCAAACCACAAATGGCGTGAATAACTTCAATTCTGCTGTGACGGTTGCCGGTCAAGCAACAGCCGATTTTCTTTCGGCTTCGGCAAAACTTGACAGCTCCAACAAAGACGTTGTCGTCGAAACGCGATTGACGTGGGATTCGACCGACCCGAATCGCAAAGCACACGGCGGCTTCACGATTGGCGCGGGGAATACGTTCACACTTGGCGTGGCACTCGCGGACAGCACTTCCACAAACAAACAATCCGGCTGGGACGGTACAACGCTCACGAAAAAAGGGGACGGTACACTTATTCTAACCGGTGTGAACAGTTACACGGGCGCAACGACGATTTCTGCGGGGACGCTTGAAGTCACGGGTACACTTGGCGGCGGGAGTTATGCAGGCGCGATTTCCAACGCTGGTACGCTTAAGATGAACCAGACCGCAAACCAAACATTGAGCGGCGCAATCTCTGGAACGGGTTCGCTCGTGAAAGACGGTTCAGGCAAACTCACACTCACCGGCGCGAACAGTTACACCGGTAAAACGACAGTTAGCGCGGGAACGCTTGAAGTCGGCAACGGCGGGTCGCTTGCCGTCGTTGCAGATATGACCGAAGCAAACGCGCCGATTGTGATTAGCGGCGGCGCGTTCACTGTTGACGCTGGCGGTACGCTCACTGTTGACGCAAACGCGGCGCAACTCGGTTCGCTCGTTGCAGGAACGAAGACGCCGTTTTATTTCGCCACGAGCACGACTGGTCTCACGGTGCCGAGTGTTGACATTCACACCAACATCAACCAAACTCTTTACACGGTTGACGCTTACGTCGCCGACGACAATTTCATTGGCATCACGCGCACAACTGGTGGCGGTGGTAACCGTTATCTTTCGTCGAGCGTGAATGCGGC
This sequence comes from Thermoguttaceae bacterium, assembly GCA_051651625.1. Classification (GTDB taxonomy): domain Bacteria; phylum Planctomycetota; class Planctomycetia; order Pirellulales; family Thermoguttaceae; genus JBOFSQ01. Next base: position 945 of record JBOFSQ010000107.1, on the reverse strand, counting down.
TTTCTCCACTTACACAGCGGGGAATGGGAACGCACTTTTTGACGACGTTCACACGTCGCCGAACACCGAATACGAAACTGCCGAACGAGTTGAGATGGGTTACAACGCCGCCAGTCACGTTGGCGCGGCGCAGCAAGGTGTTGCAGCGTTGAGTGGTTATTACAATGTGATGGATCACGTCTTCACCGAAAACTTTTCGCACAGTGGTGGCGGTGTTTATCGCGGGCAAGTTTGCGAGCCGTGTTCGCCGTGCGGGACGAGATCGCGGCTAGAACGCGCTGTTTGGGTGATGCCGGTTTACGGGCACCAAAGCGCGGCTGGACTTCACAGCGGCGACGTGAAATATGGCTACACGTCGGATCAGTACGCAGCGGTTTTTGGTGCGGAAGTTAAGAACGGTCGTACGCGATTTGGCATTGCGGGGAATGCTGGAATTGGTCGCACAGTCTCGCCCGGACAAGTCGTTCACACCAACAGCGATTTGACTTTCGGCGGCGTTTCACTTTACGCGGTGCAACGGTTTGGCAAAGTAGAATCGAACGCTCAAGTCGGCTGGATCGGTACGCGGAACGAGATGCGTCAACGCAATGGTGCTGTTAACGTCAACGCCAACATTGATGGCGGTGTGATTTACGCAGCACTTGGTTTTGAGCGTCCGTATCGTGTTGGTCACTTGACAGTTTCACCGGTTTTTGGTTTGGAGTTCACGCATCTTTACCAGAACGGTTTTGCAACGAAAGTTAACGGTACACCGCAGTTCAATGCGCAAAGTGGCGACGCGAATATGCTTCACATTCCGGTCGGCGTGAAAACGAGTGCGGAGTACGCGACGCGATTTGGGAAGTGGTCGCCGTCGGTTCGTGCGCGAGTTTTGCCGCACGTTGGCGACCACGAACTTGCGTTCTCGAATCTTTCAACTGGTTCAACGACCGCCGCGACGCTGCG
>JBOFSQ010000106.1:0-8723 GCA_051651625.1 Thermoguttaceae bacterium | reverse complement strand
TTGCGCCGTACGACACAATTTACGGAGCCATTGCCTACATCAGAGCGGACGACAGCATCGTCGAGTACGCACAAAGTCGCGGCATTTTCACCGTACTGGCTACCGGCAAGAGCGCGAAAATCGTAAACGCCAAAGAGTTCCAGCCACACAAATGGGGAACGACAACCGAATCGGAGTGAAGCTGAAAGTACCAAACCATGAACAGTAGTGACCCATCTAAACTCCTATTGGGGATCGGCGATCTCGGCGCGACTGTTGCGCAAGGTGGAGTCGTCCGCACCTTGGCTTTGGGGTCGTGCGTGGCGGTGATGATTTTGGATCGGGGGACTCGTTGCGTCGGTATGGATCACATTGCGCTCCCCGATTCGACTGTCGCCCCCGACCGCGCACGCGAACTTCCGGGGTACTTCGCCGACACTGGAATCCCGCGACTCTTCCGGCAGATGGAGCGTGTCGCTGGTTCGCTGTCGAAACCTTCGCAGCTCATTGTGAAGTTGGCGGGCGGTGCGAACGTCGCCGACCCGACGAACACGTTCAACATCGGAAAACGTAACGCACTCGCGGTCAAGAAGATATTGTGGCAACACGGACTTGCACCTGTTGCAGAGGATGTCGGCGGCTCGTTCAGCCGTACTGTAACGCTCTTTCGAGACACGGGAAAAGTAATCCTCTCGTCCCCCGGAAGACCAGATTGGGAATTGTAGCGGTGGTTAGTGGCCAGTGGTTAGTGGCCAGAGGCGAAAACTCCCGCTGTGCGGGAGCCACTGACCACTAGTCACCGACCACTAACCACTTTTTTAGGTGTCATTATGAAAAACATTGTCATTGCTGACGACTCGGCTCTTGCGCGGATGTTCATTCGCCGTTGCCTTGAGATTGCGGGGTTGAGCGAGGCGAACTTCTTCGAAGCGTCGGACGGTAGCGAGGCGATAGCGAAGATGAAGGAGGTTCACGCCGACTTGCTTGTCACCGACCTAACGATGCCGAATATGAACGGCATCGAACTGATGCGGCGTATTTCGGTCAGTCCGCGTCTCAACGGGACGCCGGTTCTGGTCGTCACGAGTGCGGGGAACGAAGAGCAGCGGCGCGAACTGATGGAACTCGGTGCGGCGCGGATACTTTCAAAACCGATCAGCCCGCCGATACTGCTAGAAGCGATTGAAGAGATCAAACGAAAAGAAGGAGTAGAGAAATGAACAGGTACGGCGAACTTCTCATTCAGGCTGTTCAAGATACGCTGGAGACGATGGCGTTTGCGGAGGTGATCCCGTATGCGATGCAGATCGGGAAAGACGAGTATCATCGTCTCGCAGGGCACTGTCCGTCGGCACCGATTCCGTCGCTTGACCCGATGGCGTCGTCAACGTCGTGGGGCGATGACGTGCCAGCGTCTTCTGGCAGTGGCGGCGCGTGGGGAGACGAACCAGTGGCGACACGATCAAACGATGGCGACGACGCTTGGGGCACGGTCGGAAACGTAGAAGCGGTTTCGTCGCTTACGGTTGACGACTGGGGCGGCAAGACGGAACTGCCGCCGCAAGACTCGTGGGGCGAAGCGGCGTTGCTTGCTCCGGTCGATGAGTTTGCGATTCCGGCACTCGTACCGAAAGTAGTAAACTTTGACGAGATGGTGAGTCAAAAGGATGCGTGGTGCCGCGCGTGTATGCGGGTGAACTCGCCCGACGTTCACTCGGTTTGGTTCATTGTTTCGCAAGACCTTGCCGTAGAGCTAGCCGGTAATATGTACGATGCTTCGCTCGAAGTCGATTCAAATCTCATCCGCGACCTCGTTGCCGAAATCACAAACATTCTCGGCGGACGAATGATGCTTCTGCTCGAACGACTCGGCGGAAAGTTTACACTCACCGTCCCCGAAATCGACTTTCTCCCGCCAGACTTCACTGACGACGAAATATCGCGTATGGTAACTTGCCACGTCATCGTTGATGGCAGGTTCCCAGTGATCTCGTCAATCGTATTCAGCGGAGAAATCAAAGGAAATCTGGCCGGAGATGAGTAGACAAGTTCCGTAGGAGTTCAATAGGAGTTTCATAGGAGTTCCATAGGACATATAGGTCTTATAGGACCTATATGTCCTATGGTGTACTGTTCAAAGACACAAATCACCTTCAAACCACAAAGGAGTTTCACCATGCAACGCTTTGTCAAATTGAGTTTTCTCACACTTCTTGCTTCGGCAACTTGCGTATTTGCGCAGACGCCAGAAGACAATCCGATCTTCAAGTCGTCGGTTGACTGGTTGTCGTCGCCGGTTGCGTGCGAGAATGCTGATGCCAAAACCGAAACCGAGATGAAGGCCTACGCCGAAAAGATTCCGGGAACGGAAGTTACGTTCAAGATGGTCCCGATCAAGGGCGGGAAGTTTCTCTTCGGCAGCCCCGAAAACGAGGCCAACCGCGGCGACGACGAAGGGCCGCAAGTAGAAATCGAAATCGCTCCGTTCTGGATGGAAGAGCACGAGGTAACGTGGAAAGAGTTCGAGCAGTTCGCACTCAAATATCTGCGTCAAGCTCACGCCTCCGACGCCAGCAAACGCTCGTCGCGCAGCGACATCGCCGACGCACTTTGCGCACCGACAGCGGCGTACAACATCAGTTCGATCAGCTACGGACGTGCGGGGAAAGTCGGTTATCCGGCGAGCGGAATGACGGCTTATGCCGCGATGGTCTACTGCAAGTGGCTCACCGCGCTGACGGGACGTTATTACCGTCTCCCAACCGAGGCCGAATGGGAATACGCCTGCCGCGCCGGAACCACAACGCCACACCATTTCGGCACCGCCAAAGAACTCGATGACCTCGACGACTACGCTTGGCACTTCGACAACGTTGAAGAGGGTTACATGCCGGTCAAGAAAAAGAAGCCGAATCCTTGGGGACTCTACGATATGTACGGCAACGTCGCGGAGTGGTGCCTCGATGCGTACAACAAAGACGTTCACACCGCTTGGAAAGACGGGAAGCTCACGTTCGTCAAGGCCGACCGCAAGACGCTCTCCGGTTTCGGAAGCGTCGCCCGCGGCGGAAGCTGCGACGACGACGACGTGAAACACTTTCGCAGCGCGCGGCGTATCGTCTCGACCGCGAAGTGGAAGGCCCAAGACCCACAGTTCCCGCAAAGTATTTGGTGGGTGACGGACGCACCGTTTGTCGGTTTTCGGATTGTCCGTCCGCTAACGCCGCCGACAGCCGAAGAAGCCGCCGAGTTCGACGCACTCCCCGATGTCTGGTTCCAATACCAAAAACTTAACCAGCGTGAATGAAATGAGTGGTTAGTGGTTGGTGGTTAGTGGCCAGTAAATTATGTCGCCACTGACCACTCGCCACTGACCACCGACCACTAACAAATGCCGCTTCTCTCTTTCATTCTTGCCGCAGTTGTTCTCACGTCGGGTGAGTTTGCGTGGCAAACGGGGAACATCCACATCGTCGCGGTGCTCGCAGCACTTGCGGCGGCGTGGGTGGCGGTGATGTCGCCGTCATTTCGGTGGCGAATTGTTGACGCTGTAGTGTTTGCGTTTCTCGCAGTGATGGCGTTGGCGTCGCTTGCGCACCTCACGCGGTTCTCGCTCAACACGGTTTCGATTAGCGTCACCGGTGCGGCGGTTTGGTTTTTGGCGCGACAGTCGCTCACGACGCCATCGCGGATGACGTTCTGTCTCGTGCTCTTAACGTCGCTCATCGCCGCCGAAGCGGTTGCTGGTCTTGACCAAGTTTACCGCGAGTTTCCGGAACAACAGCGAAGTTTTGAAGCCGACCCCGACACCGCCCGACGCCAACTCGGTATCGCCACCGACGCCGAGTGGATGCTCCTCGTAAACCGACTCCGCACCGCCGAACCGACCGGAACCTACGCACTCACAAACACCCTCGGCGGAACGCTCGCCGTTGGCGTGATTCTCGTTTGCGGATTTTTCGTTGCGATTCTCGTTCGTGTGCAATCCGCAGATGGCGCAGATTGTCGCAGATTTTTGAGTTTGTCTGGCAGTTCTTTTTTTTCTCACACAAAGGCACGAAGGCACAAAGGAAGTTTTTCAAGTTCAATCCTCTTCGCGCCTTTGTGCCTTTGTGTGAGACTCATCAAAAATCTGTGTACATCTGCGAAATCTGCGGATAGACCAAATGGACATCACATCGGCAACTTCGTACTTGTTGCGTTTGCGGCGACAGTCTTGATTGTGCTTGCGACTTGTCTCGTCGCTACTCACAGCCGCAGTGCGATGGTCGCGTGTGGTGTGGCGGCGGCGTGGGGTGTTCTGGTTTTGGCGAAGCGACGTGTGGTGCGAATCGGTCTTGTCGCGTTTGGACTCTTCTGCGTGATTGCGATTTTGGTTGCGAGTGAAGGTGCGCGGCGGTCGCTGATGTTTCGTGCCGAATACTGGCGAGCAACGGCGTCGATGATCGCGGACGCGCCGCTTCTCGGTTGCGGTGCCGGAAACTTTCAACATCGCTACACACGTTACAAACTGCCGGAAGCGAGCGAAGAGATCGCCGACCCGCACAACTGGCTCCTCGAAGTCGCGGCGTGCGGCGGGATTCCGGCGGCGGTGCTGTTTTTGGGCGTGTTGGTTTTGTTGGGACGCGAACTGGTACAATGGCAGCCAGTCACTCCGCCGGAGTACCGGCTCCGTTTCCCGCTGCCAATGCGCGACGGCGTTGCCGCGTTCTTGGGCGGCATCGTCGCCCTTGCGGCGTCGTATGCGACGGAGTTGCCGATGACGCTGGTTGTTCTCGTTCCGCTCGTGTTGCTGTTGCCGCTTGCGGTCTGGACGAGTAACGAACTTTCGCGGCGGCAGATTTTCGTCAGCGACGGTTTGCTCGTTGCGGTGATGATTGTACTCTTGGTTCACCTCGCGGCGGCGGGCGGCGTGATGTACACAAACACGCAAGCGATCCTGTGGATTTGCGGTGCGATTATTGTCAACCGACGTTGTTGCATGCAGGAAACCGTGCAAACGAATCGTTCGTTTGACGCAAAAAAATTATTGCGTGCTGCGCCGTGGTGTGTGGCGGTGGTTGTGATTTACTGGGTGAACTTTTTGCCTGTCACGGAGTCGCTGCGTTTTTTGGCGGCGGCGAGCATGGCGAAGCGGCCTTCCGATGAGCGAGTGCTGATCGACGCGGCGCGACGCGCCGACTCGCTATCAACGAACGTTGCACTCGCAGAACTGGCGTTCGCAGAACGAGCGTGGGCGACGAAACCAAACGACGAATCGCTCCGTGCGATTTTGGCGGCGGCTGAACGTCTCACAAAACTCGCACCGGAGTCGGCGAAGTTGCGGATGCGTGCTGGCGAGTCGTTAAGTGCGGCGGCGAACGTCGCGCGAGACGAAAACGCTGCCCGCGCCAAACTCCGTTACTACGCTTACTTGTTCGTCGAAGAAGCGGCGGAGCGTTATCCGACCAGTGCGTCGCTTCAGGCGTCGCGTGCGGTGGTGTTGTCGCACACGGGACACCCAACGCTCGCCGCCGAGGCCGCCGAAATCGCCCTCGCGCTCGACGCCGCAACTCCACACGCCGACCAAAAACTGACGCCGCAACAACGTGCGAAGATGAAAGAGGTTCTTGCCAAGCCGAAAAATGTAAGCTAGAATGAGGTGCAAGCGAGCGACCCGAATCAGAACACGAAGCGTAAGCGAGTGCCCGCAGTAGTGGCCAGTGATTAGCGGCCAGCAATCAGAACACGAAGCGTAAGCGAGTGCCCGAAGTAGTGGCCAGTGGTTAGTGGCCAGCAATCAGAACACGAAGCGTAAGCGAGTGCCCGAATCGGGATGGATTCCCGCCTGCGCGGGAATGACGGAATCAAACGATTACTTGGTGTTGTCATGAAAAAAATTGCATTACTTATATTGTTGACGCTTTTTGTGACGGCGACTAATGTTGTTGCGGGCGATCTTTGGATGATCGACACGCGGCCAGCGTCGGTCGCGTCGCCCGACGCCGACAACTATCATCGCATCTCGTTCGAGCGTTGGGACGGAGCGAAGCGGCGGTTCGTGCCATCGACGCGGGGCGAGTTTCTCGAAACGTGCGACGACGTACCGATACTTTTTCTATTTCACGGCAACTGGATGAAGCGTGCGGAGGCGGTGACGATTGCCCGCGACTTTTACCGCCGCATCGAAAAAGAGAAGTGTCGCGTGGTGATGTGGACGTGGCCGTCGGAACGGATCGACGCACGTCCGCGGGTTGACATCAAAGTCAAGGCTTACCGTGCGGATCAGCAGGCGAGTTATATTGTATGGTTTCTGCGGGAGTTACGGCCAAACAGTCGCGTCGCGCTGGCCGGTTTTAGTTTCGGTGCGCGACTGATAGCGATGGCACTTGAAGAACTGTCAACTTACGACGACAAACTCGGTATCGAACTGAACGCGATTTTGATGGCGGCGGCGTTCGACTCGAAGTGGCTTCTCCCCGGCCAGCGACTTGAAAACGCGGTCAGTGTCGCTGGCCAGTGCGACATTCTCTACAATCCCGACGACGACCGGTTGTGTTTCTATCCGTTTGTTGACAGTGTTTGCGGACATGGGCCGACCGCGCTTGGTGCGACGGGGCTTCCTGTTAGCAATATGAGTCCGAGTGACCAGCCGCGTGTCCGTTCGATCAACGTATCACGTTGGATTGGTATGGATCATTCGTTTACCTCGTCGCTTCGTTCGATGATGCGTTACGGAAACTTCCGCAAGCTCGCGTTCTTGGAAGAGTGAGACCGCACGGTTCGCATCAGAGCGGTATGTAATCAGAGCACGAAGCGTAAGCGAGTGCCCGCAGTAGTGGCCAGTGATCAGTGGCCAGTAATCAGAACACGAAGCGTAAGCGAGTGGCCGCAGTAGTGGCCAGTGATCAGTGGCCAGTAATCAGAACACGAAGCGTAAGCGAGTGCCCGCAGTAGTGACCAGTGATCAGTGGCCGGTAATCAGAACACGAAGCGTAAGCGAGTGCCCGAAATCGTAAACAATTGAAGTCAGACAATCGCCACCCCACAAAGGAATGAGAAAAAAATGTCAGATCAATCGAATCGCATGCCGGTAACATGGGACGTTAAGAAACTTGAGGCGGAGAAGGCTGCGCTCCGCGACTTGGCGACGAAACCATTTCTTGAACGTTCGTTCGGTTACATCCGGCGGACTGGCCCCGGACTTTTGCAGAGTGCGATGACGCTCGGTGCGGGGAGTGCGGCGGCGTCGGTCGTTGCGGGGGCGTCGTTCGGTTACAAACTTCTCTGGGTACAACCTCTGGCGATGTTTCTCGGTGTGATGATGTTCGCGGCGATTTCAAACATCGTGCTAACGACGCAAGAACGCCCGTACCGAGCGTTTATGCGGGAGTTTAGCATCATCCTCGTTTTTCTGTGGGCGTTTGCAACTGTGGCGTCGTCGATCATCTGGCACTTCCCGCAGTACGGACTCGCGGCGGGAGCGACGCGATCAATCGTCACTGAGTTTTGTCCCAACGTACAACTCGAAACGCAAGGCGTCGCGCGCGAGTGGTTCGGATTTGGCGACGCGATAAACGATCCGGCGACTGGCGCACCGAAGATGGTCAAAGTTTTCACGCGAGAAGGTTACATCGTGAGTTTCGGTATTGGTGCGTGCATCTTGCTGATGAACTGCGTTGTCGTTTTCAACTACGGTCGCGGCGGTGCGGGGATACGGATTTACGAATGGTTTTTGCGCGGCGTCATTGCGATAGTGATTGTGATGTTCGCCATCGTCGTTGTCGGAAACGCGGGGAAAATCGACTGGCTCGAAATGGGGAAAGGTTATGTCGGCTGGTACGGAATCCCGAAACACAGCGACCCCGCCGAGTACGCCAAAACAGTGACGATGGTACTCGGAATGCTCGGAGCCGCGGTCGGCATCAACATGACGTTTCTCTATCCGTACTCGCAGCTCAAAAAAGGTTGGGGGCCGGAACACAAAACGCTCGCCCGCTGGGACTTGGGGATGACGATGTTCCTCCCGTTTGTGATCGTTACGTCGCTCATTATGCTCGGAATGACGGTGACGAATGTCTACACCGGTGCAGACGTTGTAAACTCGTCAATCACACCGCTCAAAGCTGCCGACGCGCTCACCGGTGTCTTGGGCGAAAAGATGGGGCGACTCGTCTTCTGCCTCGGACTGCTCGGCATGACAAGCGGTGCGATCTCGACTCACATGGTTGTTTGCGGATTTACGTTCTGCGAAATGTTCGGACTTGAGCAAGGCAAAGGTTGGTTCCGCCTCTTCGCACTGACGCCAGCGATTGGATATTTTGGCGTCGTGTTTACGCTTCCGTTTTGGTTCCCGATAGCGGCGTCGGCGATTTGCTTCACGATGTTGCCGATAGCGTACCTCATCTTTTTGGTGATGAACAACCGGCGCAGTTACATCGGCGACGCCGTTGGGCACGGTATTGGACGTGTAGCCTTCAACACAATTCTGGTCATCGCACTCGTCTTCGCAACGATTGGTGCGACGATTCAGATCAAGAACCGCGTCATCGACCCGCTCCTGCCAAAGGCGGCGGCGGTGACGAAGTAGGTCTCGCCGTTCTCCGGCGAGCGGTGGGTGTAAACCGGGTGTAGTAAAATCTGCTTGCACGAGAACATTGGTTGTCTGGTATTTTCGCCCCAACGGGGCGATAGAACTTAGCCGTGGGTGAGCGGTATTCCGCGAACCCACGGTACGCATCCACAACAAAATCCGTAGCCCCAAC
>JBOFSQ010000105.1:0-47751 GCA_051651625.1 Thermoguttaceae bacterium | reverse complement strand
CCAACGGGGCGATAGAACTTAGCCGTGGGTGAGCGGTATTCCGCGAACCCACGGTACGCATCCACAACAAAATCCGTAGCCCCAACGGGGCGTAAGAGTTGTGTACGCGGTTCAATTCTTGCGCCCCGTTGGGGCTTTCAGGATTTTGGGGCTTCCGTACCGTGGGTTCGCTCCGCTCACCCACGGCTAAGCTCTTGCTGCCCCTTTGGGGCAAAATACGTCATTCACGCCCGCAACTAAATTTTACTACACCCGTGTAAACCCACCGCTTGAAGCACCGGTTGACACGAACACTTTTTGAGCATCAGGGAGGTTTTCAATGCCGCGCATTTTTGTGATGATTTTGGTGTTGGTGTTTGCGACTTCTCCGTTACTTGCGCAGCAGGCGGCGTCGGAGGTGCGGGTCGGTTATCTCTATCCGACTGGCGGCCAGCGCGGGACGACGGTGCGGGTTCTCGTCTGCGGCAAACAGGTTTCGCGGGCGACTGGTGCGTTCGTCTCTGGGAGTGGAGTTCACTGCCGGATCGTCGATAGTTATCCGTCGATGTTCGTTAACGATGCCGATCAGCGAAACGTGATTCGTCAAGAGTTCACCGCCGCCGCGCGACGCTTCACCGGACAAGACGACGCCGCACCGCGCGAAAGGCGCGAAGAGAAAAAAGAAAAACCAAAAGACAACGGAAACAAAGACGCCGGTACGAAAACCGACGCAACGAAAGACACCGCAACGCAAGTCGTTGAAGTGCCGACGTTTTCGCAGCTCGTTCGTCGGTATCCGTACCTCCGCGAACTGGAATCGCCAACCGCCGACGGTTTGCAGCTCGTCTTCTACGAATACTTTGCACCGCGAAACGACCGCCGTCCGAAAGAGGCACTCGCCCAAGGATTGATGCTCGAAGTGACAATAGATTCCGACGCCGCCATCGGACGCCGCGAACTACGCATCGTCACGCAGCGCGGGACGGCACCGCCGGTGACGTTCGTTGTCGGCGACATTAAAGAGGTTTGCGAACAGGAGCCGAACGACGTTGCGTCCGAAACGCTCCACAAAAGCGAGGCGTGGAACCCGCGCCGAATGATGAACACGTTCGGCAATGTCGTCAGCGGTAGCGAAATTGCGTGGACGTGGCGTGAACTTCCGCCGCAGTCGCTGCCGGTTGTCTTTAGCGGACAAATTCGCAGCGGCGATGTTGACAGGCTTACATTTCGCGCCGAGGCCGGAACAAAAATCGTTCTCGATGTTGCGGCGCGGTCGCTCGTTCCGTATCTCGCCGACGCCGTGCCGGGGTGGTTTCAAGCCGCAATCGCACTCCACGATCCAAGCGGAAAACTCGTCGCCGAGGCGTCGTCGTATCGAAACGACCCTGACCCGCTCATCGTCTACGAAGTTGGTGAGAGCGGCGTCTACACCGTCATCGTTACCGACTCGGTATTTCGCGGACGCGAAGATTTTGTTTACCGTCTCACGGTTGGCGAACTTGCGGACGCTATGCTCCGTCATTCCCGCGTACTCGGCGGGAATGACGGAGAAGGTGTGGGAGAAGTTAATCAGAGCGGGAAGCGTAAGCGAGCGACAACATCGACGCTGCCTGTCGTCGCAAGTGGCGTGATCGAAACGGCGGGCGAAGTTGACGAGTTTTCGTTCGACGGCAAAGAAGGCGAGAGTGTTGTGATCGATGTCGCTGCGCGGCGACTCGGTTCGAGTCTCGACGCAACGGCAGAAATCGTTGACGCGACGGGTAAAATCGTCGCTGCAAACGACGACCGCGCGGACTCGTCCGGCCCGAACATCGGCCTTGAGACGCACCACGCCGACCCATACATTCTTGCGACGCTTCCCGCGACGGGCGTTTACACCGTGCGGATTTTCGGTGCGGATTCGTCGTGCGGCGACGACTACGGTTATCGCGTCCTAATCGCACCGCCACTGCCGACTTGTTCGCTCTACACAACATCGTCGAATCTCAACTTTCTCATGTCGAAGACGCAGCCGCTCACGGTTCGCGTTTTTCGACTAGATGGTTTTGCGGGAGAGGTTCGCATCCGTGTCGCGGAGAGTGACGCGAAGTTTTTCAGCATCGACAGTACAACTATCGCCGCCGACGCAAACGAAGCGACGTTCAAGGTGACATACAAAGGCACCGAACGCGGCGGCGTTCGTTCGCTCAAACTCGAAGCGGTTTTCGGCGTTGATGGGCGCGAAAAAGTTGTCAACGTCGTCGCCGCCGACGACCGCGAACAGGCGTTCATCTACCACCACTTGATCCCCGCCGAAGAGATTTTTGTCGTGGAGCCGGTGAGGTGAATTCCGGTTTCACTGTGTAACCGTTCACATCGCGTCCACTTTTGGCACTCGCTTAGGCTTCGTGTTCTGATTTGTGCCACTCGCTTACGCTTCCCGCTCTGATTCACTCGTTCTGACTCCTATGCTTTCACTCTTCTTGCTTTGCATTCTCGCTGTCACCACGCGGAACAACGTCGCCAACGACGCAACTGATCTTCCGGTCCAAATTGTGGCCGGTAAGTTTGAACGTCGAGCTGGGAAGTGGCTCGGCGGCGACACGGTTCGCGGTGTCGCGTGGGTTGCGCCGCTCGGCGACACAACTTACGGCACGCCCGTCGTCGCTGGTGATCGCGTCTTCGTTGCCACCAACAACAAAGGCGGATATGATCCGCAGTTTCCGAAGTCGGTCGATCTCGGCGTGTTACTTGCGTTTGACCGCGAAAGCGGAAAAATGTTGTGGCAATACTCGTCGCCAAAACTCGAAGACACCGCTATCGACTGGCCCGAACAAGGCATCTGTTCAAATGCGTGCGTCGAAGGCGAACGGCTCTGGATCGCGACAAATCGCGGCGAGGTCGCTGCGCTCTCGGTCGTCGATGGGAGCAAGTTGTGGTCGTTCGATATGATCGAAAAACTCGGCGTCGTTCCGCACTGCATGACATCTTCGAGTCCGCTCGTCGTCGGCGATTTGGTCGTGAGCGGAACGTCAAACGGTGTCGGTGCCGACGACAAAACTGTTGTCAATCCGTCCGCGCCGTCGCTCGTTGCGTTCAACAAAAACAGTGGCGAACTCGTTTGGAGCAACGCATCTCCCGGCGACAAGATTCTCGATGGGCAGTGGTCGAGTCCCGCTTGGGACGCCGCGAGCGAGACGCTGCTGTTCGGTGCGGGCGACGGATTTCTCTACGGTTTCACGCAGGCGGGCAAACAACTTTTCAGGATCGACGGCAATCTTCCGAACACCGTTTGGAAGGGTCACGGCGCGGGCGACCGCAACACGATTGTCGCAACGCCCGTCGTCGCTGAAGGGAGCGTATTTCTGCCGATGGGACAAGACCCCGAAAGCGGCGAAGGGCCGTCGGTGCTCTGGTGTTACGACATTGCAGACATTGACAACGTGCAGCCGCGCGTTCGGTGGAAGTACGAAGGACGCGATCCGCTGTCGAAAGACTTTGAGGACAAGTTTCACCGGACGATTGCGAGCGTTGTCGTCGCGGACGGGATTGTTTGGGCGTGCGACTTTTCGGGCGTCGTTCACTGTCTCGACGCAAAAACCGGCGAACTCTTTTGGACGCACGACGCAATGGGCGCGATCTGGGGCGGCGGACTCGTCGCGGACGGAAAGTTGTACGTCGGCACCGCCAGCGGCGACCTTCTGATTTTCGCCGCGTCGCGTGAGAAAAAACTTCTGCACGAAGTCGCCCTTGGCGCACCGATCACGACTTCGCCCGTCGCGGTCGGCAAGATGCTGTTCGTGGCGACGGCAAAGAATTTGTTTGCGTTTCGGGAAGAGTGATTCTGGTTCGGCTATGCCAAACCAGACGGTAATGCCGGTTCGGCATAGCCGAACCCTCCAGCCATACGCCGCACGGCGTTTGGAGGGTTCGGCTATGCCGAACCGCAGCCAAGTTTCCGAACAAGCATCACCGCTGTTCGAGCAGCGTGAAGTAGCTGTATGCAGCGAGGCCGCCCGATGAGGCGATGAACGTGAGATTCATCAGAATCCCGCCGGCTTTACCAAACGGAAAACCGCTGACGAGGTCAGCGAGAAATAGAACGGCCAAGAGACCAGAAATCGCCAGCGATGCGATGCAGAGAATCTTAGGCATTGTCGCTCCGAACATCAATGAGGCAATAGAAGAGAGGAAAACTTGGGAAATCTTCAAACCGATTTGCGGCAGAGTATACCGAGTCTACAAAAAACGGCAAGAGAGGGAGCAGGTCTTGGCTTGAGAAATTCGTAGTCCCGCTAGATTACTCAATTTTCTCTTGAGGGCAACCACACGAAACGCGAACTTGCAAGGTGCAGTCCAGTGCCGACTCCAACACTGGAGCTTGGCGGTTTTCTAAACGCCGCACCATAGCCGAAACCGCCGCCGTACCAATCGCGCGGCACGGCTGTTGTAACGTCGTAAGCGCAATCGAAAAGAGACTCGAATAACGAACGTCGTCGAGACCAACAACACGCATCGCTTGCGGAATTGCAACTCCCGCGTCGAGAAGCGAACGCATCAAAATCGCTGCCGTGATGTCGTTGGCGCAAACTACTGCTTCAGTTTCGTGTGCGAGAATGGCCTGAATTGTTTTGGCACTCACTGGATCGCCGAACACCACGTCATCTTCGTTGACAGGCAAACCGAAGTCGTTTTTGGCGGCGTGGAACCCCATAATCCGCTGCCGGACTGTATCCGCTGACCGTTTGCGTGCAAAGTAAACAACTTTGCGAACTCCGTGCCGCAAAAGATGCTCCGTTTGCATGTAACCTGCTCGCACATTGTTAATACCAACCAGATCAAAACGGCTGCGGTTGGGAAATGTTTCAAAGTCGCGGTCGAGTAGAACGATAGCAATTTTCGCACGAAGGAGCATTTCGGCGATCTGGTGATTTGTGTCGTCCATCGTTTTGTCGAGTTCGAGCGGTGCCCAAAAGACGCCGGAAACTTTGTCGGCAACGTATTTTTGACAAAGTGCCAACGCCTGTTTGGCTGGCGATTGTTCCTCGCGTTTCGGTGCGTCGCTCCACAACAGGTGCAAATGATGACGCGGGCATTGGCTCGCAATGGCACTGCAAATCGGCTCAAAAATTTCTGTCTCACCCAGTCCGGGAATGAGGAGACCGATCATGCTCTCACGAAGGTGCGGCGACTTCGTGGACACAAAAGAACCCGCACCCGCTCTGCGTTCCAAAACTCCAGCCGCAACCAGTTCGTTCAACGCTTTCGCCGCCGTAGGACGCGAAACGTGAAACTGCCGCACCAACTGCGATTCAGTCGGAAGACGCTGCCCAACACCTACAGACCCCGATTCAATTAGGTCTTGAAGGTGTTTGCGAATCAGCCGGTGTTTAGGCTCGCCAGCAGGCTGCGAGGCGGAAACTGCTTTGGTCGGAGAAACTTTTGGCATGGTGGCGGAATTGTAACGGCGTTTGACCTTTCGTCAATCGCTGCCAAGTTTGTCTATACAGCTTTATTTCAAAACGGTTGCTTTGTGTCTTGACAATGAAAGACCATCACCGTAAAATCCCACGCAGGGCTTCGATGATATTGCCCATTGTTGAAAACGAAAACGTGTGCGAAACGGTTTCGTACACATTTGTTGTTGGGTCTCTTGATGCGAAAGGAAAAAATCATGGACAACGCCAAAGTGAACGACAGTTTTCTGAACCGACAGTTTGCGAACGAATCGCTCAATGTTAAGATGGGGGGGGGGGGGGTAAGACAGCTAAACCTGTTCCTTTCTTGGACGTCTTCTGCGACGCCATTCGCTCCATTCTTTCTGGACGCGCTCGGAGTGGTTTTACACTCGTTGAACTGCTGGTGGTAATCGCCATCATCGGCGTCTTGGTCGCCCTGCTCCTGCCCGCCGTACAAGCCGCACGAGAAGCAGCAGCTAGAATGCAGTGTAGCAACAATCTCAAACAGCTTGGACTTGGAGTCCACAACTTCCACGATACGCGAAACGGACTTCCACCGTCTTCGGTTGGCAGGTGCCGTCCACCTGCGCAGTTTATGCTCGCGCCGTTTATGGAACAAACCGCTGCTTGGGAAATACTCATGAAGAACACGGATCGCTTCCGCTATCAGACTTGGTCAGGACGATTTGAGGACAAGGATCAAGTCGGCAACGGCGTGCCTGTATGGACCGCAGAAGATCGTTTGGCCATGCAACTTCCGTATCTATACTGTCCATCGCGCCGCAATGGGCCTGCATCCGCCACTTACGAAGGTTGGCTCGGTGATAGAAGCGGTGATTGGCCAGCAGGGCCGTTGGGCGACTATGTAATGGTGATGAGCGTTGGTGTGCGTGCTGATGGGACATCGTTGCGTGATGATGGTGGTTTTTGGGGAGACTGGTACAACCCTGAAAACTTCCAGCGTCACAAAGGCCCGTTTCGTGTTGCGAATGTTCAGGCTAGGGCATCGGGAACGGGAAACGAGGACGACAATACCGTTTATCAAAGTTGGCAACCTCGCGATGGTTTTTCTTGGTTGAGCGATGGGACTAGCAATCAGTTTCTCTTCGGTGAGAAGCATGTCCACACGAAAGATGTTGGGCGTTGCCGAACGAATGGTAGCCGCCCTGAATTTTGGGACTGCGGCATCTTCGTTCCGGGAAACGATTGGCGTGAGCCGCACGCTGCACGCGCACTCACAACGGTTAATGGGCCAATCACGCAAGGCCCAAGTTTCAATGGCGACAACCCAGATGCTTACTCGTTCGGATCGGCCCACCCCGGAATATGCCAGTTCCTAGTTGGTGATGGTTCCGTTAGAGCTGTATCCGTCACAGCGAATCCGACACTTGTCTGTCGCTTTGGTGATGTGAAGGACGGTGTTGCGGTATCGTTGCCGTAGTGGATTTGGTGTATCGTGGAGCCGTATCCTAGCCGCGTAGCGGCGGCCTTATTGTAGCCCACGGCAAGGCGTATTCGCCGCAGCCTTGGGTTGACGACCACCACAAAATCCGTAGCCCCATCGGGGCGGCCTTATTCGGATTGCTCACCAATGTTGTCGATGTTTTGCCCATTTGGAATAAGGTCGTCGCTACGCGACTTCATTCAATTTGGGGCCGCGAACCGAGGGCTGCGACGAATACGTCTTGCCCTCGGCTACAAAAAGGCCGTCCCTAGCGGGACTAGGACGCGCCGCTGTGGAATTAACCGCAAACGGTTGCCACAATTTCAATTTCCCGTTCGTTTCTAATGGCACCTTCCACAAGGAGACTTTCCAATGAAAAAGACAACTTTTGTTCGTGGCTTTACGCTCGTTGAGCTTTTGGTGGTCATAGCGATCATCGGAGTGTTGGTTGCACTGCTCTTGCCCGCCGTTCAAGCGGCGCGCGAGGCGGCGCGACGGATGACGTGTACCAACAACCTCAAACAGTTCGGACTCGCGATCCACAACTTCCACGACGCCCGAACCGGCGTCCCGCCGACTACGCCGGGCTTCGCTCGTCCCACAACGCAAATCTTGCTGTTCCCGTACATGGAACAGACTGCGGCGTGGGATGCGATAATGCTGTCGTCGATTGACGGGGCGGGAAAGTCGGCTCCGAACCTCGTCGGTCAAACCGACCCCGATGCGTGGTTCAGCATTCTCCCAGAAACACGCAAGGGAATCGGTTCGATTCCCTTCCTGAAATGCCCATCGCGCCGCAGCGGACTACAACTCTGCAACGAAAACGGTGGCTGGGACGCCGGCGACCAGTGGAAACTCAACGAAAAACCGATTGGGCCACTATGCGACTATGCCGTCGTGATGAGTGTTGGAAACAATGGTACGACTTATCCGCGTGACAACGGCGGGCACTGGTGTAACCATTTTATTCCAACAAATGTGGCGCATTTCGCGCCTCACCGTGGGCCGATTCGTGTAGCCAAAATAGACACGCCGCCCGGGCCTGACAATTGCCATGATCCAAAATATGCCCAGTGGAAACCGCGTGACAACTTCTCGTGGTGGGCCGACGGCACAAGCAACCAGTTTGTCTTTGGGGAAAAACAGATTCCCGCATCGCGCCTTGGGCAGTGTAAGGGTATCAACATCGCTAGCGCAACGCCTACGGTTCAGGCTTGGGATTGTGGCATTTTCTATCCGGGAAATAATTGGCGTGAGCAGATGGCGTCGCGCATATTGACCACCGACAATGGCCCAATTGCCAACAACATCAATACTGGTGCCGACGGCAATTTGGATGCTGTCGCATTTGGCGCGTCGCATCCGGGAGTTTGTCACTTCTTGATTGGGGACGGAGCGGTGCGTGCGATTAGTGTCACTGCCAATCCGTTCATCGTTTGTCAACTTGGCGACTGCCGTGATGGTACGTCGGTTTCGATTCCGTAGCACAAGGTAGGCGATGGGTTTACACACCCATCGCACGGCATTTGTGTATCCACAAATGCCGCTGAAGCTGGGAAAGAATCGCACTTCTGACGCGACATACGTCGCGGGTGCGGGATGTGTAAATCCCGCACCTACCTTACCGGTGCCGCTTGCGAACCGTGAACATTTGTGTTTGTGTCGTCAGTTTGAAAAAACATCTCAACGTGAAAGGAATTCTTGCTATGAAAAATCGTGTATTTGTTGGTTTGTGTTGTGCTTTGCTGGTGTCGGTGTTGGGGTGCGGAACGGGTCACGTCCCGATGGGCGGGATGGTTACGTTCTCCGACGACGGTTCGCCGCTTACGGCGGGAACGGTTTGTTTCGAGACCGACTCTTTCTACGGTCGCGGCGAGCTGGACGAAAAGGGAAAGTACACTCTCGGTTTCGACAAGCCGGGAAATGGAATCCCGAAAGGTTCGTACCGCGTTTATGTGAGCGGTGCCCAAGTTGAAGACGGCGTCATTGAGACAATGGGCTCGACCGGCAAATCGACACGTCCGAAGTACAAATCGCTGGTTGACAAGAAGTTTGAATCGGGAGCGACTTCCGGTCTAACGTTTGTTGCCGATGGCAAAGAAAACAAATTCGACTTCAAAGTAGATCGCGCGAAGTGAGTGTTTGGCTGTCCGTTCACAAAGTCTGTTTTGCCTGTAGAATAACGCAGGTGAGGTGTACACCGTCCACCACCAACCTGCGGAGAAAACGTTATGCCGACATTCAAGCCAACAGCCAAGCCAAAAATCTTGCCGATAGGCGAGCAGAACTTCAAGTCGATGATCGAGTGCAATCGGATTTACGTCGATAAAACCGAGCACATCTACAACCTCATCACGACGAATCGTTACTACTTTTTGTCGCGCCCGCGACGCTTCGGAAAGTCGCTCCTGCTCACGACGATGAAGTACCTCTTCCTCGGCGAAAAAGAGCTGTTCAAAAATCTGTACGTCTACGATTCCGACTGGCAGTTCGACAAGTACCCAGTAATCGACTTCTACTTCAACGCGATTTCGTACCGCGAAGTCGGTCTGCAAAAAGCGATCAACGGCGAACTTGTTGACATTGCCAAAAAACATCAACTCGATGTTTACGAAGAGGGGAACGGAACCTTCTTTCGTCAAATCATCCGTGCGCTCTACGAAAAGCATGGCCGCAAAGTCGTGATCTTGATCGACGAGTACGACAAACCGATTCTCGAAAATCTCGAAAGCGACACACTCGACAAAGCCCGCGAAAACCGCGACATTCTGCGCGACTTTTATGGTGCGATCAAGTCGTCGGACGAATACATCCAGTTTTTCTTCATGACTGGCGTGAGCAAGTTTTCGCAGCTCTCGATTTTCTCGCAACTCAACAATCTGAAGGACATAACACTAAACAGCGACTACGCAACGATTTGCGGATTCACCGAAGACGAATTGAAGCAGGGTTTTGGGTACTACATTGACCGCGCGCAAGAAGAATACAACGGTACGCTGTGGGAACAACTGCGAGCAAAGTACAACGGTTTTTCGTGGAACGGACGCGACTTCGTTTACAATCCGTTTTCGTACTTGCAGTTTTTGGACACGCGCGACATGCTCAGCTATTGGACGATGAGTGGAACCCCGAAGTTCTTAATCGACCTACTGCGGATCAAGAATTACGACGTCTCCACCATCGGCAAAGAGACATCAACTGCTGCGGGGTTGTTGGCGTTCGACTTTGAACATATCTCGACAACGAGTTTTATGTTTCAAACAGGGTACTTGACGATCAAAGAAAAACTTGGTGTTGACAAGTTTTTGATTGACTTTCCGAACCAAGAGGTGAAAGAAAGTTTGACGCGATATTTGTTGACGTCGTACACCGGCTTTGAACGCGACAAAGAAACCGCCGTCGCATTCAAGATGTGCGACGCCCTGCGCGACAACCAATTCGACGATTTTATGCGTCACATGAAGTCGCTCTTTGCGTCAATTCCGTACCAGATTATCGTGAACAAAGAGGCGTATTTCCACTCGATATTTTACATGATCTGTCGCTTGATCGGGTTTGAAATTGCGTGCGAAGTCTCGGTCTCGACGGGTCGCGTTGACGCTACGATTCAGACGGAAAAATACGTCTACGTTATTGAGTTCAAGATCGACGCGCCGTGCGAAGAAGCCATCGCACAGATTGTAGACAAAAAATACGCCGAAAAGTTCGTTGGCGACGCCCGCGAAGTCTTCTTGGCCGGAATCTGTTTCGACACGCAAGAAAAGAAGCTGTCGCATCAAGTGGTGGTGCGCTGAAGCAGTGGTATCCGTTCACAGTTTATTTTGCGAAGCCGACTCGACGAGGTAACAGAATGACCATCCATCGAATGCAGCGAGTTTATGTTGACGCTTCCGCCATTGGTGGGGCGTTCAATCAGAAGTTTGCGGAGCAAACGCAGCCGTTTTGGCGTGCTGTCCATCGTGGAGAAGTCGCCATGGTTATCTCTGATGTTCTGGAAGGAGAAGTCGCCAAAGCCCCAAAAATCGTGCGAGACTTTTATAACGCGCTGCCCGAATCGCAAATCGAAAAAGTCGTTTCGACCGACGAATCCAATCATTTGGCTGCACAATACATTGCCGAAAATGTCGTGGGACCAACCAACTTGGACGATTGCAAACACATCGCGCTTGCGACTCTCGCCCATGCCGACGTGTTGGTGTCTTGGAACTTCAAACACATTGTCAACGTGACTCGCATTCTTGGACACAATGGTGTCAACATGAAGTTGGGCTATGCTCAAATCAACATCCGAACTCCTTATGAGGTGATCCATGACGAAACTTGAAATGGAAGTGATTCCCGACTTCGATGTGCTGAAGTGGAAAGCCGAAACGCAGGCCGCGATTCTCCGAGAAACCGAAGGAATGACCGATGCCGAAGTCAGTAGGTATTTCCAAAAAGCAGGCGAGAAACTACAACGTGAAAAAGAAGAATGCCACGCACGCAACGACAGATTGCGACCAGCGTGCCGAGCAGCAACATAAAGTTTTGTGAACACCATTCACCCACAACAACACAAGGATTCTCCGCAATGACAACGACCAGAATCATTCTCGCAACACTAATCGCCTGTTTCGCGCCGCTGCTCTTTGCGGCGGATGACATCATTGTCGCCGACTTTGAAGGTGGGGCGTATCCGGCTGGGTGGAAAGTTGAAGGAAGTGCGTTCGGCGACGCTCCCGCGCAAGGTTCGCTCGATGGACAAATGCCCGTCGCGGGATTTCTCGGCAAAGGACTCGTCAACACGTTTCGCGGTGGCGACGACGCCAAAGGTAAACTCACGTCAACGCCAATCAAAATTGATCGCCGCTACCTCTCGTTCC
The DNA here is from genome assembly GCA_051651625.1 of Thermoguttaceae bacterium. Lineage (GTDB taxonomy): Bacteria > Planctomycetota > Planctomycetia > Pirellulales > Thermoguttaceae > JBOFSQ01. Next base: position 36,028 of record JBOFSQ010000105.1, on the reverse strand, counting down.
TAGTCGGCGGCGGTGGACACAACGGGCTCGCCGTGAATCTACTCGTCGATGGAAAAATCGTGCAAACTGCACGCGGGACGAACGTCAACCAAGGCGGAACCGAACGACTCGATTGGTGCGATCTTGACGTTGCCGAGTTCAAAGGACGCGAAGCCGTCATCGAAATCGTTGACAGCATCGGCGGTTCGTGGGGACACATCAACGTCGATCAGATCATCCTGTCGGACGTTCAACACGCACCAATCGAAAAGCGTCGCGAGTTCGCGGTTGAAAAACAGTTCTTGCAAATCCCGATCAAAATGGGGTCGCCGATAACGTGGGTGCGGCTCGAAGTTGACGGCGTTTGGCAACAAGAGTTTGACTGTCCGCTCGCCACAACCGACGACGTTGACTTTCACGCCAACATCGACTTGAGTACACATCGCGGCAAGAAGCTCACGCTGATCGCCGAGCGCGTCGCACACGATTCGCGCGGACTCGAACTCATCACACAAGGCGACTCGTTCGCACCCGAACCGAATTTGTATAACGAACGGTTGCGTCCGCAGTTTCACTTCTCGCCACGTACCGGCTGGACAAACGACCCGAACGGACTCGTCTACGACGGAAAACTCTGGCACCTTTTCTACCAGCACAATCCGTACAGTACCGCGTGGGGAAATATGACGTGGGGACACGCAACCAGTCCCGACCTCTTCCACTGGACGGAGCACGCCGACGCAATTCACCCCGACAAACTCGGCACGATTTTTTCCGGCAGCGGCGTCGTCGATTGGAAAAACTCGTCTGGATTTCAGAAGGCGGGGAGCGACGTGCCGCCGCTCGTCTTCTTCTACACCTACGAAGGGTCGTGCGCCCGATTCGGTGCGAAGACGACGCAAGGTGTTGCGTACTCGCTCGACAATGGCAAGACGTTCACGAAGTACGAAAAGAATCCGGTCATCCCACACATTGTTGGCGGAAACCGCGACCCAAAAGTTATTTGGCACGAGCCGTCGCAGCAGTGGATTCTCGCACTCTACATGGACGGTGAAGACTACGCACTCTTCGGTTCACCAAATCTTACCGACTGGAACAAACTCTGCGACATCCAAAATCTTGGTTGCAGCGAGTGCCCCGACTTTTTCCCATTGGCGGTCGATGGTGACGCTGCGAAAACGAAGTGGGTTTTCTGGGGCGGGAACGGGAAGTATCTGATCGGTTCGTTCGACGGTAAGACGTTTACGAAAGAGACGAATCCGCTCACGAACAAATTCGGCGGGAACGACTACGCCGCGATGACGTTCAGCGACGCACCGGGCGGACGACGGATTCAGTTTTCGTGGATGCAGGGCGGGCAGTATCCGGGGATGCCGTTCAACCAGCAATTTACGGTTCCACGTGAACTCACGCTGCGAACGACTCCGCAAGGCGTGCGTCTCTTCATGGAGCCGGTGCGCGAACTCGAATCGCTCCGCATTGCTGACAGCCTCGTCGAAAAACGCAACGTGAATGTCACGCCGCGTGATGGTGTTCTCATTGCGACCGAAGGCGATTTGTTAGACGCTGAGATCACAATCGACCTTGGCAAAGCGTTGCGTGTTGGCGTACAGTATGGAGACGAAAGCATTGTGTACGACACCACCGACCGAACGATTTCACTTTCCGGCACTCACGCTCCGCTAGAACTGCGTGACAACAAACTCACGCTTCGGATTGTTGTTGATCGCACGTCAATCGAAGTCTTCGCGGAGGGCGGCGAGGTACAAATTGCGAAGTGCTTCGTACCAAAACCGGGCATTATGCCGACCGGTTTTCACATCACAAGCGAACTCCGCGACGCCACCATCAACGAAGCGAAAGTTTGGAAGTTGAAGAGCGTGTGGTGAGCAATCAGAATGCGAAGCGTAAGCGAGTGCCCATGGACGCGATGGACGTTATTGACTGTGTGAACGTCCGTAACGTCCATCGTGTCCACACCGTCCACCCAACAAAAACTTCCGCTCCCCCTTCGCACGCGGTTTGAACTTTGTTAAGATGCGCACCATCGTTTGGCAGTCCAAAATTCAAAACCAACCGCATCTGCAACAATGCCACCAAAGAAGTCCAAAAAGAAAATCGAGTTAACGTCTGAAGACCGCGAGCATCTGCTCAAGGACTTCAAAATACGTCCGAACTCCGACATCTTTTTCGCTTCGTACTTCTCGAATCCGGTAACCGTTCACGCCTTGTTTCGTCATTCCCGCGTACTCGGCGGGAATCTAGTGCCTTGTCATTCTTTTTTTGAGGATTGCAGTTGTGGGTGACGGTTCACGATCTTCACGACAGCATACATTGTGAGCGGCTTTATTTTTTGCGCACAAAGGCGCAAAGAGCACAAAGGACACGAAGAGTTTGTCAAGTTTTTTCCTTTGCCCGTAGGGCAACAATGTCAATAGAACAAAGCCACAAACAAAATCGTTTTGTCCGTTAGGGCATTCATATTTCCTCACGCTAGAATCATTTATGCCCTACGGGCAAATTAGGATTCGATTGTTCTCGCTGTTCTATTGATATTATTCCCCTAGCGGGGAGTAAATGTTCACACCGCTTTGTGTCCTTTGCGCTCTTCGTGCCTTTGTGCGCAAAAAACAAAACTGCCAATAACGTTTGAAAACGCTTCACACGCAACCCCCTGTTTTCGCAACGACAAGGCACTAGAGCGAAGACGTTGCCAGCACGATTGCACAGGAACGACGCCTTACAAGGTTGGTCGCTGTTTCTGGCGTGTGAACCGGAAGAATTGGAGGAACAGATGTCGGTGATAAGCAAGAAGAATCCAGTTTTGAATGACGTTGGCAAGGAGTTTCATCGGTATGCGAGTGACAACGAGATGCGCGAGCTTGAGCGTAGTCGAATGCGTTATGCCGCGATGCAACGCATTGAAACAGGTGCAGCATTTGAACTCGGCGAAGCAAGAGGTAAGGCTGAAGGTATTGCGGTTGGTGAAGCCAGAGGTAAGGCTGAAGGTATTGCGGTTGGCGAAGCCAGAGGCAAGGCTGAAGGCATTGCGATTGGCGAAGCCAGAAAGATAGTTCGCCTTCTGAATCGCCGGTTTGAAAACGTTCCGCAGCAACTTACCGAATCGCTTTTAACGATTGACGACCTCAACAAATTGGACGCCCTCTTCGACTTGGCGTTCGATTGCAAAACGTTGAAAGAGTTCCAGAAAGCCTTGTGAACGCAAGTAGCACCAGCGAGCGAAAGTTAGAAATCGGAACGCGAAGCGTAAGCGAGTGCAGCGTCCTTACCCGCTGTATATCACGTCCATCGCCTACGCATAACGCAGCAGCGGAGAAATCAAAATGAATAAGTTTTTTGAACAAAACCGAGACGCACTGTTGGCTGTTTGGCAAACGTCACAAATACAGGACATTGCAAAGTCGCCAGACTTCTACTTCCAGAAAGCGCAAGACAAACTCCGCGAGTTTGAGGCGTTTGATGTCGAAGGCGTTGATCTGGAAGCGTTGATTGCAAAGACCAAAGTGAAGAAAGGTTTTTCGTTTACGCAAATGCTAGACGAATCGAAAGGCACAAAAGAACACGATCTGCTCCACCTCATTGGACAAATTGTCAGTTATTGCGACGCCAATGCCGCAATGAAGAAGGAATTAAACGAGTACGATGACAAACGAGCAATCGCACCAACGGGAATACACCAAAATGTTTGGGTTAAAACATTTTTGAAACTGAAACAAAAACGCAGTGCTGTCCCAATGCCCGGTGGCGTTGCCAATGCGAGAAAGTTTATCACCAATCCAGAAACCAACTTGGCGATTATTTCCCCCAAACACCGCGAAAGCATTGCCAAGGCAATTTCTGCCGGTGATGACACAGACCTGTTCGGATTACTGGCGAGCGGGTTTGGCAAACTTGGTATACGCGCTGAAAACCCAGTGAACAACGGCCTTTTGTACGCATACATATTCTACGGCGAAGGTATTCCGTGGCGTCCAGTCACCATTAGCAACATCGCCGAACTTTTCATACGCAACAAGAATCTCGTCTTAACCGGCGCGCCCGGAACTGGCAAAACGTTTTTGGCGAAAAAAGTCGCCAAAGAATTGGCGAATGGCAATGATGATCAAATTGCTTTCGTTCAATTTCACCCGTCATACGATTACACCGATTTTGTTGAGGGATTGCGTCCACGAAAGAAGGGCGACAACGTCGTCTTTGAACGCAAGAATGGCGTGTTCAAGGAGTTTTGCAAACGAGCGTTGAAAAACGCAGGGCAAAACTTCGTCTTCATCATTGACGAGATCAATCGTGGTGAGGTTTCTAAAATTTTCGGCGAGTTATTCTTTGCGATAGATTCTGGCTATCGCAGCGAAAAGGGGCGGGTGAATACGCAGTATCAAAATCTCGTTGAAGAAAGCGATGAGTTCTATCACGGTTTTTTCGTTCCCGAAAATGTTTACGTTATCGGCACGATGAACGACATTGACCGCAGCGTTGAGAGCATGGAGTTTGCGATGCGGCGACGTTTTGCGTGGAAGGAGATCACCGCTGATGACAGTGCAAATGCAATGCGGTCTTCACTAACGGACGAATCAATCGCGCGGATGAAACGGTTGAACGCCGCGATTGACAAGATTGAAGGTTTGAATTCGTCCTATCACATTGGCGCGGCGTATTTCTTGAATGCGAAAGACGGCGGTTATCAAGAGTTGTGGGATTATCATCTCAAGGGTGTTTTGTTTGAATACTTGCGCGGTGCGCACGATGCGGAAGGGAAGTTGGGTGCGCTCAAAAAAGCGTATGACGAATAGAAGCCGGGTAACCGTTCACGCCATGTTTCGTCATTCCCGCGTACTCGGCGGGAATCCATCCGAAAGAATGCGGGTTGCCGTTGTGGCGGTGAATCGGAGCGGGAAGCGTAAGCGAGTGAAGCGTGAGAGCAGACATAGCGTCCACGAAGTGCCGTCAGGATGGATTCCCGCCTACGCGGGAATGACGGACATCGGCATCAACCGTGAACGTTTACAAATACACTGGTGGCGAAAATGGTCACAACAATCAAAACCACCGACAACAACTGCGGAAAGTGTGACATCAGCGACGCTGACCACAAAAACTTGCAACAGATTGCTGGTCGGTCGATAACGTCGTTGCAAGACGAAAATAGCGGTTTGCTGGTGTTTCCGCACTGTTTGCGCGAGAGCCAAGACAAAATCGGCGACGGAAAGATTTTCGATTTGGGCGGCAACAAGTTGACCACCAACAATGTGATGGGTTTTATTGGCGTCAACGGTACGCAGGTGAGAATCCGGTCGCGTTTTGCACAAGACGAAGATCACGACTATTTTTTGCACTACATGCTTCAAAAAGTTTTCCGCTTCAACTTGTTTGATTGGCGACACACGCAAGAACGCGAAGACGTGTTCGATTTTTTGCTGTACTTGTTTCCGTACTTTCTCAATCGTGCTTTGCGTCATGGCGTTTTCAAGAGTTACCAAAAACGTGAGTACAACGATGCCAATGTTCGCGGCGTGATTGATGTCGGTCGCCATCTTCGGCACAACATTCCGTTCGGCGGCAAAGTTGCGTACAGCACGCGCGAGCACAGTTGCGACAATTACATCACGCAGCTTATTCGCCATACGCTTGAGTTTATCCGCGCGCATCGGTTTTGTTGCGGCGTTTTGACGAGCGACGCAATCACCAGAGAAAACGCTGCAAAAATTGACACCGCCACGCCGACCTATCATCGCCACCAGCGCGAAACCGTTGTCAAACAAAACCTCAAACCGCTCAACCACCCTTATTTTCACGTCTATCGAAACCTGCAAACAATCTGTCTTCGGATTTTGCGTCACGAGAAACTAAAATACGGCAGCGACACCAACGAGCCGATCTACGGGATTTTATTCGACGGCGCGTGGCTGTGGGAAGAATACTTGGCAACGATTCTCGTTCCTGCTTTCGTCCATCCAAAAAATAAAACTGGTACGAGTCCAGTTCCTATTTTCAGAGAGTCCGCGAAGCCGTCTTGTTTCCCTGACTTCTACAACTCGCGTCTTGTTGCCGACGCGAAATACAAACGGCTTGACGAAAGTGTTGACAGCGGTGATTTGCGTCAGATAATCTCGTACATGCACGTATTGAAAGTCGAACACGGCTGCTTCATTTTCCCGTCGGAAAAAGATGTCACGAAAAAAGATCGCGTTGGTGAATTGTGCGGATACGGAGGCATTGTCGAAAAACTTGCTGTACGCATTCCCAAACAAGTGCAAAACTGGAACGATTTTAGAACGCAAATTGACGTGATGGAAAGGCATCTTGTCGCGGAGTTTGCCGCACCGTAGCGGCAAAAAATCAGAACGCGAAGCGTAAGCGAGTGACCGCGTTACTGTCACAACTTCATACCGTTTTGTATAACACAGCCCAAATTCACGGGAGCTTTGGAGCCAAACTTCCAAAACCACTCAAAACTGTCAAGTTGTGGAAACAAACTTCCAAAACTTGACGCCGCACTCGATTGGTTACGCAAGTAGACCAGTGGTCAGCGTTCACGGATGAATTCCACGTCCCCCCATTCTTTTCGGAGCACAACCAAAATGACAGCCACATCAAAAACTTCGTCACTGGTCATTCGCAGTGCGGTGATCGCCGCGCTTGGCGGACTCTTGTTTGGGTTTGACACCGCCGTCATTTCGGGGACGGTCGATGCACTCAAGTCGCAATTCTCTCTCGACGACTGGTGGCTCGGTTTCACCGTCGGCATTGCACTGATCGGCACGATTCTCGGAGCCGCGACGGCGCAGTACCCGGCAAACAGTCTCGGACGAAAACCGACGCTCGTTGTGCTGGCGGTGTTCTATTTCGTTTCGGCGTTGGGGAGTGCGTTTCCGTGGGACTGGGCGTCGTTTCTGTTCTTTCGGTTTCTTGGCGGAATCGCGGTTGGCGGGGCGTCGGTCGTCTCGCCGCTTTACACCGCTGAAATCGCACCCGCCAAAACCCGCGGCGTACTCGTTGCGGTGACGCAGTTTAATATCGTGCTCGGTATTTTGCTGGCGTTCTTTTCAAACTTCGTCATCGCGGGAGCTGCGAGTAACGACGTTGCGTGGCGGTGGATGTTCGGCGTTGAAGCGATTCCGGCGGCGGCGTTTTTTGTACTGCTCTTCATCGTGCCGGAAAGTCCTCGCTGGCTCATCGGACGCGGACGTGTTGCCGAAGCGACAAACATCTTGAAAAAACTCGGCACCGACAGCGAAAACGTTGACGAAGAAGTTCGCATTATTCAAGACGCGATCCGCGACGAATCGCAAGGCGAACGTGAACGTTTTTTCTGCTATCGTTTTCGATTCCCGATTTTCTTGGCGATTTGTATGGCGGCATTTAACCAACTTTCAGGAATTAACGCGATTCTCTACTACGCGCCGCAGGTTTTTAAGATGGCGGGGGCGAGTCCGTCGATGGCGATGTTTTTTCCGGTCATCATCGGACTAACCAACCTCATCTTCACGATGGCGGCGATGGTCGTGATCGACCATTTCGGAAGACGACGACTTATGCTTGTCGGTTCGTTCGGTTACATTTTGAGTCTCGGTGTTGTGGGCATGGTGTTTGCGAAATACGGAGCAGGATTCGCTGATGGCACCGCACCTCCCGCGACTGTTTTTGTTGTACTCGGAGCACTGATGGTCTTCATCGCGTCGCACGCATTTGGTCAGGGTGCGTGTATATGGGTTTTCATCGGCGAGATTTTCCCGAACACGATTCGTGCCCAAGGACAAGCACTCGGTTCGTTTGTCCACTGGGTATTGGCGGCGGTGATTTCGATGCTGTTTCCGCCACTCTTGGCGATGCTCGGTCCGGCGACAATCTTTTTCGGCTTCGCTGGAATGATGGTCTTGCAACTCGTTTGGGTTCTCCGCATCATGCCAGAGACGAAACAGATTCCGCTCGAAGAGATGCAGAAGCGACTCGGAATTGCGTGAACGGTTCGCACCGTGCGTTGGCGTTCGCACGGTAGTGGCCTCGTCGCTTTTGGTACGCGATTCAAACAGACTTTGGTAGACCCATAACGGGGCTAAACCCGCCCCACCACGCCCGGCAGGAATCGAAACCGTCTATCGAAAGCCTAGAAAATACGGGGTCTCGGTCTTTTGAGTGTGCAGAAGCGCGAGCGTTTTGTGTCGGAAGTGTGCAAAACTCACCCGAACTCGCCGAAGTGATCCGGTCTTGGGATTCTCTCCCCGATGCGATTAAGTCGGCGGTTACCATGCTTATCCGTTCGACGGCAATGGCTACTCAAAAGACCATCGCCGAAAATGACATCCCCGACAAAATGGGAAGTGTCTCTCCTTCCGCCCCGACTCCTTCACGACGCAAACGGCAAACCGAATGCGTCCCAGTGTGAAACTTAAAGCACGGTGCAGCTTACACTCCGCAAACACCGGCGACATAATGCAAACACCCGCGATAGATAGCAAACAAACCACTTTGCCAAGTTAGAACCACTTTGCCAAGTTGCGCTTGTCGCAAACACCGTAAAACGTCGCACATTGCCAAGTTGCCAAGTTGCGCACCCTTAAGGCGCAACTTGGCGAACTACTTGGCGAAGTGCTGTTTTGAACCCACTACCGGCGACTTATTGTAACCACTGTACGCAAAGACTCACTCTCACAAAAACAACGCACCACGTTCACTCCTAACGCACGTTTGAGGGGTGACTTGACAAAACATGCCAACGCGCTAAACTCGCACCAAGCGAAGCGAGAGACGCAAAAAAACTTGACACAAGGAATTTGACAATGCCAGCACTACGGAAAACCGCAAAGATCACGGGCAGACGCGACGAAGCGACGAAAATGTATCTCGAAGGAAACTCGCTACGCGCCGTCGCCGACAAACTGGGATGCTCTCACGAGACGATCCGAACCGACGTTATCGAATCGCTCAAAACTTACGGCAACGAAAGCCGCGAAATGTTGGTGGCGCAAAAACGTGAACAATACGCAGCACTCTTACAAGCACACTGGGAGGCCGCAAAGACCGGCGACATCGCCGCTGGTGCGATAGTCCTGAAAATACTCGAATCCGAACGTAAACTGTTCGGAATTGATGCGCCGGGTCACGCCGACTCAATCGCTTGCAACCAAGCAGTGATCAACATCTTGCCACAATACGCCGCCCTTGTCGCCCCGCTGGTGGAATCGCAGCAGCGGACGACCGGCGATTGAAAAAACAATACAGCCCGCTTCACAAAGAAGGGGACGCTGGTATGATTCTCGATGCTGGAAGACGGACTGCGTGTTGCAACCGCGCCGTCAAGTGATTAGAAGCGGGTTGAGTTTGGACGGAATTCACTAACTCCCCGCAACTATCGACCAGCGTTTTCTTTTTTGGAAGGATTCCATCTATGCAATAAGCACAAACGCATTCTCTTGAAACGCAGACGACCGCCACCGCCGAAACGCCACTCGCGCCGAATATCGGTGAGTTACTGGCGAAAGCAAGTGCCATTGTAAAACAAGCAAACACGTTGCGCGAGTGCCTAGAAAAAGAAATCGACGAATATACAGAAAACGATTTACCCTCTTACGAAATTGCGAGACAACTTTGTGATTCACTCACGGAAATCGAAAATGAGATTGTGTCCCCACCGCAAGGATTCGGTGAAGTGGCAAAAGGGTTGCGTTTTTTGGTCGCGGCAGTCTCAGGGATGTGCGGGATAATCAGAGCGAAAGATGTCGGTGTTTTTCTTGAAGATTATATGAGAGCGGGTTACATTCGGCAATTAACGGTTGTAAGTACCCACATTGATTCCGCGATTAAGGGGTTGCGACTACCGTTACATATCGGGGCTCATATTTGGCCACAAGAATTGGAAGAATACTTCGAGTCGCTTCACAAGAGCAAAACAAACCCTTCATACCTATCGCAAGCCGCATCCGCGCCGAGCAACGCGACCGCTACGCCGCCACAATACGAAGGTGTCTATAATCCGAAAATCGGGGCAACCGAAACGGACAAACGCCGATGGCATCTTAAAAGCCAAGAGCAGGGACGGAATCCCAACACGCTTTGGGCCGACATCGCCAAAGAGGAAGGTATCCACAAAGGAAATGGTATGATTAGCAAAGCTGCGAAGAGGTACGCGAAAAAGCACGAATAATCTCGTTTGACAATCGACAAGACCGCATCGAGCCACCTTCACGGGCGGCTTTTTTTATGCGCCGACGCGGACAGAACGCAGACAGAATACAGACAACGCGGACACAATGCGGACACCTTGCAAACGGCGCGAAAAAACGCTTGCAAGACACTCACTGGGTTGGTATCTTTACGCCTGCACGTCGCAAGCAACGGCGACTGTTGCAGCGTAGCAGCACTTCGCCGCTTCACAAAGAAAACGTCTACAGAAAGGTTAACTATGGCCAAGACATCGAACAATCCTTGGGTGCAAAGGGCACCCGAACCAGCGTCCACCGAGTCGCCGGTTTTGAACGTCAAACAGGCGGCCCAATTCTTGGGGTGCAGCGAGAGAACCGTGTACCAACTTACCAAAGATGGTCAACTTGCGTGCATTCGGTTTGGAACCGCAGAAAAGTGTCCAGCAAAGTATTTGCGCGAAGACCTTGTGAACTTCTTGCGTTCCCATCGGAAACCGGCGAAAGTCGAAACGACGCAGACGGAAGGGGGGGGAGTATGACTTTCCAAACCGGCATCGCATTGACCGCGCGCGAGATTCACGAAAAAAACTTGAATCTCGCCTCCGAATTTGCGAAAACTATTGAAAAAAAGTGTCGCAAAAACGCCGAAAAAAACGCCGCCCAAAACCGCGCAAACAACGCCGCCTTTGTCGCCGCGATGCAAGCGAAAAAGGCAGGTGTTTGATGGGTGAATTGAACTTGACCGATTATCGCGGCATAAGAAAACTGGGCCGCACGTTATCGAACTTCGCGGCAGACCAAGATGAAGACGCCGTTTTTGTCTTAACACACAGCGAAGCTGTCATTCTTGCAACCGCGTTAGAAAAACACACGGAAGCGAACGCCGAGAAAATATGGTTGCAAATCACCGACGTCCTCGACCGTGTACCGTGCAGCGTTGCGACACGGTGTGACGAAGCGGCGGAATTGATGCGGTGCATTTTCAACTGTAAGGAAGTGCTGTTACGGCGGCGCAACGGCAACTTATGCTGGCACCTTGAATTGTTTGACAATGACAACACTTGTTTTGTTTTCGTAACCGACACGAAAACCCTGTGCGCCGCTCTTCGGGGGTGCGAGGCGGTTGCAAACGCGTTAATCAAAAGCGAAAGGACTCAAAAATAATGACTGAAAAGTTTTATGGCATTTCTGAAGCAGCGGAGCGTCTCAACGCGAAGCCGCGCGACGTGACAAACCTATTTTACGACCGGCAACTTAACTGTGACTTGTGCCCAGTCGTGTCGGGGCGACGGATTATCCCGTCTTCGTACCTCGTACAGATCGCGTGGGCGTTACGCCGTGCGAACAAGCAAGTCAACTACGAAGGCGTCGAGTCGGAAGGAGGCAAGAATGACTGACATTTTATGCGCACAAAAAGACGAGGCCGTCGTCGCCGACCGCCAAGCCGTCCTCCAGACAGCCGCTCGCGGTTATATCAAATCTGGCTTGTCCACACTGCCAGCGAAGCGTAGCGACAAACGTCCGACAGTCTATTGGAAGCCGTACCAAAAACAGTTACCCACTTACGGGGTTTTTTGTGTGAAGAGCGATTTTGACGCCGTTTGCATTATCACCGGCAAGGTGAGTGGCAACCTCATCATGATCGATTTTGACCAGCAGGCGAAGGCATACCCACAATGGGCAGCATCGGTGCCAGCAGAACTGCTGGCGCGGTGTGTCATCGAACGCAGCCAGCGAGGCGGAAAGCACGTCGTCGTCCGATGCACCGTTGCCGTCGGCAAAAACGACAAGCTAGCACTAGACGTTGACGGCGGCGTGTTAATTGAAACTCGCGGCGAAGGTGGATTGTTTTTGTGCGCGCCGACCGAGGGTTACGAAATCTTGCAAGGCGACTTCGCAGCGATGCCGGTCTTGACCGCCGATGAAGTCGAAACGCTTCTTGCGGCGGCGAGGGCATTGAACGAGGCACCGCCAAAGCCAAAGACGAAACCGATTGCGAACCCCGTTGCCACCACTTTTGAACCCTACGAAGCGAGGTCTTTGGATGTGCTTGTCGCCCAATCGCGTGCACGGAAATATATTGCCAAAATGCCGCCAGCGATTCAAGGGCAAGGCGGAAGCGATGCACTTTACCGCGTATGTTGCGTGTTGTTTTGGGACTTTGGTTTGAGTCCATCCCAAGGTAGGGATATTCTTGGGCAGTACAATGCAAGATGCGTTCCGCCGTGGTCTGATGAGGAACTCGATCACAAGATGGAGTCGGCGTTAGACCCTGCCAACAAGAAGAAGCCGCGCGGTTGGCGGTTGGGCGAGGCAGAGCCGATGGCCTCAAAGGCGCAGCGGAATCCCCCGCGACTCATTCCGACGAAGATGAGCGATCACGAGGCCCGTGCCCCGCGTTGGTTGTGGGAAGGCCGAATTGCACTCGGCGAACTTACGCTCGTGAACGGGTCACCGGGCGCGGGTAAGACGACATTCATCACGCATCTTTGCGCGGTTGTGTCCAGCGGTGGAGTTTTCGCCGATGGTACGCGGTGTGCGAAGTCGGGATGCGTGTTGTACTTGTCCAGCGAAACGTCCCGCGACGTTTTCTGGGCCGGTCTTAATGCGGGCGGGGCCGACCTTGACAAAATCATTTTCGCCGAAACTATCGCCGCCGAAAATGATCGCGGCGAAACGTCCGAACGCCTCGTGCGTTTTCGTGACGCCGCCGCACTCGACGTTTTCATTGCCGAGCACAAAGAGATCGTCGCGGTTATTTTCGACCCCGTGGGTAGCTTTCTCGGCGGCGACATCGACAGTCACCGCGACAATGAAGTCCGCAATGAATTGAACCCGATAGGCGAACTCGCCAAGCGACACGCCATCGCGGTTATCGCGGTCACGCATCCAAGCAAGAGCGGGCGGAATTGCACGCACGCCGACGAAAGTATTCTGGGGTCAACGGGCATCGCTGGTATCGCGCGTGCGGTTTGGCACTTGGTCACGGATCCCGAAAAGACCGAGGACGGATACCACCAGCGGATTCTTGCCGCTGGCAAAATGAACAACGCACAACCGGCGGGTCTGTTACGTTTTCGCATTGAAGGCATCCCAGTCTTGGCCGCGAAGAGTGGCGACACCCTCACCGGCCTTTGTGTGATACCGCTTCCGTCCGAAGAGGACGACGCCGACAAAACCGCGAACGACGTTTTTCGTGAACTGCGCCGAGCGACGAATGGTCTTGAAGGCGGTCATCGACACGGCCCCGACCCGATGCGACGTGACGAAGCCATGGAATGGTTGCAAGAGGCGTTGTCGCAAGCCGACAAACCGTTCGTATCGGCGACGGAATTGAAAGACCGTTGGGAGGACGAAGGCGGAGCTCTTCGCACTCTTGCGCGTGCGAAGGCGAGTCTCGACGTTCGGCATAGGCAAGTCACCATTGACGGCAAGACGTTTTCGATTTGGCACTTGCCGACTGTCGTCGTCGCCAAAGATGGGACGGTGACTGCTGCGCCGGAGAAGCCGATAGACCCGACGGCGGAATGTCCGTTTTGAACCACTTTGCCAAGTCCACATTGCCAAATCCCCTAGAACTTGGCAACTTGGCAATGTGCGACGATTTACGGTGTTTGCGACGAACCCTAACTTGGCGAAGTGGTGCCACTTCGCAATTATCGGCGACACGTTGCAATGACCGGCGAAAGTCGGTATACTCCCGCAATGGGCGGGAGACAAAGAGACACAACCCAAAAACGAAGGAGAAGAGGCGTGGCAAGTTTATCGAAGTCGAAGAGTGGAGCGTGGTTTATACAATTTTCACGTCCCGACGGGGAGAGACCAAGGGTTTGGTTAGGCACTGGTATCAACAAGCGCGAGGCGGAGATGGTCAAGAAGCATGTTGAAAGTCTTGTAGCGTCAAAACGTTTTGGGACGCCGTTACCCGACGGCGTATCGGAATGGCTTGCGACGTTGCCCGACGAACTCAAAAAGAAGCTGGCCGACGTTGCATTGATAGACTGGGAAGCGGCGGTGACCATAGCCAGTTATGCCGCGACATTTACCGACGAGCGGCGTGGTTTTACGAAGCCGACAACGAAGCGAAATGTGGCCCAGTCTCTCCGCGACTTGACGGAGCACTTCGGCGGCGACCGTGCGCTTGCGTCTATCGACATGCCGGACGCGAAGGGATACGTTCGGTGGCTTGAGAAGCGTCCCAGCAGAATATCCGGCAAGGCGTTGAGCGCGGAGACAGTCTATCGTCACGTCAAGACGGTGAGGCAATTCTTTACTGCCGCGCGTCTCGACAAAGTGATCGTCTACAACCCTTTTGAAGGAGTCAAAACGGCGAGTGGCGACCCATCGAAGCGACGCAAGTACGCTCCCGTCGCCGACGTCGTTCGTGTTATCGAAGCCGCTCCCGACGCCTACTGGCGACTTCTCATTGCGTTGTGTCGGTTTTCGGGTTTGCGTCCCAGTGACGCCATAACCCTCACTTGGGCAGGCGTAAACTTTCCAGAGTCACGGCTTGTTGTCACTGCGCCGAAACTCGCGCACCACGCTTCAAAAGGGGTACGGGTCGTTCCGATCACCGAGGACTTCCGCCAATACCTTGAGGACGTTTTAGACTTGACTGGCGACACTCCGTTTGTATTCCCAGAGGAACTTCGCAAGCGAGCGGAAGGCGAAAGTGGAATGGGGGGCCTCAACCTTCGTACACAACTGGCGAAAATTATCAAGCGAGCGGGAGTCGCGTGTTGGGGGAAGCCGTTCCAAAACATGAGGGCCAGTTATGAAAGCGACATGGCCGACCGGCTACCGTTGGCAATGGCGGCGAAGTTAACGGGAAACTCCAGCATGGTGGCAATGCGTCATTATGTTGACGTGACGGACGCGACCTTTGAGGCAGCGAAGGCGATACGACTTGTAGAGCCGAAGGCGTCTCCGGCGGGTCAAGTTTTGAGTGTGCAAAAGCGCGAGCGTTTTGTGTCGGAAATGCCTAGAAACGGCAAGAATGACACTTTTTGCAAAAGTTCCAAAACGCTAGAATTGCCGGTCTCTACGACACGTTGCCGACTATCGCAAACTCCCCACCACGCCCGGCAGGAATCGAACCTGCAACCTGCGGATTAGAAGTCCGCTGCTCTATCCAATTGAGCTACGAGCGCAAAGGTTTTGCTAACGCGGTCACGAATTGAGCATCTCCATCGCGTGTTTGAAAACAGAGTCTTTGACCAAAATCGGAACCCGCGTCTCACCGTAAATCGAAAGAGCAATCGCGTCCGATGGGCGTGCGTCAACCTCAACGATGTTCTCGCCTTGACGGATACGAATAGACGCAAAGTACGTCTGATCTTCGACGCGGCGAATAAATATGTCTTCGACGACGCCGCCAAGTTCTCTGATCGTGTCGGAGAGTAGCTCGTGCGTAAGCGGACGCGCCATCTTGATACCCTTGACGCGGCGGTCGATACTCGTCGCCTCGAAAATCCCGATCACTATCGGGAACTCGCGGCGACCACCAACCTCACGCAAAAAAATCGCCTGATGATTGTTTATCTCGCTGATAACTATCCGCGAAAGCTCCACTGCTACCGGCATTGATAATCCTCGATGTTGTTGTAAGCGTTCACGGTTCGTTTCGTCATTCCCGCGTAGGCGGGAATCCATCCTGACAGCAATTCGTTGACGCTGCGTCTGTGCTGATTCGGGCACTCGCTTACGCTTCGTGTTCTTATTCGCTCGCTTACGCTTCCCGCTCTGATTCGCTTCGCGTTCTGATTTCACGCCGTCCGCCCCTTCGCATCACGCGACAGCCGCGTATAATGCCGCCTATTCTATAGCGGCGCGACGCTGCGAAAAGTCCCCTCCCGAAAGTTTTCCAAAAAAGAAAGGTTGTCATGCTACACGTTTACAAACAAATCGAAGACGCAACACAGTTCATTCGTCGCCACTGGTCGAAGACGCCGCGAGTCGGAATCGTCCTAGGCACCGGCCTCGGCGGACTCGCAAAACAGATCGCAGCCGAAGCGACGATTTCCTACGCCGACATCCCGAACTTTCCGCGTTCGACCGTCGAGTCACACGCCGGAAACTTCGTCTGCGGAAAACTCGGCGGGATCGATGTCGTTGCGATGGACGGGCGTTTCCACTCCTACGAAGGTTACGATCTCAAAACGATTACGCTTCCGATTCGCGTGATGCGGTCGCTCGGTGCGGAGGTGCTCATCGTCTCCAATGCCGCTGGCGGAATGAATCCGCAGCACAGCCAAGGCGACATCGTAATCATCGAAGACCACATCAATTTGATGGGGCTGAACCCGCTCATCGGAATCAACGACGACCGACTCGGCCCACGATTCCCCGACATGTGCGCACCTTACGATTCGCGTCTCATCGAAGCCGCACTCACCGCGGCGCGTCGTGCCGACATCGTTGCGCACAAAGGAGTTTATGTCGCGGTGACGGGGCCAAATCTTGAGACGCGGGCCGAGTACCGTTTCCTTCGCGGCATCGGTGCAGACGTTGTTGGCATGTCAACGGTGCCGGAAGTTCTCGTTGCGGTTCACTGCGGGATGCGTGTTGTGGGAATGTCAATCGTGACCGACTTGTGCCTCCCCGATGCACTCAAACCCGCAAACGTCGCCGAAATCATCGCCACCGCAAACGCCGCCGAACCAAAACTCACAACTATCGTGATGGCGGTGATGAAGGAGTTGGCGTGAGTTGCACCTCATTTCTCGATGCCCCGCGTGAGTCGTGGGCGGACGTGTGTCCGGGGTTTCACCTTGCGCAACTTCGGCGGTGGGTCTTTCACCGAAAGACGTTCGACTTCGGTGCGATGACCGACTTGCGAAAACCGATGCGCGACGAACTCGCGTCGCGTTTTGGGAGCGTCCTAACGGGCCGCGTCGCCGCGCACACAAACTCAAACGACGGCACCGAAAAACTTCTAATCGCGTGGGCCGACGGAAACGCAACCGAATCGGTGCTGCTCCGCGACGACCGCGATCATCGAACCGGCTGCATCAGCACGCAAGTCGGCTGCGCGATGGGGTGCGTCTTTTGTGCGAGCGGACTCGATGGGTTCGTTCGCAATCTGTCACGCGGCGAGATTCTCGAACAGATTTTGCGTCTCAACGCACTCGTTCCAAACGGCGACCGCCTCACTCACCTCGTCATTATGGGGACGGGCGAACCGCTTCTCAATCTCGACGCACTTCTCGCCGCACTCGACGAGGCAACGTCGCCAGACGGTCTCAACATTTCGGCGCGGCGTGTGACGGTCTCGACGGTCGGGATTCCGGCGGGGATTGCAAAACTCGCATCGAGCGGGCGACCGTACAAACTCGCCGTCTCGCTCCACGCGCCGGACGACGCGACACGTTCAGAAATTGTCCCGCACAACAAGCAGACCGGAATCGCGTCGCTCGTCGCCGCCGCCGATTCTTACGCACGCGAAGTCGGGCGGCGGGTGACGATGGAGTATGTTCTCGTCGGCGGCGTGAACGATTCGGAGTCGCACGCACACGCACTCGCAACGCTCCTCGCGGGACGAAACTACGTCGTCAACTTGATTCCGCTCAACGCGATTCCAGATTCGCCGTATCGTTCAGCGCGGCGTTCGCCGCCGACGGCGAGTGTACATCGTTTCGCAGACGTACTCAAGTCGCGCGGCGTGGCGGTGAAAATTCGTTTCCGCAAAGGCGACGCCATCGACGCCGCCTGCGGACAACTCCGCAGAAGAAGTGGCGAGTACACTTCTTACAACAGCCCGAAACGTAGCGGAACGGAGTGAGGGAAGTGACGACGTTGACATCAGTGTTGTGAACGCAAAGTAGTTCGCGGTTCGGCATAGCCGAACCCTCCAGTTGTCATACGCCGCAGGCGTGGAGGGTTCGGCTATGCCGAACCGCTGTGCGGGTGCAAGTTTCCGAACAGATACATTGCGAAATGGTACCGTGAACATTTCCCTCAATCCGTCACCGGTTAAACATCTTGTCGAGTTCGGCGCAGGTGAAGTGTATTGTTGTGGGGCGACCGTGTGGGCAGTGGGATGTGTGCGGGTGGTCGGCGGCGCGGGCGACGAGGTGTTCGACCGCCGCAGCGTTCATCGACTCGCCCGCCTTCACCGCCGCGCGACACGCCATCGAGTGGAGTAACTCGTCAAGAATCTCGTGCGGCGACGCACGGTGTCCACGCTGCACAAGCGGCCCAATCAGCGACAACAAAATCTCTTGCGGCGCAACCCGCTCCAAAAGTCGCGGATACGACACGATCAAAACCGTGTCGCCACCAAACGCCTCAACGCCCAAACCGAGCGACGCGAGAAACTCCGTGTTCTGCAACGCACACGCCGCCTCCACTGGCGACAAGTCAACCGGAAGCGGCGTCAGAAGACGCTGCGACTCAAGCGGCTCGCCGCTGCGCGGTCCGTCGCCGAACTGCGTCTTCAGTCGCTCAAACAAAATCCGTTCGTGGAGCGCGTGCTGATCGATGATGTCGATCCCGTCGTCGGTCTCGGCGACGATGTAACGCTGGTGAAACTGCATCGCCCGACGAGGAGGCGAGGGACTGAAATCAGAACACGAAGCGTAAGCGAGTGCCCCCGAATCAGAGCGGGAAGCGTAAGCGAGTGGTACATTGTGCGTGACTGGTCGCGGTGATTCGACGCGCGGTGCTGGTGTTGACGACGACATTGGCGTCGTCGTTGGCGTTGCCGTCCACTCTTCTACGCGGCTGCGAACGTTCGAAGTATCCATCGCGGTTCGCGGATCGTGCGGCTCTCTGACCGGAATGTTCGCAGGAACGCCGGCATCGTCACCAACACTGTCACCGGTTTCCGATTCACGTTTCGTCTCGGCGATGGAATCGGCGGTGAGATTTGTCGTGAGATTTGTCGTGAGGTTTGTCGTGAGGTTTGTCGTGAGAAACTGGTCGCGTACAGCGGCGAGGACGTGTGCGTAGAGTCGTTGCCCGTCGAGGAATCGCACCTCCAATTTCGCCGGATGAACGTTGACATCGTATTGATCGCTCGGCAGCGAAATGTGGATACACGCCGCCGGAAATCGCCCGACGCCGAGAAGTCCGCGATACGCTTCGCCGAGTGCGTGTTGGAGCGAACGGTCGCGGACGAAACGGTTGTTGAGAAAGAAGTATTGCCACCGATTGCTCGACCGCCCAACGCGCGGATGACCGAGAAATCCCGTCACGGAAGTCGCGCCGCGAACGCTCTCAACCGCGACGAGATTCCCCGCAAGTTCGCGGCCCAAGAGTGAGACCATCCGCTCATCGAGCGACGAACCCGCCGCAACGTCGTAGACCGTTCGCCCGTTGTGTTGCAGCGTGAAGTGGCAGTGGCGGTTCGGGAGTGCGAGGCGAATGAACGTCTCGGCGATGTGTCCGAACTCCGTCGCCGCCGCACGCAAATACTTGCGACGTACCGGCGTGTTGAAAAACAGATTGCGAACTTCAATCGTCGTCCCCGGCGCGTGACCGCACGGCGTAACTTCGGAAATCGTGCCGCCGTTGCTGGTGATCGTCGCCCCTTCGCGCGACGCCGCCGGACGACTGCGAAGCGTTAACTGACTCACCTCCGCAACCGACGCAAGTGCCTCGCCGCGAAAACCAAACGTCGAGACGTGAAAGAGATCGTCGTCGTTTGCGAGTTTGCTTGTGCTGTGTGGCGAGAGTGCGAGAACGAGTTGTTCGTTTGCGATTCCGCAGCCGTTATCGACGATCCGAATCAGCGACGCACCGCCCTCTTCGACCGCAACGTCGATCCGCGTCGCGCCAGCGTCGAGCGAGTTTTCGACAAGTTCCTTGATCACACTCGCCGGACGCTCAATCACCTCGCCCGCAGCGATCTTGTTGATCATCCCCTGTGAAAGCGTTTTGATGACGGGTAGTGCGGACATTGGATTCTCACTCGCTTACGCTTCGTGTTCTGATTCGAGACACTCGTTTACGCTTCGTGTTCTGATTCAGGGCACTCGCTTACGCTTCGTGTTCTGATTCGGGCACTCGCTTACGCTTCGTGTTCTGATTCAGGAAACTCGCTTACGCTTCGTGTTCTGATTCGGGCACTCGCTTACGCTTAGTGTTCTGATTGTACTGTAACCGCGTACAACCACCAGAAAATCTACCACCGCTTTGCGACATTCTCTTTCATGAACTTGTATACATCGCGGGCGAGCTGTTCTTCGGAAGTGTACATCCGTCGCCAGATTTTCGTTGCCGCCGACAGCTTCGGTAACGCAAGACCAAACGCCTCACAACACAATATCCCGTCGTAACCGATCTTGCGGAGTGCGTCAAACGTCTCGTCCCAGTGAACCATTCCGGTGCCGGGAGTGCTGCGGTCAGACTCCGAAATGTGGACGTGAATCAAGTGGTCTTTGATCGTCGCAAGTGCGGCCTGCGGCGACTTCTCCTCGATGTTGGCGTGGAACGTGTCGTACATCGCACGGCAGTACGGATGATTCACGTCGTCAACAAATCGTTTCATGTCGGCCATCGAATTGATGAAGTAGCACTCGAAACGATTCAAGGCCTCAAGCGCGATCTTGACGCCAACTTTTTGAGCGTGTTCGGAAGCCTCGCGGATGCCGTCGCGTGCCCACTTCCACTCGTCGGCGGTCGGGCCGTTACCGGTGAAGACGCCGAGTGCCTGCGTGGCGTGACCGACCATCGTCTGGCAACCCGCCGCCGCGCAGCAATCGAGAGTCTGTTTGATCGAATCGACCGCGTGACGCCGCACCTTCGCGTCACTACTTATGAGATGGTCGTCGGGGCCGAACGCACAAGTGCCGGTACGAATGAGCGCAAGATTGTCGAGTGCCTTCCCCCACGCCGCCGCGTTGACAGTGTCGCGGTCAAACATCGGAAGCTCAACTCCGTCGAAACCAATCGCCTTCATCTGGTCGAGGAGCGGCAACTTGTCGGAACTCAATGTGTCGGTCCACAAAAGCAAGTTCATACTCAATTTCATCGAAACGTCTCCTTGGGGTTGATTGTTCGTAGAAGAAAAGTTTCACGCTGCTAGATTTTCAGCCGTATTCCGATATGACATATAGGTCCTATAGGACCTATATGTCATATCGGAATACGATTGCCAATCTGCCACTCGCTTACGCTTCGTGCTCTGATTGCCGCCAATCGACCAGTTGCAGCTCGGTCTCTCGGCGATACTGGCTGTGTGAGGCGTGGAATACAATGTCGAGCGGTTTGCCGACGTGTTCGGTAAGCGCGACCAGTCGCGGAATCATACTGCCAAACGCGACGCATCGCATCGACGTTGACGCCTGCCGAAATACGACCGACGCAAACTTCGCCGCCGCGACTGGCGGTGCGTCAACGACGACGCCCGACGCCATCAAAAGCGGACGACGATTCCCCGCACCAAACGGACGCATCTGCTCAATCTGATGCACAACTTCCGATGTCAAATCCGACAGCGTAAACTCGGCGTCGATGTTGAGCGACCGCACCATCAGTTCCGGCGTTAGCACCTTCGCAACTTCTGCCGTAAACGTCTCGCGGAAAAAGTCGAGCGCATCGGCAGGGAGCGTAAGCCCCGCAGCCATCGCGTGACCGCCACCAGTCATCTCGTAGTTTTCACTGTGCAAAGCGCAGCGTTCTTCGCACGCCTTGAAAATGTCAACGACCGAAACTCCCGCTATCGACCGCGCCGAACCACGCAACTTGTCGCCGCCGCCACCTTCGCCAGTAAGTACAACCGTCGGACGGTGAAACTCTTCAGTAATGCGGCCTGCGACGATACCAATAATTCCCGCTGGCCAGTCGTGACCGTAAAGTACCAACGCCGCAACATCTTCAGGGAGCGTCGCGTGCTCCGATTCTTCTGCGGTTTTGTTTGCAGCGTCGTTCGTTTCGAGCGGAAACCGCGACTTGATCTGTTTGTGGGCTTCCTTGATTATCTGCGTCTCTTTCGCGCGACGTTGCGTGTTGAGTTCGTCGAGCAAAACCGCCAGCTCGCGTGCGCGGGCGGCGTCGTCGGTTAGCAAAAGTTCGACACCGAGTTGCTCCTGTCCCATACGACCAGCAGCGTTGAGACGCGGTGCAAACTGAAACGCAATGTCTTCTGACGACGTAGTTTTACCGCGGCGTCCGCAGACTTCGAGAAGTGCGTGAAGCCCAATCGAAGTCGTCTCGCGCAGTGCAACTTCAAGACCGTGGCGAACGAGCGCGCGGTTGTCGCCAACAAGCGGCATAACGTCGGCGACAGTCCCAATCGCCGCAAACGCTATCGCCTCGACGAGAGTTTTTTGATAGTCGCTCGCAACTTTCGTTGTTCCCGAAAAAAGTTTTCCGAGTCCCCACGCAACTTTGAACGCAACACACGCTCCACAAACTGGCACGCCGTTCGACGCAACGTTTTCGGCGTCGGACGACAACGTTGCGTTGGTTTGCGTGAGTTCGAGATCGGGATGTGCGATTGCGGTTGCCCACGGGAGCGGGCCGCTGATGGCGTGGTGGTCGGTGATGAGGAGTCGGAGCGAGAGTGCTCGCGCGGCGTCGGCGGCGTCGTTTGCGGAGATGCCGCAATCGACGGTGATAATACACTGCGTCCCTTTTTCGGCGAGACGGTTGACAGCGTTCGCGCTCAAACCGTATCCGTCGTGGCGACTCGGAATGTCCCAACCGACGTTGCCACCAAGCTGGCGAATCGCGCGAACGAGAATCGCGGTCGCCGTCATTCCATCGACGTCGTAGTCGCCGCAGACGGTAATACGTTCACCGTTTTCGATGGCGGTCTTGAGATTTTGTGCAACGTCGAGACATCCGGGGAGCGACTCCGGCGTACGAAGGTCGAGCAGTTTTGGATTGAGAAACTGCTGCACGTCGCGCGGCAAGACGACGCCGCGCGCGAGGAGAATCTGCGCTACTACCGCCGAGACGTTCCCGCTTTCGACAATTTGCCGAACGAGTGTCGCGTCGTAGTGTGGCAGTTTCCAGTTACTTCTTTTTCTCATTATGGATCGTGTGCTTGCGGAGCCGCGGGCAAAACTTGCTCACTTTGAGCTTTTCGCCGCCCGGCTTGCGACGCATCGAATAGTTGTATTCCCCACACTCTTCGCAAACGAGAAACACCGTTTCCGACTTCTTCTTTCCCTTTTTACCACCTGCCACGATAGACCTCCTTCGCACTTTTGTATTGTTGGAATCCGTACACGCGACGAAAACACGGGCGGGATTCTACTCGAATCACTAACTTTGCCAAGGGGAGACTCCCTACACCCAACGCCAAAAGACGGTATCATATCGCACACGTTGAACGTGACGTGTTCCACCTTCATTCACCAAACCAAAAATCATGCAACCATTCACAACACACGCAGGGACCGTCGTCCCGATAGACCGCAGCGACATTGATACCGACCAGCTTATGCCGAAGCAGTTTTTGAAACGAGTCGAGCGGAGCGGTTTCGGGAAGTATCTGTTTTACGACTGGCGTTATCTCCCCGACGGTACTGAAGACCCCGACTTCATCCTCAATCGTCCCGAATATCGTTCGGCGACGGTACTTCTTTCGCGTCGCAATTTCGGGTGCGGCAGCAGCCGCGAACACGCCCCGTGGGGACTGGCCGACTACGGTTTTCGCGTCGTCTTGGCGTCGAGCTTCGCCGACATCTTCTACAACAACTGTTTCAAAAACGGGATTCTCCCCGTTGTGCTCACCGAGAGCGAGATCGAAAAACTGTTCAAACTCGCCGCCGCTGCGCCGCTGACGGCAACGGTCAACCTGACGACGTGCGAAGTGACCGTAAACTGTGAGACGATGAAGTTCACCATCGATCCGCACCGCCGCAACAACCTGCTGCAAGGACTCGACGACATCGGCGAAACCCTCACCCACGAAGGCGACATCAGCCACTACGAATCGGTGTTTGGGATCAAGTAGATCAGGTTTGGCATAGCCGAAACATCCAACCGGTACCTGTCAATTTTCACGTCTGTTCAGTTTTTTTGAGGAGCCTCACACAAAGGCACGAAGGCACAAAGAAGAATTTTAACGCGGAAATCGCTGAAGGACGGAAAGACGCGGAATTCTGAATTCCGCGTCTTCCGTTTTTCCGCGTGTTCCGCGTTCTCTCCTCTTCGTGCCTTTGTGCCTTCGTGTGAGAAAAAAAGAACTGCTCTCAAACACAAAATCCGTGAACGCTCACAAAACAACGATGCCGCCAGCACCATTCATACGCACCGTGACCGGCGACATCGCGCCAGACTCGCTTGGTGTCACGCACGCCCACGAGCACACGATCATTCTCGCTGGACCGAGTTCGCGTGTAAACTCCGCGCTTTTACTCGACGACGTTGACAAGACTGCTCATGGTCTTGAAGATTTTCGTCGTACTGGTGGTTGTTCGCTGGTTGATGCGCAGCCGATAGGCGTGGAGCGTTCGCCGCAGTTGATGCGTTTGCTGTCGGAGCGTTCGGGGGTGCAGATTGTTGCGACGACGGGGTTTCATCGCGGCTGCTTCTATCCGTCTGATCACTTTGTTTGGTCGGAGTCTGCGGACAAACTTGCGGCGCGTATGATCAGTGAACTGAATGACGGAATGTTTGACGACGCTGCGCAAAAGCAAACCGACATTCGCGCGGGGTGCGTGAAGTTCGCCAGCGAGTATCACTTCGTTCCGCCGGTAGTCGAAAAAATCGTTGAGGCGGTGGCGGCGGCGCACCACGCGACGGGCGCACCGATTATCACGCACACCGAAATGGGGACGTGCGGGCTGGAGCAGATTGAACTTGCGTCGCGGTACGGTGTTTCCGCCTCTGCGATGATCATCTCGCATCTCGACCGCAACCCCGACCGATTTCTTCACCGTGAGATTGCGGCGACGGGTGCGTTTCTCGTCTACGACGGTATTGCGAGAACGAAGTATTTTCCAGACTCAACGATTATAGACTTGATTTTGGCGATGGTTGATTCGGGGTTTGCGTCGCAGATTCTTCTTGCGATGGACGCTGCGCCGCGAACGATTTGGCCGAGTTACGGCGGCGGCCCCGGACTTTCGTATTTGCAAAACCGTTTCGTCCCGCGACTTTTGAAAGCGGGGGTTGCGCCGGAACTCGTCACGATGTTTCTCGTTACCAACCCAGCCCGCGCGCTGACATTTCGCACGCCACCGCGCTAGTCGCCAAGGAATAACCGAGTGCAACAGAACGTCTCTCTCCGTCCAAAACACAAGGAATCACACAATGAAAACGCATACAATTTCGCTGGTCGGTTTCGTTCTTTCCGTAACCATCTTTTTGGCATGGTGTGCGACTGGGAGGGCGGAGACACCGCAGTCGCTCATTGACGCGGCAAAAGAGTTTGCGAAACAAGCTGGTGCCGTCACACGCAACCAAATAATCGCCTGCCAAGTTGCCGAACACGCCATCCGATGTGGCGATGCTGAAACGGCCCTCGACACTCTTGAGAAATACGAGAGTGAAACATACGAACTCCGCGACGCAATCTTTCGTCTCGTTTGTGAACAGCGTGACCCGCAAGTTTTGCGTCTCGCAATGAAGCAGACTTATCCCGACACGGCTTATTTCACACAAATTGCCGCGTGCTGCTTTGGAGACGAACAACGTGATTTTCGCCATTACCGATGTACTTGTTTCGCAAAAGCGATATGACGAAGCGACAGCCCTCCCTGAAGAGTATATCACGGCTGGGGTGAAAATGGCGAATGCACAGGCGGCACCGAACGTCACTTTTTCTCGCAGGGCGTTTACGGATGTTCAGTGCATCGCAGGGATTGCCAGTCGGGTAGCACGCGGACAATTTTCGGACGGCAATATCGAAGCTGCAAAAACAACCATCGAAACCGCTGCCGCTCGCATCCGCAGTTTAGACTACCCCGACCCATACAAAAATGCCAAAGCACTGGCTGCTCTCGCGTTCACGCTCGAAGAAATCACAACGCCGTGCAGCCGCGTGCAATAACAGCCGGAAAGGAGCCGGTATTCCGGCGTATTGACGGAGTTGGGCGTTGCACTTGTTCTCCGGCAGCAGCATTGCGGAAGTTGCTCAAAGAGAAATAACCGCGACGTTCTCTCTCTTCGGATTTCTTCCAGCGGTGGCTTCGAGACGCGAGTTGTGTTTGCATCTTCGGGAAGTTCGCCTGCGATGTCGGTCGCGATCTGCCGCAGTTGATCTTTGTCGAGGAGTGGCTGTTCGACCGGAATCTGCACGACTTAGATGCTGCCGAGAAAACGGTGAAAGTTTCGCAAGACGATCAGTTGCGGAGTTTCGCCGACTACCGTTTTCACCCGCTAACTTTTTCGCCAACCCTATAGCTTATTCCCCTCCCTTTTTCTGTCTAGGAAACCCAGTCCACCACTCATACGCGCACACCCTCATGATAAAACCACACTACGCTCACACGAAAAAGGGAATGCCGCCTGAACAGTGGCAGTTGATTACGGAACACGCCGATCAAACGTCGGTTCGTGCTGCGGAGTTTGCGAGACCGTTCGGCTCCGAAGCGTGGGCCAAAATCGCCGCCATTTTGCACGACCTTGGCAAGTACGATGCCCGCTTTCAAAATAAACTCTACAAGGAAAACGGGTTCACATGTCCATACCGCGTCCCGTCGGGCGTGAATCACAGTGGACATGGTGCTGCCTTTGCAGAGGAAAAATTCGGCAAGAATCTTGGGCGGACACTGGCGTATCTCATCGCCGGACATCACGCCGGGTTGCCCGACTATCAGAGTGATAGAACGGGAACGGCATCGCTGGTTTGTCGAATGACCGAGGCAAAAGACAATCTCAACAAAATCCGTCAAGAGTTGCCGCAGTCTCTCGAAAGACTCGAAACAAATCTGAAACTGCCCCGTGGCGTGACGCCGGAGAATTATCACCTTTGGGTCAGGATGCTTTTTTCGTGTCTTGTCGATGCCGACTGGCTCGACACCGAACGCTTCATGAATCCCGAACGCTTTGCGAAACGCCCGTCATTTCCAAGTCTTGAAGAACTCGGTGAAATGTTCTGGCAATCCATGAACGCCACCGAGGCAAATGCAGATACATCCTTACCGATCAATCACATTCGTCATGAAATCTTTGAGGCGTGTTGTTTGGCGGCAAGTAAGCCACCGGGACTCTTCACGCTCACAGTTCCCACCGGCGGCGGCAAGACGCTTTCAAGCGTCGCCTTTGCGATTAAGCACGCGCAACTCCACAAACTGCGCAGGTTAATCTACGTCATTCCGTACACGAGTATCATTGAACAGACGGCGGCCATTCTGCGGTCGATCTTTGGCGACGCCAACGTCGTGGAGCATCACAGTAACATAGATCGTTCCGCAGGTGGCGTCGATGAAGATACCGCCACGGCTCTCGAAATGGCGGCGGAAAACTGGGACGCCCCGATTATTGTGACAACGAATGTCCAGTTCTTTGAGTCGCTCTACGCAGCGAGACCGAGCCGTTGCCGCAAACTCCACAATATCGCCGAAAGCGTGGTGGTGCTGGACGAAGCGCAGCTCATCACGCCAGAATACTTGACACCGTGCATTGATGTTCTCAATCACTTGGCGGCGACGTTTCGGACGAGCATCGTACTGTGTACCGCCACCCAGCCAGCATTTTCAGACTTGCCCGCTTCACTCCCCAAGTTGAACCATGCGACTGAAATCGTGCCGGAACCCCAGCGGTATTACCAATCGCTGCAACGTGTGGAATACCAATTTCCAAATGACCCCAATCGTCCTATGACGTGGGAGGAACTTGCCGAAACGCTGCAACAGCACGACCGCGTCTTGTGCGTTGTCAACACACGACGCGATTGTCGCAAGCTGTATGAGCTTGTGAAAAAGTATGACGACTCTGCGGTGCATTTGTCGGCTCTGATGTGTGGAGAGCATCGCAGTGATGTGATTAAGAATATCAAAGAGCGACTGAAATCGGGGACAGGGCCGCTCCGCGTGATCAGCACGCAATTGGTCGAGGCGGGTGTCGATATTGACTTCCCCGTAGTGTTTCGTGCGATGGCCGGTTTGGACTCGATTGTTCAAGCGGCGGGACGCTGCAACCGCGAAGGGCGACTGCCAAACATGGGGAAGATGTTCGTCTTTGTGCCAGAGACAGACGTACTGCACGGATTGATCGGAAAAGGCGTGAGCACAACACGCGAGTTGCTCTTGTCGGGCGACCCAATCAATGCCCACGATCCTGCGACCTACACTCGCTACTTTGCCGGATTCTACAGTTCGCTCAACGATACGGGCCAAGAGTTCATCGACGACCTTCTCCCAACACATCACGACGGCAGTGTCTACTTTCGTGACGTGGGAGATCATTTCCGACTGATTGATGACAAGGATTCTATTGCGGTCATCGTGAAATATGGTCAAAGTGTCGCGTGGATCGACCAGCTTCGGAAAGAAGGCCCCAGCCGCGACTTGATGCGATCTTTGCAGCGTTACACAGTGAATCTGCGAAAATATGCCTTTGACAAACTCGTCGATTCTGGAGCCATCGTCCAATTGAATTTTCACAATAAGCCAATCGATATTTACTATCAAAACCTCGATTCCGTCTACGATTCTGTGTTTGGTCTGGATGCCGAGTTCACGGGACTTTCTGCCGAGGAATTGGTCGTGTAGAACGGGTGTGGTAAAGTTTTCTTGCAATCGTGAATGATGTATTTGCCCCAACGGGGCAGCAAGAACTTAGCCGTGGGTGAGCGAAGCGAACCCACGGTACGCGGCCCACCAGAATTCGTAGCCCCAACGGGGCGTAAGAACATTAGTGTTCGCTGCAATTCTTGCGCCCCGTTGGGGTTTGAGATGCTGTTGTGTTCGCGTACCGTGGGTTCGCGGAATACCGCTCACCCACGGCTAAGTTCTTGCGCCCCGTTGGGGCGAAAACGCAGCGAAACAATTTGCGTGCAAGAAAGTTTTACTACACCCGTGTAGACCGCAAGTTTTCAAGTGGGGCTTTCCCAACGGCAGCTCTGGGTTAGAATGCGGAAGTCGCGGGTTGCTTGTTCGTTGTTTTTTTCCACGTCTTTGGAGCAAACTATGTCCCACCGAGGTTTTTGGCTTGAGGTGAGTGGCGACTTCGCCTGTTTTACGCGACCAGAAATGAAGGTCGAGCGCGTCTCGTATGACGTGATGACACCATCGGCGGCGCGGGCGATCTTCGATGCTATTCTGTGGAAACCGGCGATCTTTTGGCAAGTCCGTCGGATTGAGGTGCTCAGTCCGATCCGCTGGATTTCTATTCGTCGCAACGAAGTCGGGAGCGTAGCTTCGCCGCGCAGTAGCGGTATTCTCATTGAAGATGCGCGTCAACAGCGAGCAGGACTCTTTCTACGCGACGTGCGGTATCGCCTGCACGCAGAGTTTGTCTTCATTCCATCTGAACGGAGATCGAAGGTGGTTAATCCGCTGCCAGAGTTTCTCCTCCAAAACGACAGCGAAGAATACCGCGACTGGCAAACGATGCGAGACGCGCCGCGCGATGATGAGTGCGAGGCAAAGTATGCGGCGATGTTTGAGCGTCGCGCCAAGAAGGGGCAGTGGTTTCACAAGCCATACCTCGGCTGTCGTGAGTTTGCTGCGGAAGTTACGCTGATTGATCCGAAGCAAGACAACACGCCCGCGCTCATCAACGAGACGCGCGACCTCGGATGGATGCTCTATGATATGGACTTCAGCGACCCAAACAACATCAAGCCGCTCTTCTTCCGCGCCGAGATGCAACGCGGCGTCATTGAGATTCCAGACCGAAATGATGCGGAAAAGGTAAGGGGGTAAAACATGATTTTACAAGCACTGAAAGAATACTACGACCGCAAAGCCACTGACCCCAACAGTGGTATCGCTCCCGAAGGATGGGAGTGGAAAGAGATTCCCTATATCGTCGTCCTCAACAAAGACGGTGAACCGGTAGACATTCAATCGACAGTTGAAGGAACGGGGAAAACGAAGACCACGAAATCGTTTTTGTTGCCGCAATCGAGGGTGCGGACGGTCGGTATCGCAGCAAACCTTTGTTGGGATTCTCCTGAATATGCGTTGGGTGTCGTTCTGAAAGGTAAGCCTGATCGCGTGGCGCAACAACACGAGGCGTTCAAAAATGAACTGCAAAAAATCGAGAACTGTCACGATCTCGGTTTTGTTGCATTGAAGAAGTTTCTTGATCTACACGACAAGCTCGAACGATTGGAAATCTTCGACCAGTGGGCGAGTCTCGTCAAAGAAGGAAAGTTTCTCGTTTTTAAGTTGGCAGGAGAGCAGGGCATTCTCACCGACTCGCCCTTATTGCGTCAAGCGATCAGTAACCTGACTTCACACAGCACTGCTGGAGATTCGCTGTGTCTAATCACCGGTGAAAAGGATGAGATGGAACGCACTCACGCGAAAATCAAAGGGGTTTGGGGAGCGAATACCACCGGCGGCGCGATCATCGGTTTCAACCACAAAGCCTTTTGTTCATTCAACAAAGAACAGGGAGACAACGCACCGGTTGGAAAACGGGCCGCGTCTGCTTTTGCAACCGCGCTCAACACGATGCTAGCGAAAGGGTCAAAAAACCGGATGCAGGTTGGCGACGCTTCAACGGTTTTTTGGGCATCAAAGCCGACGGACTTTGAAGACTGCTTCGGTGCCATGTTCGCCGAGCCGTCTAAAGACAATCCCGATGAAGGTGTCGCTGCT
The DNA here is from genome assembly GCA_051651625.1 of Thermoguttaceae bacterium. Lineage (GTDB taxonomy): Bacteria > Planctomycetota > Planctomycetia > Pirellulales > Thermoguttaceae > JBOFSQ01. The sequence continues at coordinate 5,220 of JBOFSQ010000105.1, read as the reverse complement.
GTGCGTGCCTTGTTCACGTCTATCGAAAATGGTGCGTACCACGAAATTGCTGACCCAACACGATTTTATGTGCTCGGTCTTGCTCCCAATGCTGCTCGAATCTCGGTGCGTTTTTTCGACGTGGCAACGATTGAGGAAATGGCGGTTCGTATTCGTCAGCATTTTGTTGACACGAAAATCCAAAAACAGTTTCCAAAGGAGCCGGAATATCTCTCACTGTTTCGCCTGTTAATCTGCACCGCCGTTCAGGGGAAGTCGGAGAACATTCCGCCGAATCTTGCGGGCGAAACGATGCGTGCGATTCTCGAAGGAACGCCGTATCCAGTTACACTTATGAATGCCGTGATACGGCGCATCCGCGCGGAGCACGAGATTTCGTATCCGCGTGCTGCGCTACTGAAAGGGTATCTGAACCGCTCATCCCACTCACACAAGGAGATTCAAGAGATGCTTGACACCACGAACCACAACATCGGTTATTTGCTGGGTCGCTTGTTTGCGACGCTGGAGAAAATCCAGACCGATGCCAGTCCCGGACTCAACGCAACGATTCGTGACCGTTTCTACGGTGCCGCATCGGGGACACCTGCCGTCGTCTTTCCGAATTTGATGCGTCTCAAAAATCACCACCTCTCAAAGCTCGACAATACGAGGCTTCGCATCTGGTTTGAACAGCTTCTCGGCGAGATCATTGGCGGTATCCCCGGCGAGTTCCCCAAGTTCTTGTCGCTGGACGACCAAGGGCGTTTCGCCATCGGGTATTACCACCAAATGCAGAGTTTTTACACGAAGAAGAACGAGAGTCCGAAAGAAACGAACGATTGTGAACGCAACGCACCACTCTTCTCAAGCCACAAGGAGTTGAACCATGTCTGAACCCATCAAGAACCGTTATGATTTTGTGCTCATTTTCGATGTCAAAGACGGGAACCCGAATGGCGACCCCGATGCGGGGAATCTCCCTCGCGTCGATCCCGAAACAGGGCAGGGACTCGTCACCGATGTCTGCCTGAAGCGGAAAGTCCGCAACTTTGTTTCCATTGTCAAGGAACACCAATCGCCTTATGACATCTTTGTCAAAGAGAAGGGAGTTCTCAACACCATGATTGTGGGGGCCTACCAAGCCCTCGAAATTGATCTCGAAGAGCCGCCGAAGAAAGAGGAAGATGGCAAGAAGCGGAACGACAAGACGAAAGGGCAAGGAAGCGAGGTGGAGAGTGCGCGGCAGCAGATGTGCAAAACGTATTTCGACATCCGCACGTTTGGCGCAGTGATGAGCACGGGGCCAAACGCCGGACAGGTGCGCGGACCAGTGCAGTTGACGTTTGGACGTTCGGTCGATCCTATTGTCACGCTAGAACATTCGATCACGCGAATGGCGGTGACGACCGTGGAAGACTCTGCAAAACAAAGTGGCGACAATCGCACGATGGGTCGCAAGAACACGGTTCCGTATGGTCTTTATGTGGCTTACGGTTTTGTTTCGCCTCATTTGGCGGTGCAAACGGGGTTCACCGAAGACGACTTGAATCTTCTTTGGGACGCACTGACGAGCATGTTTGAGCACGACCACAGCGCGGCGCGCGGGATGATGTCTACGCTCAAGCTCGCCATTTTCAAGCACGACACCGCGCTTGGCAACGCCCCGTCGAAGCGACTCTTCGACAGTGTTCGCGTGGTTCGGAAAGAGAGTGACAAGCCAGCACGCGACGCGGCGGACTACGACATCACCATCGACACAAACGCTATTCCAGCGGGCGTCACGCTGATTGAGAGACCGTAACGTGTCCTACGCCGACGATCAACTTCTCGCCATTTCCGGTTTGCAGCACTTGGCGTTTTGCGAGCGGCAGTGTGCGTTGATTCATCTGGAGCAGACGTGGCATGAGAACGTGCTCACGGCACTCGGTAATCTGATGCACGAGCGCGTCCACTCCGATGAATCGACGACACGCGGCGATCTCCGTGTCGCACGCGGGTTGCCACTCACCTCAAAGCGGCTCGGATTGGTCGGCGTTGCCGATGTTGTCGAGTTTCACCGCGACGATACTTCCACGCTCGTCTTGCCCAAACAACGAGGGGCGTGGCGCGTCTATCCGGTTGAATACAAACGCGGTCAAAAGAAGAAAGACAATGTTGATGCTGTTCAGCTCTGCGCGCAGGCACTCTGTCTCGAAGAGATGCTCGGCGTCGCCATCGCTGAAGGCTCGTTGTATTACGGGCAGACGCGAAATCGTGTTGTGGTGCCGCTCGATGCCGCGCTACGCAGCGAGACCGAATCGCTCGCCGCGCGGTTTCATAACTTGATGGAACAGGGCGACGTTCCACCACCCAAGTTCGCGTCACACTGTAAGTCGTGTTCGCTTGTTGACGAATGTCAACCCAATGTCTCGGCGAGTGCTTCAGCATATTTGGAAAAAATGATTGCAGAGGTCGCGTCATGAAACCACTCGGCAACACGCTTTACATCACGAAACAAGGGGCGTATGTCTCGCGCGATGGCACGAATGTCGTCGTGAGCTTGGAGACACAAGAACTGCTGCGATTGCCGATTCACACGATTGCGAGCATCATTTGTTTTGGCAATGTTCTGGTGACGCCGTTTGCGCTCGGTCTCTGCGGTGAGAACCGTGTTACGGTCTCGTTCTTGACGGAAAACGGTCGATTTCTCGCGCGTTCGACGGGGCCTCAAACGGGGAATGTGTTGTTGCGTCGCGCACAGCACCGCGCGAGTAGCGATCCCACGCAGGCATCGGTCGCAGCTCGCGGCTTTGTCGCAGCAAAGATAGCAAACTCTCGTGCGGTCTTGCAACGTTTTTTGCGAGACCACGCCGCCAATGAACACGATGCGGGACACGCTAACGTGCAGCGAGTTGTCGATTATTTGGCTCGTGAAATTGTACGGCTCAAACATTCTGTCCCTCTCGATGAAGTCCGAGGAATTGAAGGCGATGCCGCACGCCACTACTTCTCTGTTTTTGACGACCTGATTCTGACCAACAAGACCGACTTCTTTTTCCACGAACGCAGTCGGCGTCCACCACGCGACAATGTTAACGCGCTCTTGTCGTTTTTCTATTCACTCCTCGCACACGAAACGACTGCGGCGTGTGAAAGTGTTGGTCTTGATCCGCAGATCGGTTTTTTGCACGCCGACCGTCCCGGGCGTCCTTCGTTGGCACTCGACCTGATGGAGGAGTTTCGACCGTGGGTTGTGGACCGATTTGTTTTGACGTTGATCAATCGTGGTCAGGTGAGCGGCAAAAATTTGACGAAGCGAGAGAGTGGTGGTGTAGAGATTAAGGAGGATGTTCGGCGGGAGGTGATCAAGCTGTGGCAGGAGCGCAAGAAGGAAGAAATGACGCATCCTTTTCTTGACGAGAAGATCGCATTAGGTCTTTTTCCATTTGTTCAAGCGCAGCTTTTGGCTCGATGGCTTCGCGGTGATTTGGATGCGTATCCACCCGTTTTTTCAAAGTAGACCCGTTACGGGTCGATTTGTAGGCTTCGCCCTCCGTTGGGCCGCTACCGTTTCCTCGCGGGAAACTTCAACCGTCTTGAGCATAATACACGAAAGAGGATCGCAATGATGGTATTGATCACTTACGATGTCAACGTTGAAACAAAGGGGGGGAAACGCCGTCTGCGACGCATCGCCAAGACGTGTGTCAATCACGGCCAGCGTGTTCAACAGTCGGTTTTTGAGTGCAAAGTTGATCCTGCGATGTGGGTGAAGCTGAAGGCCGCATTGGAATCGGAGATGAATCCCGACACCGATTCTTTGCGATATTATTTTCTTGGAAAGAACTGGCACGGACGCATCGAGCACGTTGGGGCGAAGGAAACCTACGACCCTGACGGGCCACTGATTGTGTAGACCGTGAGAGATTGATTGTGTAGATGGGGGCGAGATTGAAGACGAAAGGAGGTGCATGCAAATAGAATGCGTGTAACCATTCACGGTTGATTCCTCTTCTGTCATTCCTGCGTAGGCGGGAATCCATCCGGCGGAATGTGGTGTTGGTATCGTGTGTGGACCATCAGAACACGAAGCGTGAGCGAGTGCAGCGTAAGAGCGTACACAGCGTTCACGAATCGCCGTCAGGACGGCTTCCCGTTGCGTACACGGGAATGACGAAAAAACCGTGAACGCTTACGAATGAGTGTTGTTTATTAGACTTGTTCGGAAACGTCAATTTGGGGCGATTTGGTAGTTCTGGTTCGGCATAGCCGCCCCCTCCAGTTATCAACGCCGTAGGCGTTTGGAGGGTTCGGCTATGCCGAACCGATGTGCGAGTGTAAGTTTCCGAACAGGTTTATTGTTTCCGCCGATGTGGTCAAGGAGTGTCAGTCGTGTGGGACTTTTGGAGGCAAACATTTGGCCGCGAACCTATGGTTGTCACGCAAAACACGGCGGGTTCGCGGAAGTGAAAATCGGCGGAAAACGTGGCGTTTTTTGAGGAGGTGCCGACTCCGAATGTTGCGACCAACGAGCGACCAAGAGTCGTTTCGCGGAAACGACGTATGAAACGCCTAAAATTGCTGCGTCAAACGCAGTAACAGTCGCGCCCTTCACGGGCGCGTGGATTGAAACGTGTGGTGGGAAGTTGTCAGAAGGTGAGCATGGTGGTCGCGCCCTTCACGGGCGCGTGGATTGAAACATTTTACAGTAAGGAGTAGTGCATGCTTCAAATGTCGCGCCCTTCACGGGCGCGTGGATTGAAACCTGATGGTACTTACGTTAACGGTGAGAGTCATGGTCGCGCCCTTCACGGGCGCGTGGATTGAAACTTATAGTGTCGAGTATCGCATTGAACATGTTAAGTCGCGCCCTTCACGGGCGCGTGGATTGAAACTTAATTTTTTCCACCTCACGCTTCCCGCGAGCTTGTCGCGCCCTTCACGGGCGCGTGGATTGAAACAAAGTTACCAGTGAGGGTACTGGTGAGGGTACTTGGTCGCGCCCTTCACGGGCGCGTGGATTGAAACGTTCACCGCCAGAAATTGGTGCTGGTTGTCGCGTTGTCGCGCCCTTCACGGGCGCGTGGATTGAAACGTTATCACGTCGGGCGGGGCTTCGGGTGTTGTTGTCGCGCCCTTCACGGGCGCGTGGATTGAAACGACGATTCGGAAGTTTCGGTGTGCACAACGTGTGGTCGCGCCCTTCACGGGCGCGTGGATTGAAACGCCTTCTTCTTCGTCGAGTTCATCGAAGCCGCA
>JBOFSQ010000104.1:0-38450 GCA_051651625.1 Thermoguttaceae bacterium | reverse complement strand
GCCGTCGGCGATCATGCTGACGATGAAGTCGGCGTCAACGTCGAGACGTTCGACACGGAGAGCCTCATCGGACGGCGGCGGTACAGACTCATCAGCACGCACGACGCCTGTCGCAAGAACGATCAAGCAAAGAAAACTCCTCGCCAGTCTCATCGCAGTCTCCTCGAACGGTTGTAACACAACACAAACAATGCCCGTGATAGTACCGCGCGCAATAGTCGTTGGGAAGTCCCCGCGAAGAAAAAATCGTATTGCCTGCGATCAATTTCCACAGTTACGGCGTATACAAGTCGCTGCCAGCGGACGTGTCCCCACGCGAGAAAGCAACGCGTTGACGCAACATCTGTACAATTTCGTGCTACGCATTATCATGCACGACATGTGGCAAGGACTGGTTACAATTGAAAGCCATCTCGATTCTAGCGGTGAGTCATTTTTTCACGGAGCAAACTAATGAACAGCATTCTAATCAACGGGGCTGGTTGGGTCGCGCGGCAGCACGCGGCGGCTTACAAGAATCGTCCCGATTGTCGCATTACGGCAATCAATGACGTTTCTGAAGAGCGAGCAAAACTACTCGCCGAAGAACTCGGTCTCAAAGAAGTCGCCGTTTTCACCGACCTGCAAAAGGCTCTGAATCACCCGAAAATCAACATCGTTTCTGTCTGTACTCCGCAGCACTTGCACTGCGGAAACGTCGTACAAATCGCCGAGTCGGGAAAACATGTCGTCATCGAAAAACCAGCGGCGACGAACTTGAACGACCTTTACAAAATGCGCGATGCCGTCAAAAAAGCGGGTGTGAAATCGGTTGTCAGTTTTGTTCTGCGCTGGAATCCACTTCTCGTTCTTCTCAAGAAGATGCTCGCCGATGGCGTTTTTGGGACACCGTATTACGTCGAGGTCGATTACATGAGTTACAACGGAAGTTGGTGGGGCGGCTGGAACGACGCCCGAACGCTAACACAAGGAATCAGTGCTTCACTCGTCGCGGGTTGTCACGCCATCGACGCCGCACGGTGGCTCGCCGACGAAAACGCCGGACGTGCAGCGATTCCCGCCGAAGTCTACGCGGTCGCTGGTGGTTTTCGCAAAGGAAAAACACGCGAGTTTAATCCCATTACCAACACTTGGATCGACAACGCACCGCCGATGGAGTACGACGGACTCGAAGTGATTCTCGTGAAGTTTGAAAACGGTGCTCAAGCGAAAATCTGCGTCAACGCAGAGTGCGTTATGCCGTACCGTTTCCCGATTCGTATCTTCGGCGACCGCGGCACGGCTATCGACAATCGCATCTGGTCTGAATCGTTTCCGGGGCAAAAAGACTGGATCGAAATCCCAACCATTCTCCCCGACTCAAGCAACGTTTCACACCACCCATTCCAAGCGGAAATCGATCACTTCGTCGATTGCGTGACGAACAACATCGAATCACACTGCAACATCGAAGACGCCGTGCGAAGTCATGAAATTGTCTTTGCCGCTCTCGATTGCTACAAAACGCGGTGTCCCGTCACGTTCCCTCTGGCGTAAAAAAATACTATGAACGGTTTTGAGCGAATCAGCGCAACCCTTGACGGACGCGAAGTTGACGCAGCCCCAATCATGCTGCACAACTTCATGTTCGCGGCGCGCGAAGCGAATCTCACGATGCGAGAGTTTCGTAGCTGTCCGAAAAAAATGTCTCGCACGTTTATCGACTGCTCTTTGAAGTACGGACTCGATGGAATCCTGACAGATGTCGATACCGCTTTGGAGGCATTTGCTATGGGAGCCGCGACAACGTTTCCCGACGACCTGCCAGCAAAAGTCGTCGCGCCGATTTCGGATCGAATCGAAGAAGTGATCGAAGCGACCGATCCGGCAAAGTTGCGTCAAGACGAACGGGTTCAAATCTATTTGGAAGCGATACGTTTGATGCGTGAAGAAGTCGGCGGCGAGATATTCATTCGCGGCAACGCCGACCAAGGGCCATTCAGTTTGGCGGCAGCGGTTTACGGACTGCCCAACATGATGATGGGTATGACCGCCCCCGAAAACGAGGCGTTGATTTTCAAACTCATCGAATGCTGTTACGACGTTCACTTGTCGTTCCACCAGATGGTCGCCGATGCCGGTGCCGACATGACCAGCTTCGGCGACAGCATGGCGAGTCCAGATTTGATCTCTCCGAAGATGTACAAAAAGTTTGTCGCGCCGTTTCATACTCGCCTTGTTCGGGAGCTTGCGGAAGACAAAATTCGTACCGTCTGTCACGTCTGTGGCAAGACCGACTTGATCCTCGAACCACTAGCCGAACACCGTTTTGCTGGCGTCGAAATTGATTACAAAACAGACATCGTGAAAGCGCGAGACTGTATGAAGAATCGTTCTGTTGTTTTCGGCATTGTTGATCCGTCGGGAGTTTTTTGTCTCGGTGACGAAGCAGCGATCACCGAAGCGACCACGCAGGTTCTTCGTACGTTTCACGGTCGCGGACTTGTCATCGGTGCAGGCTGCGCACTTCCGGCAGAGACACCAGCAGACAACATTCGTACCTTCGTTCGCATTGTTCGGAGATTCAAGCTATGACGAAGCCATACCGCAAGTGAATCCGCACACGCCCCAGAACGTTTTGGAACGCTGCGATTTTCGCAACCGGTTGACACTTGGCGAGAACGTGTAAAATGGTGTATGCGTGGAGGATCAAACGATGAAACTTGCCATGAAATTCTGTTTCTTTTGTCCGTTCATTTTCTGTGTGGTTATTCCGCACACGGTTTCGCTCGCCGCGGAAAAACCGAATATCGTGTTCATATTTGCAGACGACCAAGCGTTCAATACTATCGGTGCGCTCGGTCATCCGACTCTCAAAACACCTCATCTTGACCGACTCGTTCACGAAGGGACAACATTCACCAACGCCTATAATCAAGGTGGCTGGCATGGTGCTGTTTGTGTTGCGAGTCGGTCAATGCTCAATACCGGACGATTTCTTTGGAACGCCAAACGAGCGGTCGAGCAGTATAAAACACAGAAAGATGACCACCAAGAACAGACCACGATGTTTTGGTCGCAGATGCTCCACGATGCGGGGTACGAAACGTACTTCACCGGCAAGTGGCACGTCGATGGCGTTCCGGTTGAGTCGCTCTTCGATCACGTTGGGATTGTCCGGGCAGGCGGTATGCCGCCGACGGTCGAATCATCGTACGACCGACCTTTTGAACACGCCGAAGATGTTTGGTCGCCGTTCGATCCGCAATTCAAAGGACACTGGAGCGGCGGGCGACACTGGGCGGAAGTTCACGCGGAAAGTTCCATCGGCATGATTGAGGAAGCGGCGAAGCGAGATGCACCATTTTTCATGTACCTTGCGTTCAACTCGCCTCACGATCCGAGGCAGGCTCCCAAAGAGTTTGTTGAGCTGTATCCGCAAGAGAAAATGGATGTGCCGGACAACTTCCTGCCAGAAAATCCGCACAAAGACGTGATGGGTTGTCCGGCGTCGCTGCGGGACGAAAAACTCGCGACGTTCCCGCGAATTCCATACGCCGTCCGAGTTCACCGGCGCGAATACTACGCGATCATCACGCACATGGATTTTCAGATCGGTCGCATTCTCGATGCGATTGAAAAATCCGGCAAGCGCGACAACACCTACATCATTTTCTCTGCGGACAACGGTCTTGCTATAGGTTCACACGGGCTGTTCGGAAAGCAGAACATGTTTGAGCACAGTGTCAAAATACCGCTCATCATCGTTGGACCAAATATACCGAAGTGCAAACAAATAGCCACGCCAGTCTATCTCCAAGACATCATGCCCACAACGCTAGAAATTTCGGATCAAACTCTGCCCACAACAGTTCAATTCAAGAGTCTGCTGCCGGTGATGCGAGGTGCAGAGTCGTTGGTGCATGAATCGATTTATGGTGCGTACATGATGCAACAGCGGATGGTTCGTAAAGGAGATTTCAAGTTGGTCATTTATCCAGACGCCAACGTGCGACTCCTCTTCGATCTCAAGAACGACCCCAGCGAAATAACCAATCTCGCAGACAAGCCCGAATACGCTGCCAAGATGCGCGAACTTCTTGACGAACTCAACAAACTCCAGAAAGAGACCGGAGATACTATCGCCTTATCACATTGACACTTGACCACCAACACGTTTTTTTCATGACAACCCACATCCACCGTACACTTTTGTTCTTGTCGCTCGTTCTCTTGCTTTGGTCTGCCGGACTTCGTGCAGAGTTTGAGGTTAAGCCTAACGCCGAAACTGGGCAATGGCTGATTTCTGAAAATGGCGTACCGGTGTTGCAGTACAACTACAAAACGGTTCCTTTGCCGGAAGGGTATCTCGATAGCTTGCAGAGCGGCAAAGAATATGCCGTTCCGCGAAGCGATTACATTCACCCGCTTTTCGGTTTGGATGGAAAACCGATAACGCGCGACTTCGCACCAGATCACGCACACCATCGCGGAATCTACTGGGCGTGGCCCGAAGTTGGCTATAACGGCGAACTCGCCGACTTGCACGCATTGCAACGAGTCTTCGCTCGTCCCAACGGCAAAATCGCCGCCAACGAAAAGAACGGCTGCATGACGTTGCAAGCGGAAAATGTCTGGAAGTGGAAAGACGATGAACCAATCGTTCACGAAACAGCAATCATCACCGTTCATCCGCTCGACAAGAATGGACGCAAGATCGACCTTGAGTTTCACTTCAAAGGTTTGGTCGATGAGGTCACACTCGCCCGACGCGGAACAACCGCTTACGGCGGTCTCAACATCCGCATGAATCCGCTCGATGGTTTCCAGAGTGGAGCGTTTGTCGAAAACGAAGAGACGACAGCGAAAGACAACGCCGCTTGGGTCTTCGGCACATGGAAAGACGCGGCGGGGAAGTCAATGGAGCTAACCGTGTTTGAAGACGCGACGAATCCCGACTACCCCGGCGAGTACATCAACTTCCCGCCCATTCATTGGTTCCAATCGACGTTTCCGAAAAGCGGAACTCGCTTTGCCTTGAAAAAAGACGAAACGCTCGTGCTGCGTTATCAACTCTGGTTGCACGAAGTAGCCGACGACGCAACCAAAAAAGAAGCGTGGAAAATGTTCCAGCGCGAGACAAAACCGTGAACCGCGTGCAACGTCTACAACCATTTACAAGGAGAAAACCATGAACCGATCACTCTCATCGCGTCGCAATTTCTTGAAGTCCACGATGGCAACCGCTGCGGTCGCTGGAATCGGCGTACCAGCGGTGCTTGCCGAACGGAGTCCGAACTCAAAACTCCAGATTGCCGTTGTTGGTGTTGGTGGTCGCGGTGGCGACAACATCGCGGAGATGGTCACGGAAACGAACGGTTCGGAAAAACTCCTCGCGTTCTGCGACGTGAACACGAACACTCTCGCCGCGCAGTCCGAACGATATGGCGTCGAACATCGGTACAAAGATTATCGTGAAATGTTCGCCAAGCACGCGAAAGAGCTTGACGGGGTTCTCGTTGCGTCGCTCGACCACACACATGGAATCATCGCTTGTACCGCAATGCAGCTCGGTTTACATTGTTACTGCGAAAAGCCGCTCGCCAATTCGGTTTGGGAAATTCGGCAGATGGCGAAGTTCGCGGACGCCAAAAAACTTTGTACGCAAACAGGAACGCAGGTGCGTTCTTGGGCATCGGCACCGTACTACCGTGCCATCGAACTGATTCGCGCTGGAGCAATTGGGAAAGTTACCGAGGTACACAACTGGTGCGACGGAACTTACGTTCCCGCTGAAGACCCGGTTGGCACGTCACCGATTCCGAAAGAACTCGACTACGATCTTTGGCTCGGCCCAACGCCATTTATTCCGTACAACGCTGCGTGGCTTTCGTTTGCCAAGTACGGACTCTGGCATTCTGGTTGTGGATGGATTACTGGAATGGGGCCGCACACTATCGACTTGATTTGGACGGCGTTAAATCTCGCGCCGCCGACACTGATCGAAGTCAACGGGCCCGAACCACATCCGCTCTACAATCGTGATGATCAACACGTCACTTGGACGCACCCAACATCAAACGGTGGCTCGCTCAAAGTACATTGGTACGACGGCACGCGGCGTCCTGAAGGAATCGCCGCCGACAGAATTGATGCTTCGCAGCGATCTGGAGTTCTGTTTGTCGGGACAGATGGTTCGCTACAAGTTCACTACGGTTATCAGATGTTGTTTCCGAAAGAAAAGTTTGCGAGCTTCGCGCCGCCAACGCCGACATATCCGCCCAGCGTTGGACACCACAAACAATGGCTAGACGCGATCAAGGCGAACAAACCAGAGATGTGCGAGTGTCGTTTTGAGTACGCCGGTCATTACACCGAGGCGGCCAATCTCGCGGCACAAATGCACCGAACGAGAACAAAGCGTGCAACGTGGAACTCCGAAAAAATGTTGACCGATTCCGACGCCGTAAACGCACATCTCAAACCACAGTTCCGCGATGGCTGGGAGTTTCCGGTGGTGGAGTGAAAGGTTTTCCGGCGTGGCGTCTCAACCCAGTCCATACAATTCTCACGCTCCCCATTGACGGGAATCTTTTCCCGATTATACAGTCGCGTCGATGGTCGTCGCCGTTGTTGCGGTGGCGTTTTTGGTTCCATGTTTCGGTGTCCACTTTTCACAAAGGAGATGAGCTATGGACAATGTTACGAAGAATGTGTGTGTTGGGTTGGAGATTGTGTTTGGGGCGATGTTCGCCACGCTGTGTGCCGCCAGCGGCACGCCGAATGTTAAGATGGGGGGGGGGGGGGTAAACTTTGCGACCACCGCTTCTTTGGCGACGCCTTCTCTGGTGTCGCTGACTCCGCTTCTACTCGAAGCCGTAATCGCGGTTTCACGCTCGTTGAACTGCTGGTGGTGATCGCCATCATCGGTGTCCTCGTTGCCCTGCTCTTGCCCGCCGTACAAGCCGCACGCGAAGCAGCACGACGCATGCAGTGTACCAACAATCTCAAACAGTTGGGGCTGGGACTGCACAATTACCACGACACACTCTCGACGTTTCCTTGCTTGCACGGCGGTCGCTATGAAGCCAAGAAGCCGGCTGGTGGTTATACCGACGATAACGGCGGCGGTATGTGGGAAGTTCAATCCTTCCATAACTGGATATTGCCGTTTATCGAACAGAATGCTCGATATGACGTGATTGAACAGTTCGATGTCGTTCCGTGGGCCAATCGGAACAACGCATCGAAATACAGCGGCTGGGAACACGATGAAGCCGTTCAGAAAATCGTACCTGCCTACATTTGTCCTTCGGAGGCGAATGCGAAAGCTCCCTCCGATAGTGGTAACGGTGGCTGTGCGCGAGTCAGTTATTGTGGTTGCGTTGGCGATGAAATATCAGGAACTCGCGAAACGAACTCCACGCCTTTGAAACGCGGTTTTTTCCCCGGACACAAAATATACGCCACCATGGCGAGCATGACCGATGGCACCTCTAATACCATTGCGATCAGTGAACTGGTGACGGCGGCTTCATTCAACAGCAATGAAGTGAAGGGGAATCTTTCATTTCTCACGACATATGGCGATCAATCAACGGCAATCGCGCACGATCCGAGCTTGTGTGTGGCGAATCTCGACACAACTAACAGAAAGCTGTTTCTTGCCGCAACGAAGTGTGATAGTGAAGCCAATCGAGGTGGTGGAATGCGTGGTGGAGTAGGCGTTGTGGGATTCCAGACGATTCTTCCTCCAAATTCCATCAGTTGTGCAGGGATGAAAAATGCGCCAAAGAATGGAAATGTTCTCGCTTCTGCGGCGAGCAACCATAGCGGCGGCGTAAACGCGCTGATGGCTGACGGGTCTGTTCACTTCATCTCCGACACTATCGACAGTGGTAAAGCGACAAATCTGAATACCATTACAGGTGGAATCAGTCCTTACGGAGTTTGGGGAGCATTGGGAACTGCCAAGGGTGGAGAGTCCGCATCCGTTCGTTGATGCCTAAAAATGCAACGCCATAAGTGCGGTTCGGTTTTCCGGATCGCGCGGGGCGCATTGTTTGCGTGAATGACGTACTTGCGGCGAGCGGGGCTGGGACAATGTTGTCGAATTGACATTCAGTATCGTTCGCAGTTGCCGCGCATAACAGCCCGAAACGTAGCGTAGCGGTAGCGAAGCGTAGAGAGGGAATTGAAGACGCTGCGTCCACAACACTGACGTCAACGTCGTCACTTCCCTCACTTCGCTACGCTGCGTTTCGGGCTGCTGTTGAGAAACGGTAAGGCGAATGCAAACCGTGAACGCACACCGAAACTTTACTTCACCGATTTACACACTCATCATGATTGGAGCTTTTCAATGATTAATCGCCTGTTCACTTTGGTCGTGGTCTCACTTTGTTTTCTCGGTTTTTTCGTCGGGTGTGGTGGGCAAAAGGCCCCTGCGGATTTCCCGAAGCTGTACAACGTCAACCTTTCGGTTGAGAATAATGGGACGCCGCTTGATGGCGTTATTGTCAACTTTGTCAGCACGTCACAGTATGTTACGTCTGGACAAACGGACAGTTCGGGCAAAGCTGTGCTTGCGACTCGCACTTCGCTCTATTCAGCCAAAGGGGTGCCCGTTGGACAATACAAGGTAGTGCTCACGAAAGAGCCGGAGCTGAAGTCCCGAGTCTCGGACGCAGAACGAGAAAAAATGGAAGTTGCCCAGTTGCGGGAGTATGTGCAAAAGTTGAAGGACGAAGAAGCCAAAACCCCAAGACCGCTGCCCGCCGATTTGGAAAGCCGCGACAAAACTCCATTGTCTATTGACGTTACGGAAAACGGAGGCGAACTCAAAGTGAACGTCGCCGATTACGTCAAACGTTAGGGTTGCGTTGTTGCGCAGTCAACGCATTTGCCCCGTCGGGGCAGCCATTTCAATAACCGTATGCAAGCGGTACTCCGCGCAGCTTACGGTATCGACACCACAAAAACCGAGCGTCTGTAGGACGCCACCGACCGCACGGTTGACTCAAACGTTTGGTAGCGTCCTACAGACGCACCGGATTTTCGTTGGCGTCACCGGCGGTTGCGCTTGCCGCTATCGCGGCGGCACTTACCGCCGGTTATTGAGATTGCTGCCCCGTCGGGGCAAAAATGTGTCAACGGTAACGCAGTCAAATTCCGTGAACGGTTACAAGTGCTGAAAATGAAAACCTCTCTCAAGATCGTACTTCTCTTCTTCGCGTTCGCACTCCTCGAAAGAGGTACTGCCAGCGCGTTTGGTGGAGAAGCCTACCCGCGCGAACGTTTGGAAACCGACTGGATGTACCAAGACCACGGGTCTGACATCTCCGTTTGTTTCACGAGTTCGGCTGGGCATGCGGTTGAGCGGAAGATGGTCGAGAATGTACTCGGCCAACTTCCCGAAAAAAATGCGGCGTTGGAACAAGTCAAGCAGACGTTGATTAATGCCAAAATTTCGGGAAATGATCCGCGCTGGAAAGCTCTGTATTTCCAAGCGTGCGAAGCCCGCCGAAAAACTCGTCTCGCTGCGCTTCACGCAAAGTTGCCAGCGATTCTCTACACCAAGCACTACAACATCGGCGGCTCACATTATTCTTACACCGAAGAACTCTCCGACGCCCTGCATCCCGAACAGACACAAGAATATGTTCAGGGTGCGAAACTCTGCCGGCTTACGATCAACCGCGACGGAAGTATTTCTTCCGAAGATTTGTTCAAAACCGACTCCGGCGTTCTGCGCGATCCGGATGTGTCTTACGACGGGAAGCGTGTCGTTTTCTCAAAACGCGATTCTTTAGACCAAGACGATTTCCATCTCTACGAGTTAAATCTTGAAACGAATCAACTCAAACAATTAACGTTCGGAATCGGTTTCGCTGACTACGAACCGTGTTATCTTCCGGACGGAAACATCGTGTTCGTTTCGACCCGATGCGGACAAAACGTCGATTGCTGGTGGGTTGATGCGTCCAACATGTACATGGTTGATGGCGACGGGCGGTTCATGCGGCGTATCGGTTTTGATCAAGTGCAAACGAATTACCCGCGTGTCTTGGACGATGGCAGCGTGATCTATACCCGCTGGGATTACAATGATCGCGGTCAGATTTACCCACAACCGCTTTTCGTGATGAACTACGACGGAACGGCGCAAACCGAATACTATGGAAACAATTCTTGGTTCCCTACGGCAATCCTGCATGCGCGTGGAATTCCCGGATCGCAAAAAGTGATCGCTGTCGCTTCCGGGCACCACATGGGGCAACGAGGAAAACTCATCCTGATTGATCGAAATCTTGGGAATCAGGAAGCGACTGGTGTTCAGTTAATCTGTCCGCCTCGAACCACGGAAGCCGTGATCGTAGACCAATACGGAATGGAAGGGGAGCAGTTTCAGTATCCCTATCCGCTTGATGAGACCAACTATTTGGTGACTTACAATCCCGAAGGAGGCCCCAAAGAGCGGCTCCCGATTCCCTACGGAATTTATTGGATGGACATTCAGGGGCATCGGGAACTTCTGGCTTTCGACCCAACGATTTCGTGCAATCAGCCCGTTCCTTTGGCCTCTCGCTCGGTTCCGCCGCTTCGCCCATCGACAGTCGATTGGACCGAACCGACGGGGACGTTTTATGTACAAGATGTCTACGCCGGTCCGGGTTTACAGGGAGTTCCGCGAGGTACGATTACATCGCTCAGAGTTGTTGCGCTCGATTATCGTGCGGCGGCAATAGGCGTTGGAGCGAATCGCGGGCCGGGCGGAGTCTCGCCAAATACAACGCCGATTGCCTGTCGCAACGGTTCTTGGGACGTGAAACGTGTTCTCGGTTCGGTTCCCGTGAAAGAAGACGGATCAGCTTACTTTGAAGTCCCAGCTCGCACGCCGGTTTACTTTCAACTTCTCGATAAGAACGGCTGTGTCGTCCAATCAATGCGGAGTTGGTCAACGCTCCAACCGAACGAAACGTTTGGTTGTATCGGGTGTCATGAAAACAAAACCGCGACTCTTTACAACAGACCACAGAATGTCGGTGTCGGCGAAAAAACCACGCTGCGTAATTTGACACAATTGATTTCACCAGAACACGGATTCAGTTTTGTGCGTAACGTGCAACCGATCTTGGACAAGTATTGTGTGGAGTGTCATATCGGCGGAAAGAATCCCGATGGAACCGATGCACCGATGAGTTTGCTTGGCAATTCGTACAATCCCGATCAAGAAAAAAAACACGACTACTACCACGGGTATCGTGAAAACTTGCGTGATTATAGCGAGTCCTACATGAATCTCGTTCAAGAAGGCGAGCCGAACGATATTGTCAACTGGCTTAACGTGCAATCGATCCCGCCAATGCTGCCACCCTATTCATTCGGTTCGGCGAAAAGCAAACTGATGACGCTTCTTGATGGTGCTCACTACGATGTTGTTCTCAGCCCGAAAGAAAAAGAAACTCTTGCCTGCTGGATCGATTTGGCAGTTCCTTTTTGCGGATCGTATACGGAATCGAATCTATGGAGCGACCGGCAAAAAGCGGAGTATGATTATTACATGAACAAGCGGAGCCAGATGGCTGTTTGGGAATCGAAAAATATCGCATCGCTTCTCCGAAAAAATTCTGGGGAAATCGTTCGGGACAACGATCCACTTCCTGACATTGGGGGACGCTCCGCTAGAGAACGTTTTATCTCCGATTGGTTTGCTAGGCGAATGACGCTTCCGATTAACAATTCGACGACAGGTCAGGAGAACGGCTATCGGAATGTCGCATTGAATCCTGCCGCCGCGCAAGGAGAGCCGACATCCTACCCGCATGCAAGTTCAAACAGCGAGTTGGGGTTCGAGTTGCAAAACGCGGCGAAAAATGTCATTGACGGTCAAACGAACGAAAATTCTGCAAGCCAAGAACTCCGCTGCTGGGAACCCAATCGACGAACCGACTTGTGGTTGAAAATTGAGTTCAGTCGGCCAGTCGATGTCGATAAAATTGTGATGTCGCTCCGCACCGATTTGTCTGAAGACGCTTTCTGGAACAGTGCGGAACTTCACTTTTCCGATGGTTCACGCGAAAGTGTTTCGCTTGAAAATACCGCAGCACCGCAAGTTTTTTCTATCAAAAAACGCAGAACCGACTTTCTAATCATCACCAATCTCAAGCAAGATTTTCCTTTACGGCGATGCGGATTGGCCGAGGTGGAGGTTTGGGGGCACGAATTGCCCTGACATGAAAACCACCTGACTGACTTGCCATACGTTTTCCGCAGGGATGTGCAAGTCTGATAGGACGGTTTTACGAGAGTTTCCGTCGCGTCTTGTGCCGGTCTGTGCGATTCTGCTTACCGACGGGGACGCGATTTTGACGCATGAAGGTAAGGCGGTACCTACGCCGTCGCAGTAGCCACACAACTGAAGCCATGTGTCATCTTCGCCTCCACCCCTTCAACCGTTTGGCATTCGTGCTACACTCACCGCAACATGTGGAAGTTTTTGCGTACATTGCGGCTTGGTGTGAAGAGTCTTTTGCTTCACCCAATGCGCTCACTGCTTACGGTGCTCGGCATCTTCATCGGTGTCGCCAGCGTCATTTGGCTCATGGCGATTGGCGAAGGGATCAGCCAAAAGGCGCAAGAGCAGATCGCCAGCCTCGGTGCAGACAACATCATCGTCCGCACAGTCAAACCGAGTAACCCGGTGCTGCGACGTTCGACATCACGGTTTCCGCTTCCATACTATGGCATCACCCGCGAAGACTACGACCGAATCTCCGAAACAATCCCGACGATCATCGAAACGGTTCCTGTCCGCGAGATCAAACGTTCGTTCGCACGCGGCGACAAGATGTGTGATGGCAGGCTCGTCTGTTCGACGCCGCGTTACGCAGCGATGACGCAGCTTGAAGTCGATAGCGGAACTTTTCTGACAGACGTTCACTTGCGAGACAAGACCAATCACTGCGTCATCTCGGCGGCGGTTGCGGAGCGTCTCTTTCCGGGAGAGGAGCCGCTCGGAAAGACGATCCGTATTCAAGCAAACGACTTCCGCGACCAGACCGGTTTTCCGTACCAAGTAATCGGCGTGATGAAACCGCGCGGAGCAACGGCGGCGATTGGCGGATCGCTCTCGGCGCAAGATTTTTCGCTCGATGTTTACGTCCCGATTACAACGTGGTGGAACCGCGTTGGTGATAGCGTAACGTCGCGCCGCGCCGGTGCGTTTGAAGGGGAAATGGTCGAGGTCAACCAGCTCACGCTCAAAGTCGCTTCTCTCGACAAAGTAATGGACACCGCCGAACTTGTCAAACTCACACTCGCCAAATCGCACGGCGTACAAGAAGACTTTGCCGTCGTTGTTCCGATGGAACTGCTCGAACAGTCGCGGACGATGCGGATTATGTTCAACGTTTTGATGGGGCTTATTGCGGCGATCTCGCTCGTCGTCGGCGGGATCGGGATCATGAACATCATGCTTGCGACAGTGACCGAGCGAACTCGCGAAATCGGAATCCGCCGCGCACTCGGCGCGAAACAACGCGACATTGTTGAACAGTTTCTAGTCGAGACGGTTGTTCTTTCGGTCGTCGGTGGACTCGTCGGGATCGCTGCGGGATTACTTTGTCGTCCGATGACGATGTTGTGCCTCGCCATTTTCCGTCGTCAATTTCCGCACCTCATCGACGCACTCCCCGCAGTGGTGCAGCAGATCGAGCCGATTATCGTACCGATGTCGATCCCGATAGCGTTTGGAATTGCGGTGCTCATCGGCGTTGTCTTCGGTCTCTACCCCGCATTCCGCGCCGCCGCAATGGACCCGATAGAAGCGTTGCGCCACGAATAGAGACCCGTTGGTTTATCAACCGTGAACGGTGACGATTTCTCTGGCTTGCGGTCCATCGGCGACAGCCGTACCTTCCGCGATACATTCAAGATCGGCAATCGTATTGGCGCACGCCGAACTCTCGACGAACTCCGCCAGCGCGAGCGCGTGGTGCGGTTTTGTTGCGACAACTTCGTCACCGAACGACGCGGCATTGCCACCAGAGGTGAGAAGGCCGTCAAGTATCGCACCAAATCCAAGTCGCGGCGACTTCGTCGTGATCGAATCGATCCCAAGGAAGTCCATCTGCGAACGCTGAATCTGCACCATTGTTTCGGCGAACGTCTCTGGCGTCTCGGCGGCGAAACGGAATGCACGGGCACCCACGTTGTCCGGTTCCGTCGCAACCCACTGGTCAAGAACTGGAATCGCATCGTCGAAACGTCGCATCGCCAAGAGTGCGAGTGAGTACCACCGCAGCGTCATCGGGTGACGCGACCCGCCACTCACATACGCATTTTCGAGCGACTTAATCGCCGCCTCCCACACGCCAATCGAACCGCGACAAGCACCAGTAACAACGTCACGCATCACTCGCAACTCGTCGCCTTGCCAAATCGTTTCCGCGATCCGAAGCGCATCGTGGAGACGATTTTCGATGAAGTAGAGATCGAAGAGTCGGTCGGTTAACGTCTCGCGTAGACAAACCGTGTGGAGTCGCTTCTCGACGACTTCGATTGCCGATGCGTTGTCGCCTGCGAGTTGGTGTGCAAGCGAGAGCGCGACTATCGCCTGCTCCGTTATGTGGCGACGATGAACAACGTCAAACGCCACGTTTCCAAACTGCACCGCAGTTTCGAGAGCACGAATCGCAAAGTCGGTGTTCTTCTGCCGCTGAAGCTGCATCCCAAGTAACGCAAGAAGCTGCTGATCGAGCGGGAACAAATCGAGTCCCGACACGAGAAATGCGATAGTTTCATCGGGAGTTTGCGACGTGAGTTCAAACAAGTCGGCGGCACGGTAGTACGCTTCGAGCTTGAGATTGTTTTTCTGCGATTGCGCTATGACTTGCCGGTAACAGTCGCGGGCGAGGTTGAAGTCGCCCATCTCATACACCGTTTCGGCGTGGAGAATGAGTAGTTCATCAACAATCGGTTCGCCAGCGTTACGCGCATCGCAAACGATGGCAATGTTCCGCCGAACGCGAGCGTTGCGTCGGTCTTCGGAGTCGAGATACGGAGCAACGCTGACAAAAAGTCCCGGCGCACCACCAACATTTATGACCGCATCAGCATCTTCGCAGATGAGCGTCTCGCGGACGTGGCCGACGTAACGAAGCTGTCGATGCAGTGGAATCAGTCGCGGCTCGGCAATTTCTTCGTCGCGGTCGCTGTTGCGGTGAATCTTTCCGGCGACGACTTCTTCGAGCGATTCGCCGTGCGCGAGGTGATACGAAACCGCAGTCATCATAAAAACTTGCGGAACATGTAGTTCACTCTCGCAAAAGAAGCGGAATGCGTGGATGTAGTCGCGGTGAAAAATTTCGCCGCCACGAACCCAAAGCAACCATTCAAAGTTTCCGCTCCCTTCAACGGCGTCGATGAGTGCATTCCGCGTCGCAGCACCACTGCTCTGCCACTCGTGCCGAATGACCGAGACGCCGAGCGACTCCGCCAGTACACACGCCGCGTCGTCGCGATCAGTATCGAGAAAGAAAATGTGGTCACTCAAACCGCGCACACTCGCCACAGTCGCTTCGAGCGTAGTCGAATCGCAATGACCAATGATTCCAACTGCAAGTCTATGTTTGATTCCGTTCATACGCCAGTGGTCCCTTCCGTGGATGTCCAGTGCTGTGCGGCCTCTCGTATCAGCGAACAAAGAGGCACCGTTGTCGGTGGGCATCGTCGCTTTTCGCAGCCGCAGTCCACGTTTTCTCTATACGAAACGTTTGGAGAAAATGGGAATGACAGAGAGTTCAGCGAGATTGGCGCGATGGCCGCACAGACCCGCCCCCAACACCTATCACGCCGCTTTCGATGTGCGCGAATGCTTTTTCATTGCCGCAAGTTCGCCCGCGAACATTTCTCGCGTCTTCTCGACGATCTTTCCGTCTTGTTCGACGAAAATGATAGCGTCGTCGGTGAGTGCTGCCAGCAGAAGTTCACCGCTGGTGGCGAGCCAGTTGTAGTGAGGAGTCGATAGTAGAACCAAGTCGATGTTGCGTTCGGAGCGACTCACCTGTGCGATGCCGATTTCTGGCGGTCCGGGGACGCAGCGAACATTCGCACCCGTCATCGACAACACTTTGTGCGCCTTGCGAAGCGAGAGTCCGGGGCCGTCGTCTTCAGTGCGTCCCTCAAACGGGTCGGCACAGATGAGTCGCAACGCGGCCTCATCTGCCGTGTTGTTCTTCGTCGATTGCACCGCCAAACGCAGCAGTGCCGCCGTTCGCTCGCCGCGCTTCAACCCCACGACGAGAATGACGCGCGGAACCCGCTCCAGCACCGACCGATAAAGCGGACGGTCACTCGCAGGCTGCGAAAAATAGTTCCAGTATAGACGGCGAAGAAATGCAAACACGGCTTGTTGACAAAAGATACTCGGTTATCATGACCAAACGAAACTACGCTTTTGTCTTCGTCTCGAATAAACAAAACGCTCGACCAATACCGTTTCAAGCGGTACAGGTTTCGCAGCCAACCGCACTTTCCATGAACGACAAGTCTACGTCATCCAAAAAGTCGCTATCATACTTCGATCCCGAAGCCTTGAAGCGAATTACGCGGCTCGATTTGCGGGCGCGGTACATCGTCGATGGTTTTTTGAGCGGGATACATCGGAGTCGCCACTTCGGCAGTTCGATTGAGTTTCGCCAGCACCGCCAGTATTCGCCCGGAGACGATCCGCGTCACGTCGATTGGAAAGTTTGGGCGCGGCAAGACCGTCTTTACGTCAAGCAATACGAGGTCGATACGCACTTACGTTTGACACTCCTTCTCGACACGTCTGCGAGTATGCTTTACGCTTCGCGTGCGATGAGTAAGTATGACTACGCCTGTACGCTCGGCTGCTCGCTTGCGTATCTGGCGATGCGACAACAAGACGCCGTCGGATGTGTGACGTTTGACCGTGATGTCACGTCGGTCTTGCCGCACAAGACGCGGCAGAGTCAGCTTCACGCAGTCACAGAAACTATGGTGCGGAATCGTGGCGAGATCGACTCGCTGGACGCAGACCGATTCACCGATTGGGCTGCATCTCTCGATACGCGCGAACAACTTTCTGCGGCAAACTTCGGTCGCGCACTCCAAACAGTTGCCGAGACCGTGCCACAATCGGGGCTGATTGTGATTCTGTCTGACTTGCTACTCGACACCGCCGAACTCGACCGCAGTTTGCGGCTGCTGCGAAGTCGTCGCCACGACGTTACGGTCTTTCAGATTCTCGATGACGACGAAATCGATTTCCCGTTCACCGGTGCGACTCAGTTTGAGGGACTCGACGTGCCGCTGCGGCTAAAGTGTGACGCGCGGAGTTTGCGTAGCGGTTATCTTGCTGCGCTCGAGGAACACCTTGCAAACGTGCGACGAATTTGCAGCGAGCATCGCGCCGACTACGTTCTCTTCCGCACAAGTACGCCGTTCGATGTACCACTCGCCGCGTACCTCGCACACCGTGCAGGAGCGTAAACGCATGCCACACTTTGCCCCCAAAATTGTAGCCGTTCACGGTTCGCATGGCAGTATGCTTTTTGAATGGTTCTTTTTTCTCACACAAAGGCACAGAGGCACGAAGAGGAAAGAGTTTTTAACGCGTGTTCCGTGTTCTCCTCCGTGCCTTTGTGCCTCCGTGTGAAAAAATGAACTACTCGTAAACGCAAAATTCGTGAACAGTCAATAAAACTTCAATCTCAAAAAACTCAATGCCATCTTCTTCACAAACATCGCCCGTAACACTGCGCACTCAAATCGAGTCGCTTCTTCTCCCCGACGTGAAACAGCCCGCGCAGTATATCGGCGGCGAACTCGGTAGCATCGTCAAAGATCACGCGAAACTTCGCGGGCGATTTTGTTTCGCGTTCCCCGACCTCTACACTATCGGGATGAGTCATTATGGTTTGCAGCTTTTGTACTCGCTGATGAATCGGCACGACGGCTGGTGCTGCGAACGAGTCTTCGTCCCCGACCGCGATATGGAAGAAGTTTTGCGGCGCGAATCGCTGCCGCTCTACAGTCTCGAGACGTTTACGCCGCTCAACGATTTTGACGTAATCGGTTTCACGTTACAATACGAACTCGCCGCAACTGGCGTGCTGACGATTCTCGACCTTGGCCGAATCCCGATTCACTCCAAAGATCGTGTACTCACTGCGCCGCTCGTAATCGCGGGCGGCCCCGTCGCAGCAACGCCGGAACCGTTCGCGCCGTTCGTCGATGCGTTCGTCATCGGTGACGGCGAAGAATCGCTCCCGCAAGTCTGCGATGCGTGGATTGAAATCCGCGATGGTGCCGCAAGTCGTGAAGACGCACTCCTCAAACTTGCACGACGTTTTCCGTTCGTCTATGTGCCGAGTTTGTACGACGTGACGATCTCAGAAACGACGGGGCGTGCGCAAACGCCAAAACCAAAACACGGCGGCATTCCTGAAATCATTCGTCCCGCGCAGGTGACAAATCTCGAACAGTTTCTGCCCGACGCGCTGCGGATCGTTCCGAATATCGAAGTCGTTCAAGACCGCGTTGCTGTTGAAGTGATGCGTGGTTGTCCGGGGCGGTGCCACTTCTGTCAAAGTTCCGCGATGAAGCGACCGATCCGAACGCTCGCGCCGGAAACGATTGTACGCTGCATCGTCGAAGGTTGCGACGCGACGGGAATTCAAGAAGTCTCGCTGCTATCGCTCTCGACGAGCGATTACCCGAAGTTCAGCGATCTTCTCACTCTCCTTCAGACTTCGCTCGAAGGAAAGGGGATCGTGATTTCGGTGCCGAGTCTTCGCGTCAACCAACTTCTGCAAACGGTGATGACGCGACTTACGACCGAGCGGTCGTCGGCGTTCACGCTGGCACCGGAAGCGGCGCGGATGGAAATGCGGCAGCGAATCGGGAAACCGATTACCGACGAAAATCTTTTCGCCGGTTGCCGCAGCGCGTTTGAGAACGGATTCAATCGCGTCAAGATGTATTTTATGGTTGGACTTCCCGAAGAGACTCCTGAAGATGTCGATGCGATTTTGACGTTGGCATCGCAAGTCGCGCACATCGGCAAAGAAGTCAGCGGACGTTTTCCGACCGTCACAATCAACGTCTCGAATCTCGTTCCGAAGCCGCACACACAATTCGAGCGTCTGGCGATGGCGTCACCGGAGTCGCTCACGACGGCGCATCGTCATCTCAAGCACAGCAACCGATTTCGCACGACGAGCGTGAAGTATCACGATGTTGCGACGAGTCGTCTTGAGGCATTCATATCGCGTGGCGACCGGCGTGTTGCAAATGTTATTGAACGTGCGTGGCAACTCGGTGCGCGGCTTGATGCGTGGAGCGATCACTTCCGTCCCGAACTCTGGCAACAAGCAATCGCCGAATCGGGACTCGCAATCGAAACGATTGTTCACGAACCAATCGGCGACGCCGAAGAACTCGCGTGGGGACACATCCGCTGGTGACACGCCGTAACAAGCTGGCAGGGATGACGCCCAGCCCCCTACGGTTTTTCATCGCCATCGGTACAATGCCACGTCATGAACGATGAACGTTTACAAAAAATGCCAACACGTTTCGCGGTCTTGTCGCGTCGCGGGATGATTCTCTTTATCGCGGTGATTGTTGTCGCTGCGCTGTCGCTCGGTGCGCTTACCGTTTCACGTCGGATGACGTTTGAATATCGCCGCGCACTCCAGCGCGGCGACGAGATTCAAGCCGTCGCACTCGTGCAGTCGGGAGTTGAAATGATCGTCGCGGTCGTCGGCAGCGAGTCTGAAAATGCGTCGCCCGTTGCGGTCGGATTCGATCCGACGCTCTCGCCGCTCGCTGCGGCTGGGCTTGTCGGTGCAAGTTTAATGTCTCAAGGAGTTTACGACAACGCTGCGGTCTTCGCTGGTGTCGCCGTTGCGCCGCCGCTGGCGGGACAGTCGCTGCGGGGCGTCGGACGCTTCACCATCTTGGCTCCGCGAATTGCGAATGAACGTCTCGTCGGTGTACGTTATGGACTCACAAACGAATCGTCGAAGTTGTCGATGTTAACTGTACTAAAGTGGGAAGAAGCGACGCCCGGTGCCGGACTTTCCGCACTCCTAAAACTTCCAACGATGACGCCGCGTCTCGCCGAATCGCTCCTCGATTGGATCGACGCCGACAAGACGCCGCGTCGTTTGGGTGCGGAAATCGAACAGTACGCCGCACTCGGACTCTCATACGGGCCGCGCAACGACATTCCAGTTTCGACCGACGAACTTCTTCTCATTCAAGGTGCAGACCGCGAAGCGATCTTCGGCAACGACCCCGAACGCTGTTACGGTTATCGTCGGCACGGTGCGTGGGTTAGCGTTGCCGAGACGTTGCCGCTATCGTTTCTTTTGACGGCGTTTTCGAGTGAAAAACTTGTGACGCCGCAGGGCGAGGCAAAGTGTTTTCTGGGCGAAGCGAACCTTGAGTTTCTCGGATCGCAGTTGCGGCGAACGCTCGATTCCGAGTCGGTCGATTTTGTAATCGCGTATCGTGAAGCACACGGCGCAACGTTCCACATGCTCGACCTTCTCGGCGCAACGGTCGTCCGCGACGGGAAGACGCTCACCAGTCCGTTTGCACTCGATCACGCTGAAGGTGAACGGCGATTCTTCGCGCTTCTCGACTACGCAACGGAGAGTCGCAGCGTTGTCGTGAACGGACGGATCAACATTCTTGAGGCACCGGCGTGCGTGCTTCGTGCGATTCCGTTTTTCACAGAAGATCAAGTCCGCGAGATTGTCGCGCGGCGTGGCGATGTGGGTGCCACACGCGAACAGACGCGACGGCACAGCGTTTGGCTTCTTTCGCAAGGGATTGTCGATGAGCCGACGATGCGTAAACTTTGGGACTTCGTGACATGTGGCGGCGACGTTTACAGTGCGCAAGTTGTCGGTTTTTTTGACAGCGCGCAGGCGTCGTCGTGGGCGGAGGTGGTCGTCGATGGGACGGTGAAGCCGCCGCGTGTTGTTTTTGAAAAAGAAATGTCGGGCGTGCGACACGCCTATCCGCCAAACTTACTGCGCGGCGCGACGGGGTTGTGAACCTCAAAAACATCCCCCCTGCTTGACGCCCTCAAAACCCGACGTATGCTTTTCCCACGCTCGTTGAGCGTTTCACACTTCCCCCTTTTTTTTGAGGAGACTTGCTATGACTACGAACATGATGAACGACGTTTTGTGTGTAACAGACGACCGTTTGGCTGCGGAAACCCCACAACATGTTAAGACAGGGGGGGGGGGCGGAGTTGGTAAACTTTGCGATGTCTTTGGTGCCTTCTCTGACGCCGTTCGCTCCGCTCTTTCTCGACGCGGTTTCACTCTCGTTGAACTCCTTGTGGTAATCGCCATCATCGGCGTTTTGGTTGCGCTCTTGCTCCCCGCCGTTCAAGCCGCACGCGAAGCAGCAAGAAGAATGCAATGCACGAATCACATGAAACAGATCGGCGTGGCGATTCACAACTTCCACGATACGATGAACGGGCTGCCACCGATTGCCATTCATGGTGATGGAAGTGGTGGACGCCAGTCGTTTTTCTCGTTTATCTATCCGTACATCGAACGGCAGTCGCTATACGACTATCTCGGTTCGAGAACTAATGGGTTGATGGAATGTACAGACAACAATTGGTGGACCGCTGGCGGAGGATGGGGGACTAATTTTTTTCCGAAGATGACTGCCGATGACCGCAAGGGTTTCGCGTCAGTTTCAATCTATGTCTGCCCATCGCGGCGAACATCACCGGCATCATTGGACACAATTGCTGCTACCACAGGTGGGCTTGGCGCGGGCCCTCTGACTGATTATGCAGTGGTTGTTCATCCCAAAATACGCGACCATACGCTTGATACTTCACTCACGGCTCCTGCGGGTTGGTTCACTTGTGTTCACCAGTATGAAAACAACAACGCGGTTGCGAACCAAGTGGGACCGATTCGGATGGCGGCAACTGCTGTGCCTAATCCGATTTCGGTAAATGGATGGAATGACTGGAGGCCACGCGACACGTTTTCGTGGCTCGCCGATGGGACGTCGAACCAGTTCATGTTGGGTGAGAAACATATCCCACTCGGACGGCTCGGGCAGTGTGGACTACACCCAACCGACAACGCGAAACAAGAAGCTACGTCGGCTGATTGTTCCTACCTGTCGCCGGGACAACACTGGGGAATCAATTCAATGGCACGGTCATTTTACACTTGGGGCGGTGATCTTACGATTGCCCGTGGTGCTTCCCAGTTCGCAAACGACGATTCGAAAGTTCCAACACACCACTACGCCTTTGGCAGTTACCACCCCGGCATCTGTAGTTTCGTTCTCGGTGATGGTTCTGTTCGCGGCGTATCCGTTACGACACCGCACGATGTTCTTGCAGCCCTCTGTAACACCAAGGATGGTAAAGCGGTTTCGCTGCCGTAGTGTGGGGTTGATTTTCGCGTTACGAATAGAAGCCGGAAAGGAGGCGGTACTCCGCCGTATCGACGGACAGAGAAACCGTTTCCGACACGATTGCACACGTTCGGAATTGTCGGGAACCAAGAAACGACGCCAACACGCGGCTCTCCGTCAATACGGCGAGTACGCCTCCTTTCCGGCTTCTATTCTGGTGGTGTGACAAAACGAACTGTGAACGGTTACCCGATTTGTTTTACGTTCTCAACAAAAGAGGAAAGGTGTGAATACGATGTTCAAGTGTTTTCGTTGCATGTTGGTTTTGGCGTTGTGCGGTTTGGTGGTTGGATGTTCGCAAAATGTCGCAGTGTCGGGAAAGGCAACGCTTGCGGATGGTACGCCATTGCCAAATGGGCGCGTGATGTTTCAGAAAGACGGATTCGTTGCCATTGGTGACATCAAGCCCGATGGTTCGTACACAATGGGAACGCTCAAAGAATCCGATGGTTTGCCACGCGGTGATTACGTCGTATTCGTTGATGGTGTGACCGAACCGGGAAAGACCGTGTCCTACGCAGCATCATCACTAAGTTCGGATGGAAGCCGCGGCCAAGGCGCGACGATTACAATGCCGTCGTTCAAACCTCTTGTCTCACCCAAGCACACGAAGGCGGAAACATCGGACATCAAGTGCAGTGTAACGAAGTCGATGAAGTTTGACTTTTCGGTGGAGCCTGCTGGGAAGTGAACGGTTGCGTTTTGTTTCGTCAATCGGTGCGAGTGTGGTTTGTCGGGAACGGATTTATCCGTTATGCGAACGACCAACACATGTCAACTCAACGTAATGGTGACGAGGCGGTGGGTCCGTGATGCTTCGCGGAATGTCACCACAAAACCAAGTGAGGCAGCAGATGTCAATTTCGAGACGTTCGTTTGTGAAGAGTGCGGTCGGTGCTGGTGTGATTGTGGGTGCGGCGCGGTTTGTTGTTGCCCAGCCGGAAAAAATCGCCGGTTTTGACGACACCAAAACCGACATCGACACAAACCAAGTTTGGAAGCCGGTCTCGGATCGCAAGATCAAAATGGGACTCGTCGGGTTCGGTCTGTGCCAGTTCTCGGCGGCGTTTGGATTGCAAGACCATCCCAATGTCGAAGTCGTCGCCGTGAGCGATTTGATCCCCGAACGGTGTGCCGCGCTTTCGCAAGCGGTAAAGTGTCCGAAGACGTATCCGTCACTCGAAGCGATGGTGAAAGACGACACGATTGAAGCGATCTTCGTCGCTACCGATGCGCCGAGTCACGCGCGACACTGTATCGAAGTTTTGCGTCACGGAAAACACGTCGCCACCGCTGTTCCGGCGATGTACGGAAATCTCGAAGAAGCCGACCAACTTTTTGAGGCCGTAAAAACTGCGGGACTCAAATACATGATGTTCGAGACATCAATGTTCCACGACAACTGCTACGCAATGAGAACGATCTATGACGCTGGCGGTTTCGGCAAACTGATCTTCACCGAGGGCGAATACTTTCACTACTTCGGAACGCCACTCGACTCCTACAAAGGTTGGCGAATCGGACTGCCGCCGCAATTTTATCCGACGCACTCAAATGCGTATTACATCGGTGTCACGGGGAAGACATTCACCGAAGTTTCGTGTATGGGATTTCGCAGTAACTTGGATGCGTTCAATCCGAAAAACAATCGCTACGAAAATCCGTTCAGCTCGGAAGTCGCCCTATTCAGAACGAGTGAAGGTGGTAGTGCGCGAATGGTTTGCGCGTGGGACACGCCCGGAATCGGAGGCGAGACGGGACGAGTACACGGCGAGAAAGGGTCGTTCGTGAACGAGTTCGCAGGTTTGCCAGAAGCAGCGTTACTCGTCTCAAAACTCAATCTCAAAAAACCGCCACTCCCGCCGACCGTCGCTCCGGGTGGCCACGGTGGTTCGCACGGTTATCTTGGGAACGAGTTTGTCGAATCGATTTTGCTCGACCGAAAACCACTCGTCGATATTGCAATGTCTTTGAACATGTCGGTGCCCGGAACGGTCGCGCACTCTTCCGCACTAAAAGACGGCGAATTGCTCAAGATACCGCAATACAAGTAGAAAACGTGTGAGTCTTTGTTTGTCGCAACACTTCTACTCAAGACGGTTTGAATTTCCCGTACCGAAACGGTAGCGGCCCATCGAGGCCGCGGTATTGTGGTGGGCGAAGCCGACAAATTGACCCGTAACGGGTCTCGCATGTCTGGTCACTCCGTTACGTTTCGTTTCCATGACCGTCTGCACTCTGCCACCGCCCCTACGATTCTACGTCGTTGCGGGTAGAATAGTGGCCCTATGAACGGTGCAAACTCGCAAAAGAATCCGCCGCAGTGTGGCTTCGTTGATCTCGGCGCGACGTTGCTCGATACAGATCGCGAGTCGCGGTGTGGACTGCCGGAAGTCGTCTACGGTGCGGGGAAGACGCTCGATGCAATCGTCGCGATCTTCGCCGAGTACGAACGCCGCGACATCGACGGACTAGCAACACGACTCGATCCCACTCACGGAAACGCACTCGCCGAAAAGTTTCCACGCGGACACTACAACGAAGTCGCACGGACATTTCGGTTGCCGTCAACGACTCCGAAAAGTTCACGCGGCGGACGCGTTGTGATCGTCTCTGCGGGGACGAGCGATTTGCCCGTCGCCGAAGAAGCACGCGAAACGGCAGTGTGGGCCGGTGCCGAAGTTGTTATGATTAACGACGTTGGCGTTGCGGGGCCACACCGTTTACAAGCAAAGTTGCCGATCATCGCCGAGGCCGATGTCGTCATCGTCGTCGCGGGAATGGAAGGTGCGTTGCCGAGCGTCGTCGGCGGATACGTTGCCTGCCCCGTTATCGCCGTCCCGACGAGCGTCGGTTACGGCGCATCGTTCGGCGGACTCGCCGCACTTTTGGGGATGCTAAATAGCTGCGCGTCAAACGTCATCGTCGTCAATATCGACGCAGGATTTAAGGCTGGGTACGTTGCTGGATTGATGGTCAAACGTAAAATTCATGCAGAACAATCATGACAACCGCATCAGATATTCAATCGCTCACAGCGCGAGTCGCTGCTGAACAAGAACGGCTGGAACGGCTCCGCCGTGAGATCGCTCGTGTCGTCGTCGGACAAGAGATGATGGTGTCGAGGCTGCTTGTCGGTCTCTTGACGCACGGCCACATTCTTCTTGAAGGTGTTCCGGGCCTCGCCAAAACGACCGTTATCAAGACGCTGGCCGAGGCGATCACAACGAAGTTTCAGCGGATTCAGTTCACACCAGACCTCCTTCCGGCGGACCTCATCGGGACGATGATTTACTTGCCATCCGAAGGGCGTTTCACAACACGGCAAGGTCCGATTTTCGCCAACTTCATCTTGGCCGACGAGATCAACCGTGCACCGTCCAAAGTTCAGGCGGCACTCCTCGAAGCGATGCAGGAGCGGCAAGTTACAATCGGCGAGACGACGTATCCGCTCGAAGGACTGTTCCTCGTGATGGCGACGCAAAACCCGATTGAACAAGAGGGGACGTATCCACTCCCAGAAGCGCAGGTGGATCGTTTTATGCTCAAGCTCAAAGTGACATATCCACCCGCCGATGCCGAACGCCGAATACTCGACCTCGCCTTGGGCGGTGCAGCGGCGCGTGTGGAATCCGTTCTCACTGCCGATGAAATTTCGGCGATGCAGCGGTGTGTCGCTGAAGTATACGTCGATCCGAGCATCCGTGATTACATTATTCAAGTTGTTCGCGCGACAAGGTTTCCTGAAGCGAGCGGGTTGCGAAGACTTGCTCCGCTGATCGAGTTCGGTGCCTCGCCCCGCGCAACTATC
Organism: Thermoguttaceae bacterium; assembly: GCA_051651625.1. Lineage (GTDB taxonomy): Bacteria > Planctomycetota > Planctomycetia > Pirellulales > Thermoguttaceae > JBOFSQ01. Next base: position 12,160 of record JBOFSQ010000104.1, on the reverse strand, counting down.
TGTCTCGGACAAGGTGCGAGGGCGATTGCATTCCTCGCCGGACGCGGTTATGTTACGCCGCAGGATGTCAAAGAGATCGCCCCAGATGTCTTGCGGCATCGCATCATCCTCACTTACGAGGCCGAGGCGCAGGCGACAACAAGCGATGAAATCATCGCGCAGATTTTAGAGACCGTCCCAGTTCCGTAAGTAGTTCAGGTTCGGCGTAGCCGAACCCTCCGGTCTGCGGTGACTCTGGAGGGTTCGGCTATGCCGAACCGTAGTGTGGGTGCAAGTTTCCAAACAAGTCCAATGCCTGAAAACGAACAACAACCAGACTCACCATTTCGTGCAGCCGCCATTGGTTATGCGGCGGCGATTGAGGTGATTTCGGCGTTCGTGGTTGTGATCGGTTTACCATTTTTCGGGGCATGGCTCGACGGGCGTTGGGGCGTGTTCCCATGTTTTTTTGTGATCTGTTTGGTGTTAGGAGTTGTGAGCTGCGGTCTTTCGCTCTGGCGTTTGATCCGCCGATTAGGGGCTACGCGATTTTGATTTCGTAAACGTTCAGGGAATTGCCCGCGTTACCGTTGACGCATTTGCCCCGACGGGGCAATCAGAACACGAAGCGTAAGCGAGTGCCCGAAGCGGTGGACGTTATGGACTTGATGGACAGTATGGACGCAGTGCTTGTCCATCGTGTCTGTTCCGGTTGAGTGCATGGGAATGGCGTGCTCTGCGTCGAATGATGCTTTTGGGCACTCGCTTACGCTTCGTGTTCTTATTACCATGTAGGGGCAAAAACAAGCCGCGTTCACGACAAATAGTAAAATAATCCGTGAACAGTTACTTAACTTCTTGGAGGGGAATTCAATGACTCAAAACAAAGTTTTCATTCGCAAAGTTGTGTACGGGGTGTTGATTGCGATACTGCTAGTACCGCTCTACATTTTGGGGCGGCCTGTAAAGACCGTCATGAGCGACGGCGTCGTGCAGATGGACGCCGGCGGCGTCCTTGCGAAGATTCGCACGGAGAACCATCTTGCCGACGCGCAGATCGGCGAAGTCGATCCGTCGAGTGCGGCACTGAAACTGGCAACGTTCGGACTCCGCGGCGTTGCGATAGCGATGCTCTGGTATCGCGCGAACCAGTTTGAAAAGATTCACGACTGGAACAACGTCGTCGCAACTGGAAATCAGATCGTCTTTCTCGAACCGCACTTTCGCACGATTTGGGAGTTTCTCGGTTGGAAGTTGTCGTACAACGCTTCCGCCGACTTCGACGACTACCGCGAACGTTATCGGTGGGTTATTCGCGGATTTGATTTTGTCGTTCGTGGTCTTCTCTACAACCAGCAGGAGCCGAAGCTGGAGAAGTGGGCTGGTTGGACGATCTCGCAGAAAATCGGTATCGCCGACGAGAACGAACAATATCGTCGTCTCTTGCGCGACGACGAAGCGTTCGGGCTTCGGCACTCGTGTACGCTTCCGTCGGAGCGTGACAACTGGCTTCTTGGTCGCCGCTGGTATCAGCGCGGCGAGAAACTGATTGGCGAAGGGTTCATGCCCGGTCAAGAAACGCTCTTCCTCTACTTTTCGCGCCCCCGACTCAACCTCGTTAACTATGCGGTCTGGATTCGCAAAGACGGTGCGCAGCAGTCGTGCGAACCGATCTTCGGTGCAGTTGCGATAGAAGCATGGAAACACGCCGAGACCGAGTGGGCCGCGTTCGGAAAGATGGTTTTGCCGACGGCAGTGATGAATCCCGAAAAAGACGTTCCGTTCATGACATCGCTCGACCGCGAAGACGAGATCGACAAAATCGACAAGAAGTTAGTCGAAGAACTCAAATCAATTTCTCCCGGGTTTAGCGACCGAGTTATCATCGAACGTTGGAACAAGCTAGACGAAGTTGCGGGTCAGCAAGCGGTGATGCTTCCGCTCCTCACGAAAGACCCTGTTCAGGGCGAGGAGCTTCAAGTCGTTCGCCGTTATCTTGACGATACGGAACCAGACTGGCGTGAACGCCTCCAGCGCGAACTCGATGCGCTCTACACTTCCGAGCAGCGATCTCTCAAAAAAATCCCGATGCTCTTTCTTGACGCTGGCCAGAAGGCGGTTGTCGATGAAGGTAACGGTGAGGTACAACAGATTCGGTCGAGCGTTCACGGTCAACTTTTGTTAACTCCGAAAGTGATCGCGGAACTGTTACAAGATGACACGTCACTCTCGGCGGCACAGCGCGGCCGCGCACGCGACATCGCTAACGAAATCGAGTCGTATGCAACGGACAAACAAAAGTCGAACATCTATCGTGGGATTATCAACTATCCGGCGCGTGCGCGTGAGATTGTTGTCGAGCAGACGACCGATGTCGATGATGCACGCCACGCACGTTACCTTGGCCGCAAGGCGTACTACAGTAGCGATCCTGTTGCGGCCAATAAATACTGGCTCGAATCGATGCAAAAGTGGGACGACCTGTTCAACAAACCCGGTTTTGAAGACTTGAAAACCGACATCACATCAGCAACGCTTCGCCGCGACACGCTTGAACTTGTCAAACTTTACGCACACATTCTCGACGCGAATCGTGCGATCTATCCGCTGAAATATCCGCTTCAGTGGCTTGTGTATAACGAGGTTAACAATTACGGTGCGATTACCGACAATCTCGCCGCGCAGCAGTACGCAAAGGAAGCGATGGAACGCGGCGAGTTAGATGCGTCGTTTGAGTACGCCAAAAAACTGCTCGGTGCGTGGGAATCGCTCAACCGTTCGGACGACGATTACATGCGTCTCTCGCCGCTACCCGAAATTCGCACGGCGATGATTGACGCGATGGCGATGTATGTTGTCTGTCTCCGCAAGTTGCAGCAGCCGTTCACGCCGGACATTCCGGGGAAGAGTTTTGTTGACGAAATGATGCGTCACGACCCGCTCATCGAAGAAGCGACCGTGCCGACAGAGCGCGGTTTGCAGTTAGTACGCGAGAAGAAAATGGCCGAGGCGCGTACCGAGCTTGCTACAGCGATGCCGCTTTGGGAAAAGGTTCTGGCGAAGTACCCGATCATCGCCGTCGATCCCGCACAAGGCTACCGCGACCTGCTAACAGAAACCGCAACCGCGTGGCGAGACGCCAGCCAAGCAACCGGCGAACCTGTAGCCTCGCCGCTAAACGAATTTTTGCCGCAGTAAACGTTTCACGAAGTTGACCGCATTGACGCGCATTTGCCCCAACGTGGTAATAAGAACACGAAGCGTAAGCGAGTGCCCTGAATCATAACACGCCAATGGCAGCCGCGAACGTAACCAGTACGCTGGCGGATTGACTGGTTGCGTTCACGGCAGACACTTCGGGCACTCGCTTACGCTTCGTGTTCTTATCGCGGCGGCACTTACCGCCGGTTATTAAAATCGCTGCCCCGTCGGGGCAAATACAACATCAACGGTAGCCCGGTCAATTCCGTGAACGGTTACCACACCCCCCAAAAAACCAATCAACAAGGAGTAATCATGGCCGATTTTGTACCGATGCCGCAGATGGGGATTTCCGAGGAGAGTGCCGTTCTTTCGTCGTGGAAGGTCAAGGTCGGCGACGCAGTTAAGACCAACGACGTTTTGTTTGAACTTGAGACGGGCAAGAGCAGTTTCGAGGAAGTGGCGAAACGCGACGGCGTTGTGCTCGCGCTGTTGTGTGCGGCGGGTGACGAAATTGCGGTTGGTGCGAACGTGTGCGTGATTGGCGACGCGGGTGAAAAGTTTTCACCCGCGCCAAACGTCGCGTCGTCGAGTGCTGCGTCGGTTGCGGCAACTCCAGTCGAACGCAAAACTGCTGCAACGGCACCAGCGGCGACGACGACTGCAACAACGAAAGCGACTGGCGCGGTTTCACCTCGCGCGCGTCGCGTCGCGGAGGCAGCGGGAGTCGATCTAGCCGATGCCACGCCGACCGGTCCGGGAGGCCGCGTCATCGAACGCGACGTGCGTACACTCGCCGCAAGCGGGCCGTCACCGCGAACAGCGTCAGCGAAGAAGAGTGTTGCCAGTGCAAACGTCTCACCAATAGTCGGCGACTATGACGACAAACCGCTCTCGAAAATTCGGAAAGTAATCGCCGAGAACATGTACCGCTCGCTCCACGAGATGGCGCAGCTCACGCTCAACACGAGCTTCGACGCCACGGCGGTTCTCGCGTTTCGCAAGAGTGCGAAGGCGATGCCGCAACTCGGATGCGATTCGGTCACGATCAACGACCTTCTTGTCTTCGCACTTTCGCGGACGCTCGTTGCGTTCCCCGACATCAACGCACATTTTCTTGACACGTCGATTCGACGTTTCGCGCACGCCAACATTGCCGTCGCCGTTGACACGCCGCGTGGACTGATGGTGCCTGTGATTCGTGAATGCGACACGCTCTCACTCCAAGATGTTTCGACAACAACGAAGCAACTGGCTGCTGGTTGTCGTGAGGGGAACATCGCACCGGACTTGCTCACTGGCGGGAGTTTTACCGTGAGTAATCTTGGCGCGGCGGGGATTGAGTCGTTCACGCCGGTTATCAATCCGCCGCAGGTTGCGATTTTGGGAGTGAACACAATCGTCTGGCGTCTCCGCGACAAAAACGGCACGATGGAACACTATCCGTCGATTCCGCTTTCGCTCACGTTCGATCACCGTGCGATTGACGGTGCCCCCGCCGCCAAGTTTCTGCAATCGCTCGTGACGAACCTCGAAAACATCGCCGTGCTCCTCGCGTGTGGTGGGTAAATGCGGTTTGCCTTCCTCCTCATCATTTGTCTCGTTGCGTCTGCATCTGCGGCAGACGTGGAGGTTGTTGACGTTCACGGCGAATGTCACGTCGGGACGCTCGCGTCTTGCGATGCTGCGGGGGTTGCGTTACGTTTGCAGACAGCACCGTCGCGCGATGAACAGCGTGATGAACGATTGCCCGCAGAGGCGATCACAACGCTGCGTGTTCTCGGCGCGAGTTCGGTGCTGGCGGTGCCGAAGGTTCGTGTCGTCTGTCGTGATGGTTCGCTCGTTGCCGCAGACAACTTTGAGAGTCAAGACGGTGCGACAATCACGCTAACAACGCCGCTGCAAGCGGAGCCGCTTACAGTACCGCTCGCCGCTGTCGCTGCGGTGCGGTTCGACAATGCGTCTGATCGTGATCGCGTTTGGAATGATCTCGTCCGCGAACATTCTGCCAGTGATCGACTCGTTATCGCGCAAGGCGACTTCGCTGATTGTTACGACGGAATCGTGAAGAGTGTGTCGGCTGGGCGAGTTAACTTTGAAGCGGCTGGGAGCGGTGAGACGCTGGCGATTGCAACTCAAAAACTTGTTGGCGTGATTTACGCCCAAACGACGGCGAGTCACACCGCACCGCCCGCCGCTGCGCACATCGAGACGCGCGACGGTTCACGATTTGTCGTTCATCAATTTGAGTCGTCTGGAGAAATGTTGACGCTTGAAACTGTCGAGCGGCTACGTTTGACGTTTCCGTTCAGCGATGTAACGGCGATTCAGTTTACGCCGACGCGACGTATTCCGCTTGCGGATTTAACTCCGGTGTCGATGCGTGCGTCTGCGATTTTTGTTGGCGACTTGCGAAACGTCTCGCTCGACCTTGCAAGTGTAGCGGCGAAGACGGAGATTGAGTATCGTGTTGATTCTGAAGTCGTGCGGCTTTCTGGGAGCGTGAAGATTGCGCGACGTTCGATACCGTTTGGCAAAGCGCGTTTCATCGTGCGCGGCGTCGGCGAACGCGTCCTCGGCGAGTGGACACTTTCCGGAGATTCGCCGCCGCTCCCCATCGACATCGACGTTAGCGGCATACAACAAGTGGTGATCGTTGTTGATTTTCCAAATGGTATTCCTGCGCCGGGCGCACTGGTTGATCTGCGGTCGTTGTCGTTATGTTTGTGAACGTTTCTCTTAATCGCAAAGTCATGGAAATACAGATTTATCCTCATCCGGTTTTACGTTACAAATCGAAGCCGATTTGCCGCATCAACAAGGAGTTGCGGCGGATTGTTGGTGAGATGTTCGCGCTGATGTATCAGCAAGACGGGATCGGTTTGGCTGCCAATCAGGTTGGTTTGCCGCTTCAGTTATTTGTCGTCAATACTTCTGGCGACGCGGCGAAGACGAACGAAGAGTTTGTCTTGATCAATCCTGTCATTCAACGACGAAAAGGGAACGAAGAAGACGAAGAAGGTTGTCTCAGTTTTCCTGACGTGCGTGCGAAGGTTATTCGTTCGGCGAAGTTGGAGATCGAGGGAATTTCGCTGGCGGGTGAGCCGCAGAGTTTCGCGTGGGACGGGATGCTCGCCCGCGCCGCGCAGCACGAACTCGATCACCTTTCTGGCGTTGCATTTATTGATCGCCTCACGCCGACAGCGTTTGCCGATGTCCGCGAAGATTTGGAGTATCTCGAATCGGTCTTCGCACGCAACCAAGCCAGCGGAAAGATTGCACCCGACGCAGAAATAATCAAGTCGCTAGAGAGTATTGAGAATCAGTTCTGCTGATGCGGTGACATTACGCGACTCACATCGTCCCCGACTCGGCTGTCGTTTCCTCTTCTTCTTCGGGCGGGTTTTCGACATCTGGGTCGATGAGCCAGCGAGTGAGGACGCAAGTTGTGGGGCGTTGTTCGAGTGGGAGGTTTTCACGCACCGTTACGATCAGTTCGAGTAGCCCAGTTTCGTCGATAGTGCTTATGTCGATTGAGTAGAGCCAGCGCGGAATTGCACCGTCCCACGCGCCGGAATCTTCGCTCTCTTCGATTGGGCGTTCGGCGACCGGTAGAAGTTCGATCTCGCCGATGATGCAGCGCGACAGAATCGATTCTGCGAGAAGTTCGGCTTGGATTAGATTCTGCGTTTGGCGGGCGTCGCGGAGACTGTGCCGCGTAAGTTCGCCTATGATGACGATGCAACCCGACAAGATAACCAGTGAGATCAGCAGCTCCAGCAGCGTAAAACCACCGCGATAACACACTACTCTTCGCGTGTGTACCGGCTCACTCTTTCGAGCGTCGCTTTTCCATCTGGAGAACGGTTCCATCATCGTTGTACTCGATAACAGTCATAAAACCGCGAATGAGATGAACTCCGCGCCCCGACGCGACTTCAAGATTTTCGATGGCCGTTGGGTCGGGGACATTTTTGGTGTCGAACCCTTCACCTTCGTCTCGAATGCGAAAACGTGCCGTATCGGGTGTCAGCGTCTCGGCGTAGTGAACTTTTTTGCTGGGGTCAGATTTGTTGCCGTGCGTAACAGCGTTAATGAACCCTTCCTCAAGGGCCATTTCTACGGCGAAGATGTCTCGGCTCGACCACCCCGCCGCTCCAAGATTTTCGAGTACAGCATCGACAATCGAACGCGCAGCTTTCATGTCGCTGGCAAACGAGACCTCTCTGCTCCACTCCAACGGCGATAGAGGCATCAGACCACTCCCGTATTGGGTCTACTTTTTGGCGTCGCCGCCCAAAAAGGTGAAACTTCGTACCCCTTCGTCCTCGTTCCGCTTGATCGTGAAGACGGTATCAAGTCGCGTGATACGAAACGCTTCCATGATGTTGTCGTCAATCGAGCAGAGGAACAGCGTTGCGTTCGCCTCTTTCACCTTCTTGTTGAGCGTGATGAGCGCGCGAAGCGCAGAACTCGACATGAAAAGAACACGTTCAAAGTTAACCAAAATCTTCCGCGAAGTTGGGTCCGCGACCAATGCGAGCAACTGATCGCCCCACTCTTGGATGACGAGGTCATCGTTGAGTTTGGTATCACGACATACAGCGATGGTGATGTCAGCAACTCGCTTGACATCAATGCGTGGCGTAGGCATTTCTTTCTCCTCTGGACTTATTGAACACAAACTCTCTCTGAACGAAAACAATTTCAAAACGCCGCCAAACGGTTTTGGGGCGACAATACGCAAAGAACCAACAAGGCCGAAAAACCAAGGGGGGAGTATACACGAAACTTGAGGCTTTCAAACCCCCAGCCCAAAATCGTGCGGCGCAAAACAGTATGCGATGGCGGATTGAACGCGAAGCCGTTGACGGTATACTTGTGAAAACCGTCACAGAACTCCATATCCTCACACGAGGTAACAAACCATTGTCACACGCGAAACAATCTTGGCGCATCCCGCTCATCCTCTACTTGCTGACGTGGATAACCACGACAGCACTTCACGAAGGCGCGCCGTTAACGTCGCTGCTCTGGGGCTGGATGTATTTGCCAGCGTTTCCTGATTTGAGTTGGTCGCTCGTTCTCGAAGCGATTGCGGACGGCCTTTGGTTTTCGGTACCGCTGATGATAATCTTGACGGCCCACGAATTCGGCCACTTTGTCCAGTCGTTGCGTTATCGGGTCGCGGCGAGTCTGCCGTACTTTATTCCGCTCCCCGTCGGCCCGTTCGGAACGCTCGGTGCTGTCATCACGATGGGCGGGCGAATCCCGAACACCCGCGCACTTTTCGACATCGGAATCTCCGGTCCAATCGCAGGACTTATCCCGACGCTCATCTGTTGCTACTACGGCATTCTTTGGTCGTCGCTGGCACCGAGCGGGCAGTCCGCAGGCGGCCTGATATTTGGCGACTCGATACTCTTCACTTGGCTCACACATCTCATTCACGGAAACTTCGCTTCCGACATCACGCTCTATGTTCATCCGGTCGGACTTGCCGGTTGGGTCGGACTTCTGCTAACGTCGCTCAACCTGATGCCGTTCGGGCAACTCGATGGCGGACACATCTTCTACTCGCTTTGTGGGAAGTGGGCGGCGGTTCTTTCGAGGGTTCTGTTTTATGCGGTGGTGATTCTCGTTTTGTGGTTCCGTTTGTGGCACTGGATTTTGCTCTTGGTCTTGATTACGCTGATGGGGATTTCACACCCGCCAACACAAAACGACTCAACGCCGCTCGGTTGGGGACGACGAATTTTAGGCTGGGCGACACTGGCGTTCGTCATCATCGGTCTGTCACCGACACCACTCGACGTTGAAACCGAAGACGAAGACACATCGTCGCCAGCACTGGTTCACGTCACACGGCCCGACTCCTTCGCGCAGGAATGAGAACTGGTATACTCACTGCGCAGGTTTAATCCTTGGTGGACAGTGTGGACGTAGTGGACATTTCATAGCGTCCACCAATTTTCTCTCAACGAAAGGTTTTTGCGATGCGAATTTTCTATTTTTGTGTAGCGGTGTTCGTAGCGGTGACAGGTTTTGTTGCAGCCGACGAAGGTATGTGGCTCTTTTCGAATCCGCCGCTCACGACGATTGCCGAGAAATACGGCGTCAAACTTTCGGACGAGTGGCTCACGCACGTTCAGCAAAGTTGTGTGAGATTCCCGAACGGGAGCGGTTCGTTCGTCTCGCCAAACGGTTTGGTTCTGACAAACCACCACGTCGGCGCACGACAAATCAACGAACTCTCAACGCCCGAAAACGACCTGCTTGCAAACGGTTTCACCGCACAGCGTCTCGAAGATGAGATGCCGTGCAAGAACGCAGAACTCGTTGTCTTGATCAGTACGCTCGACGTAACGGACAAAGTTAACGCCGCCGTCACGTCCGAGATGAGTCTTGAAGACGCCGAAAAATCGCGTCGCGCGGTGATGAGTCGCATCGAGAATGAAGAGTCGGACGCGACAGGGCTCAAGTGTGAAATCGTCACGCTCTATCAAGGCGGCGCGTATCATCTGTACCGTTACAAGCGTTACACCGACGTTCGCCTCGTCTGGGCACCGGAGCAGCAGATCGCAGCGTTCGGCGGCGACACCGACAACTTCGAATATCCACGCTACTGCCTCGACGCCGCACTCTTCCGCGTCTACGAAGACAATAAACCTGCTTCCACACCGCAACACTTAAAGTGGAACACACACGTCACCGACGACGAACTCGTCTTCGTCGCCGGTCACCCGGGGCGCACGCAGCGGGCACTCTTCAAAGATCATCTCCAGTTGTACGCTTATGGCTTGCTGCCGCGACAGCTTGACAAACTCTTCCGCAACGAGGTGCTCTTCAGCGTCTTTGCGGAGCGTTCAGCGGAAAATCTGCGGCGAATCAAGGGAGAAATTGATGGTGTGAAAAACTCCCGCAAGCTCCGTTACGGGCAGATGCTCGGCCTCGCATCGCCGGAACTATGGAAAGTGAAAATTGAACAAGATCGGGGATTTCTTGACAAGACAAGGGCAGAACGCCTCGAAACAATTCTTAGACGATTGGAAAACCTTGAGCACGCGTACACCTTTTACGAAGGTGGTGAAATTTACAATTCGCGTCTCTTCGGCATTGCACGAACGCTCGTGAGGATGGCAGACGAACTGGAAAAACCTAGTGAAGAGCGGCTCCGCGAATACCGCGACTCCAACCTTGTCTCGCTCAAACACTCACTTTTTTCGGAAGCACCGATTTACGCCGACGTGGAACAACTCAAAATCACCGACGCGGTGGCGAAGGCGTTGCTTACTAATTGGACATGGTCGTTTTTGACGAATGGGCTCTTTGATCGTCTGGGAAATGTGCTTGAGAATGTAGACAAAAACGATCCAGACTACCTAGAGTCGTGGGTTTATGTCTATTTGCTGCCACACAATGCGGCGAGTCTCCCATACAGGACAAAACTTGCCGACGTTGCCGAACGCAAACGACTCGCCGAAGGTGGACGTGAAGCGATTGAGAAGTCGGACGATCCCATGATTCGGCTTGCGCGCGCACTTGACCAAACCGCTCGCAAGGTTCGAAAACAGCGTGAAACGGAAGTTGACGAGCCGCTACGGCAGCTTTACGCAGAGGTTGCCAATGAGCGGTTTGCGAAGTATGGTACGAGCGTCTATCCCGACGCGACGTTTACGTTGCGGCTTTCGTATGGGCAGGTGAAGGGATACACTGAAGACGACGGCGAAGCGGTTCCGGCGTGGACAAAAGTTGCGGGACTCTACGCCCGCGAGAGTGAGCACAAGTCGTCGCCGCCGTTTGACTTGCCGCCGAAGTGGAGTGCCGCGCGCGAGCGTCTTGACGCGGCGACGCCCGTTAACTTGGTGACGACGAACGACATCATCGGTGGCAACAGCGGCAGTCCGCTTGTGAACGCGAGCGGCGAGATTGTTGGACTTGTCTTCGACGGCAATCTTCAGAGCCTCACTGCTGATTTTCTCTACACCGACGTTCAATCGCGCACAGTCTGTGTGCATGCGGCGTTTCTCATTGAAGCACTTCGCAAAGTTTACGGCGCGGAACGGATTGTGAAGGAGATAAAACCGTGATACGTCATCACTACGAGTCGGGCGAAACCGCGGAAATTACCGTCTCATTTTCGTGGGGTCACGAAACTTGACTGCGCTACCGTTGCCATATTTGCCCCGTCGGGGCAGCGATTTCAATAACCGTATGCAAGCGGTACTCCGCGCAGCTTACGGTAGTGCCCCACAAAAAATCGAGCGTCTGTAGGACGCTACCGACCACAAGGTTGACTCAAACGTTTGGTAGCGTCCTACAGACGCACCGGATTTTCGTTCGCGTCACCGGCGGTTGCGCTTGCCGCTATCGCGGCGGCACTTACCGCCGGTTATTGAACTTGCTGCCCCGTCGGGGCAAAAAACGCCGCGTTCACGCCAAATGGTGAAACAATCCGCGTGAACGGATACAAAAGAAGTAAAACCAATGACAAAAATCCTAATCACGTCAACATCGTTCGCCAAGAACGACAAATCTCCGCTCGAACTTTTGCAGTCGCGTGGTTATACGATTGTTTGGAACGAATCGGGAAAACCTCTCGCGGCGGATGCGCTTGTCGAAAAACTCGCTGGCTGCGAAGGCGTAATCGCGGGACTCGACTACTTCACGGCAGAAGTTTTTCAGCGAGTAAGCTGTTTGAAAGTTGTGTCGCGTTACGGTGTTGGCGTGGATCGCGTTGACCTCGATGCCGCGAAGGCGGCGGGTGTTGTCGTTACCAACACGCCGACGGCGAACAGCGATTCGGTTGCCGATCTCGCGGTCGGACTGATGCTGGCTGTTGCGCGTCACATAGTCGAAGGACACAACCAAGCGATGAACGGAGAGTGGCCGAAACTTTTTGGCGTTTCGCTTTCGGGGAAGGTTGTCGGCCTCGTCGGACTTGGGCGGATCGGTGCCCGCGTTGCGACGCGACTTCGCG
>JBOFSQ010000103.1:0-158507 GCA_051651625.1 Thermoguttaceae bacterium | reverse complement strand
CTTGAAAATGTAAACCCACTCATCTACCTGATCACGAATGGTATCATCAAACTTGTTCACGCAGATAACGTGATACTCCGGAAAAATATCACCACTGGTCACGTCTTTTTTGGTGATGCCGTGAATGATGTGCAATTTTTCGTCGTAGTGGCAACCCGTGATGTCTGTCTTACCGTAGTACAGATAATCACGGTTCTGCTGCGGATAATCTAAATCGTGATACAGAATACTCACCGAAATCACTTTCGTGATCTCAATGTAATCATCGCCACGTTTTATGCTTTCGACTACCGCTTTTGACGTGCCCCAAACGATACGCTCAAAGTAGTCGGCTTTGCGCTGGCTTTGCACTTCGACGATAATCTGCCGACCATTTGCATCTTTGCACTTCAAGTCAACGCGATTGGTCTTTCCATCCGGACCATCTGGGTTGCTCTCGCTTTCAAGCAAATCTTCAATGATGATTTTCTCCTTGAGCAAACAGGTGAGAAAACCTTCGAGCACGTCAAAGTTAGCTTTGTCGCGCAGGATGTATTTCATTGCCCAATCAAAACGGACGAGTTTTTGTGCGGGTTTGGTCATGGTTGGAATCCTTTGTGTATGAGAATGTGAGTGGTATTCTACCCCGCAAGTCCCCCTCGACAAGGGCAATGGTGGCGAGAAATATAGGGGCTCACGCACAGCACCATTTGGCAAATGCCGAGATCGGTCTTGCCGTCACCCGTATTACGCAACTTTTTGCTTGCTTATAGTGTGCAATTTGTTGTATGGGTTATTTCGTTGGCATTGGTTTTCCCTTTCAATTATCGCTGCCACCGCCCAGCAGTTCGCCGATGGCGAAGGTGCCGCGTGTGAATGCTGGCGGCGTTTCGGCGGATGCTGCCACCGCGACCGGTACCGTGGTAGTGGGTGCCGAGAGGGCGTCGGCGACGATGGCAAGAATCGCCTCTTTGACCGCTGGCGACAACCTTACCCAAGCTCCGGCGATGGATGCCAGCCCCGATTGGACGAGTTGCCCTGTGTCATCGGCGACGATGCCCGTGACTGCCTCCCTGATCGGAGTGGGCAACCTTACCCAATCGGCGGCGATTTTTGCCAAACCGGCGGCAGTGGCGGGGAGTTCCGCCGATGTAGCGGGCTGGGGCTGGTCGCCGGACGGGAGTGTGGTATCATTCTCAGTACTGATACTGTCGCCGCGCGCGTCGGAATGCGCGTCAACCTTTTCGCCATTTTCGTCAAAACGCTGTATTTTACGGGGTTTCGTGAGCGGGATTTGAATCCCGATTGGGGTCATCTGGCGGTTTTTGCGCTGTTCTGCCTTGCGCGTCATTGTCTCAAGTGCCGCGTTTTCCAGCGTTTCGATTTTCCCCTTGTCGCCAGCACGCTCCAAGTTTTCCTCTGTTGCACCGTTTTTGTACCGACTGCACTGGAATTTGCACCGCATCCTCCGATAGCGGTGTTCACCACGGTGTTTCCATCATTCCGACGATTTGGTCGGCGAGGCGGTTAATCGCTTCATGTTCAGCCGTCGCTTGAGAGCTTCCCATTTCCGGGACGAGAAATGTTTCGGCCTGTACTTTACCCGTCGCGGTGTTCCACTCGATGTCGCCAGCGAGGTGATTCATCTCGCGGTCACGACGATCAGTCCAGCTCACTTCAACCGTCATCGTCTCCGTTTTTTGGCGTGGGTCGTCGTAGTCGTTAACCAGCGACAACCCCTGACGATCAGAAATGAGACGGCAACGTAGCGTGCTGTCAGCAGCAGCCGGACGCTGAACAACCTTGTAAATAGACTTCGACTCAATCCTCTTGATGATCGCCTCGGTGAGACGTTCCGCAAGTCCGCGACGATACGAATCAGACTCGACAATCGGTACATACACCGTCGCAACGTCGCGGCTGAAGAGCGACTTGCCACCAACAGAATACCCCGCACACCCCGTCAAAAACAGAGCCAGCAGAGTGAGTGTGAACAATTGACGTGTCACGGCAACCACTCATTTCTTTCCAAACGTCACCATTTTTTTCATCTGGTCGAGATACCCCGGCGGTTCGTCGGGTTTGCTAGCGATGGCGGCGATTCGGTCACGGGCCTTGCTGGCGTATGGCGTTTGCGGGTAGTTCTGCAAGATTTTGTTGTAGTACATCCGCGACGCACCGTAGAAACGTTTCTTTTCGTAATACTGCGCCATCACCCAATCGCGCTCGGCTTGTTTGTCTGTAACCGAGTCTTTGATGGCACCTAATTCTTGGACGTTGCTGTCCCCTTCACGATTACGCATTGCGCTGCTGGCCAAAGAACTCGCTTCGTCGAGCGATTTGCCGTCGTAGTCGCCACCGTTGTAGGCGTTGATGCGGGCGAGGAGTTCCATCTCGGTCGCCTTCGGGATGTGGCGACTGTTTGGGAAGTTCTCCCGCAAGTAAGCGTAGTAATATGCTGCTTGCGAGAATGCACTGTCGCCTTGTTTTAGACCGCGAGCGAGGTACGCACTAGCAAGTGCCATTACGGCGTCGTCGGAGATTGGGCCGTTCGGGTCGTTGATGAAGATCGCCTCATACGCCTTCTTCGCGTTGCCGAAGGTGTCGGTAATCGGACGCGATTTGTCCGTTAGGTTGACGGGCGAATGAGTCTTGAGCGACTCACGTTCCCAGTAACGCGCGATTGCGAAGAGGCGTCGCACAGACGTGTTCACCCACTTCGAGTGGTGATATTTTGAGACGAGCGTTTGATAGTTTGTCATCGCCTTTGGATAGTCGTCGGCGAAGAAACGGCACTCGGCTGCGAGGAAGAGAGCCTCTTCAGCGAGGAGCGAATCGGGCCAACGCTTCGCAGCCTGTTCGAACTTGCTCGCTGCATCGGCGCATTTCTTTGGGTCGGTGAGGTCGGGATTGGTGAGAAGTATCTCGCGGCCTTGAACTGCCAGTGCGTTGGCCTTTGCCTCGTCTGGTCCCATTCCAGCCCAGTCGCGGACGTTCTTGAAGAAGTTAACCGGATCGAGAACGTCCCAGTCGAACTTTTTCGGGTCTTCTTTTTCCCACTCAAAAAGTTCGACGTCGCCTTCGGGCGTTGTGGGTTGATACGGTTCGACGTAACTGGTGGTATCGGTAGAGGCGACGAGAGTTGGGGATGTGTCGTCGCGCTGGTGCCGTTTTGCAAACGGCCCCGACCACTCACCGAGCGGGTCGAGATAAGATTTCTTTGTAGGATCGTTACTGCGTGATTGTTTGGCCAACTCGATCAGACGTGTACGTTCGCGTGCGGCTTCGTCGCGTGCGGCGGCCTCTTCAATCGAGACTCCATTTCCGCTCAACGCAGCGATCTCACTCCAACCGCTTGTGCTTCCGGTCAACTGCTCACCTCCCGCAGATGGTACATCCCAAGTCGATGCGGTAAGTTGTGGAGTGTTTTCTGGTGTACCGACGAAGTCCCACGGATTTGCGGCGGCAGTTTGCGGCGGTTCAACTTGCGGCACCGCTGGTGCCTGATGTGGGTACGAAGTCGGCGGCGAATACGGTGCTACTTGTGTCGGAGCTGACAACGGTGCTGGCGGTGAATTCGGTGCGACGTATGGAACTTGCGGTGTGACTGGTGGCGCGGTTTGCACCACAGGTTGACTTTGAGCGAATCCGTTTTCGGCGGCGAACGGCGAGTCGGCAGCGACTTGGTCGGCGTAGTGACTGCGTACAGCACGCGACGAGACTGCAAAACCCGCCTCTTGCGCGCGAACTGCCTGCGATGTTTCGCCAGCCATCGAGTGCGCAAGCGGCTTCTTGGCAGCACCGTGACAACCGGTGGCCAATAACGCAAGCAAAGTGAGAATAAGGAAGTGTGTGTATTTTTTCATGTGTCAATTATGCCTAGCGCATCGTAGAGTTTTGGCGGTCTCCCGATTAGGTGGCAAAAATAGGCATTGAACAGTCGTCGTGCTTCGCGGAGTGTCGTCGATGACAACGGTTCGGTGTTTTCGTTTAGCGTGATGAGTTCACGAATTGTTGCTGATGGGATGAGGCAGACGGTGTGTTCGCACCGACATTCTGGACAAAGCACGCCGCCCGCAGCGATCCCGATAGGGAGCGATCTGTCGCGGGCGAGGTCGCACGGCCTTCCGCACTCGACGCAATTTGTGAATAGCGGCGTGTGTCCGAGCGTGTGCAACAATTCCCATTCAAATCTTACAAGGTGTTCGTTAACGCGGTCTCCGTCACAAAGTTTGCGTATTGTTGAAACGGTGGTGTCGAAAAGCGACGGCATCGGTTCGCCGTCTTCTAGCATCGTATCGACGAGTTCGACGACGAGGTACGCCGCGTGGAGTCCAGCGAGGTTGTCGCGCCGTGGAGTGAACCGCCGAACGAGCTTCGATTCGGTGAGCAGGTCGAGTGCATCGCCGTTTTTGTGAATGAATGCTACACTAATTTCGGCGAGTAAGTCAAGAGAGTTTTCAAACGGCCCCTTGAGGCGTTTCGCACCCTTCGCCAGAGCGGCTATCTTACCCAAAGACCGCGTAAAGATGTGAACAACGAGACTCGTCTCACTGAAGTCGGTCGTCCGCAAGACGATTGCATCGGCTCGGTTCATTGGCATAGATTAGACCTGTTCGGAAACTTGCACCCGCATATCGGTTCGGCATAGCCGAACCCTCCAAACGCCTACGGCGTCGATAACTGGAGGGTTCGGCTATGCCGAACCAGAACTACCAAATCGCCCCAAATTGACGTTTCCGAACAAGTCTATTCACCGAAGTCGCTAGTATACTCAAGCCGGTTTGAATTTCCCGTACCAAAACGGTAGCGGCCCATCGAGGCCGCGGTCGTGTGGAGGGCGAAGCCTACAAATCTACCCGTAACGGGTATAACTCTGGTACGCCAAGTAGCCAAACAGCAGTGCATTGAACGGAATCCCATGCGAGCCGCTATCGACGAACTGCCACAGAAAGAACCCAGCCAAACCGCCCGCAACGAGAATCGAAATGACCGTACTGATCCGTTCGCCTTGGCGTGGTGCGAACGTCTGGCAGACTTCGCGGCAGATGTGTCCGCCGTCGAACGGTTGAATCGGCATCAAGTTGAGAATCCCCCACACGACCGAAACGAGAACCGTAAGCGTCAGAAATCGTTTCAGGTGTACCGACAGAAACTCTGCATCCGTACCCCACACAAGAAATCCCCATGCGGCGGCGGCGAGAACAAACCCTGCGAACGGTCCCGCTGCGGAAATCAGAATGCGTCCGAAACGCTGCGGAGTTCGGTGACGGTAACGACCTTGGTGAATCGTCACACCGCCGAAGGCGTAGAGTTCGATCACGGGCGCGGCACCGAACACGTCGCGGACGACGAATGCGTGACCGAGTTCGTGAACGATGATCGAAAGCGTCGCCGCCGCGATCCAGATTAGCAAGTTTGTGAGCCAAACGGATAGATCGTCAACTCGTGACGACACTCCCGGAGACAGCATCGCAATCACAACCCAAAACAGCGGCTGAATACTCACCGGAAAACCGAACAGCCGAAAGTGGAGAGTGTATGGATTCATTGCGTGCGATTTTGGTCACTGGTTTTCGGTCACTGCAAACGCGATGTCGCTGACGCCGCACCGCGTACAGACGACGAGCAACGATTCAAGCGTCTCATAAGGAACGTTGCGAGCGAGTCGCAACCGCACCGCCACCGGTCGTCCCAAACGCTGCGAACCGCGAAGCAGTTCGTCTTCGAGTTCCGCCAGCGTTGTTGGTGTTTTCCCCAAGTAGAAATGCTCCGCACTAGAGACGCTGACGACCATCGTTCGGTCAGCGACAAACTCGCTCGGCCTCCCCGTCTCGGCGGCGGGAAGGTCGAGTTCAATCGAAACGTCTTGCTGTACCAAATGGCTCGACACCAAAAAGAAAATGATCAGCAAAAACACAACGTCGATAAGCGGCGTGATGTTAAACTGCGGCGGATGCGGCCTGATCGCGTGCGGAGAAATCATTAATACTCTTTCGAGTCGATCCACTTCATCAGTTTGCGAAGTTTCTTGCCGACTTCTTCGATCTGATGTTTACGCTGGATCGCGCGGATGCGTTTGAACGACGGCGCACCGACTTGGTTTTCGAGGAGCCATTCGCGTGCGAACGTCCCGTCTTGGATTTCGCTCAAGATGCGTTTCATCTCCCAGCGAGTCTCTTCGGTGATGATGCGCGGGCCGCGTGTGTAGTCGCCATATTCGGCGGTGTTTGACACGCTGTAACGCATATAGTTGAGGCCGCCCTGATAGAAGAGATCGACGATCAACTTGAGTTCGTGCATGCACTCAAAGTACGCCATTTCCGGCTGATAACCAGCTTCAACGAGCGTGTCGAACGCCGCCTTGACCAGTTCACTGACGCCGCCGCACAACACAACTTGTTCACCAAAAAGGTCGGTCTCGGTCTCTTCTGCGAACGTCGTTTCGATGACGCCGCCGCGTGTCCCGCCGATCCCTTTGGCATAAGCGAGTCCGATTTCGCGTTCGGTTTTCCCCGCACCTTCGCTGAGCGCGATGAGGCACGGCACGCCGCCACCTTTTTCATACTCGCTGCGAACGAGATGCCCTGGCCCTTTTGGTGCGATCAAAATCGCCTTGACACCTTCAGGGAGATCGAACTGCCCGTAGTGCATGTTGAAGCCGTGCGTACAAACGATGATCGCGCCCTTCTTGAGATTGTCGCGGACTTGATCGCGGAAGATGCGTCCTTGGAGTTCGTCGGGGAGCGTGAAGACGACGAGGTCGCCTTGCTTGACCGCTTCTTCGGTCGTGAGCGGTTTGAACTTGTCGCGGACGGCGGCTTCGTAGTTTGGCGTCCCTTTGAGTTCGGCGACGATAACTTTGCACCCGCTATCGCGTAGATTTTGTGCGTGAGCGTGGCCCTGCGAACCGTAACCGAGGATCGCAATCGTCTTGTTTTTGAGCTTTGCGAGGTCGGCGTCTTTGTCGTAATAAATCGTTGCGGTCATTGCGTTTCCCCTTCTTGATGAAACAGTAGTTGAGAGTAGGCCATCGGCCACAAACCGATAGCTGTGCGGTATTCTATGGAGTTGCTGCACAATGTCAAGGCGAGACGTGTGCGTGCGAGTTTTCGCGTAACGGGTCTACCGCAGCGAGAAACCGACTTGGAGTCCCAAAAGTCCCCAGTCACATTTGAACGGAATTGCTATCGGGTGCGCGTTGCTGGGGAAGTGGAGACGACAGTTGTCGCCGCACAAAACATTTGGCAGACTCATCGTTAGTGAGAAAGCCGCGAGGCGCGCTTTTGCACCACCAGAAATCATGTTTGTGAGTTCACCAACGGCGTCGAGTACGTCGTCGGTTACTTCGGTGATGTCATCCATCATAAGCATTGTCGATGCTGCTTTGATCGCAACATTGTTTGAGAGCGACAGAACGATAGTTCCTACTCCCTTACCGCTGACGCCAATGATTCCGCTAACAGGGTGCAGCGCGACATTGTTCGCCATAAGCTCCAAACCAGAACGTTCCACATCCAGATTGAGCATCGTCTTGAACGTCTCTTCAAGAGAAGCGACTACAGGGTTGAGGTAATCAACATCTAACATAATGGCCTCGAAAAACAGGTGGTTAGTGAAGTGTGCAGTCTCGCCGTGAAACCACACGACGTCGCGCATTTTACAGTGCGTTGGCACTTACTCTATCCCCCCTCCAAAATGTCTTTGTTTTCACCTTGGCCAGACCGCAGACTCATGTTTTTGCACCCGTCCCTTGACGGTATGGCTCTGTGGCGGTATACTCCCGCCCCTCTATGATTTTGGCCCTGCGGTGTATGTTTGCAGTGCGAGGCACGGTTCGTAGTGATTGGCGGCATCATGAGAGAGGCTTGCATGGTGCGGTCAACTTGGTGGTATGGTCATCAATTTGATGGTACAGTCAAACGGTGTTGGCCGAGTGGCGTTGGCTGTCAGAGATATTTTGGAGAGAGAACGTGACGGGCACAAAAGAAGTCATTCGGATTCGGATGGAGGCGTTTGATCACGCTGTGCTAGACCAGAGCGCAGAAGAGATTGTCGATACGGCCAAGAGAACTGGCGCAGTGGTTCGTGGGCCGATTCCGCTCCCGACTCGCATCGAGCGTTACACTGTACTTTCGTCGCCGCACGTCGATAAGAAGGCTCGCCAACAATACGAGATTCGTACTCACAAGCGAGTCATCGACGTTATTCAAGCGACGGCCAAGACTGTCGATGCCCTCAACAAGCTCAACCTGCCCGCAGGTGTTGACATTAAAATCAAAGCGACGGGGTCGCGGTAAGATCAAAAGCGACAAGGTCGCGTTAAGTTTCGTTTTGCAATTTTGCGATTTAGACGTTCAGACGGGAACGGGTGTTTTATGGCGATAGGACTTCTTGGCACGAAAGTCGGTTGTACTCAGGTTTACCTGCCGACTGGCGAGGCGATTCCGGTAACGGTGATTCAGGCGGGGCCGTGCGTTGTTCTGCAACTGAAGAACGCTGCGAAAGATGGTTACGAAGCCGTTCAGGTTGGTTATCAAGACAAGTTGCGTCGCCGCGCCAGCCGCAGCGAGCGTGGGCACGTTGCCGAGTTAGACAGCAAGCGTCGCAAGGCGAAACTTGCAGCGGGTGATACATTGCCGCCAAAGGCGGCGTGCGAGCCGAAGAAGTGCATCAGTGAGTTTCGCATCCCTGTCGATGGCTACGCTGTTGGTCAGGAGTTGACGGTTGAAGTGTTTGACGAAGTCGTTGCTGTTGACGTAACCGCCATCAGCAAAGGTAGTGGTTATACAGGTGTGATGAAGCGTCACAACTTCAGTGGGCAGCGTGCGACGCACGGTGTTAAGAAGTGTCACCGCCATCTCGGTTCGACTGGTTGCAGCGCCTATCCGAGCCGCACGATGAAGGGGAAGCGTATGCCGGGGCAATACGGTTCCGACCGCGTGACCGTTCGCAATCAGAAGTTAGTGATGGTGGATAAGGCAAACAACCTGATTCTCGTTCGTGGTGCCGTACCCGGTCCCAACGGTGGATTGGTGACAATCAAGCCGACCAACAAGTTGCCAGCACCGAAGAACAATCGTTGGCGATTGGCGGTTCCTGCGGTGGAAGTGAAAGAAAGTTGAAAGGTGTACCGATGGTCAGCCTAAAAGTTTACAATAAGTCGGGCCAAGAAGTTGGTGTTTGCGAAGTGGACACCGACAAGATCGCGCCGACCATTACAAAGCAGTTGCTGCACGACGCGGTGGTGATGTACCAAGCCAACATTCGGCAGGGTTCAGCCAAGACGAAGAATCGTGGTGAGGTTCGTGGTTCAAAGAAGAAGATGTATCGCCAGAAAGGTACGGGGAATGCTCGTGCTGGTCACAAGCGCAGTGGTGTGCGGCGTGGTGGTGGTCACATCTTTTCGCTTACACCGCGCGACTGGTCTTATCGTCTTCCGCGAAAGGCCCTGCAAGCGGCGACGCGGATGGCACTCGTTTCAAAGATTCGTGACAATCAAGTCATCTTGATTGACGAGCTAGCAATCGCTGCCCCAAAAACGAAAGAAGTGGCCTCGATCCTCACGGCACTCAAAATTGACACGTCGGTACTCCTCGCCCTAGAGACACACAGCGAACCGATCTATAAGAGTGCCCGCAACATAGAGGGGGTATCCGTGTTGCCGGTGTCAGACCTCAATGCGTATGCCCTTTTGCGTCCGCGACGAGTTTTGATGACCAAGGCCGCACTTGAGGCGTTCGTCGCTAGCAACAGCAAAGAGACCAACTAGAATTCGGAGTGTAATCATGGTTAGGTGTCGCAAGGTTCACAAACATTATCCGCGAAAAAAAGCGAAGGATGATGTTACCAAGACAAATCTTCAGCTTGAGCCGTATCAGGTGATCCTCCGTCCCATCATGACGGAAAAAGGGGTTCACTGTAGTGAGCGTCTCAATACATACTCGTTCGAGGTTAATCAGCTCGCCAGTAAGGCGACGATTAAGGCGGCGATTGAGCAGCTCTTTGAGGTGCGTGTGATTTCCGTCAATGTCCAAAATCGGCGAGGCAAGACGCGACGTACGCGGAAGGGAACGGGTGTCTTGCGTTCGTGGAAAAAGGCTCTCGTGACACTTCATCCAGACAGTCGAATCAATTACTTTTAGAGGTGCCTCGTGGGGATTCGTAAGCTCAAACCCAATAATGCTGGTCGTCGCAATATGAGCGTCAGCGACTTCAAGGAGTTGACGCCAGATTCGGCTCCTGTTAAGTCGCTCCTTCGTCCGCGTAAGCGGAATGGTGGTCGCAACAACCAAGGCGTAATCACGGTGCGTCACCGTGGTGGCGGACACAAACGCCGCTATCGTGTCGTTGACTTTCGTCGCAACAAAGACGGAGTTGAGGCCCGCGTTGCAGCTATTCAATACGACCCAAATCGTACAGCGCGCATCGCTCTCCTCCACTATGTTGATGGCGAGAAGCGTTACATCATTTGCCCCGACGGCCTGAAAGAAGGCTCGGTGCTCAAGAGTGGTGCTGGAGCACCGCCCGTACTCGGAAACTGTTTACCGCTCCGTGAGATTCCGCTTGGAACATTGATTCACAACGTCGAACTTCAGCCCGGACGTGGTGGAGTGTTGTGCCGAACGGCTGGTTCCAAAGCGACGCTCGTTGCACGCGATTCGGGTTGGGCACAGCTCAACATGCCGAGCGGTGAAATACGGCGCGTACCGATTGATTGCCGTGCGGTGATCGGTGTTGTTAGTCACGCCGACCATATGAACATTTCCATCGGTAAGGCGGGGCGTAATCGTTGGCTTGGGCGTCGCCCGCATGTTCGGGGAACGGCGATGAATCCAATCGACCACCCGCACGGTGGTGGTGAAGGTAGAACGAAGGGTGGTCGTCATCCGGTCACACCGACTGGGAAACCGACCAAGGGAACGTCTACGCGGAAGCGTCGCAAACCGACAAACAAATCGATCATTCGTCGTCGCCGCAGCAAACGTTACGGCATCCTCAAGTTGCGGTAGAATTGCTGTTGCTTGGCACTCATGCCCGTTGTGGGTATTTCAAACCGTTTTTTGTGTAGGAAGAAGTTATGGGTCGTTCGCTGAAGAAGGGGCCGTTCGTTAATCCACGGCTGTACGCGAAAGTTGAAAAACTCGACGCCACTGGGCGTAAAGAGCCGCTTAAGACGTGGGCGCGGGCGTGTACGATTGTCCCTGAGTTTGTCGGCCATACGTTCTTGGTACATAACGGGAAGGTTCACGTCAAGGTCTTCATTACTGAAGAGATGGTCGGCCACAAACTTGGCGAGTTCGCCCCGACGCGGATTTTCCGCGGCCACAGTGGCAAAGGTAAGAAGTAGACCCGCTACGGGGCGATTCGTAGGTTTCGCCCTCCGCAAGACTGCGGCCTCGATGGGCCGTTACCGTTTTGGTACGGAAAACTTAAACCGTCTTGAGTATAGAAGTGGTGGTCGTGAACCACAGCCAAAGTTGAAATTTCAAGGTGTTTTGTCATGGAATATCGAGCGATCCACAAGCATGCCCCTATGAGCAGCCGCAAGATACGAGTCTTTGCCGACTTGATTCGCGGTAAGCAGGTCAGCGAAGCTATTGCCCTGTTGAACTGTTACCCAAATCGCGGCGCGCGTCTGGTTGAGGCAGTTTTGATAAGTGCCAAGGCCAACGCCGAAGACCGTCATGTCATGCATGTTGACGAACTTTGTGTGTTAGACGTTCGTGTCGATGCGAGCGCGTTTTCCAAGAGATGGCGTCCGAAGGCCCGCGGGTCTTCGACAGTCTATCTCAAGCGAACGTCGCACATCACTGTAATTGTCGGCTAGAGACAGCTTTCGTGGATTTTGAGTTTCGTATTGGTTTGAACGGCTAAAATGTATCCCTTATTGAGTTGAGTTATGGGTCAAAAAGTCAATCCTGTTGCGTTCCGCACCGGAATCATGGAAGACTGGAAGAGTCGCTGGTATGCCTCCAAGCGGGAGTTTGCCAGTCTCTTGGTCGAAGACAAAAAAATCCGCGACTTCGTAAAGAAGCGAAAGGATGCTGATGGGCGTCCGTTTTATCCCGCAATCGCCAAAATTGAAATTGAGCGGACGCGAGACGAGGTGCGTGTCATTCTCTTCTCGGCCCGTCCGGGGGTGCTTATTGGCCGCAAGGGCGACCGAGTCGAAGACCTCACCAAAGACCTTCAAAATATCACAGGTCGTCGTATTAAGTTGATGATCGAAGAGGTCACACGTCCAGAAATCGTGGCGCAGCTTGTTGCTGAAGAGATTGGCGAGCAGCTCATCAAACGTGTGGCGTTTCGGCGTGCGATGAAGCGCGCGATGGAAATGGCGATGGAGTCCGGTGCGAAGGGGATCAAGATTCAGCTTGCAGGACGTTTGGGTGGTGCGGAAATGGCACGGTGCGAGAAGCAGAGCACCGGTTCGATTCCGCTTTCCACTTTGCGGGCGAAGATCGATTACGGTTTCGCAGAGGCCAAGATTGCCCAGGGGCATATCGGGATTCAGGTTTGGATTAATCAAGGCGAGTATATCGAGGAGCAAAACGATGGCACGAATGCCCAAAAGGGTCAGGCATCGAAAAATCCAAAGAGGTCGTATAAGAGGTAACGCGACTCGTGGCAACACGGTTGTGTTTGGCGATTACGGACTTCAAACGGTGCAAGGCGGTTGGATTAGCGCGGCGACTATCGAGGCGGGGCGTATTGCGGCACAGCAATACCTTCGTACCGAGGGGCGTCTCTACATCCGCATTTTCCCACACAAATCAATCACGTCGATCCCGCTCGAAACCCGCATGGGTAAAGGAAAGGGAGAGCCGGAGTATTGGGCCGCCGTGGTCAAACCCGGCACGGTAATGTACGAGATAAGCGGTGTCCCAGAAGAGACCGCTAAGTTGTGTTTCAATCGTTTGGCGCACAAGATGCCCGTGAAGTGCAGACTCGTTCGCCGGAAGACAACAACCGGTTAACGTAACCGGTGAAGAAGAACAGAGTGGAGATATAGAGCGATGAAGGCCAAAGAACTGCGTGACATGAGCGAAGACCAACTTGCTGCGATGCTGAAAGACGCCCGCGATGCGGTGTTTCGTCTTCGCGTCCAAGCCAAGATGGAGCGACTGGATTCGCCGTCCGAACTCAAGAAAAACAAGAAGGCGGTTGCCCGCATTTTGACTGTGATCGGACAGCGTAAAGCGGCCCGCTAGGTAAAACGTTGAGAAAATTAAGGTGTTTTCATGCCCAAAAAGGTAATCGTTGGCAAAGTAACGAGCGACAAGATGCGGAAGACGCGGCGGGTTGAAGTAACTCGTCTCGTTCGGCACCCGAAATATGGAAAGACCGTTCGGCGTCGGACAATCTGTTACACGCACGACGAACAGGAGCAGTCCGCTGTCGGTGATACTGTTGAGATCATTGAGTGCCGTCCAATGTCGCGTCTCAAGCGGTGGAATTTGGTGCAAGTCGTTGCCAAGTCAACGCTGATTGATGTAGCCGCGTTGCGGTTGGCCGCAAAGGAAAAGAGCGGTGCGTGAGGATGTTGTGAAGATTGGCTTGTCATGAGTCTATTAGGATAGAAGGTGGTGTGTTATGATTCAAATGGAAACACGACTCGATGTTGCCGACAACACGGGTGCAAAAGAGTTGATGTGTGTAAAAGTGCTTGGTGGTACGCATCGCCGCACGGCTGGTGTTGGCGATATTATCGTCTGCTCTGTTAAGAGTGTGATCCCCGGAAGCAATGTCAAGAAGGGGTCGGTTGTTAAGGCTGTGATTGTTCGTACCAAAAAATCGACGCGGCGGGAGGACGGCAGTTATGTCAAGTTCGACTCCAATGCCGCAGTGTTAATCGATAACGACAAAAACCCGCGTGGAACTCGTATCTTTGGGGCTGTAGCACGAGAGTTGCGAGAAGGTGGATTTGTCAAAATCATTTCTCTGGCCAGCGAGGTGGTCTGATGCGGGTTAGTAAAGACGATGTTGTAGTGGTTCTATCGGGTGCCGACCGCGGTGAGCGCGGGCGCGTCATAGCTGTAGACCGTGAGGCCGGTAAGGTTACGGTTGAGGGTGTGGCTGTCGTCAGCAAACACGTTCGGAGGTCGCGTCGCAATCCGCAAGGCGGACGCCTCTCCAAGGAGATGCCGATCCCGATGAGCAAGGTTAAGGTGGTTTGCCCGAAGTGCAGCCAACCGGCACGCATGGGGGCGCAAATCAATCCCGATGGGAGCAAGTTCCGCAAGTGCAAGAAGTGCGGAGCCAATGTAAGCCAGATTGCGCCGCCTAACAGCTGACAAACGATTAAAGCCCTGAATAGAAATCAGGTTGCAAGTAAAATAGAGGACCAAAATGAAGCCGCGATTGCAAGAAAAATACGAAGCAACGATCATCCCTGCGATGAGGGAGAAGTTCGGACGCAAGAACGTGATGTCGCTCCCGAAACTTGAGAAGGTCGTCGTCAATATGGGTGTCGGGAGTGCGATTGTCGAGAAAAAGTATCTCGAAGAAGCACTCGATGTCTTGACGCAAGTGTCGGGACAAAAACCGGTTATCACCAAGGCGAAGAAGTCGATTGCCAACTTCCGTCTGCGAATTGGAATGAACATCGGTTGTATGGTCACTCTTCGTGGCCGTCGGATGTACGAGTTCATAGACCGGCTCATCTCTATCGTGCTGCCGCGTGTTCGAGACTTCCGTGGACTCAATCCAAACAGCTTTGATGGACGCGGGAACTACAATCTTGGGATCAGCGAGTTTCTTGTTTTCCCAGAGATAAACCCCGATAAGTTCACGAAAAGTCAGGGGATGAACATTACCTTCGTCACTCGTGGTGAGGCCACCGACGACGAATCACGCGAGATGCTGCGACTCTTTGGAATGCCGTTCCGTACCGACGCACCGGCGGCCAAGAAAGAGAAGAAGTCAAAAAAGAAGTAAGCGATTTCACCGCTTCGCATATTTGAGAGGACACCAGAAATGGCCAGTAAAGCAAAGATTATCAAAGCCAATTCCAAGCCTAAGTTTTCGTCTCGCCATGAGAACCGCTGTAAGATGTGCGGGCGTCCGCGGGCTGTATACCAAAAGTTTGGTATCTGCCGTATCTGCTTCCGCAACTTGGCCAATCAAGGGTTAATTCCCGGTGTCAAGAAGGCGAGCTGGTAACGCCGTCCCCTGCCCTTTCATTCTTCCACCATTCCTATACAGGGAGAACCGTTTATGAGGAGATGCTGTTTATGATGACCGATCCTGTTGCCGACATGCTAACGCGCATTCGTAACGCCGTGCGAGTTGAGCACGAATATGTCGATATGCCCGACTCTAAACTCAAACGCGGTGTCGCCGACGTGCTCAAACGCGAAGGATACATTTGGGACTGGGAACGGATCGAGCAGAAGCCCCAGTCGGTACTGCGAGTGATCCTCAAGTACGGCCCGAATGGTGAAACTTTGATGCAGAAAATTCGTCGCATCAGCAAGCCCGGTTGCCGTGTCTACGCTGGAAAAGGTGAGTTCACGCCGGTTCTAGGCGGGTTGGGAATTCGTGTTGTCAGCACAAATCTCGGCGTCTTCAGCGACCGCGAAGCGATTCGTAAGAACGTTGGCGGCGAAGTGTTGTGTGAAATTTGGTGAGATGACAACTTGGCTTGAGTTGTTGAAGTGTTTTGAGTGACCGTGAGTATGTGAGGTAATTGTATGTCGCGTGTTGGAAAGAAACCGGTTGCTGTCCCTGCTGGTGTTAAGGTAGCGGTTGCAGATCGTGTTGTCACCGTTGAAGGGCCGCTCGGAAAACTCAAGCAGGTTTTTTCGCCTGAGGTCTCGGTCGTGTTCGACGCTGCGTCGTCGTCGGTCGTCGTCTCTCGCGCAGTTGAGTCGCGGACAGCCGCCGCGATGCACGGACTCTATCGCGCTCTGATCCAAAACATGGTAGTCGGCGTCTCCAGTGGATACGAGGAAAACCTCGAAATCTTTGGGACTGGTTACCTCTTCGCCGTCCAAGGAAAGACGCTCCAAGTTCGTGCTGGATTTGCAAACGAAATTCAAAGACCGATTCCAGAAGGTTTGGCCGTTAAGTGTCCCGACCAGCAGCACGTCAACATCAAAGGGATCGACAAACAACTTGTCGGCGAGTTTGCGGCTTCGGTTCGTGCGATCCGTAAGGCGGAGCCTTACCTCGGCAAAGGGATCAAATACTCCAAAGGTATGAAATACAAAGAAGGCGAAGTCATCCGCCGTAAAGAATCGAAGGCAGCAACGAAGAAGTAGACCAATCGCGTGTGGAGTGGCGATTTCGTTCTCGTCGTTCCCGCCAACCCCGTCATTCCCGCGTAGGCGGGAATCCACAGCAAGCGGTTTCAGCGTAAACAAGGTTATTCAATGGACAAGCAACAAAGACTCAACAAGCGGCGGATTCGTCGGGCGTTTCGCGTCTCGAACCACGTCAAGCGTTACTCGACACGTCCGCGTCTTTGCGTATTTCGTAGCAACAAGCACATTACTGCGCAGATCATCGACGACGCCACCGGTAAGACGCTCATTTCGGCGGGTACGACCGACAAGGCTCTGCGTGGTGGTATCAAAGTTGGTGGCAACTGCGAAGCGGCGGTGGCCGTTGGTGTCGCGTTGGCTCAAAAAGCGGTTGCTGCTGGGATCAAGCAGGTTGCGTTTGATCGACACGGTTACAAATATCATGGTCGCGTGAAGGCCCTCGCTGACGCCGCTCGCAAAGGCGGACTCGATATGGGAGCGTTCACCGAAGAACCGGTTGCCAAGAAAGAAGCTGCCGAACCCAAGGCGGCGAAAAAGGATACAGCGGCTTCTGGTGACAAAGCCGCCAAGAAACAAGCCGCGCCGAAAACCGACGCCAAGAAGAAGTAGAGACTCGTCATCAAGTTTGGTGAACGTGTCAAACCCCGCACAAAATCCTCTCCAATTGTGATTTCTATGTCTACAGAATCGACTCAAGGCGAAGTCATTGATCGTGTCGTGAAAATCCGCCGCTGTGCAGCGGTCGTCAAGGGCGGTCGTCGTTTCAGTTTTTCGGCACTTGTCGTCGTTGGCGATGGCAAGGGAAAAGTCGCGTGCGGACACGGTAAGGCGAACGAAGTTCCGTCTGCGGTGGAGAAGGCGGTGAAGGAAGGGAGCCGCGAGATGAAGAGTGTCCAGCTTGCTGCGACGACTATTCCGCACCAAGTCACTGGGCACTTCGGTGCTGCGCGTGTGGTTCTTGTCCCAGCGAGTCCCGGAACTGGGATTATCGCTGGTGCTACGGTGCGAGCCGTTTGCGAGGCTGTCGGGATCAAAGACATCCTCACAAAAAGTTTCGGTACATCCAACCCAACGAACGTTGTCAAAGCGGCCCTCGACGCACTCGCTAAACTGCGAAGTCGCGCCGAAGTCGAACGCCTCCGTGGTGTGTCGCTTGACACTTGAACCACGAACACTTGAACGACGCAAGACAAGATAGGCGTCGTATTCGCTTAACAAAAAACACATCAGTGAATTGAGCTTGCCATGAACATTAATTGCGTCAACGAAGGAATCAACAAGGCAACCAAGCGAACTCGTGTAGGGCGTGGTACCGGTAGCGGTCTTGGTAAGACGTGTGGACGCGGCCACAAGGGGCAAGGTTCGCGGAGTGGCTGGTCGATGCCCGCTCTCTTTGAAGGCGGTCAGATGCCGCTTGTTCGCCGCATCCCGAAGCGCGGGTTCAACAACCGCGCGTTTGCTGAAGTGGTTGTCTCCGTCAACATTGGCGACATCGAACTTCTCTTCCAAGCAGGCGAAACTGTCTCGCCCGAAACGCTGATGGCGACTGGACTAGTGAAAACGCTCTTCGACGAGATCAAGATTCTCGGCGACGGCGAACTCACGAAAAAGTTGACGTTCAGGGCCCACCGTTTTTCGGCGACGGCGAAGTCGAAGATCGAAGCGGCTGGTGGGACGGTTGAGATTTTGCCGGGCAAAAAGCCGGTGGTGAAAAACAAGATGGGTTCACGCAAGGCCGCTGCCGTTGCCAAAGCGACCGTCTCTAAGTCCAAGACAAAAAAATAAGAGTGTTTAGTGCGCGATAGGCGAAGTGGTGTCGGGCAAGCGTCGATTGCGTCTTCTGCTTGCAGTAGGCCCGACTTTGTTGAGGTAGACCCATGACCGACACGCCGCACACATCGTTAGGGACGCCGGTTCGGGCGATGCTTAACGGAGGGTTCGCCATCCTTCTTGCCGTCGTCGTTGCGGCGACGATGATTGATTGGAGTCTCTGTTCCGGTGACCCGCCGCCGGAGTTCATCTGGCAGGCCGTCAAAGCCGCTGTGGTTTTCGTGGCGTCTATGGCGGTTTGGTCGCTTATCGTTTCTGGCATCCGCGTTGCAGCGCAGTGGGAACGTGGCGTAATGCTGCGGATCGGGAAGTTTATCGGTGTTCGTGGACCGGGGATTGTCTATGTCGTCCCGTTTATCGACAGCATCCAGTTTGTCGATACGCGACTCCTCACACTCAACATCCCGTCGCAACAGGTGATCACGAAGGATAACGTCCCCGCCAAAGTTGACGGCGTTCTCTATGTCGTCGTGAGAGAGGCGGAGCAGGCAGTTCTTGGCGTTCAAAACTACCGGTTTGCCGTTCTGCAATACGCTCAAGCGACACTTCGAGATGTTGTTGGGGCACTCACTCTCGACGAGCTTCTTTGCGAACGCGAGCAGATTCAAAAACGAGTCGCCGAGGTCGTCGAAGGACGCATCAAAGAGTGGGGGCTTCACCTTGACGCGATTCGGCTTCAAGACATCGAAATGCCCGATGATCTCAAGCGGATTATGTCGCGTCAAGCGGCTGCGGAACGCGAGAAACGAGCCAACATAACGAAGTCGGAAGGTGACAAAATTGCCGCCGCCAATCTCGCTGCCGCCGCCGAAATCATGGCAACCACTTCCGGTGCTATGAAGCTGCGAACGCTGCAAACCATCGACGGACTCGGTGCTGGTCAGTCGAACACTGTAGTTATGTTTCCAGTTGAACTTGTGGAGGCAATGAAGAGAGTAGTTGCCCAGTGTACAGAAGTATAGGAGAACGAGAATGTTCACAAAGATACAGACAATTTTTTCCGTCCCCGAACTGCGTCAAAAGATTTTGCTGACGCTTCTCTTGCTTGCGGTCTTTCGGATCGGTTCGTGGATTCCGCTGCCGATAGTCGATACGAAGGAGTTGACGAAGTTTTGGGAGTCGCAGACGGGGCTTGCATCGCTCGTGCAGCAGGCGTCGATATTCAGCGGAACACAACTCGAACAGATCACCATCTTCGGACTGGGGATCATGCCGTACATCTCCGCGTCGATTATCTTCCAGCTCTTGGGAACGGTCTACGAACCGCTCAAAAGAGTTCAAAAAGACGGCGAGAGTGGTCGGAAGAAAATCAACGAGTGGACACGGTACGCCACGGTCGGCATCTGCCTGATCCAGAGCTACTTCTATGTTCTCTTGCTCGGTTCGCAAAACTGCCTCAATCAGGCGGTTGTCGATGCGAACGGGCGTCTCTCGCCAGCGTGGCTCTTGGTCGCGCTCATGACGATGACGGCGGGCAGCACGTTCCTTATGTGGCTCGGTGAACAGATCGACGAATACGGGATCGGCAACGGGATCAGCCTCCTGATTATGGTCGGGATTTTGGCCAACATGCCGCAGGCGATTCAGAGTCTTGGCAAACGTCTTTTCAACGAATCTGGCGACATCGCCATCGGTGGAAGCGGTAGCCAAATGGGCGTTGAAGTGCTACTCGTGCTTGCGGTGCTTTTCGTGGTTGTGATCGTTGGTGTCGTATTTATGACCAAGGGACAGAGACGCATCCCAACCCAATCGGCGCGGCACGTTCGCGGTCGCAAAGTTTACGGTGGAAATAAACAGTATCTCCCGCTCAAGGTCAACCAAGCAGGCGTTATGCCGATCATCTTCGCAAGCAGTCTATTGCTGTTTCCGATGGTGATCTTCCAGTGGTTGTCGAGCGTTTTTCCGAACGTTACAGTCTTCGTTTGGGTTCACGACATCTTCCAGCGTGGGTCGTTTGGCTACATGGCGATGTATGTGCTCCTGATCTTCTTCTTCTGTTACTTCTGGACGGCGGTAACGTTCAACCCGAAAGACATGGCGGAGAACCTCAAAAACTACGGGACGTTCATCCCCGGTTACCGCCCCGGACGACGCACCTCGGAATACCTTGAGAGCGTGATGATTCGCATCACCTACGTTGGTGCGGCGTTCTTGGCACTCATTGCGATTGTCCCGTCGATCATCTCAAACACGATCATTCACGATGTCACCGTTGCCTCCTTCTTCGGTGGAACGAGCCTGCTCATCGTCGTCAGCGTGATTATCGACCTCGTTGACAAAATCGACAGCCACCTCATCATGCGAAACTACAAAGGGCTTCTCGAAAAAGCGAGCTGAAACGGTCGGTGGTTGTTCTACTCAAGACGATTTGAATTTCCCGTACCAAAACGGTAGCGGCCCATTGAGGCCGCGGCGCGACGGAGGGCGAAGCCTACAAATTGACCTGTAACGGGTCTCGCGCGAAAACTCAACACTGGATTGAATAACGATGAAACGTTTCACCTCCCACATTCTTCTCGGTCTTGCGTTCATCTCGACTGCGTTTGCACAGACGCTTCCTGACCGTAATCAGACCAAGCGTGAAGTACTCGCGTTTTTGCCGATTCAGAAGGACGTTGTGATCGACACTCCGAAGTTGGACGAGTGCGAAGTGGCGGCGGTACCGGTCGAGGAAGGGAGCGGTTTTGTCGTCACCGGTACGCACGGCGAACGGTTGCGGCTGTTTCTCGACACAAACAAATCTGGGCGTGTTAACCAGTGGAGCTACTACCGCAACGGCGTTGAGGTTTACCGAGACATCGACACCAATGGCAACGGCGTTGCCGATCAGTGTCGATATTTTCACACCGCTGGAACTCGCTGGGGGATCGACGCCAACGAAGATCGCGTTGTCGATTTTTGGAAGTCGATTTCTGCGGAGGAGGTTGCGAGTGAAGTGCTTGAGGCGTTGCGGCAGCAAGACCCTGCCCGTCTAGCCCGCGTCACGCTCAACGGCGAACAACTCGCCGCGCTCGAACTCGGCGACAAATGGAAGAACACGCTCCAGACGAAGTTAACGAACTTACCGCAACAGATGGTCGAGTCGCTCAAGACGATTCCGATAGCGGGCGAGATCGAGTGGTCTCAATTTGGCGGGAACAAACCGGCCCTCGTTCCCGCGGGCCGCGACGGGAACAAACGCGATCTGCTTGTCTACGAAAATGCGTTAGTCGTATTCCCGCAAGGCGACACAACGCAGCAGATTTCACTCGGTACACTCGTTGCGATTGGCGACGGAAATTGGCGTCTTATCGACGCGCCGCTTCTCGACGACGGTAAACTCTCTCGCACAACATTCCTCCCCGGCGTGGACGACGGATCGGCGGTCGCTGCGGCACCGGCGGCGAGTGATGTTCTTCCTCTGATGGCGGAACTTCAGGAGTTGCAACTCGCGGTTCTCGACGCGCCCAAAGCCAAACGCGGTGAGATGTATGATCGTCTCGTGGCGATAATTTTGCAAGTGATTAAGCAGGCGTCGCCGAGTGACCGCGAGATGTGGTGTCGCCAACTTGCCGACACGATGCTAACGGCGGTGCAAGTCGATGGATACGTTGGCGGAGTCGCACGTTTGGAGTCGCTTCTTGATGCGGCGATCAAGGGACAAAACCGTGAACTCGCGGCGTATGTCAAGAACCGTCTCATCATGACGCAGTATTATCTCAAACTCTCTGGTGGCGAGAATGTGTTGCAAACGCAAATGACGTGGCTCGCGGATTTGGAGGCGTTCGCGCAGGAGTACGCGGCGACGGAGGCGGGGAGCGAAGCCGCGCTGCAACTTGCGACGTACAGCGAAGTCGCTGGCGAGACCGACAAAGCGACAACGTGGTATGCGAAAGTCGCCGAACAATACGAAGGTAAACCGATAGCCGAGAAGGCGAAAGGTGCGCTGCGGCGTTTGACATCTGTTGGCAAACCGGTTCCGTTTCAGGCGACACTCGCGGACGGTAAACCTTTCGACATCGCCTCGACGCGCGGCGGATTGTGCCTGCTTTATTTTTGGGATGTAAACTCTGCGACGCCGGAAGTTTTGAGTGGACTCAAGCGTGTTGCCGATGCGTCACGGGTTCGAGTTGTTGCGGTTTGTCTTGAGCCGACATCTGACGCGGCGAAGCGTTTGATTGCGTCGCAGCCAGCGTTTTTGCACATTGCGGAGACGGGCGGAATTGACGGCCCATCGGCGACATACTGGGGCGTCCCCGCAGCACCGATGATGATTCTCTACGACGCCAGCGGCAAAGTTGTCGCACAAAGTGTTGAGAGCGTGGGTGTACTCGAAGGGCTTATCAAGGGGCCAGCACCAGCACAAAATTGACATTCGTTTTTCAAGTGGAGGATTCTGTTATGTCAACTGACACCAACAATGCACATGTGACCGACTCCGTACCGACTCTGCGTCCACCGGGGACTTGTCTTCCGTGGGAGGAGTTTCGGAAGCGGTACCCTACCCTGCTTGGTAACGAACAACAAATTCGTGAGACGTGGGAGCGGAATGACGCCGAGGCGTACTTCTACTTCTGGCAGTGTCTCTTGTCATTCTGAAAAACCTTATCACTACTTCAAATACACATGGGTATTCTTGCTGTTCAGTATCAGACCATTCGTGATGCGCCGCTTCTGATTGCGTTCAATCGTGAGGAGCAGCTTGACCGTCCGTCTCAACCGCCGAAGATACAGTCGGGGCGTCCGCGCGTCGTCTGTGGTGTTGATCGTCAAGCGGGCGGGACGTGGGCTGGTGTCAATCAGCACGGTCTGTTTTGCGGCGTAGTGAACGCCCCGAAGCGGCACGTCCCGTTTGATGCGCGGTCGCGTGGCCTTCTTTGCAAAGACTTGCTCGGTTGCAAAGACGCCGAAGAAGCACGCGACTTGGCGCAGCACGAGCTTCTAACCGGCAACTATGCTGGCGGTCACTTTCTCTGCATCGACCGTTTTTCGGGTTACGTTGTTTCGGGGCTGGAAGATGTCGAGGTTGAAAAGCTCAACCCCGGACTTCATGTCCTGTCTGAGAACCGTCTGGACGACCCGCACGACCAGCGACAGGAGTTTGTAAGACGAATGCTCACACTACAGCGGCTAGACACCGCCGTTATGTTCCTTGCGGTGGCCAGCCGGACGTTCTCACGCAAACCTGATGTCGATGGGAAGCGTGGGATTCTCGTTCTCGAACCGCGTTTTGCTACGGTTTCGTCGTTATTGTTATCGCTCACCGAGAAGACTGCGAGATCGATAATGCAGTTCGCATCAGGGCTTCCGGGCGACAACCCATACGAAGACGTTTCGGCACTGTTGCGGCAGGTACTCTCGACTGATCGTGCCAACCAGCGTGTCGCGGCTGCGAAAATAGCGAAGTCTGCCGAGGCCGCAGAGTTGCACGACGAGGATGTCGATGACGTTGACGCCGATGTGTAGCGACGTTTTCAGAAAGTATCCAAAGGTGATGAATGAGTCAACCGCCAAACAAGTCTTCTGAACAGTCATCGAATCGTTCTTCGCGTACAGCGGCGCGGACGGCGTCGTTTCAGGCACTCTATCAGGAAGACCTCAATCCTGATGCGGCGCAGTTCGCAGACGATTTTCTCCGCGATGAAGTCAGCGGCGACGCAGTGCGCGTCTTCGCCAAGACGCTCCTCGATGGGGCGCGGCTCTACAAGTCGAAGATCGACGCCGCGATAGAGGGCGTGGCGACCAACTGGTCAGTATCTCGCATGGCCGCGACTGACCGCAACATCTTACGCATGGCGATCTACGAGATGTGGTACATCAAAACGCCGCCTGCTGTCGTCATCACTGAAGCGGTTGATTTGGCTCGCGAGTTCGGAACGAAAGATTCCGCCGCGTTCGTCAACGGCATTCTCGAAAAGGTGAAGGAACCGCACTGACAAATAGCGGTTTGCGACGGTGTTTCCTAGCCCCAACGGGGCAATAAGAACTTAGCCGTGGGTGAGCGGTATTCCGCGAACCCACGGTCCGCAGGCCCCAAAAAATCCGTAGCCCCAACGGGGCGTAAGATTTGTGTACGCGGTTCAATTCTTGCGCCCCGTTGGGGCTTTCTGATATTTAGGATTCCGTACCATGGGTTCGCTTCGCTCACCCACGGCTAAGCTCTTGTCGCCCCGTTGGGGCAAAAACACCATTCACGCCTGCAACTAAATTTTACTACACCCGCACGAACGAAGCCGTCATTGCCAACCACAAAAACGTCGGTAGAATTGCCCGCTGTTGTTCGTCGCCGCGTTGTGTTCGCGGTGGCGTTTCGTGGAACCGTTCACGCTCAATTTCGTCTTCCCGCAAAGACTTCGCGGGAGTGACGAAAATTGCGATGCAGCGTGTGTGATTGTTTTGTGCAAGCGGATGAATCCGTTCCCTGCAATGCTGGCGTTGGAATGACGAGTTTTGTGTCGAATGGTAGTTCATCACTCGCTTACGCTTCCCGCTCTGATTTTCCAAACACGACACCAACATACTTCACCAAGGAGATTTTCCAATGTTGCACCGTTTCTGGCTTACGAGTGTGTTGTGTTTTGTTTGCGTGCTAGTGTCAACATTTTCGGCGTTTGCCGATGAGGTTGATGAGGTTGTCTTCCAGTTGGGGCGGCCTGATGCGATGTCTGCTGAGTTTTCTGGCTGGGTCGATTTTGAAAAGGTGAAAGAGAACACTGCCGCACCGTTCAAGCAGTTTGTTGTCGGGAAGAATATCACCCGCGAGTGGTGTCCGTTTCACCCCAGCACGCGCGACTTTCGTAACGCTGGACTCCAGTTTACGTCGGAGATTATCTTCGACGCAGTACGCGACTACAACGAACCGCTCTTCTTCGTAGTCGGCGTCGCCTACGCTCATCCGACGGAGCCGTCGCTCTACAAAGTCACGATCAACGGTACGCCGCTCACGCCAACTCGTGCGCCGGTCGGCGATCAGAGAAACGGTTTCAAAGGCGATACCGACATCGGTGTCTTCGAGTCGATTGTAATCGAAGTTCCGGCGGGTACGGTAAAACGCGGACGCAATACGCTCTCCATCGTCCTCGAAGATGGTAGCTGGATTCACTACGATTATCTTCGGCTCAGTACGAGCAACGTCATTCCCGAACGCCTCCCGCCGCGCGACCTCAAGACAGAGTTTGCACGCGGCGCGATGCGCGATGCGCGGAAGATTTTGTACGTCGTTCGCAAACCGGGGATCGACGTACACTGGTACGCAAACTTCGGGTACTACGCCAAAGACGAAGATGTCTACCCGTTTCACCCACACGGCGGTGCGTCGCTTCGCATTCGAGACATTGACTCCGGCGACGAAAAAATCGTCTTTGAAGACAACGGCGGTTCGATCCGCGACCCACAGATTCACTACGACGGCGAACGCATTCTGTTCTCATATCTCCCCGCAGGAAAGTTGCACTACAATCTCTACGAGATCAATATCGACGGGACAAATCTGCGTCAGATAACATCGGGCGACTGGGACGACATCGAACCGACGTATCTCCCCGATGGCGACATCGTATTTTGTTCGAGTCGTGCGCGGCGGTGGGTGCAGTGCTGGCTAACGCAAGTTGCGACGATTCATCGCTGCGGCCCAAACGGCGAAAACATCCGCGAACTTTCGTGCAACCCCGAACAAGACAACACGCCTTGGGTCTTGCCGAACGGGCAGCTTCTCTACATGCGATGGGAATACGTTGACCGTTCGCAAGTCGATTATCACCACCTCTGGACGATGAATCCCGACGGAACGAAACAGATGGTCTTCTTTGGAAATCAGCGTCCGGGGATTGTGATGCTCGGTGCGAAACCGATTCCGAACAGCGAGAAAGTTGTTGCGATATTTTCGCCGGGGCACGGCATCCGCGAGCATTACGGCAATCTCACGATTGTCGATCCGCGAAACGGTCCCGACGATCACGAGTCGGCGAAGATGCTCACGACACACAACAACGCCGCCGATCCGTGGGCGTTTTCGGAAGACGAGTTTCTTGTCGCGCGGCAAGATCGCGTCTGCCTCGTCGATGGCGGCGGTTTTGAACAGACACTCTTTGCACTGCCGAGCGACCTCAAAGATGCAGGCTTTTGGATTCACGAACCGCGTCCAGTAATCAAACGTGAACGCGAAAATATCATCAGCGATCAGACCGACCTCACCGCCGATACCGGACGACTCATCCTCGTTGACGTCTACCAAGGGCGACGAATGCAGGACGTACAGCGTGGTTTGATCAAAGAACTGCTCGTGCTAGAATCGCTCCCCGAACCTGTTCACTTTCAGGGCGGAATGGATCAGATTTCGCTGGGCGGGACGTTTACGTTAGAACGAATTCTCGGCACGATTCCTGTTGCCGAAGACGGCAGTGCCCTGATGGAACTACCTGCGCTGCGGAGTCTATTTTTCGTTGCGATGGATCACGACGGGCGACCGGTGAAGCGGATGCACAGTTTCACTTCGGTAATGCCGGGAGAGACGAATGTTTGCATCGGTTGTCACGAGCCGCGAACGCAGACGCCGAACTTCGACCGAATTCACCACCTCACGACATCGAATCGTCCGTTTGTTTCGCCGCAGAAAATTGAAGGGATTCCCGAAGTCTACGACTTCGCCCGCGACATCCAACCGATTCTCGACAAGCACTGTTTGGAGTGCCACAACAACGACCGAATGGACGGAGGCGTTAATCTTTCGGGCGATTGGGGACCGCTTTATTCATTCAGTTACATGAACCTTTCGCACCGCAATCTCTTCGGTGACAATCGCAACCGCGCGGTGAGCAACTTCGCGCCGTATGAGATCGGGAGTAGTGCGAGTCGTTTGGTTAAACTGATTGAAGAAGAGCACGCTGGTGCGAAACTTTCGGAGTCGGAGCAGAAGACGATTCGCTATTGGATTGATGCTGGTGCGAACTATGCGGGGACGTATGCGGCGAATGCGTCGGGGATGATCGGCTGGGTTTATTCTGGGCCGTACAGCGATCACTATGTCGTTGAGAACGACGCGGAGTGGCCGGAGACGAAGGGAATGACCGAGGCACTCGCGCTACGTTGCGGGGCGTGTCACGGTAGTGGCAAGGCTGGGACGCTTCCGCCGAAGATGTCGAGTGACGGTCAGATTTCGCGTAACTGGGTCTTCAACTTGACGGAGCCGGTGAAGTCGCGTTTGCTCCGTGCTCCTCTTGCGACTGATGCTGGCGGTTTTGGTCGGTGTAAGTACGGTGCCGACGCGGGCGAGAATGCAGGCAAACCGGTTTTCGCATCAACCGACGACGCCGATTATCAAACAATTCTTGCGGGGATCGAGCGCGGACGTTACTACATTACAAAAGAGAGTCCGCGAGTGGGGACGGTTCCGTTTTGGGCGAATCGTGCGTACACCCGCGAGATGATCCGTTACGGCGTGTTGCCAGCCGACCACGACTTCAAAGCACCACTCGACCCGTTCGCCACCGACCGCGCTTACTGGGAAGCTCTTCAGTGGCAGCCGAAATAGACCCGTGACGGGTCTATTTGTTGGCTTCGCCCTAATCGTATGGAAGGAGTAACACCAATGTCTCCAATTTCACGTCGTCGCGCTTTGCAGTGTGGTCTTGCGGCGGGAGTCTCGCTCGGACTTGGCGGGACGTTAACGAACGCAGCGGCAGAGACACCACCGGTGCCACTGCCGACACCGACGCCGAAAAAACTCCCGATGTGGCGCGGGTTTAATTTGCTGGAAATGTTTAACGGTCGCTGCGACAGATTCGTCGAAGACGATTTTCGCTGGATCAGCGACTGGGGTTTTAACTTTGTTCGGCTCCCGCTCGATTATCGTGGCTGGATTGTCGGCGGCGATTGGCGGCGGATCAATGAGTCGCGGCTTGAATACATCGACGAAGCGGTGAAGTTCGGCGAAAAGTATGGCGTTCACGTTTTGATTAACTTCCACCGCGCGCCGGGTTACACTGTTGCCAGTCCGCCGGAAGCGAAGAGCGTTTGGACCGACGCCGAAGCACTCGACGTTTGCCGTCTTCACTGGCGAACGTTTGCGAAGCGTTATCGCGGAATTGGGAATGATCACGTCAGCTTCAATCTTTTCAACGAACCGGCGTCGATTACCGATGCGATACGCGAACAGTTCATCGCAGCACACCGCGCGATCATCGCCGACATCCGTGCCGAAGATTCTGATCGCCTCATCATTTGCGACGGAGCCGATTGGGGAACGAAACCGATTTTTGAACTTGTGGGCGACGGCGTTGCACAGGCGACGCGCGGTTACGCCCCGATGGAAATCTCGCACTACGGTGCAAGTTGGGTCAACAGCAAAGACTTTCCGACTCCGCAGTGGCCAAGCGTCGCGGGGAACGGACTGCTCATCTCGCCGAATAAAGACGGTATCAAAGACGAGTTCAAAAAACCACTCGTCATCGAAGGGCCGTTCGC
Organism: Thermoguttaceae bacterium; assembly: GCA_051651625.1. Classification (GTDB taxonomy): domain Bacteria; phylum Planctomycetota; class Planctomycetia; order Pirellulales; family Thermoguttaceae; genus JBOFSQ01. The sequence continues at coordinate 129,990 of JBOFSQ010000103.1, read as the reverse complement.
AGAAGCGACGCGGTTGCGGCTTCGCGTCGGCACCGTTTCGGGGAACAACACGCTTGTCGTTCGTGGCGACGGTGCTACAATTTGGGAGCACAACTTTCGTCCTGCGGCGGGTGACGGTGAGTGGAAAGAGGTCGTCTACAAACCGGAGTGGCGAGTCTACCAAAATCGGTACGACCGCGACTACGAAGTTGTCGTTCCAGCGAAGACGGCGCGAGTGGAAGTGGCGGTGCGCGATGGCGACTGGATTTCGCTCAATGAAGTCGCGCTTCGTGGAGAGGGTGCGTCGCGCGAGGTGGTCGCGCCGATGACAGCGGCGTGGTCGTCGCCGCAGACGACGTTTCGTTACGTCACCACAAACGGCGAGGCGACAATTTTCGGTGGCCAGCGCAAAGACCGAGAATGGCTGCACACACAACTTGAACCGTGGCGAGGACTTCAGCGTCGCGGTTGCGGCGTGATTGTTGGCGAGTTTGGTGCGCACTCGCCGTGTCCGCATGAAGTTGCGCTTCGCTGGATGTCGGATATGGTTTCGGTTTGGCGTGAAGCGGAGATTGGTTACGCACTTTGGAACTTCCGCGGCAGCTTCGGAGTTCTCGACAGCAACCGCAGCGATGTCGTCTACGAAGACTTCCACGGCCACAAACTCGACCGCAAAATGTTGGAAGTTTTGCAAGGGTAGAAAAGTTGTAAGCGTTCACGGATTTTGCCATGTTGGCGTTGCCGCATTAGCCCCGACAAACCAAACCCTGAATGGATACGAAAAAAGGACATCACCATGAAAGACTTGCTACTCGGTATTGATCTCGGTTCGACTTCGATCAAGGCGATTGTTTACGATGTGCGCGGAAACGTCGTTGCACGCGGGACTCGTCCGATGCAGCGGTTTCATCCCAGTATCGACCACCCAGAGTGGACCGTCTGGGACCCGCAAGTTTTGTGGGCCGAGACTGCGGCGGCGTGTCGTGAAGCAGTCACGCAGCTCGCCGATCCACAAAAAATCTGCGGCGTCGCCACGACTGGAATGGGAATGGACGGCCTCCCGATGAGCGAAGACGATAAACCACTTTATCCACTCATCTCGTGGTACGACACGCGAACACAACCGCAGTACGAATGGTGGCTAAAACATATCACGTCCGAAAAAACGTACTCCATCGGCGGCAATCCCGTTTGGGCGATCAACTCCGCACTGCGAATGCTCTGGATGCGCGACAACGAACCGGCAATCTTCGCGCAAACCAAAAAATGGCTCCTCATCGAAGACTATCTCAACGAACGACTCACCGGCGTTTACGCAACCGACTTCAGCATGGCGTCGTGTACGATGCTGTTCGATCAGCGAACGCTTTCGTGGTCTGATGAACTTTGTGTACTTTCGGGGGTTCCGCGATCAATTCTGCCGGAACCGTTTGTCAGTTCAACGCGAATCGGTGAAGTCACCGCAGCGGCGTCGCAGCTAACAGGTTTACCACAAGGGACGCCAGTATTTCTCGGCGGCCACGACCACATTTGTAGTTCGCTTCCGGTCGGCGCGTTTCGGCCCGACGTTGTTCTCAACATCACCGGAACTTGGGAGATGATCGACGTCGTTTCGCAAGAGCCGCCGGTTTCGATGCCGCTGGGGCGTTCGGGAGTGACGACGCAAACGCACGTTTTGCCGAATCGTTTTATGGTTTGGAGCGGCAATCCGGCGGGCGAGATGTTGGAGTGGTACCGGCGAAGTCTCGTGCCGCTTTATGGCGAGACCGCACCGCTGATCGACTGGGAGACCGTTGTTCGGCTGGCGAGTTCTGCGGGCGCGGGATCGGGTGGTGTTCTGTTTTTGCCGCACTTGAGCGGTGCGTCGTGTCCGCAAGTCGATCCGCGTTCGCGCGGTGCGTATGTCGGCCTCAATACTCGCGTCACACAAGCGGAGATGGTGCGCAGTATTTTCGAGGGATTGAGTTATCAACTGATGGACGTGATCTCGACAATCGAATCGAGTACGCACAAACGTGCGACAGAATTAATTGCCGTCGGCGGTGCGACGCGAAACCGGTTTTGGATGCAGAACAAGGCCGACATCTTGGGGCGTCCGGTTCGCGTGCCGCAAGTCGAAGAGGCGACCGTTCTCGGTGCGGCGATTCTCGCTGGGATCGGTGCCGGCGTTTACAAAGACGCCGACGACGCCTTCACACAAATCGCGCCGCGTGCCGAGACGTTCACACCCGACGAAACACTCACGCGACTCTACGAAGACCATTTCAAAATCTACCGCCAACTCTACGCCGCCACCGCACCGCTGCATCATGCGGTTGGTGAGTAGGTGCAACGGATTGCCTGTAGCAACGCCGTCACAATACGACCTATAGGTCGTATTGTCTGTTTCTCACAGATTTTCGCAAACCAAATCGCCGACTTCGGTTGTGCTGAACCCCATTTTGCCAGCGGCTTGCGACTTCATCTTCGTGCCGGTGACTTTCATAATCGCTTGCGTCACGCGGTTTGCGGCTTTGGTTTGACCAGCTTGGTCGAGCAGCATGGCCGCAGCGGCAATCGTCGCGATTGGATTGATGACGTTCTTGCCGGTGTACTTCGGTGCGCTTCCGCCCATCGGTTCAAACATACTTGTCCCGCCAGCGTCGGGGTTGATGTTTCCGCCAGCCGCGACGCCCATTCCGCCCTGCAAAATACCAGCGAGGTCGGTGATGATGTCGCCGAACATGTTTGTCGTCACGATAACATCGTAGAACTCTGGGTTCTTGACCATCCACATGCAACACGCATCGACGTGATTGTAATCGAGTTTCACGTCGGGATATTCTCGTCCGACTTCTTGGAACGTTCGCCACCACAAATCGTGTCCGTAGGTGAGGACGTTCGTCTTGGCGACGAGTGTGAGTTGTTTTCCTTTCGGATTGTTGCGTGCGCGGGTGTATTCAAACGCCCAGCGAATACACCGCTCGCAACCCTTTCGCGTATAGACCGCAGTTTGCGTGGCGACTTCGTCGGGCGTCCCTTTCTTGAGCCAGCCGCCGATTCCGGCGTACATATCTTCCGTGTTTTCGCGGACGACAACGAAGTCGATGTCTTCCGGTTTCTTGTCGCGGAGCGGCGATTCGACGCCGGGGTAAAGTTTCACCGGACGCAAGTTGATGTATTGATCAAACGCGAAACGAAGATGCAGCAGCAGTCCGCGTTCGAGAACTCCCGGCGCGACATCGGGATGACCAATCGCACCGAGCAAGATCGAACGGTACTCTCGCAACTTGGCGATTTCTTCGTCGGTGATAATGACGCCGGTTTTGAGATACCGGTCACCGCCGAAGTCGTAGTGGTCGAACGCGACGTCGAACTTTTCGAGCTTCGCCACCGCCTTGATTACCTTCACTCCTTCAGCAACAACTTCGGGACCAGTTCCATCACCACCGATAACGGCGATTTTCATTGATTGAGACATTTTTTTGACCTTTCTTTTTTGGGGGGATTACATCATCTCATTCTTAAACTCTTCTTGCAACAGCGTGAGTCCGCGTTTGCTGTCGGCGGAGTCGATGACGACAGTGATCGAAACTTCGCTCGTGGCGATCATCGAGACGTTGATCTTGGCGTCGGCGAGTGTCTTGAAGATACGGAGCGCGAGTCCGGTGTGGCTGCGAAGACCCGTTCCGTAGACCGAAACAAGCGCGACACTCGGTTGGTGCTTCGGCGGTTCGCAACCGATTTGCGTTGCGATTTCCGTCGCCGCGCGGAGCGCACTATCAATTTCGCTCTGCGCGACAGTGAACGTAATCGCCGCACGATTTTCCCAGCCGCCACTCTGAATAATCAAATCGACAACAATCCCACGCGACGCGATAAGCTCGAAAATCTTCGCCGCCAAACCCGGCGTGTCTGGAACGCCATCAAGCGTGATGCGAGCCTGCGTCGCGTCGAGGCCGATCTCTTCGATGAGAATGTCTTCCATTCCAAGTTTGTTAACGCTGCTGTGGCGCGCGAGAACTTCCGCAGGCGTCTCAACTTTCTTGACACGCCGAACCGTTCGCGCAACACCATTCGTCGCCGCCGCGAACGACGTTTCCGATGGCGGCACGTCGAGTTCAAACGCCGCGTGAACCGCACGAAGCGCATCGAGTGCTTGAGCGCGGTCAACGAGAATCGAAATCTTGATGTCGCTCGTGGTGATCGTTTTAATGTTGATACCTTTGTCGCTGACTGCACGAAAAACCTTTTCCGCAACGCCGGTTTGCGTCGTCATTCCGAGTCCGACGACCGAGAATTTCGACACCTCTTCGTCAACGGCGAAACTCTCCGTACCGATTTCTTCGGCGAACTGTTGCAAGACTTCGGCAGCCGCGGCGCGGTCGGTACGCGGGACGGTGAAGGCGATGTCGGCAAGTCCGTCGGCACCGATATTTTGAACGATCAAGTCGGTCGGAATCTTCGCCGCCGCCATCATCGCAAACAACTGCATCGCACTTCCGGGACGGTCTGGAACGTCGTAGACGGTGAACTGCGATTCGTCTTTGGCGAGCGCAACTCCGCAAACGGGGAGTGCAACACTCTCCGGCTCCGCAACGATGAGCGAACCGGTCGTGTCGGAAAAACTGCTGCGAACGTGAACGGCAACGCCGAACTTTTTCGCAAACTCTATCGACCGACTGTGCATCACACTCGCGCCGAGACTTGCGAGTTCGAGCATCTCGTCGTAACTGATTCGCGTAACTTTTCGTGCTTCCGGCAAGAGTCGCGGATCGGTTGTGTATACGCCGTCAACGTCGGTGTAAATCTCACACTCTTTCGCGCCGAGCGCGGCGGCGATGGCGACGGCGGTGGTGTCGCTCCCGCCGCGTCCGAGAGTTGTGATGTTACCGTCGTCGTCGGTGCCTTGAAAACCGGCGGCGATGACGATTTTGCCGGAGTTGAGTGCGGCGCGCATGCGGTCGGTTGAGATCGACTTGATTCTCGCCCGCATGTGAGAGCTGTCGGTTTTGATCCCCATTTGCGCACCGGTAAAACTGATCGCGTCGTGGCCGAGAGTTTTGAGCGCGATAGCCATCAGCGAAATCGTGACCTGTTCACCGGTGGACATCAACATGTCCATCTCGCGGGAGTCGGGACGGTCGGTGAGTTCGTGTGCGAGGGCGATGAGGTGGTCGGTTGTTTTCCCCATCGCACTCACGACCATGACGACTTTGTGCCCGTGCTGCGTCGCGCGAATCGCCTTCCGCGCCGCTCCAAGAATCTTCTGCGTATCGGCAACACTTGTGCCGCCAAACTTTTGAACGAGAATTGTCATTGCAATACGTTCCACCATGAATTGTTGTTAACCGTTTTTACAAACCGAGCGGTGCGACATTGTAGCAGAGACGCAAGACTTCGGTAGGCGGGAGGTGTGTACTATTTGACACACATTGCGTTGACTCTTGTGGTTGCGGGCGTATAATCCTGCGAGATTTGAACGTCAATAGACTCGTTCGGAAACCTCAAATTGGGGCGATTGGGTAGTTCGCGGTTCGGCATAGCCGAACCGCTGTGCAGGTGCAAGTTTCCGAACAGGTCTAATGAATTACGGCAGGCCAATTCTATGCTCACGTTATCTTCATTCGTCCGACGTGCTTGCGGTACGCCACAGCGACGGCTTTTGCTGTTCGCGGCTGGAATGCTGGCGACGGGGTTTCTCTCACTCGGAGCGATGGCACAGGGACTTATCTTTCATCCATCACGAATTGATGCCGCGTGGCGTCCACCTGCGTGGATGCGGTGCGAAGAGGTTGTCATCGAGCGTCCGCGTGAGCCTTCGTCGTTTTCGTCGCCAACAATTTCTGCGTCTGCGGCACCGATTCAAATTGTCGCCCTCTACTTCCCCGCAACCGATGAACCGCACGAAACGATTCTCTACTCACACGGAAACGGCGGAACAGTCGCCGAGTGGGGCGAAGTGGGGTTCACCATTCGTGAGAAGCTCGGTGCGTCGGTGCTCGTCTACGATTATCAAGGGTACGGGAAGAGCGAAGGAAAGCCGAGTACGAGTGCGATTTTGGGAGATGCTCGCGCCGCACGTCGGTGGCTCGCAGCGCGAGAAAATATCGCCGAACGCGACATCATCGTTTGGGGACGTTCACTCGGCGGCGCGGTGACGATTGACCTCGCCGCCCGCGACGGTGCCCGCGCGATGGTCGTTGAAAGTACGTTCACATCGCTCCCAGAAATGGCGGCCAAGCTGTTACCGTTTCTTCCCGCACGCAGCCTCGCACAGTTTGCGCTCCGCGAAGAACTAAAATCGCTCGACAAAATACGCGATTGCCGCGTCCCGCTGTTTCTCTCGCACGGAACGCGCGACAGCCTCATACCGTTCGCACACGGCGAACAACTTTTCGCAGCGTCGCGCGGTGAACCCAAACGATTTTTCCAGATTCAAGACAGCGACCACAACGACCCGCCACCCGATACTTACTACCGTCAAGTTCTCGATTTTTTGAACAGCATGCCGCCGCTTGGCAGCACGACAAATCAGTGATGTCAATGTCGCCAGATATTATTGCTTGTTCGCAGTGCCCGCACGGTTGTCGTCTCGGTGTCGGTGGCGTTGGATTGTGTCGTGCGCGGGTGCGGAACGGCGATGCGGTCGTTTCTGTTTTCGGTGATCGAACGACATCTCTCGTCGTCGATCCGATTGAAAAGAAACCGCTGTATCACTTCTTGCCGGGTTCGCGTGTGTTGTCGCTTGGGACGTTTGGTTGCAACTTCGACTGCGACTTCTGCCAAAACGCACACATCACACGCGAAGCGTCACCGCAAGTTTTGACTCGTACAACAACGCCAACCGATCTCGTTAACGAAGCGCGACAACAAAATTGCTCCAGCGTTGCGTTCACCTACAACGAACCGATTGTTTGGGGTGAACGTGTTGCCGAGTTGGCAGCAGAATGCCGTGCGGCGGGACTCAAAACCGTTGTCGTCACCAACGGCTTCATCGACGGCGAATCGCGCCAGAAGTTCTTTGCAAACATTGACGCCGCCAACGTCGATCTCAAGTCGTTCTCTGACAAGTTTTACGTTGAGCGTTGCGGCGGGCGGCTAACGGCAGTTCAAGACACGCTCCGTTACCTCGTGCGAGAGACGAACGTTTGGCTCGAAGTGACGACGCTCTTGATTCCGGGTCTCAACGATTCGGATGAAGAGATTTCTTCGCTGGCGACGTGGTATCGACGCGAGTTGGGTGCGGAAGTTCCGCTGCACTTCTCGGCGTTTCGGCCCGCGCACCGGATGCGAAGTAATGCCGCCACGCCGCCGCAAACGCTCTACCGCGCGCGGCAGATCGGCATCGACGCGGGACTGGTCTACGTCTACACCGGCAACATCGCTGACGCCGTTGGTTCCACAACTCTCTGTCCGCAATGCCGACAAGCGGTGGTCGAACGCGACGGGTTTCGCCTGCTATCCGTCCACATCGACGCCGACGGGTGCTGTATGTTTTGCGGGACAACCATTGCCGGTGTTTTCGATGCGGATTAGACTTGTTGTTCGGAAAAATCAAGTTTGGGCGATTTGGTAGTTCCGGTTCGGCATAGCCGAACCCTCCAGTATCATACGCCGTAGGCGCGTTGGAGGGTTCGGCTATGCCGAACCGCTTTGCTGATCAAAAAAAACTCCTCTTGCCCGCTCCGGCGAAAGTCGTTACGATTCTCTGTACGCAAGGAGGCTCGAAATGACAAAACAATGGCGATTGACAAATATGTTGTGGAGTGCGAGACGCAGCGTCGTCGGTTTAGTGGGCGTTTGCGTACTCGTTTCGTTTGCGGGGTGCGCGGTTGAAAATGAAAATTGGGGGAAACGTCCGCCGTTTTCGATGCGGTCCGACAAGATTGCAGGTCTAACGACGCCTTCGGAGCGGCGCGAGGCGATCCGCGAAAAAGGGAACAGAGGGAAAGTAGCACCGACGAGTGAACAGGAAGTTCTTCTCGGTCAGTTGGTGCTGGAATACCAGTCGAACCCCGATCCGAATCTGCGGCGCGATACTGTTGAAGCGATTGGGAAAATCCCGCACAGCAGCCGCGACGCATATCTTGAAGAGGCACTGGCGGACAAGTCGCCATTTGTTCGCATCTCGGCGTGTCGTGAGTTAACATCGCTCACCGCGCTTTGTCGTGCGGCGGAAAAAGAGACCGACAAAGACGTTCAAATTGTGGTTATCAAACGGATCGGTCAGCAGTGCGGTACGCGAGACTCGCTCTCCGAAGGCGACAAAAAAACGGTGCTGACAACACTCGCCGCGAAGCTAAACGACAAGGCTCCGTCGATCCGTTATGCTGCGATGGATTCGCTCCACAAAGCGACGGGGCGTGACTACGGAGTCAACATTGATTCGTGGACGGCCTACGTTGACTACGCCCTTCACGGTCAGGGTCAGCCGCCGGAAGAGCGTGCTTTCCGCGACAAACTCCCAACGATTCAGCTTCCAATGCTGAAGTGATTGGCACGCCGTTCAGAACCCCGGTCGCGTTTGGCCGAGAAGTTCGCTGCCGAGGAGTGCGGCATCGCGGAGAAGTTGTGTCTGGCGACGCTGTTGTGCCGCCGTCTGATTGAGCGGATGTGATGAGTCGTCAACATCTACAACGTTCGTTGCCGCTCCGTCTTCGGAGGTTTGCGGCTCTTCTTCGCCAATCGTTGCAGCGGTTGGTCGTTCCGTTAGCAAGAGACGCGAAGCGATTGGCTGCGACAAAAGTCCGGGCGGCAAAAACGACGAGAGATCGAGCGGAATCTCTGGGTGCGTTTGGTGATGGCGAACGAGTCGCAAGTAGTCGCCGAGAATCGTCTGCTGGTCGTAGAGCGGTTGCGGAAGCGTTGCGGGCGTTTCAAGTTCTAGCGACAAAATCCAACAGAGCGGTTTCGTCAAATCGTCGGGGACGATTCGCCAGCGACTCAAAAGTTCGTTGATTGCCGTCGCAGATCGCAGTTTGGGAAATAGCGGGTGATCGGCCCGCGTCTCCGTGAGACGCAGCGAAACGATTGTGTCGGTCTCTGTACGCCGCGCGGTATCTGTGAGACGCTCGATCTGTTCGGATATTGCTTGTGCAAGGAGCGTCTCTGTCATACCGTCGGTGAGAGCGATTTTTTCGACAACCCACCGCAGAGGCGACGTTGGAATGAGTGTGAGTCGCGGCTGAACGCCCTGTTCGACTTCAACGAGCGTTGCACCGTAATCACCTAATGCCCGCGGCGAACGTGCCAGCGGAGGCCCTGCATAGTGAACGATGTAAGGAACTGCAACAAACGCATTCGCAGCACGACGTTCAGAACCGCGATCAGTGTCGCTGTGTGCCGCCGCGCGTCGTGCGATACCGCGCTGGAGACTTCGCTGCCCGCGTCCACCGACGGCCCAAAACGGGATCGCCGCCGCGTCAAAAACTTGCGGATCAATTTCGCCGTTTACAACACCAACCGTAAAAAGTCCGGCAACGTCGGGTGTGAAACCGCCAACTTTGATTGCAACGTCGCGGTGGTTGCGACTCATCCCGACAACTCTCGCAATCGGAACGTGCTCACGTTCAACGATAAACTCTTGAACGGTGTCGCTCGGAAAACGGTGAACGTTCGGTGGCAAAACGAACGTTGACGGCCAGTCATCGGGAGTATCGTCTGGGCCGCCGCCCCAGTAGACCGGTATCCGTGCCGACGCCAAACGCTCCAACTGGCGAACGAGAAACACCGCCGTCGAAGGGCCGGTCTTCGCAAGCTGCACCAGTCCGCCGCTCAAGACGACGAAATCGACCTCTTCCAAGATCGCCGTATCGACAACACGTTCGACCGCACGCCGCGACGCCGCCTGAAAACGTGTCTCAATTTCCGCCGGAAACTCAAGACAACCTTCTATCGGTAAGTCGAGTCCAAAATCAGATGCGTGAAGAAAACGGCACAACATGTCTGCAAAACTCGCTCGATGACAAAAACCAACCCGAACCAAGGCGGCCCAGTATAACCGACTTTTCGTGGCGATACAGGCTACCTAGGGAAACTTTTCCGAAAAAGCAAGCTGGGCGGAGTGGTTGAGGTTCGGCATAGCCGAACCCTCCAGTTATCAACGCCGTAGGCGTTTGGAGGGTTCGGCTATGCCGAACCGCTGTGCGGGTGAAAGTTTCCGAACAGGCTTCGCGTGCTGATTCGGGCACTCGCTTACGCTTCGTGTTCTTAATGCGTTACGTCAATAAGAACACGAAGCGTAAGCGAGTGACAAAAAGGACGGACGCAGCGTCCACGAATTGCTGTGATGATAGATTCCCACTTTCGCGGGAATGACGAAACGAAAACTTCATTGCGAAAGCCCTACCTACAGTTCATATCCCGCCGCGAGGAGCATTCTTTCGACGGTTGCGATGTCGAATCCGCGACTGTTTTCGGTGTGGTGAGAAGTGTCGCGCGGGTTGACGCCGATCTCCGCGTAGAATTGGTTCACGCCAGCCAGCGTCGCCATTGTTATCGGTTCGTGGACGTTCATTGATTTTGTTGGGCGTGTCACTAGTCGCGTGACAGCGGCGATTTTCGTGAACTCAATGTCGTTGATCTCCATCTGCGGTGTGAATGCTGTACCAGCTACGCCAACGCGACGCATCACCGCCATGATGTTAACGCCGTAGTCACGGGCACGCAGCATCTCGTCAACGATTTCGTCGTAGGTGTGTTCTTGACCTATTGGCTCGACGCAGTAGTACAGCTCCAATTCTGCTTCTTTGATGTGGTCGAGCGTTTGAATACGGAGGTCGCGGTTGAGAGCGGTATCGGTCTGCTCGCGGAGCCGCACGATGTGATATGCGCCAGTGAATCCTGCTACTTTGAGCTTCCTCGCGTAGTCGAGCGAAAAATCACCGACGTTCGCAACCAATCCGACACGCTCCGGCAACTGTCGCCGCACCGCCTCGCCGATGGTGAGAAACTTTTGCGAATCGAAGTCTGCGGTCGTCATGAGGAACAGCGCAGCGATTTTGGAAAAGTCCATCGACTTGACCTGTTCGACAACCTCGTCCAAACTCTTTTCAACGACTTTGTCTACAACGAAGTTGTCCTTCGCCATTGAGCAAAACTTGCAGTTGCCAGAACACGGCGCGGCGTTGATTCCGATTTGCGCAAACAGATACCCGCGGCGTCCGTATTCGGCGTGCGAGAGTTCGTTCGCCTTATCAAGCAGCGCGAAGTAGCCATGCGACCCATTGACGACGTTGAGCAAACATATCGCGTCGTCTTTCGTGAGATCGATTCGCGCATCGACCTTCTTAAAAATGTCCGTCAGCATGGCAAGTAACCTTTCGTTAAAGTTTTCGCAACCGCTCTTGGTTGTGAGATCAACATCTGGTCAAGATTCTACCACGCCCAAATCCACGCCACAGTCCCAAATAGGGACTCCCGCGACCACAGCAACAAGGCGTTGTCACCGTGTGTCACAAGAGTCCCGTCTGGCAATCACGGATAGTTACCGCTTACGCATCTGCGTTACCGCACTTGCAGTTGTCGCCGCAGGAACACGTCCCGCCCGACTTGCACTTGCAGCACTTGGCGCACGCGACATCAGCCACAAGAGTCTGGGCAACCGGCTGCGTACCCGACTGATTAGCGAACGGCACGGCGAACAGCGTTACCCACGCTGCACTGCAGTACGATCTGGATTTCCGTGGTGAGAAACGAATCATCTTCGCACCGAAGTTCGGGGAGCAAACTACAAGCACGGTGACGATTGTAGTGAATACCGCAAACAGTGTCAATGGGTAAGGTAGGTTCGTGTTGTCTCCAGCACGAACAGGGACAGTGGCCGCCTCCCCTTCTCTACCTTTCTCTACCTGTTTGCGGCATACGCCTTCGCCGATGACGACGTTGCCTTGCCAGTGCAGCACGACGACGTGTTGCCGCAGTTTGCCTGTTTTGGCGTGCAGCTAAACGTACACGACGCGGCACAGCCGGAACCACCACCGCTGGTGGTTCTAGACGTTGCGCTCCTGCCGCTGGCGTTACTGCTGGCGTTGCGGCCATTCGTTCGCGCTGCACTAGACTGCGAATTTCCTCGCTGCGTCTGCGCTGCGGCAGCCGAACGGCCATAACCTTGGGCTTGACGCCGCCCCGTACTAATTGTGGACATGAAACACGACTCCTTTCATCTGTACGTCTTGTACAAAAACCGAGATTGGAACGGACAAAAGTCCTGTAACCAGAACTCCGCAGCGGCTCTCACCGTCGGTCATCCTGACCTAGGACACACACGACTTTTCGTCAATCCCGCGCGCCAAAGAAGACGCCAAAGAGACAATGCCAAAACAATCTACCGCAATGGTACTCGCATTTTGCAGAGAGTCGCTGTTGTGTTGTCGTTGCGGGAAAAATAGCAGATACCAGTAACGCAAGCGTGGCAATTTATGGAAGTGTGGGGTGCGTGGCATTTTGTCGGGACGCCAGCGTTCCCACTTGCGCTATCGCGTTTGCTTGATGCGTGTGATTTGGATTCCTGTCTCCGCAGCGACTGTGATGCGGAGTGTACAATCGTGCCTGTGACGGTTTCACTTCTATTCTGGCCGCGCGGGGGATGGTTCTGTCGCAGCCGGACAGCCGACGCCGACCGCAGCGAGAATCCCCGCCAAAAGCGGCATCCCGCAACACGTCACCATCCCTAATACGACTAGCAACGACGACAAGATTCCCGCAAGCGTTGCAAAAAATGGATTTGATTCTTTCATTGTTGTCGTCCTTTCAAAAAAGTTGCGGTTTGCACCTTTCACCAGACAGTCTAAATTGACGCGTTTCCGAACAGGTCTAATGAATAGCTCTCGTGACGTTCACAAAACGCCATAAACGTACTTGAGCGAGAACCAAATACCGATGACGATGAAAAGTGTACCGGTGATGGTTCGTGTCCACCAGTCGAGAGTTTGCATCATTGCGAACGCGCGACCGAGAAGGCTCGCGTTGACCGCGATCACGCCTGCCACGATCAACACTGGCACCGCCGTGCCAACGCCGAAGACGACCGGAAACGCGACGTTCGATTGAAACTGCGCCGCAAACGTAACCATCGCAAGAAACGTCGCTGCCGACGTCGGACAAAACGCAAGTGCGAAGATCGCGCCGAGTGGTAACGCACTCCAAATGCCGAGCGCGTCGGCGAGTCGTTGTGCGCGTTCGCCGGAGACGCTTCCCAGTGGTAACGAAATCATTCCCAGCAGTAGCATTCCAACGACGATTAACACTGGTCCCAAGTAGCCGTGAATTTGCGTTTGCAAAAATCGCGTGACCGCTTCGCCGCCCGCGAAGAGTGCGGAGAGAATCGCAATCGCTAGCACCAAATAAACTAGCACGCGCCCAAGCGTGTACAGCCCGCCCGAAAAGAGTACCGTGCGCGAGTTCCCAGCACGGCGCGTGATGTACGAAATCGCCGCAATGTTCGTCGTCAGCGGACACGGACTAATCGAAGTCTGCACCCCCAACAAAAACACGCCGCCAAAAGCTATCAACCATTCGTAAGACATTTTCGTAAACCTCGGTGGTGTCGCTGCAAGTTCTTGATGGCAGCGGATGAAATCGGACACGGGAAGCGTAAGCGAGTGACCGAATTGCCATTCCAATGTCGGCATCGTGAAGGTTGTCAACCTTTCAAAAGTTTTCGATTCTCGACTTCGCACAAAACTCGCATCTGTTGGATGGCAATTTGATTTAATCTGACCAGACGGTCTTTCTGTGGCAATCCATCGTTGATAAAAACAGCATTCAGATTTTCAATGTTGGAGAGGCAGATCAACTCATTGATTGTGGCGTAATCACGAATGTTGCCCTTCAAGTCTGGGTTCCTTTTGCGCAAACGTCCCGCCATTGGCTCCATTTTTGGTGACAAGTCCGATTGCGCCAGTAACTTCAACCCATCGCGTTGGGCTCATCGTAAAAGCATTCGTCCCAGCCGCCGCTAGAAGGGGGTCGAATTCGACCCCTTTGAAGTCGGGGTTGTTCAGCCGTTCCCAAAGACCGAGATATTCCAAAGTGTTTTTCAGCCGCATCCAATTTTTCACCACATCTTTGGGTTCAATCGGATTTTTGAGTCGGGCTATATCGGTAATGCAAATGTAATCAACGCCCTCTTTTTGAAGCGTCTTTACAGGCGTTGCCTTCACTTCAATGATGTTATTTTTCATTTGGCAATAGTCCTCAACGAATCGAGAAACAGTGTTAACTTCGCTTCGTCATTCCGGCGAAAGCGGGTCTAACTTGTTGAGCAGTTCATTTATCAGCGAGTCCATTTTTGAAAATGCGAACCACTTTTTCCCCACGTCTTTCAGCGACGCGCCGATGTGGTACAGTTCTTTACGGTCGATAATCAAAAATCGGTCGTGGCTGTCGGCAAGCGTTTTAATTTCAATCGCCGGATATTGTGCGTTGTGTTTCTGTAAATCAAGTTTTAATGTATTGTTCACAGTTTTCGTGTAAATCGTAGCGACAACATTCGGCTTGCGTTTACTCAGCAAAGTGAGTACGCTTTCGTCAACGTAGTTGTCGATCAAAACGATGTCGCTCTTTGCGTTTTTGATTAAATCTGCGACAAACGTGTAGGCGTCGAAAACTTGTCCGTCAAAGAATATGCCTTCGCGCGGCGGCTCGGATTGATTTTCTAACGCTTTGAAAACCCGCTCAATTTTTTGGTCGGTTTCCAATTGTTTGATTTCGATTTTGTCTACACGTTGCGTTAACAGGGCATTGCCCGCCAACATTTTCCGCATTGCGACAAATGCGGAAATGATTTGCACGCTCACTTTGATCGCGGTCTCACTGCGTAATACCGCCGAAAGCATCGCTACGCCCTGCTCGGTAAAAGCATAGGGGGAAACGGATGCGTGCTTCATGTTTTTGAACCGGTCACAATTTGTGACCAGTTCATTCTTTTCTTCGTCCGATAGCTGAAAGCGAAAAAGCAAAGGGAATCGCTCAATATTGCGCTTCACCGCTTGATTTAAGACCTTGGTGTCCACGCCGTACAACTCCGCCAAATCGCGGTCAAGCATCACCTGCACGCCGCGAAGCGTAAAAATTCGACCCTCAATCTGTTGCGGTTTCAGTATCAGTTCCATGCTTTTTTACCCGCGTTGACTTTGTACGCGATAGCGTGAACATTCGTGCCATTGCTTGCGACGAACGGTGGTGATGTCTTCTTTGCCCGTAGGGCATGCATATCTGTAGAAACGAGACCAAAAACAAAATCCGTTTGCCCGATAGGGCATTCACAATCTTCACACGCGAATTGTTGATGCCCTACGGGCAATGTCGGTTTTTGGTGTTCGCTTTTCTACAGATATTCTTCCCAACAACAGCCCGAAACGTAGCGGAGCGAAGTTTCGGGCTGTTATGCGTGCGACAACCGAAATCAACCGTGAACGCTTACTATAATTCGTGTTAACTTCGTGCGGTGAATCGGAGCGGGAAGCGTAAGCGAGTGACAAGAACAACCAGAACGCGAAGCCCCCGAACAAGAACGCGAAGCGTAAGCGAGTGCCCGAATCGCCATTGGGCGCAGAACTCATCATTCCCGCGTAGACGAGAATGACGAACTCCCAATGGCAGGCGGAATGAGGTGTACTCGCGCAATGACGCAGAACGACCAATCGACGCCAAACTACACCAGCACAACACGACAACTTCCTCGCCCGCGATTGACGCCCATTTAGACTGCGGTAGAATGCCCACCGTCGCTCATCGCCTTTCATTAAACCGTTCTCTGACGATTCTCGTCCGCCATTCCAACATCACCGTCATTCCTGCGGAGCAGGAATCCATCCGAATAGAATGCGTGTTGACGTCGTAGCAGAGAATCGGAGCGGGAAGCGTAAGCGAGTGGCAGAATCGCCATTCGACGCAGAGTTTCGTCATTCGGCGCGGCGGAACGCGAAAGCATCAACAACACGATTGCACACGTCGCATCGAATCAAAACACCAAAGGTGCGTTCTATCCCAGCCTGCGGCATCGTTAGGCTTGCGTGGGGACACCTGCCCGGGCCCGCATCACAGAAGAAGATTGTAATCACCAGCGATGGTAAATTAAACGCCTGTAGGGGCAGTTCAAGAACTGCCCCTACGAGACTCGCAGGGAGTTAACCCAGACTCGCAAACTACTTACTGGTTAGTAGCAGTAACCAGCATGATAGCCATGACGCGGGCGATAGGTACGGTAAGCCGGATAGCCATAACCATACGCTGGCGCGCAGCCGCGACGCACACTGGCACCACGGTACGGATAGCATGAATACGCTGGCGCGCAGCCGCGATACACGCTGGGACCGCAGTGCCCAACCGGATAATCGCAGCATGGTTCTGGCGCACAGACAGGGGCGCAGCAACGAGGCGCGCAGCCATCACAGTACACATCGGCTGGCGTACACGCACAACAGGCAGGCGCGCAGCAGCGACGCACACAACCATTGCAGCGCATAGCCGGAACGCCACACGAGCACGGGGCACTCGGAACAGCGTGACCGTGACCATGAACGTGACCCGGTCCCGGAGCCATCGTAGGTTCCTGTGCCGAAACGCTCGCCACACAGACACACAAGGCAGCAGCCGCTGCCAGCACACAAAGGGTTCTCGTCATCTCTTTTCCTCTCATTACAGGTGGAACACTTGAACTGCCTCACACGAACGGCACCGCGCCGTCCAAGAAGACTGCTCGTTTTTTGGTAAGGGCTTTGTCAACCCGCCGCCATAACGCAGCATACGCTATAATCAGCAAAGTTTCGCCGAACCCTCAAGCCACGCGAGATTTTACCCCCCCCGCAGTTTACGCAAGCCCCCCATCTTAACAATTTGGTCTCGCCCCAATTTCACTAGACATGTTCGGTAAACGTAGGGCAAGGCAGTCAATACGCTCCACTTTATGGCGGACAATAATGGCAGGCGGAATGAAGGCGGGCAGTATTCCTGTGCCGCGAAGCGGCGAGCCGCCGCAATGACGCTGTTTGGCGTTGGTTGGTCGTTCTGCGTCATTGCGCGAGTACGCTTCATTCCGCCTGCCATTGGGATTGCGTTGTTCTCGTCTACGCGGGAATGACGAGTTCTGCGCCCAATGGCGATTCGGGCACTCGCTTACGCTTCGCGTTCTTGTTCGGGGGCTTCGCGTTCTGGTTGTTCTGTCACTCGCTTACGCTTCCCGCTCCGATTTTCAAACGTGATGTCAACACGCCGCCCACCGTCAATACGGCTTCTATTTGTGAGGCGGTGGTGGCGGCACTGTTTCGCGGTGGTACACGTCGATCTCTTTGCGAACGTAGTCGGTGAACTTTTCTTTGTCGGCGGCGAGTGCCCAGATTTGGTCGGCAATTTTCGCCTTCACGATCTTGCCGTCACGCACCACAATCACCGCCAGCGACGGCGACTTCACCTTCAGCTTCTTGACAAGCTCCGCGTTCTTCGCGTCTTCAAAGTTTTGGTATCGCAAGACGATTTGGCGTTCTTTCACGGTGTCTGCGAAGTGTGTGCGAACAGTTTCGTGCGTCATCTTCGACATAAGTTGACACGTCGCACAACCGGGTTCGCGGTGGAAGTAAACAACCCACACGAACGTCGCGGGCGTCTTAGTTTCGGCGTTTACGCCGAGCGATTTGTCTAGTTCCGCATCGGTGAGATAATACGGCGGCTTCGCGTCGGGAGCGTCTGCGGCGATAGCCGAAAACGGCATCGCTGCAACCATCATCACAAAACACATCATCAAAGTTTTCATCGTTGTGGTTCCTTTCTGGTAAACAGGGTGGAAGGTGTCTGTCAATTGTAACCGTTCACGGACTTTGGCAGCGTTGCCGTTGGCGTCTTTGCCCCGTCGGGGCAGCAATTTCAATAACCGTATGCAAGCGGTACTCCGCGCAGCTTACGGTAGCGACATCACAAAAATCGAGCGTCTGTAGGACGCTACCGACAGCACGATTGACTCAAACGTTTTGGTAGCGTCCTACAGACGCACCTGATTTTCATTCGCGTCACCGGCGGTTGCGCTTGCCGCTATCGCGGCTGCACTTACCGCCGGTTATTGAGTTGGCTGCCCCGTCGGGGCAAATATGCCAATACGGTCAATTTTTGTAATCATTCTTGCTTCGCATGACAGCATAATTCAATGGCGGTTCTTTTTTCTCACACGAAGGCACAAAGGCACGAAGAGGAGAGAACGCGGAACACGCGGAAAAACGGAAGTCGCGGAATGCTGAACTTCTGCGTCTTTCCGTCCTTCCGTGTTTTCCGCGTTAAAATTCTTCTTTGCGCCTTCGCGCCTTTGTGTGAGGCTCCCCAAAAACAATGTACAGTTGCGAAAATTGACAGGTATGGTGGGCGGTATGGATATTGTGGACGCAGTCCACAGCGTCCACTGGTTTACGGAATGACAATGCTGTCGCTGTCGTCGTCATCGAAGATCATCTCTTCGCTGGTTCTTTCTTGCGAAGTAAAGTTGCCGTCGCGGGCGGCGACGATTTCTCGGCGGAGCATCTCGCAGAACGCGGGTTCGTCGGTGTAGAGTTTCCACGATTCGTTTGCAAGATTTTTGCCGCCGACAATTTCGCCGTCCGTCACGCGCACGAGAACAACGCTCGCGGTGGCGATTCCAAATCGCGCCGCCAGATCGTTCATCGACGCATCTTCGTAGTTTACGTCGCTAACCGAGAGCGTACCAGCAGCGAGGTCGGCGGCGAACTCCGTTTCGAGAAGATTGTGTGTCAACCGTTCGATGGTGAGACACGTCGGGCACCGAACGGTCGCGTGTGTACAAAGTACGTTGAGTCCATCGCGTAGCCGAACTGGCTCAATCGTGCGAAACTCTTTCGAGACTTGCACCGCTAACGTCACGCCTGCAAACGCGAGCAGCAGCAATGTTAACACTTGCTTTGCACGAGTCAAAACATTATCGCTCATCGCAGCATCTCCGCGAGTTGGGTTGTGCTTGGCAGATTCCCCGAACACTTCACCTTGCCATCGACGACGAGCGCAGGCGTGACCATCACGCCAAACGACATGATTTTGCCGATGTCGGTCACTTTTTCGAGCTTGATTTCGATCTTCTCCTGCGCCGCAAAGTCTGCTACTTGCGTCGCCGCCGCCGAGTGTCGCCACAGTAACTTTGGCAGGAGGTTTGAGAGGATAGACATTGTTTTTTGTGGTATCAGTTTATGGCTGATTTTATTTCCGTTTTTGGTTAGAAAGAATCTCAATAACCGCCATCGGCGTATTTTTATTTTCTTTTGCTATGTCGAGCGGAGTGCGTCCTTTACTATCTTTTGCATTGCCATCTGCTCCATTGCCGATGAGTGCTTCGATGACACCAAGATTGTTGTTGAACTTATTGCTGCGCAAAACGGCGGCGTGGAGCGGAGTACCATAAGTGGACTGTGCGCTTATGTCGGCTCCTTTATCAATGAGCAGTTTGATGATGTCTGGGTTTCGATTACTCATGGCAGCGGCGTGGAGCGGTGTTGTACCAAGGCTGCCGCTAATTTTTGCGTTGACATCAGCACCGTTATCAATGAGCACTTTGATAATGTCAGGATTTGTATTGCCCGAAGCGGCGTAGTAGAGCGGTGCTTGAGCACCATAGTTTGCGTTGACATCGGCACCATTATCAATGAGCACTTTGATAACGTCAGGATTGGTACCGCACCCGGCGGCGATGTGGAGCGGCGTTCTAACATAGCAATCTCTCGCATTGACATCGGCCCCCTTTGCGATGAGTAGTTTGATGACATCGAGATTTATATCGCGCCGAGCGGCAGCGATGTGGAGCAGTGTTGTACTACCGACACTTTTGGCGTTGTCACCAGCCCCCTTGTCGATGAGTAGCTTAATGATGTCAATGTTGTTATTCCACTCGACGGCGAGATGGAGCGGCGTTCGTCCATTTTGATCTTGGACAGAAACATTTTCTCCATCATCCAATAGCCTCTGAACATCGCATATACTTTCCTTCACAACCGCAACGTGAAGCGGACTCCAGCCAAGGAGTTTCCAGTCGGCTCCTTTTTCGATGAGCAACTTGAGGATTTCGAGGTTTCTGTTGAACCTGGCAGCGTAGTGGAGCGGTGTGTAACCAGCATTCCAGCCTCCAGTCCACTCATCTCCCGTCGCCTCTGCGTTAATGTTGGCTCCTTTTTCGATAAGAAATCGAACAACGCCAATGTTTTTTTCCATTACCGCAATGTGAAGGAGCGTTTCACCACTGTCATTACACCACTCTACATTTGTTCCGTACTTGGCACAAAACTTATCGATCTCCATTTCCGTGTGTGGAGATAAACTTTCTTGCACCGCTAACGTCACGCCTGCAAACGCGAGCAGCAGCAATGTTAACACTTGCTTTGCACGAGTCAAAACATTATCGTTCATCGCAGCATCTCCGCGAGTTGGGTTGTGCTTGGCAGATTCCCCGAACACGTCACCTTGCCATCGACGACGAGCGCAGGCGTGACCATCACGCCGAACGACATGATTTTGCCGATGTCGGTAACTTTTTCGAGATTGATTTCGATCTTCTCCTGCGCCGCAACTTCCGCCGCCAGCGTCGCCAGCTTGTTGCACTTCGCACAGCCCGTTCCTAGAACTTGAACGTGTTTCATTGAGGTTCTCCTGTGTGTTGGGTTGGTGGTATCCGTTCACGGTTTGCAAGTAGCGTCGTCGATTGGCAGTTCATTTTTCTCACACAAAGGCACGGAGAGGAGATGAGTCCTCATTCATTGTTGGCAGTTCTTTTTTTGCGCACGAAGCCATGTGAATCATGAACCGTTACAAGTTTTCAAACTTCATTCCTCTCCGTGCCTTTGTGCCTCCGTGTGAAAAAAAGAACTGCTCGTAAACGCAAAATCCGTGAACGCTTACTGCCTCTTTTCCCAGTCCGAGAAAGTCCAGTTTGTACGGGTCTTTCATCGCCTCTTGCGCGAGATCGGAAATCGCCTTGGGAAGTGCCACAGAAAAATTCGTTTGCGACTTGCCGATGCGTTTGGCGGTGTCCATTTCGATGTGATGCACCAGTGCGTTGCGCGACCAGCCTTGCTCCAACAACAACTTGGCATAGGCGATGCGACTTTCCGGCTCTTTGAGCTTTGTGAGCAGTACGAGATTATGCCCCCACGGCAATTGTCCAACAAGCTGTTGGACAATTTGCGGATCAGGCCAAGCGTCCGCAAATGCACGAATGTACATCAGATTTGTGCGTGAAAACCCTTTCATTTCGGGAAACGCCTGCTGCAAATCGAGCGCAAGCCGGTCGATGATTTTGGCTCCCCACCCGTGCTTTCTCTGCCGGTCGAGAATCTCACGACCGATTTCCCAGTACAGAGTTATCAATCCAAGATTGACCGTCTGTACAGCACGCTGCTGCGCAGAATCAATCCGGCTCTTCAGCTCACCGAGCCACTGCGCATAGCCAGCAGAGGTCTCACCGACTTTTGAAACGGTACACTTTTTGTTTTGTTTTGTCATCTTGTCAAGTTTTTGTGATTTCTCGATGTGCATTGGATGAAATCTTCTCGTCTGCCCACCACGATCTCCATCGCAACGCCACACCGACCAGTACGATGAGCATCGGCACCTCCACAAGCGGGCCGATTACCGCCGCAAACGCCTGATCGCTGCTTAACCCAAAAACCGCAACCGCTACGGCGATTGCAAGTTCAAAGTTGTTCGACGCCGCTGTGAAGCTGAGCGTTGCCGTTTGCGGATACGTCGCGCCAGCTTTTTTCGACATCACAAACGACAGACAAAACATAATCACAAAGTAGAGACAAAGCGGAATCGCAACCCGTACAACGTCGAGCGGCAGCTTCACGATGTATTCGCCCTTGAGCGAAAACATCACCACAATCGTCAGCAAAAGCGCGATGAGCGTCACCGGAGCGATGCGCGGAATGAAGACTTTTTCGTACCACTCCTTCCCGAAACACCGCAGACCGATGAAGCGCGACAGCATCCCCGCGACAAACGGAATGCCGAGATAAATGAAAACGCTCTCGGCAATGTCACGCATCGAGATGTTGACGGCGGCAGCGTCCCAGCCGAGCCACTGCGGCAGAAGCGTGATAAAGAACCACGCATACACCGAGAAAAACAGTATTTGAAAAATTGAGTTGAACGCCACCAATCCGGCACAATACTCGGTGTCGCCGTCTGCCAAATCGTTCCAAACGATCACCATCGCAATACACCGCGCCAGTCCGATGAGAATGAGTCCGACCATCAAGTCGTGTCTGTCGGGCAAAAAGACAACCGCAAGCGTAAACATCAGCACCGGTCCGACAACCCAGTTTTGAAACAGCGAAAGCAGAAGCACTTTCGCGTTAGTGAAAACGCGACCGAGTTCTTCGTACTTGACCTTCGCCAGCGGCGGATACATCATCAGTATCAGCCCGATAGCGATGGGGACGTTCGTCGTGCCGACCTGCATCGAATTGATGAGGGAAGTCACGCCGCTAAAACCCCAGCCGATCAACACTCCAAGCGACATCGCAAGGAATATCCACCACGTCAAATAACGGTCGAGAAGCGAGAGTTGTTTGGTTTGCATTGCTTTGGTTCCCAGTGTCTTTCACTCACTTACGCTTCATTCCGTCATCCCGCGTAGGCGGGAATCCATCCTGACAGCACTTCGTTGACGCTATGACTGTTCTGATTTAGGGCACTCGCTTACGCTTCGTGTTCTGATTGTTACTCGCTAACAATTTTCCCATTTTCTAATCGCAACGTTCGTTTTGCGCGGGCGGCGGCGCGAGGGTCGTGAGTCACCATCACGATTGTACGTCCTTCGGCGTTGAACTTTTCAAAGTAACCGATCACTTGCTGACTCGTTTCGGGGTCGAGATTTCCGGTCGGCTCGTCGGCTAGAATCAGCGATGGGTTGTTCGCAAGCATTCTCGCAAGCGCAACTCGCTGCTGTTGACCAACACTCAACTCCGACGGTTTGTGGTCAAGTCTGTCACCCAAACCGACTTGCTCCAGCAGAAACGCCGCCCGCTCACGCTGCTCGTTTTGCGGCGTATTCGAGAGGAAGAGCGGAATCTGAACGTTCTCCATCGCCGTCAAATACGGCGTTAAGTTAAACGTCTGAAACACAAACCCGATGTGTTGCTTTCGCAGGTGAGCACGACCGTCCGGCGAGAGATCGTAGATCGACTCGTCATTGAGCAGAATCTTGCCCGCACTAGGTGAGAGCATTCCGCCAAGCATCAACAGGAGCGTACTCTTCCCGCTGCCACTTGGACCGACGACCGAAACGAAGTCGCCCTTTTCGATATTCACCGTCGCCGAGTCGAGTGCATGAACGACCTGTCCGCGATGCGGATATTTCTTGCTGACGTTTTCCATCTTGAGCATTTGGTTGTACTCCTTTCGATTCTTGTTTACAATTCTTGGAATGTTGAACACGGGTCCATCCGCGACGCTTGGTAGGCGGGGATCGCACTTGCGATGAGCGTCAACGCCAGCGAAATGCCGAGTGCCCAAAAGAGGAGCGAAAACATCGGCAAGACCGGAACGCCCGCGAGTTGCGGTCCGAGAAAGATCGCCAGCAGCGTGCCAAGCAAAAATCCACCGACACCGCCAACGCCACCAAGAATCACCGCCTTGAACAAAAAAATCCGCTGAATCAGAGACGAGTCTGCACCCAACGCCATCAGCGTTCCAATCTCGCGGCGACGTTCACGAACGTTTGAATACATATAGTTCGCAATTCCCGCACCGCCGACCAGCACTATGATCACAAGAAAAATCATCGACAGCCGCGACATCAGTTGATTCATCCGAATCTGCGAATCGACGATCTGCGTAATCGTGACGACCTTCGCATCGGGGAGAAGCTGATTGATCTTGCTGACGAGTCCCTTCGATATTTCCTTGCAACAGCCGACGATTTCAATCGCGTTGACGACCGTTTCCGAATTGGTCAATTCTTGGACGGTATGAAGGTGCGCGAAGATGCGCGAGTCGTCGATAGTTCCCGTCTCCGGCAAGATAGCAGTAACGCTAAACTTTTTGCCGAGCAGTTCAAGCGTCCCGTTTTCTTGTACGTTGAGTTTTCGCGCGACATCGGCACCGACGAGAATTTCTTCGCTACTGAGATCGTCGATGACTCGTTTGCGCACAAGACTTTTCTTGTCTTCTTCGCCGCTAAAGATGCTGGACGTTGTGCCGCATCCGCCAACGGGTTCAGAAAAAATCCCCGCACCTTTCCACGCCGCTTTCGCCTGAAATTCGCTCTTCGGCAAGATGCCAGTGAGCGTCCAAGTTTTGCCGCTTACTTCAACTGGGACAGAAAGTTTCGGCGACAGGTTGTCGAGTCCCTGCATATCGGACATTGTAAGACGAGTGACGTATTCTTCGGGGAACGTCTCGCCTTGCATGTCCGCCGTGTAGTAGTCGTTCAGCGACGCCGATTTGGGGAGTATGAGAATGTTCGCACCGAGCGAATCCATTTCTCGCGCCACCGCCTTTTCGGAATAGAAGCTGATATTTTTTATCGAAACGATCACCGTGATACCCAAGATGATCGCAACGAAACTGGTGAGAAGCTGTCCTTTGCGTTCAAACAGTTCTCGCCAAACGAGCCGTGAGAGATTCATTTTTTCCTCCGTGTGTTGGTTTGTTGTTGACGGGTCTACTTCTTCGGTGGCGCACAACCGCTGGGACCGCAACCGTTTGGTCCACACGCGCCCTGCAACTTCGTCAATGCTTGGACGACTTCAGCTTGCGTCGAGCGAGACGTGAATTGACCGATGATCTGTCCGGGTGGCGCAAGCATAATGGCGACCGGTTCGGTGAGCGCATCGGTCTTGACTTTCAATGCGTCGAGCAGTTTTTTCTCCGCAGCGTCGCCAGCGTTCACCAGAACAATCGTTGTCGCGCTGGCGAACTTTGGATCGGCTTGGAACGCACGAACAGCGGCGGGAATCGTGCCATCAGCATTCGCGTCAGAGGTGATGCAGACGAACGCGAGCTTTCCGTCTTGCATCGCCTTGAGCATTTGCGTCATACCGGTTGAGACAAATGATTCGAGCAGTTCCGGCTGCGTGAACGGTTTGATGAACGCCTTCGTGACGGCTCCGTTCGGGGCAATCGCAAGTAAGAGTGGCATCGGCGCGCGGGTGGCGTCGTACTCGCCGATGAGCGACTTTTCGTTTGCATCGGTGATGTTGACCGTCATAATCGTTGCTGGAAGCGTCTTGGTTGTCTTGCTGGCTTCGAGCGTCGTTTGAACCGCGCGAATCATTTCGTCGGTCTTGGCGTCTTGAGCTTTCCAGAAGACGAGGAACGTGTACTGCCCGTCTTCGCCATTCTTTTGGATCGCTTTTTGTCCCGCACTTTTTGGGACTGGCGCGGCGGGCGGTGTTGTGCCCCAAGTTGTCGATGCGACGAGCATCACAGTCAACGCTGCAAGCAGAGTTTTTCGGAGAGACATGGTTTTTGTCCTTTCAATGGGAGTGTGAAAACATTCAACAACGTCGGAGACCATCTCCACGTTATTTCTGTTTATCGTCGTTTGTTTCGGTCGAATTGCTGGCAGGCGTTTCGCCGATGGTCGTCAGTATTTCTGGTAACTGCTCAACAAAATCTTTGATCTCATCTCGAACCTTTCGATAACAGGCGAGCTTGGCGTCGTCGGATGAAAAAGCCGCCACCATCTTGGGAGGGTCATCAAAACCGACGTTGACAACCTTCGCCCCGCCACGAAACAGCGGGCACGATTCGTGGGCGTGTCCACAAACTGTGACGACGTAATCGAACTCAATATCTTGCAACTCGTCAACGTGTTTGCTGCGATGGTTGCTTATGTCAATTCCGACTTCGCGCATCACCGCAACGGCGTGCGGATTGAGTCCGTGGGTCTCGACACCAGCAGAGTACGCTTCAATCAAGCCGCTCTTAAGGTGCCGCGCAAATCCCTCCGCCATTTGACTGCGGCAAGAATTGCCCGTGCAGAGAAACAAAATTTTCATTCAAACATCCTTTCTGTCTCTCAAGACTTGCTACGCAAACGGTTTTTGGGCTTTGTTCACAATTCGAGCGACCGTTTTCACTTCTGTTCAGTGTCGTTTGTCTCGGTCGAATTGCTGGTGGGCGTTTCGCCGATGGTCGTCATTTGGTAGATCGGGATTTGTTCGTTGCCCGCAGGGCAGCACGATGTTGGCGACGAATCTGGACAGCACGAACTGTCTGCGTCGGTGTTGTTTGTTGTGCTACTGTTCCCCGAAAAGACGAGTACCGCGCCGACTACCGCCGCGCCAATCCACAGAAAAATTTTCTGATATTGGAGAAAGCGCGATGGCTTCGGTACAGTGCTCGCAGTCGCATCAGACGCGCAGCAGCAGCAACCTTGCGGCTCTTCGGTCGCACCGCCGCAACAACTCGCCTTCTTCGCAAAGTACGCTTGGTAAAAACCAAACATCAGCGACGCTATCGCAATCCCCATGAACATCCCCTGATACTTGGCGAGAAAACTGAGCTGCGACGCGCCGACGCCGACCGCAGCGAGAATCCCCGCCAAAAGCGGCATCCCGCAACACGTCACCATCCCCAAGAGAACGAGTCCCGAAGACAAGATTCCCGCAAGCGTTGCAAAAAATGGGTTGGAGTTTTTCATTGTTGTTGTCCTTTCAAAAAAGTTGTCTGTTCACGGTTTGTTTCCTACGTCCGTCATTCCCGCGTAGGCGGGAATCCATCCTGACAGCACTTCGTTGATGCTATGACTGTTCTGATTCAGGGCACTCGCTTACGCTTCGTGTTCTTATTGACGTAACGCATTAAGAACACGAAGCGTAAGCGAGTGCCAAAAAGGACGGACGTAGCGTCCATGAATTGCTGTGATGATAGATTCCCGCTTTCGCGGGAATGACGAAACGTGGCGTGAACGGTTACCATCAAATCACATACTGAAACAAATACCCCGCGAAGATCGCCATTCCGAGAATGACCGCCAAAAACGCGACCATCATTTGCGTACGGAACATCGACTTGAGCAGAATCAGTTCGGTGATACTCGCGCCCGATCCGCCGATGAGGAGTGCCATAATCGCGCCGAGTCCCATCCCTTTTTGTGCGAACACCGCGCTGAGCGGAATCAGTGCTTCCATCCGAACGTAAAGCGGAATCCCAATCACGGCGGCTATCGGTACCGCCCACGGATTGTCGCCGCTCGCGTAAGTCGCAATGAGTTCGCTCGGTACAAAACCGTAGACGACCGAACCGAGTCCGATACCAAGTACGAGATACGGCAACACATCGCAAAATTGTCGCCAAGCGTCGCGTGCGGAGAAACGCAAGTTTTGGCGAAACGTTCGTTTCTCGTTTGACGGTTTTGCGTCGCAGCACGAAGTTGGTGCAGTGTTTGCGGAGTTACAACCGCAACCAGTGTCAGCGTTTTGTGGTGGTGCGACGGTTGCCGCTGGTGTGCATCCACACGCAGAAGCGGCAGCGATAACAGGCTTCGCCGCAGTACCGCAGCACGAAGCAGCAGCGGGCTTCGCTGATGTGTTGCAGCACGTCGAAGCCGCGCTACCCGAATCTACCGCACTCTTCTCTGGAATGATGTAGCGTTCGAATCGCCAGAGTCCGAGCAGAAAACCGGCGACGAGTGAAACGCCGAGTGCAATCGCTGTGTAGATTAGCGTTGTGCGAATGCCGAACGTGAAGGCGAAGAGTCCGATAATCACCGGGTTGAGAAGCGGCGAAGTGAACAGGAAAACCATCACCGGACCGAAACCGGCTTTGGCTTTCAGAAGCCCGCGAAGCATCGGAATTGTCGAGCAACTGCAAAACGGCGTAATCGCGCCGAGCAGTGCGGCGAAAAAATATCCGGTGCCGTATCGCCCGCCCAAAAACGCCTGAATCCGCGTCTCTGAAATGTAACACTGCAGCAGACTCACCAAAAAGCAAATCGCAATAAACAAAATCGAAAGCTCCGCCCCCAAGAACGCAAACATGCCGAGCGTGTCGAGAAGCATTGGTGTATAGTCCATCAGTCAAATTTCCTTTCTTCATAATTCTCTGAAATGCGTACCACTATAAAATACAGCAGCACGCAGAGCGTCATTGTGCCGGTCACAAGAAAAGTTGCTTCCGCACCAAACTGATACCAAAGCAAGCCGGCGAGTGAGCTTGCCAACATCGTGCAAATACTTTGAAAACTGGCGAAGGTGCCGATGGCGGTGGCGGTGTCGCGTTTGTCGGAAATGTTGCTAATCCACGCTTTGGAAAGTCCTTCGGTGGCGGCAGCGTAAACCCCGTACAACAAAAACAAAAAGCCAATCGAATAGAGCGAAGTGCAAAAACTCATTCCGAAATAAACCGCCGCAAAGACACCAAGCCCAAGCAAAAACACACGCTTGATACCCACTTTATCCGCCAACATTCCAAGCGGAAACGCCGAAAGTGCGTAAATCAAGTTGTAGAAAATGTAAACGCCGATGACCATCGTGTCGCTCAATCCCGCGTCCTTCGCCTTGAGTAACAGAAAGACATCCGAACTGTTGAACATCGTAAACAGCAGCAGCCCAATGACCAGTCTGCGGTAACTCGCCGTACTCGTTTTCCAGTATCGCAAGAAAGAGAAAAACCCCATTCGCTCTTGGTTGGCGGCTGGTGTGCTTACGGTTGTTGTCTTCTCTTTCAGGAAGAACGAAAAGACGATTGCCAGTATTCCCGGAATGACGGCTATGAAAAATAGGGTCTGGTAATTTTCGGGATAGAAGTACAAGTAGCCAAGCGCGACCAGTGGTCCCAAGACTGCTCCGAAGGTATCCATTGAGCGGTGGAAACCGAAAATCTTGGCTTTGGTTTGCGGCGTCGATTCGTCGGACAGTATCGCGTCGCGTGCGCCGGTGCGGATTCCTTTTCCGAGTCGGTCTACGGTTCGCGCGAAGAAAATCCAAAGTGGATACGCGAAGACGACCATCATCGGTTTCGACAAAGCGGTCATCGCGTATCCAACTTGCACGAACGGCGTTCGCTTGCGCGAGTGGTCAGACCACTTGCCAAAATACCCTTTGCTGAGTCCCGCAGTTGCCTCCGCGACGCCTTCCAAAACGCCGATGAGCAGCATCGAAAAGCCGATAGTCTGGAGATAAATCGGCATGACGGGATACAGCATCTCGCTCGCCGTGTCCGCGAACAAGCTGATGAGCGAAAGCGTCCAAACTGTGCGTGTGATGTAGTGCATGGTTTGCTCCTGTTGTGAGGTGTGAACGGTTACAAAAATGCGAGTTTCGTTTCAAACAAACATCCCAAACAGCGTACCACCGACGAACGAAAAGAAAACGACCAGTGCGACGAACGCTGCTGTTTTTTTGACGCCGAGGACGCTGTTGATCACCAAGATACTTGGCAGCGAAAGTGCGGGGCCTGCGAGGAGCAGCGTCAGCGCGGGGCCTTTTCCCATGCCCGATGCGATGAGTCCTTGAACGATTGGCACTTCCGTCAGCGTTGCGAAGTACATCAGCGCGCCCGCGACGGATGCGAAGAGGTTTGCACGCAAAGAGTTGCCGCCAACGAGGTCAGCGATCCACGCTGGCGGAATGAGTCCTTCGCCGCCGCCTGCACCGATTCGTCCGAGACAAAGTCCCGCGACGAAAACGCCGAAGAGCAGCAGCGGCACAATTTGTTTTGCGAACCGCCACGACGATGCGAACCAGTCGCCGCACTCACCGCTTTCGGTGCTGGTGACGAGCGAAAACGCAAGAACCGCCGCCGTGAACGGGAGCAAAACGTCGTTCGGAAAGAGCCACGCGAGTACCGCCGTCGGTGCGGCGACGGCGGCAACTTTCCACCACGCCAAGTCGAACCACGCGACGAGAACGGCTCCCAAACCGGCGGCGCAAATTGCAGTCAGCGTCCACTTCCACGCAAAGAGTGTCACCCAAAGTCCGTGGGTGTTGTCGCTGGTTGGTGCGCCGAAGTTTGCGAAGACCAGTATACCGATCATGAGCGCGAAAAATATCACGTTCTGCCAGAGCGAGCGTTTCGGACTTTCGTCGGCGAGAATCATCGTTGCGCCGACGTCTTCTTTCACTTCAGTGCGAAAGATAAACGCCATCGAAAGTCCGATCAAAATACTCATCGTCACCGCACCGACCGCGCGAGCGACGCCGATTTCCGGCCCCAAAATCCTCGCCGTTATGACTATCGCAAGTACGTTGATTGCCGGTCCGCTGTAGAGAAACGCAGACGCAGGACCGAGTCCCGCGCCCATTTTGTAGATACCAGCGAAGAGCGGCAGAATCGTGCAGGAGCAGACCGCAAGAATCGCCCCGCTCACCGATGCAACGCCGTAGGCGAGCACTTTGTTTGCTTGCGGGCCGAGATAACGAATGACGGAACTTTGCGAGACGAAAACACCGATTGCTCCCGCGATAAAAAACGCTGGAACGAGACAGAGCAAGACGTGTTCTTGGGCGTACCACTTGACGAGGTGAAGTCCTTCGAGCACGGCGGCGTCGAACCGCGGCACGCCAATCGGCAGCCAAAAACAGACCGCAAAACCAACGATCATCACCACTAAAAACTTCCACTCTTCTCGCCAAGACATTTTTCACTCCATCAGCGTTCATTTGTCGATTTCGCCAAGCGTAAGGCCAAAAACAAACGGACGAGTTATTCTCGTCCGTTTCACAATTGTTGTAACTGTTCACGGTCAACTCCGTCATGCCCGCGTACTCGGCGGGCATGACGGAGCTAACGCGGTTTGTATTTGCCCCGACGGGGCAGCAAGCTCAATAACCGGCGGTAAGTGCAGCCGCGATAGCGGCAAACGTAACCGCCGGTGACACGGCCAAAATTTCGGTGCGTCTGTAAGACGCTACCTTGCAAACCAACAACCGATCTTTGGGTAGCGTCCCGTTGGGACGCGCATTTTTGTTTGTCGCGTACCGGCGGTTGCGCGGAATACCGCTTACCGCCGGTTATTGAAATGGCTGCCCCGTCGGGGCAAATGTAGCAACCGCAACGCGGTCAATTTTCCGTGAACGCTTACCACAATTGTTCAATTATTCACGCGGCAGATTGCGGTAGATACATTCGAGAAAATCGGTGAGGCATCGGCACGTCAAACTGTAGTAGACATTTTTCCCGCGTTTGTCGGCGGCGACAATCCCAGCTTCGCGCAAAACGGTGAGGTGACGTGAAATGGTGGAAAAGTCGATGTCAAACATTTCAAGCAGGACGCATACACACTGTTCGCCTTCGTTGAGTTTCTCGACGATTTGTAGCCGCGTCGGATGCGCTAGCGCACGAAACAGGTCTACTTTTTGTTCGACCGAAAGAGTTTTTGACTTTGCCATGACAGACACGAATTTTTGTTGCCAGTTTCATACTACGGTTGCTATTTTAGCCAAATGAGCCGCTTGTGTCAAGAGGGGTTTTTTGGGGCACAATGGGTGTAACCAGTCCGGTAACAAGTTCATTTCCCAACGCAGAATCGGCTGAAGATTGCGTGGAGTGTGTCTTCGGGGGCGGCACCGCGTCCGAACAGTTCGCCGAGTGCGGCGGCGGCGCGGCGGACTTCGGCGGCGGTGAGCGACTCGTCTTGCAGCGTCGTGATTGCGACTTCGGCTGAAGTTAACGCTTCGTCCACAACGACAATCGCCGCGTGAGTGCGCGCGGCTGTCGTGGCGACAACGTTGCCGCTCGTTCCAGTACACTGAAGACGCCGCGCGATCTCACGACAAAGTTGTTCAACGCCATCGCCGGTCTTCGCTGACACGACTGTGCCATCGAATTGTTCTCGTGTCTCGATCTCTGCGCAATCGGATTTCGTGACGACAAGCAATGTCTTCGGCGACGCAACGTGCTGCGCGGTGAGTACATCGTCTGCTGCGACACAGTGCAAACAGAGTGCTGCGGTGGCGACGGCGGTGTTGGCGGCGAGTTCTGCGGCGCGCTGTACGGCGTCTGTTGCGTCCGATGTCCCAGCGGTGTCGATTAGTCGCAGCCGCAACGAATCTATTGCAACCTCCGCAGTGATAGCGTCGCGGGTTGTCCACGGTTCGCTCGACGTGATCGCACGCGGGATGCGGTCGCTCTCTGCGGAACGTGCGACGAGTGCGTTCCAAAGCGTACTCTTCCCCGCGTTCAGTTTACCGATGATGACGACGTTCGGAATCGCAGTAGTGTCGGCGCGTGTTCTGATTTGTTCACGCACGTTTGCGAGTTGTGACCGTGCTGCTTTCAGCGTTGCGACAATTTGACTTGGCGTGCGAAATGTGATGTCTTCGTCGGCGAAGTCGAGTCCGGCTTCGATGTCGGCGAGTAGAGTTTGGAGAGTCTCTTCGAGCGGTGCAAGAAGTTGTTGCACGCCGCCGGCGAGTTGTGAAAGTGCGACGGCGAGTGCGGCAGAGTCGTCGGCCTCGATGATGCCGTGTACCGCCTCGGCTTGCGTGAGATCGAGGCGACCGGAAAGCACGCTCCGCAGCGTGAACTCGCCACGTTCCGCCAAACGCACACCGCGATCAGCACCGACTTCGAGCAGCCGCGTCTTGAGTGCAGAGATTATCGGTGGCGAACCAAACGTGTGTATCTCAACGAGCGTTTCGCCGGTGTAACTTTTTCCGTGCGGAAACGTGTACAGAGTTGCTGGCACCGTCACTGCCGGCACTGTTGCCGCATCGCCCCAGAGTCGCAGCGAGACGTTGCGAACAATCGGCATTTGATCGCGTTCAAAAAAATCGCATGCGACCAGCGGCGCGACGACATCGAGAGCATCGTCGCCCGAAACGCGAACGATCCCGCGATGTCCGCCGCCCATCGGCGAACTCTCCGCGACAATCGTTGACCAAGAAGATGAGTTGTAACCGTTCACGAAAGCGGCGCGACGATGTTTGTCAGACCGTTTTTGGTGAGAAAGTCATCGACTTTGGCGTTGGCAGTACCGCCGTACCACGACTGGAGTGCGGTCTTGAATGTCGTCGAGAGTCCGGCTTGAATCCCCGTTGTCACGGACGGATCGTACCACGGAACCGTGTCAACGAGCCACTGAAGGACTGCGCCTTGAGTTGCGCCGGTCTTTGTCATCAGTGTTGAGATGAATGCGTCAACGGTTGGTGAACCTGCGCCCGGGTCGTCGATGTTGGTGTCTTCTTCGTTGTCTCCCGGCTCGGTTGGTGTTGGGTCGGGAGTTCCGCTACCGATAGTGCTGAGGCTGTAGAGCGTGGAGCCGGTGACGTTCATCGTCCCACGAATTTTTCCGTCGTCGGTGAGCAGAAACTTTGTGAGCGTCCAAGTGTGTTTGAGGGCGGAGTTGTCGTCAGTGAGCGAGAACACAGAGTCTTTGGCGACGGCAGCAGATTTGCCATCGGTTGACGTTGCAAGTGTCGGATAGCTCGACGCCGTAAACGCTGGCAACGTTCCGCCGACGTTTGCGGAGTACGAGATCGTTGGCGGTGTTTGTCCCGCTGGGACGCTCGCGGAGTTTGGCGAGATTTTGACGTTGATGTTGTATGACAGATCGCTCGACGGTTCGAGATCGGCAAGCGAGGTCATTGCGAGGGTGAAGTTTCGTTTTGTGAGTCCGGCTGGGGTGTCGATTCCGAGTGAGTCGCGGAGGTCACGCATCAGCGCGGCGACTCCGGCGGTGTCGCTGTTGATGGCGTTTTGGAGCGTCGTCTTGGCCGACGTGCTGATGTTCCCGCCGACGGTAACGGTGTTGTCTTGATAGTTGTATGTGACCGTGAACTTCGCGCCCGCCGGATGAAATGCGTTTCCGCCGAGCAGTTCGCGGAGTTTCGACGCGACGGAGTTCCGTTTGTCGGTGACATCTTCGACGGTGCCGGGGGTACCGATGGAGAACGGTGCGAACATCTCGGACATTGCGGAGATCGGCGCGGCGTTGTCTTCGCTGTTTTCGGGCGTCTCCGGCACTGCGGTTTCCGGTGCCGCAGACGTATTTTCGGTGACACTCGCGTCTTCTGTGAGTTCGCCGGTAGACTCTATCAACTTCTCGACCGCCGCCATCTGTGCGGCACTCGCAGCAGCCGAGACGCGCGACGCATCATCGGTTTCGCCCGACAGATCGAGCCAGTCGCGGAGCGCATCTTTCGCCGCCGACGACGAACACGCCGCTCCACTTTCCGAAGAAGAACACTTCGACGATGACGACGCCGTTGAACACGACGACGCACAGCTCGAATAACAACCACAAGCACTGATAGCAGACACGATAGCAACTCCCAAAACGAGGCAACGACAAACTCTGCGGCAAAGCCGCACAAGTCTAGGACACCGCATTGAGCATCGTCGTTTGGAAGCGAAAAACAGAGGAAAACGGTCCGCCGCAGGAACGGTCACGCAAGCTCTGCGGATTGTACAGATTGCCCAGTTAGGCGTTGCACGGAGTTGTTCACGCGAGAAAGCGCGAGCGGCGCGTCAATCGATTAAGCCTTGACGAAATAGGAATTGGATTATGTGGTCTCGTTGGTAGCGAGATTGGTTGTACGCTTCACGGAGGCGTCGCAGAGCGTCAGGTGAGATTGGTTCTTTCTCGAATAACAGTCGCCGTCTTTTGAGGTCTTGCAGATGTCCCAACGTTGCTAGCAGCGAGGGAGGCGAGTCGAAAACGGCAACCGTATCGTGCGTTAGAAATGGATGATCACCTGGCCCAACAATGCACGAATTGTCTTTCCATGTCTCTTGTGTTGTGAGCATCACCAAGAAAACGTAGTCTTTATAGACCATATCCGGCAGCTTCTCCGGGGCCGATAAAACCACATACAGATGAAAATTGTTGTTCTGCCTCGCAATTAGAAAAGCGTCACCGGACTTCATGCAGTTGGTCTCCGAGTAGCTCGTTGTAGAACATAGTTTCTTCGATTCTTTCGATGGCCACTGGGAGCAGTTCCGGTTTTCCGATTCCATCCAGCATGTCAATTATTGTGATTGGATATGATTTCTTTAGGCCGGGAGTCTTCAATTGGTTTTCGTATTTTTTCCACTCTGGAAACGTGTGAGAAAGTCGCACGACGTCTTTGTTTTTGTTTTCATTGTAGACGTTCGCAATAAGTTCTTTTTCAAAGCGGCAAAGGTATCCGACGCCGGGATCGTTGTTGATGTAGACTTCGTGTCCTTCAGTTTTGATAAAATGCTGCCAAATCTGCGACCGGTACTCTCGCCCTTTAATCAGGCTGTAAACCGTATTCAAAACGGGGCCGTGAGGCATCGCACAAACTTTGTCCCCCGTGATTGTCCGAGCTTCCATTTCGAGGCAAACGCGGTCTGCGATGTAGAGCAGTTTAATTAACCGAATGAACCGCATCCGTCCACCAGCAAGTTGAAGAAAGAGGCCAGCGGCTTCAAGTGATTCTTGAAAGTCGAAAATGAAATGGCGATGTGTCATGGCATGGATTCGTGATTTGCGGTGGTATGTCTAGCGGAAAACCAACGGCGTTTAGTATACACCACAACCGCATCGCGGCAAGACGCGGCGAACGGGTCTACACTCGTCGCGCGATGATCATTTCGGCGGCGAGACAGATCGCGATTGCGATTAGCCAAAATGTGTCAAGCGTGAACGACTCACCAACGCTGTCCCAAACACTCGCCGCCAGAAGTTCACGCGGTATCCACGTCAAAGAAGTGGACTCCGCACGCGGCGCGAGTGACGTGTCGCCTTCGCGCGGATCGACACTCACCGCCAACAAACGCTCTTCGCTCGCGCCGCTATGCGTCTTGAGCGTCGCCGTCCAAAAACCCGCAGAATCCAGCAGGAACGGCTCGTTGATGTGTACGTTGAGATTCACGCTGCGTACAGACGTTTCGTTCTGGAGAACAAGTTGAACGGCCTGATTGTGTTTCGCGGCGTCGCCAGAGATAGTGATCGTTTCGCCAACGAGAAACGACTCCAGCGGCGAACGTCGCTCCGCAAGATACGCGACAACATCTTGCATCACAACAACAAAACTCGGTGACCGGCTCCACGAGTTCCACGCGGCATCGGCGGTCGTTGCAAACGCGATCACTCGCCCGTCGCCCCAATCACGCTCAACAACTAACGGCACACCACTTTGCGTACGCGAATCACGGACAGTCGCAAGCACGCGAACGTTTGGCGCGTCATCGACTGTCGCACCAAAAAACTTGTCGATCCGAATCGCGGCGAGAAGTGCATCGTCGTCGCTCTGAAATATGCGAAAAACTTTGTGTGGCGTCACGCGAACATCAGGCGAACGACTTAAATAGTCTGGCGTGAGCGAAACCGGCGCAGTCAGCCGCAGCGGAAAGATGCCGTTTCCGCTACGGTACAAGTCGCTCTCGACGCGAGCAGCGTCAGTTGTTTCGCCGACAAAAAATATCGCACCGCCGCCGCGTGCGACAAAATCTTCAACGTGCCGCACCGCAACGGGCGTAAGCGTCGGCGTCGATGCGAAGATGACGACGGCGAACGAGTCAAGCACACTTTCACCATTCAAAAACGTCGGCGGTTCGACACGCACCGAAACGCCCGACTGCATTCCGCGCGGGGCGAGCGCGAGACGCAAGCACGTCGCGCTGGCGGCGTCTTCGCTCGACGCAACAATTAGAACGTTAACAGACTCCGCAAGACGCAGCACGAGTACACAGCGGTTGTCGGCGACGACGCTGTCGCTCGGAAGTTCACAGACGATTCGGTGTTCGCCCGATTCGTTCACGCGGATCGGAATCTGCACCGTTGTCGATTCGCCGACTCGCAGCGGTGGGACGTTCACCGGCGGCAACGCAGTCTCATCGAGACGCACAGTGATCGTCGCCGCATCGCTGGCGGCACGACCGAGATTTGCTACGCGAAGATCGAGCCTCATCGCAACCCGCGCCGCGTGAACACCGTCTACAAGTTTCGCATCTTGTATGACGAGGTTTGCGCGTTCGTCGTCGATCCCGCACGCGACGAAACGTTTTTTCGCGGCTGTGTGTTTGATGTTGTCGAGAACCGCGGGTGAAGCGTCGCGCCTGCGAAAGTCGGAGACGACGGTGATTGTGGCGTGCGGCACGGCCTCCAAAATCGCGGCAAGTTTTGTGATCGCTTCGCCGAGCGGCGTCGCAGATTCGCTGCACTCAAGCACGGCGACACGTTCGGCGGCTTCGTTCCCTGCGAGTTGGTGACAGTCGCTCATCGCCGCGAGTTCGGAACGGTTGTCGCCATCGTTCGTTTCCAGCGACGTTGCCAACGACATCGCACGCGACGACCGCAAAACCGTGAACGTTTCGCCGCTCTGTCCGCTGCGAAGTAGTGATTGGATTGCGTCCTTCGCCTGTTTCCAAGGACTGTCACCGCCGACACTGCGTTCGGTCATCGAGAACGAGTCGTCGAGCAAAACGACGTGGTGTTTCGGTGAGGCGTCGCCAAAAATGTTGGCAACATAACTCGGCAACTTTGGCGCGGCGAACGCAAGCACGATGAGAACGACAGCGAGCGTTCGCAGCAGTAGAAGTAGGAGCCGTTCCCAAAACAGCCGCGTCCGGTTGACGCGGTGACTGGCGAGCAGAAACGCCATCGCACCCCACGCCACGCGACGATGCCGCAAGACGTTGATCAGGTGAATGAGCACCACGCCCACCGCCGCAAACAAAAACCAGAGAAGTGAAGGAAACAGCATTTGCGTTTACCGCGCTATCGCGCCGTTCGGCGTGGGCGCGATGCGGCTTCAACTGCGGTTGGCGCGGCACTGTCGTTCGCTTCACGTTCTAGGACAAGTCCGACAGCAAACCAGCCGTTTTCGATCCGGCAAAGTCCCGTCGTTAGCCCGTCGAAACGCGGGTCGTTTTTGACAGATTCCGGTGTCATCTCAAGCGAACGCTGCGCCGCGAACACCTTGCCAAAGATCGTTCGCAGTGGGATTTGGTGACGCGGTAAAATGTCGCCACCGAGCCGCACAATCCCTTCGCGGACAAGATGAAGCGTTCCGTCGCCCATTTCCTGCGGGACGTAAGTTGCGAAAATTTCAAAGTTGCGAATCGTTTGTTGATTGTACTTGATCATCGCCACCGAGAGTGCGACCTCAATGCAGCCGTGATGAAACCGCAACCGAATCGGGTGTTCATCGGCGAGGCAGACGGTTATGTCGCCGTTGTCGTCTCCTTGGAACAGGCCGGGTTGTTTCGTCTTTTCGAGCAAGTGCTGCCGCAACTCGCCGATTGTGAGCGTTTTTCCGGCGATGTCGAGACTGTCGAGAAGGATGTTCGCCGTCGATTCGTGAACTTTCACATCGGCAAACACACCATACGGCGTTTCTGGTGCTGGCGGATACGCTGCCAAAACACTAGGACGACCAAGTCGCCACGACGGCAAAAGCCAGTGGGCGTCGCTCCGCGACTCACTCATCTGTAGCGTCAGACCAAGCCCTTCTAGCGGCGCGATCACTTGATTGCGATACCAACTGTTGACCTTCGCAAACTGCGCCTCGGTGTCGCCATTAATCTTTGTGCGAACCTGTTGCACAATCTTCGACCGCGTTTCGGCGGTAATTTCGTCTTGACGAAACTCGTACTGGCTGCGAACGGCGTTCGACATCATCCCGCCAAGAAGCGGAAATCCCATTCCGGGCTGTACCGAACGGAGCGACGTGCGTGCGTTGTTCACCGACACCGATGCCGGTGTACCGACGAAACCGTTATCAGTCCACGCGAAAACTTTCTGCCCGATGTACTCGGCTGAACTAATGCTTTGAAGCGTTGTCGCCATCGCACTACTCGTACCGAGTGCAGCAACTTTGCCACGGATGTTGAGTGCGAAACGCAAATCTGACTCGTTTGGAATCGTCGTGAGTGCAACTTGTGTATCGGTGCGTCGGCGTCCGGTAACGTCGCGTCCAGCAACGACATCGCGGAACCGTGCATATTCACGCCCCGGCGCGGGGAGCAAGTGATTGAGCAAGACGACCGAGAGATAAAGTTTGATGTTGGGTGTGCTGTAGAGCGAGAGCGTTGTCGTGCCGAGTTCGGACATCGTTTTGAGCGGCGAGGCGACGAGAACTTGGGCCTGCGTTCTCAGCGTGAGTTCGTTTTCGGGCGTCGGCATTTTTTCAAACGTCTCGATAGAACGAAGGAAGTCGAGCGGACTTACCAAACTCACTGCGAACGGCGCGAGACTCTTTCGCCACGCCGGAACTCCCGGAACTTTGAGCAAACGACGCTGAACGGATGTGAACGTTGCCGGATCGAGTCGTGTCATCAGTTCGGCGGCGTCGGCGTTTAGACGTTTCGCTTGTTCACCGTTTAGCTGTGAGACACCTTCAAGTTCCTTGAGTAGCGCGATCATCTCGTCGACCTTCCACTCGCTTGTCCATTGCGGGCCGTGTGGTGCAAGTTCGGGCGAGGCCAAAAATTCGCGGGCGAGAGTCGTCCACTCAACAAGTTCGGTGCGTGATTGCGACGCGAAATCGGTTTGCTGTTTGTCTTGTTCAAGACGTGCAGCGAGTACAGCTTCCCAGATGATCAGCCTCCGTTCAAGCATATCGACACACGCAACGACCGCTTCTTGTTCCCACATTGTCGCGTCGTCTTGGAGAGCCGAGACGCAGGCGTGGAGTTGGTCGAGCGGTTCGCGGACGGCAGACGGATCGTATTCCATTGCGTAGACAACAGCCCGAATTAACAGACGCAGACGACCGATTACACCACTTGCTTGGATCGGCGAGTACGAACGTGCCGCACCCATATCTTCGCTTGCGGCATCTTCGGCGGTCAACTCTTGCTGGCGACGCGCCGCTGCGATCATCTGTTCATGAAACACCTTTTCAAGGTGAACGAGCTGCTCGTCGAGGGCGACGGGGAGAAAGTCGCTCTTGTAGGCATTGAGAATGTCGTTGTCGATGGAGACTGAAAGTTCAAATGGTGTCGTGTTGGCTGGCGGCGTGATGTGCGGCAGATAGCGGTCGCGCAGTGCCGAGGCGACCAACTGTGGCGGTGGGCCAAGCTGCGGAGCAACGTCTTGGAGTTCACTGAAGTCGATCTCCGTACTCTCCGTCGGTTCGTTTACAACGTATTCGTTGTTCACAACCCACGAAACTTGCGATGTACCCGCACCACCATTCTCGTTGACTGCAACGAGCGGTGCCGCAACCTGCGCAGAGACGTACCCGCCCAAGAACGTCACCGCAGTGAACGCCGCGAACGAGACAGTGATAAAATAGTGGCGGTGTCGCTGCATCATCCTGATTGTGCGATAAGAAAGATGTGGGAAACGAAGAAGTCGATGATGCACACCGATCCGTCGGTATACAGCGACACACCTTTGCCGCTAGACGCAGTTTCGGCGATGCCTACTCTGCGATTTGATGCGATTGTGGGTCTCATGGCGATTTGGAAGAGAGATAGTGTTAGCCAAGATTTCTCGGCAAGAGCGACGTGGCAAACTGGCCAAACTTTGACACCGCTTGCGTTCGCCGTTAGCACCACGAAGAGATGTCGTCGTCAACGCACTCGATTCATTTTGCTAACATTTCCCATTTCCACCAGTCCACACATCTCTCGCCGTTTTGGGTTTTAGTGGTTTTGGAGACGGTTTTCTTGTGGACAGTCGCGGTTTTAGCGTGTACCTTGTGGCGTCGCGTCGAGGCTTTGGGCGTTGTTTGGAACCAGTTTCCGGCATACCCCTAGGCGACGAGTTGCTCCAGTGTAGAATACTACGTTTTGCGTTTGGGGCTTTCTGCGGCGTATGTGGTTCGTTCTCTTGGCCCGCCGGGATGCGAACGATTTTTTCGGTAAATCCTGTCTACACGGGTTACGCAACCACAAAAAAGCGAAAATGTGAGCTAAAATAGTTCAAGATGTTCACCATGTCGCCGCACGGCGGCGTAGAGTGGGTCACAGGCCCACTGGCCGTGACGGTTTCAAGCCCAGATATTTCATTTCACATAAGATTAGCCACTATGAGCATAGTTTCCCCAAGGAGCATTGCCATGTACGAAAACGACGTTGTTGTCACCGACGAGGTTGACGATGTTCTCTCCCCAGACGACGAGGATGTCATCGCTCTAACAGATACGGTGCGTGTAATAGCCGAAGACGATGAGGAAATAGTTGAATCGTTTATGGCGAAGGCGGACGTAGCTGAAGGCGAGAGCGAAGGTGAGGCCGAAGAAGAGGAAGAACCCGAAGATGAGGCCGTGCCAACGGCAGCATTCGACGAAGAGCTTCTCAAAATGGAGGCCGCCGAGTCGTGGTCGGACGACCCGATTCGGATGTACCTGTCTCAAATGGGCGAGATTCCGCTCCTGACTCGTCCGCGTGAAATCTCGCTGGCCAAAGACATAGAAATCTCGCGGCGGAAGTTTCGTGCGAAGCTCCTTGAATGTGACTACGTTCTCAAACACGCCGTTCGCACGCTACAAAAGGTTCACAGCGGCGACTTGCCGTTCGACCGAACGATTCAGGTCTCTGTCACCGACAGTCTTGAAAAGAAGCAG
Organism: Thermoguttaceae bacterium; assembly: GCA_051651625.1. GTDB lineage: Bacteria > Planctomycetota > Planctomycetia > Pirellulales > Thermoguttaceae > JBOFSQ01. The sequence goes on along the minus strand of JBOFSQ010000103.1, from coordinate 88,612 downwards.
ATTCTTGGGCGGTTTCCGAAAAATCTTGCGTCGCTTTCGAAGATTGTCCGCCGGAACGAGTCAGACTATCGCCGTGCGACGAGTAAGTCGCTGTCGCGTGAAGAGCGGCAGAAGGCGTGGTTGCGTCTGGGGCGGAGTCGCCGACGTGCGGTGCGGTTGGTCGAAGAACTCGGTCTGCGGACGCAGCGACTCGAACAGATGATCTGCACTTTGGAGCGGTTCAGCCAGTGTGTCGATGAGCTTCAGCGGCAGATTCGGGTTCACAAGTTGAGCGGGCGTCCTGAACATGAGCGTGCTCGACTGGTCAACGAGTATCGCCGCATCCTAACGCTGACACAAGAAACACCGACGAGTCTTCGGAATCGTGTTGCCTATGTTCACCGAATTGCAGTGAGTCTCAAAGAGGCAAAGTGTGGCCTCTCCGAGGGGAACTTGCGTTTGGTCGTCTCGATTGCGAAGAAATACCGCAATCGCGGCCTGTCATTTCTCGACCTAATTCAGGAGGGGAATGCTGGACTTATGCGTGCGGTGGACAAGTTCGAGTATCGCCGTGGATTCAAGTTCTGTACCTACGCAACGTGGTGGATTCGTCAAGCGATTACTCGTGCTGTTGCAGACCAGAGCCGGACGATTCGTATTCCGGTTCACATGGTCGAGAACATGTCGAAGATGCGCAATGTTGCTAGGCGACTTTATCAAGAGAATGGACGTGAGCCGACGGTCGAAGAGACCGCAAACGCCGCGTGTGCCGACCTCGACGATACGCGTAAGATTTTGGCGATGAATCGGTATCCGATTAGCCTTGACCGTCCGGTTGGGAACAGCGAAGACTCGCACTTTGGCGACTTGCTTCCCGACCAAACTGCCGAAAGCCCGACCAACAACGCGATGCACGCAATGCTAAAGTCGCGTATTGCCTCGGCACTCGAAACGCTGTCGTACCGCGAGCGTGAAATCCTCAAAATGCGTTACGGCCTCGGTGACGGTTACAGTTACACGCTTGAAGAAGTTGGGCACATTTTCAAAGTGACTCGTGAACGCATCCGCCAAATCGAGGCGAAAGCGGTTCGCAAGTTACAGCAACCGGCGCGAAGCCAAGACCTTGTTGGGTTCTTGGAATAGGTGTCTCGATGCGCACTTCGCCCTCGAATCGTATCACCATTTGCGTTGCCGCTTTTTTGTTGGCGGTGGTGGTGTTCTTGTCGGGGTGTGGTGCGCAGCGGACTATCAATTTGGCCTGCGACGAATCTTACGCAGGTATTCTTTCGCACGAAGCGGAGCTTTTCAGTTTGGTCTACGCCCGACGTTCTGTCGTGATCTACCCCGTTGCCACCACTGCCAACGTTTCACCAGAGGCACTCGCGGATAAGCCGCTCCTCCCTTATCGTGTTCGGAAACCGGAGGAGTTGCGTGTTGATCTTGTGGTACGGCAGTCGCTCAATCACCTCGCAGAAGTACCGTTTGTCGATCTCTACTGGTGCGATTCATCACTCCAGCGCAAGGAACTAGAAGAGCTGGGAATTGTTATGCGTGCGCAGCGTGTAGGGTGTGTCTCTCCGGTGATATTGGTTCCGGCGGATAAGGCGACCGAAAACGTAAGTTCACTGGCAAAACTCTTTGAAAACCGGTTACGTCTTGGCGTTGTTGCTCCCGAACGCAGCGGGCTAGGCGAGGTGTCCGCTATGGCTCTCGGACGTGTCGCAAGCGATGCTTGGAACGGGCTTGTCTTCGAGTTTGAATCTGATATTGAGTTAACGGTTGCAGTTGAGTCGCAGATTGTTGACGCCGTTCTCATCTGGAATTTTCAGGCAAGACGATACACGCATCCGCAAGAACACGTTCCGCGTGAAGAGCCGCCGCGTGAATATCTTGCGATTGAGTTGTTCCCCGACGAGCCAGTTGTCGTGCCGCTCGAACTGCTAACGCTAACAGGCGGACTCAACCCGGCGGCCTCCGCGCTATTCGTCAACTTCATACTCTCGCCAGCCACACGCAACGAACTCAACAAACTGGGACTAGGATCGCCGTAAACGCAACCACAGGAGATTTTGCAATGTCCAAGAAACGTCAATTGAGTCGTATCGCCCCGACGTGGTGGGACTACACCACGCTTGACCGCGAGATTCTCGACGATGCGGCCCGTCTCACGCCGCGCGACTTGTTGCAACTTTCACGCGACGGATTTGAAGTACGCTTCTTCGAGACGCGAGAAGAGTTCTTTCTCGCCGAGGCACTCGAATACATCGACGCTTGGCGACAGGCAACGCCGTCGCGTCCGGCTGGCGTTTGCGGTCCTATCGGCCCGACAGAACAGCTTCCGCTCGTGGCTCGTTTGGTAAACGCACTCGAACTCGATTTGACGCACGCCCACTTTTGGGGGATGGACGAGTGGGTCGTCGATGGGCGTGTTGTTGGGAAAGAGTTTCCGCTCGGATTTGCGAAGGCCGACTTCGATTTGTGTTTCGACCGAATTGCGTCACACCTCAAAATGCCGCTGGCGAACATTCACTTTCCGACGAACGATCCATCCGCAGACGCCGCCAGTTGGAACTCCGCACGCTGCGTTCTGATGCAGGGCGGACAGGGCGAGACGAAACACTGGGCATTCAACGACCCGCCGCAGCGTGTCGGGAAGTACGTCGATGCGCCGCCACCGCCAGAAGAGTACCGAAAACTTGCAACGCGCGTTGTCGATCTCCATCCGATGACGATCATACAAAACGCGCGAACGAGTGGCGGCGGAGTTGTTCAAAACGTTCCGTGCCAAGCAGTGACTATCGGCCCCGTTGAGACATGGAAGGCGGAGACTGTTTCGATTTGGCACCCCGGCGTCCACGACAATCCGTTTGGCATACGTCTGTCGGCGATGATGATTTCAAAACGGATCGTCGATACTGCGGTGCCGATGTCGCTCCTCGCCGATCACCCGAACGTCCGCTTCAACTACTTCGCACCAGCCATCGGCGCGTGCGAAATCGAGATGCACTGATGACGCGGCGTAGCGTTAGATCGGTTTACGTTTTCGTGCTGTTTTGGGCATAAATTAACCGTATCCGTTCACGGTTTGCAAGTCGCGTAGTCAATTGGCAGTTCTTTTTTTCACACAAAGGCACAAAGAGCACAGAGACGCAACGAGAACTGAAAATCTGCGGCAATCTGTGCAATCTGCGGATTCGTCTCCTCTCCGTGCCTCTGTGACTCCGTGTGACAAAAGAACTGCTCGTAAACGCAAAATTCGTGAACGCTTACAATTAACCTCTGAAGGAGATTCGTGATGAGACGGGAACAGTGTGAACGTGTGGCGTGGATGGTGATTGTGTGTCTCGCGGAGTTGGTGTTGGCGACGCCGCAAGCGGTGGCGTACGACAACGGGGTTGTTCCAGTCAACACGCCTGCGTCGGCGCGGCGACTGATAACGCATCTTGTCGCCACGCACAAAGACAAGTTGCCGAACGGCCCCGCGTGGCTCGCCGAACTCGACCAAATCGAAACCGCGCTTGCACAGCACACAGCGTCGGCGGCGGAACACAAAGCTGCCGAGGCGTCGCTCGCCGCACTCATTCGCCGCGTCGCTCTTGCAAATCCGCTGCTCGATAACGACAAACTCGTTCTCGTCCGAAGAAAACAGGACGAAAAAGGTTTCGGATTCGTCTCGCTGAACTCGTATGTCAACGACAACATCCCGCGGCGTCCGTGGGACAACGAGATCGTCATCGTCAGCAATTTGCGCGGCACGCCAGAAGTCACGCCGCTCTATCGGCAGCCGAACGAAGGAATCATGCGTGACATCGATCTCCACTTCGACGGCAAACGACTCCTATACAGTTCGATCAACGAGCATGGAAATTGGGGCGTCTTTGAACTCGATCTCGATTCCAAAGCAGTGCGCGAACTCACTCCAAACGACCAGCGTGACGTACAGTTTTTCGACGCCTGCTATCTCCCCGAAGACGGATTCATCGTCACCGCATCGACCGCAGGGATGCAAGGGTTGCCGTGCGAAAACGGCGGAAAACCGATGGCGAATCTCTATCGCGTCAACACCGAAACGAAGGCGGTGCGGCAACTCACATTTGAACAAGACAGCGACTGGCATCCGTCCGTGATGGAAGACGGCAAGGTGCTCTATTTGCGATGGGAGTATTCAGATGTTCCACACTACATGAGCCGCATTCTCTTTTCGATGAATCCAGACGGGCGAAATCAACGAGCGATTTGGGGGAGCGGTTCGCTCTTCCCGACGGCGTATAAAAACCCGCGTCAGATTCCGGGAAACCCCGACCTCTTCATCGGCGTTGTCGGAGGACACCACGCGCCAAGCGAGTCTGGACGACTGCTCGTCGTTGACCCGCGACTCGGTACGCGCTATCCGTTCAGATTCGATCCGGTCTCGAAAGAATGGGGACCGGAGGATACACACATCAATATCTTCCCGCGAGTCTTTCCGAAAGAAGTGACAGGCTGCGTTCAAGAGATTCCGGGATTCGGACGCGATGTTGTCGGAAATGTTTACGACAACCAAGGTGGCGACGCAACATATCAATTTGCCTATCCGTATCCGCTCGACGAAAACTTTTTTCTCGTCTCGATGCGTCAGCAGCGTCGCGGCGTTTTTGGCGTTTGGCTCGTTGACCGATTCGACAATATGGTCAAACTTGCAGAACTTCCCGACTCGCACCTCTTTCAGCCGATTCCGCTCATCGCACGCGAAACGCCGCCAGTTCAGCACGACATGACCGACCCCGAATCCGATACCGGCACGATGTTCATCACCGACATTTACGCCGGTCACGGCCTCAAAAACATCCCACGCGGCAAGGCGACGCAGCTTCGACTCTTCGCATATCACTTCGGTTACAACGGCAGCGGCGGACACGAGTCGGTCGGTCAGGAATCGAGTTGGGATGTCAAACGAATTCTCGGTACGGTCGATGTCGAAAAAGATGGCAGCGTCTGTTTCAACGTCCCTGCAAACACACCGATTTCGATTCAAGTTCTCGACGAAGATGGTGCCGCATTACAACTGATGCGAAGCTGGACGCTTTGCATGCCGGGAGAAAGCCTGTCGTGTGTTGGGTGTCACGAAGACAGCAAAGAGGCGACGCCGACCGATCGAAAGATCGCCGCGCAAAAACCGCCGCAAGAAATTACGCCGTGGTTCGGTCCGCCGCGTCCGTTTGGTTACGAAACCGAGATTCAGCCGCTCCTCGACGCCAAGTGTATCGCTTGCCACAACGACGACAACAAGTCCGCACGCGGTCTTCTTTCGTTTGAAGCACACAACACCGGCGACTGGCGCACCGACACGTCATACGCCGCACTCAATCCGTACTGCCGTCACCCCGGCCCCGAAACCGAGCTTGAAATACTCAAACCGATGGAGTATCACGCCTCAACATCAGAGCTTGTTCAGCGGCTTCGCAAGGGGCATTTTGGTGTGGAACTTTCACGCGAAGATTGGGAACGGCTTTACACTTGGATCGACCTCAACTTGCCGTATCGCGGTTGGTGGAACAATCCGCCACAAGAAAAGCGTCGGCTCGAACTGGCAACGCTCTACGCCGGTCTCGACACGAATCCCGAACAGGAATACCGCGACAGTCTGCTCGCAGCAAGTACACAAAAGCGCAGCGAAGTTATTCGCGTTACACCAGACGAGATCGACAAACTTCTCGCCGCCGCGCGCACTGGCGGTGCGGGAGATGCGACGAAACTTCCGAAATGGGAGTTCTCGCGCGAAGTTGCGATGCGGCGTCAAGTCTCGGCGGATGCGGTTAATCCGCATCGTCTCGTCGTCCCGCTCAATGAGAAGGAGTCGATCACGCTGGTACGAATTCCCGCAGGCAGATTTGTGATGGGACAAGCCGACGGTTATCCCGACGAGCAGCCGCTTAACACGGTTACAATCGAGAAGCCGTTTTGGATGGCGATGACCGAAACGACGAACGCGCAGTACGGCGCGTTCGACCCCGACCACGACACGCGGTATCTCAAAGAAGATGGCAAAGACCACGTTGTGCCGGGGTATATTGCCAATCATCCGCGTCAACCGGCGGCGCGTCTTTCGTGGCAAGAGGCGACGCAGTTTTGCAAGTGGCTGTCGGAAAAGACGGGGAAAAAAGTCACACTCCCGACCGAGGCGCAGTGGGAATGGGCGGCCCGCGCTGGGACCGCAACGCCGTTTTATTACGGCGACCGCGACGCAAACTTTTCAACTTGGGCGAACCTCGCCGATGCGGGGCTGCGGCGCACCTACACCAGTTGGGATGGCGGTAGCAAAGTCCACCGGAGACGCGACTATTCGGGGACGTTCCCGCTGCGCGACGACAGGTTTACCGACAACTGGTTCGTCGTCGATTATGTTGCGGAGTGCTGGGCGAATCCGTGGGAACTCTACGACATAATCGGAAACGTCAGCGAGTGGACGCAGAGCGATTACAAACCGTATCCATACAGCGAGACTGATGGCCGCAACGACGGCGACATCACGACGAAAAAAGTCGCGCGTGGCGGAAGCTGGTGTGACCGCCCTCGCACCGCCAGTGCCGCGATGCGACTTGCATACGAGACATACCAAAAAGTCCACAACGTCGGTTTTCGCATCATCATCGAAGAGTAGACGCAAGGTAAGCGTTCAGGGTTGCTTCCCACGTCCGTCATTGCTGCCCACGCAGGAATGACGGAACAAACCGTGAACGATTAACCGATTTGCATCTCACACCACCGCAACTTCTTTGTAGATTGTGGCGTCGATTCGGAATCCGAATTGTGTGTAGAGGTGGAGTGCGGCGGAGTTTGTGGCGGTGACTTCAAGCGCGACACTTCGCACGGCGTCTCCAGCAAGCTGCCGCAGCGACGCCGAAAGTAAAGCCGCGCCGATCCCGCTCCGACGAAACTCTGGAAGAACAGTGATGTTGACTATCGACGCCATGTCAGATGTGTAACGCATAACTTGAATCGTCGCCACCGCACGCCACTGCGGCGCATTTGTTGACGCTGAACCAGATCGCTTCACGACAAGAAGCGTCGCGGCTGGGTCGAAGTGTGAACTCGATGCGAGTGAGTCGATGAGACGAATGCACCGTTCGTTACTCTGAAATGATGGGAAAAGGTTCGCGTCGTCTTCGTCGCGGAAACCGAGGTACTGAACTCGTGCGTGCAAATCACGCAGACGCGGCGACCACCGGAGGGGACGAAACCCCGCAGGCATATCGACCACCGGCAGCGAGTCGCCCTTCAAATCACAAACCATCTGATACCGCGTAACCCGAATCACTTCTGGCGGCGAAATCGGTGGCGAAGTTTTCCAAGTGGCCGAATAGTGATGTGTCATTGTCCGGTGAACGGAGTGAACGCGATGGACGGAATGGACACGATGGACAGCGGGAGAACACGCTTCACTCGTTTACGCTTCCCGTTCTGATTACTGGCCACCAACCACTCACCTAGCCGTTGCCTCTTCCCAGTGTGCGTAGAGTTCTTGGAGTTTGGCGTTTTCTTCGTCGAGTTCAATCTGAATCGCACGCATCTTCTCGCCGTCGCGGACGACGTGCGGTGCGAGCAAGTCTTCGTTGAGTGACATCACCCGCGTCTCGCGCGCGAAAACTTCTTCCTCAATGTCGCTCACCTTGCGATACGCAAACTTTCGCGGCGACTTCGGAACCGGAACTTTTTTCTTTGCGTCGCGCGGCTTCGCCTGTGAGGCGTCGCGCGAAGAATCTTTCTTCGCCGACTCCTTCTTCGTAGGCGTCGGCTGTTGCGTCGGTTTCGCAGTTTGCGGCGTCTTCGCAGGCGTTGCCGAAAAATTGCTCGTGGAAAACGGGTCGGCAATGAGACCGCGACTCACCATCATCCGAAACGTTTGATAGTTCCCTTCGAGAACTCGGAACGTCGCATCGGGCTGAATAATGAGAAGGTGGTCGGCCACTTGATCGACGAAGAACCGGTCGTGACTGATGAAGATAACGGTGCCGTCGAAGTCGCGTGCGGCGCGTTCGAGTGCGGCGCGTGCCCAGAGGTCGAGGTGGTTTGTCGGTTCGTCGAGAATGAGTACGTTCGCTTCTTCCGCCGACAACTTTGCAAGTGCGGCACGGCACCGTTCACCACCGCTCAAACTGCCGACCGGCTGAAGCTGCTGGTCGCCGGTAAGTCCGAACGAACCGAGCAAAGCCCGACGCTGCGGCTCCTCAAAAATCCGGTTCGGAGGACGAATCGCATCGACAACACGCATACCCGAATCGAGACAGTGAAGCTGCTGGTCAAAATAACCAATCTTAATTCCTTGTCCGTGTTCGATGGTGCCGGAATCGGGTTCGAGCAGTCCGAGTAGACACTTCAGCAGCGTTGTTTTTCCGCAACCGTTCGGGCCGAGAATTGCCCAGCGTTGACCGCGTTCGATGTCGAGAGTTAGGTTGTGAAAGAGCAGCGTGCCGTAACCTTTCGACAAATCTTTGATGCGAAATACGATGTCGCCCGTCCGCGACGCCTTTGGAAAACGCATCGGTGGCGTGTCGATTTTTCGCGGCAGCGACGCCGGTTCTTCTTCGAGCCGCTCCAGTTTTTTGCGGCGGTCTTCGGCCTGCGCCGCCTTCATTCCGTAGTGGTTACGGCGGATAAAGTCTTTGGTCTTTTCGACTTCTTCGACCCACTTTTCGTAGGTGCGTGTCTGCACGAGAAGCCGTTCTTCTTTTTGGCGAGTGTACGCAGAAAAGTTCCCCATGAACTCATCAATCGTTCCGAAGTAAAGCTCGAAAACTCGTTGCGTTACGCGGTCGAGAAAATATCGGTCGTGACTCACCAGCAGCACCGCCGCTGAAGTGTTTTTCAAAAAATCTTCGAGCCATTCGGTGGCGACGAGATCGAGATGGTTCGACGGTTCGTCGAGTAGCATGATGTCGGGTTCGGCGAGTAGCAATTTTGCGAGACTCAAGCGATTGAGTTCGCCGCCGGAGAGCGACGCGACTTCTTGTTTGAGGTCTTCGTCGCGGAAACCGAGTCCGTGGAGGATGCGTTCGATGCGGTGGTCGAGGTGGTACGCATCGTGACGGAGCAGCGATTCGTGGATGTGGTCGTATCGCGCGGCGAGGCGGCGGTGATCGAGTTCGTCGGTGACGACGGCGAGTTTGTGTGCGATTTCTTCGGCCTCGTGCTGCATTGCGATCAGCGGCGCGAGTGCGAGTTTTGCTTCGTCGAGAATTGTGCGTCCGGCGACGACTTCGGGGTGCTGTTCGAGATAACCGATTGAAATGTCCGACGCCTTTTCAATCGACCCCTTCTCCGACTCCTCGCGCGACGCGAGGATGTTCATGAGCGTCGTTTTTCCGCAGCCGTTCGGGCCGACCAGACCGATCTTGTCGCCAGCGCGAATCTGAAACGATGTGTCAACGAGAACGGGATCGGCAGCAAAGTGTCGCCGCAGTTGTTGGGCGGTGAGAATGACTTCCATAAGAGCGTGTGTGATGTGTGAGACGTGTCGTGCGTTGGCAAGAAATGTAGGCCGCCATTATCCCGCTGTGTGGCATCCTGTCAACGTAGACGACAGGTATCCGTTCACGGCCACACACAAGTTCTACTCAAGACGGTTTGAATTTTCCGTACCAAAACGGTAGCGGCCCATCGAGGCCGCGGTCTTGTGGAGGGCGAAGCCTGCAAATCGACCCGTAACGGGTCTCACAGATAATTCATCAGCGACATTTGGAAGATGCGTCCCGTGACGGTGAGTGCGGCTTGATACATTGTTTGCTGCGCGAGGTACTCCATCGACGTGTCGGCGAAGTTAATTTCGTGAGCGTTTTTGAGCGTCTCTTGGAGCTGAATCGACTCGTCTTCGATACGAGTCGTGTTCGTGTCGAGTGCCTGTTGACGCACGCCAACTTCTGCACGGACGTTCGTTAGCTGACTCATTCTCGCGTCGAGCATCTGCGTCGCACGTTCGATCTCGCGGATGTCGTTACGCTCCATCCCGCGTTGCAAACGGACGAGTGCAGTGTAGAGCGATTCCGTTTCAAGCGGGTTCGGATCGGTGCCGGTGAGTTTGGCGTCGCCCCCGCCAGCAAGTTGCCACATCCCAAGCGAAACGACGCCGCTTCCGTCGCTCGTCGTGCCGTCTGGATTGCTGCCGTTTTGAAACCGAAACAGCGACTTGAGTTGCGGCGTCGCTTCCGCTTCGTAAAGCGCGAGAACATCGCGCGCAGTTGTCGTACCGGAATCAATTTCAAAACGCATCACACGCTGCGCGGCGTCCCACGCAAACGACGGTTGACCAGTACCACCAGCCGCATTCATATCGACGTACTCAATCCTAATCCCGTTCGGCAAACTGCTAACCGACGACGCCGACGCATAAATCGCAGTGTTGACATTCGCACCAGCAAACATCGCACTCGCCACCGCACCACTCGTCGTTTTGGTTTGATACTCCTCGCCCCAAGGGACGAGTCCAAGTTCGTATGCCACCGTCGAAAGCAGTGCGCGATCGACTCGCGTTGCAAAACCGCCGAGACTTTTGTCAACAAGTTCAATGCCGTTACCAAACTCCGAAAGCTGCGCGACCAAAAGTCCGTCACCGTTTTTGGGATTGTTGTTGATGATCGCAAGAACGTCGTCGATTGTTTTTGCACCGAGAATGTTGATGTCGAGTTTCGTTCCGTCGTTGCGTGTGATCGTGAAGTCTACGCCGCCGTCGCTGCCGCCGCTGGTGAGCTTGTTCCCAAGATCAATGACGCCCTGCCCCGTGTTGACGCCGTTTGTGTCGTCGAGTGCGAGTGTGAAAAACTCGCGCGGCCCCGGCTGCTCGTTGAACGCCGCAACAACATCGCACGCCTTCGTCACGCCCGGATTGATCGCAACGGTGATGCGCTTGCTCGCTTCGTCCCACGTCACCAAAACGCGACCGTCCGGGTCGTTCGTTGTAACAAACTCTATCGCAACGTCGTTCCACGCAACACCTTCTTCACGCGCGGTGAGTCGCATCGCAGTGTTTGCGATCTGCGACGTGTAAACTACCGACGCGTTCGTCCCCGGACCTTCGTAGTCGTGGACACCGCGACCGAAATCTAAATCCGAAAGCACCGTCGAACCGACGAGCGTGCGAACGCCGAGTTGCGTCGCGGTCGTACCGCCGTTTTCGCCGATGGTGAAGTCGGCACCACTGACGCGACTCTGAATGTTTACTCCAGTTCCCGATGGATTAATCGACGCGAAAAGTCCGTACTGCGGGTCGTTGAGTACCGAAAGAAAATCGCCGACCGACGTACATTTCGAGAAGTCGAGCGTGTGCGTCTTGCCGCCGTTGACGATCTGCATCCCCGATTTCTGATCGAACGGTTCGCCCGAACCGTACTGCATTTTTCCGACGACGATTGGCGTACCGGGAAGGATCGGGACGAGTCCGGTGCCGGGTTGCTGGTCGTTGCGTCGCTGCTGGTCGAGCGGGTCGAGTCGCGCGGTGATTGACGGGATTGTTCCGTCTTCTGATGCGCGGTTTATCGCCGCCACCATATCGTTGGCCGACGTGTGGTCGGGGTGCATAACGAGCGTGATTTGTCCGGTGGCGGCGTTGTACGAAACCTGCTCGTGCCCCGGCGGGACGTTGCGGTCACCGACGAGGGCCAGCGTTGTGCCGTTGAACGACGCACCGTTTGAATTCGCTTCGATTACGATGTCGTTGTTGTCGCCCGCGAACTTTAGCGACGCGATAGCACGCGAACCGAAGAGGTCGGCGAGTGGTGTTTGCGGCGAGACGATTGGGTTTAGGTCTTTGCCGATGAATGTTTCGCCGGGGCGGATCGGCGTTGTCGTGGCGATACCGAGTTGCTTGGCGACAGTCTCGCGCCCGACTTCGCTGATTGTTAGCGTCGCTGCGGCGTCGTCGGGGATTGTGATTGCGAGTCCGCTGTTGGTGCGTTCGACGCGGATTGACAGTCCGGGCGGCGACGCTTTTGTGATGCGGTCGCACACGTCGCGCACCGTAACACAACCAGCGAGGTTAACATCCGTGGCGGTGCCGATCCCGTTGCGTGTAAACGTGAGCCGAATACTGCCGAGAGTTACACCGTCGCCGCCGTTGAGTTCTGAAAGCGGTATATCGTATCGCAGCGACGGATTGAGATCGCTGTCGCCGCGAACTGGGTCGGAAATCGCGCCGAAAATGTCGTTACCGTTCACGGTCGATTGCGCGAGGAGATCGACGTTTGACCAAGTGAAGAGTTCGGTTTGGCTGCCGAGATAATCTATTGTGTACGAATCGCTTCCCCAGACGAACGGGATTTGACTGGTCGTCGCGCCGGAGAAGAGATACCGGTCGTTGTGTTTTGAGTTTCCGAGGTTGAAGACTTGTGCGAGAGTCTGCTGTACCGTCATTGCCAGCGAGACGCGCTGGGCGTTGCTGGTGGTGGTGTTAACCGCGTCGAGTGCGGCACCGCGAGCATCGGAGAGTAACTTGTTGATCTGCGAAACCGACGACTCCGTAGCCGACAAAAACGACAGTGCCGACGACGTGTTCTTGACGTTTTGCTCCTTCCGCTCCATCTGCATTTGCACGGAGAGAGTCGTCGCGGCGTCGAACGGGGCGTCGCTGCCGTACTGGTAACGCAGGTTCGTCGTGAGCTGCTGCTCGTACTTTGCCATCGCCGAGTTCTGATACTGAAGCGACGAAGTCGCCCGCGTAAACTGCATCGGGACACTAACACGACCAAAACCAAGTGGGACGATTGACATGGTGGGGACTCTGGAAATGAACTTGTGTGAATGTTCCCGCGTAATAACATCTGGGTAACTGTTCACGGTTTGTTTTACAATTTGTCGTGAACGCGGCGTGTTTTTTGCCCCGACGGGGCAGCAATCTCAATAACCGGCGGTAAGCGGTATTCCGCGCAACCGCCGGTACGCGAAAAACGAAACTGTGCGTCCCAACGGGACGCTACCAAAAGATCAGTTATTGGTTTGCAAGGTGGCGTCTTACAGACGCTGATTCTTTGGCGTCGCTACCGGCGGTTGCGCTTGCCGCTATCGCGGCTGCACTTACCGCCGGTTATTGAAATACTGCCCCGTCGGGGCAAAGACGCAATCAATCCTCAAAGCGTTGCTCTGGATTCCCGCCTCCTTTCCGGCTTCTATTCTGTGGTGGAACGGATAAATTCGTTCCCTACATACTGATCAACGCCTCAAGCATCGCGTTGATGACACCAATGTATTTTGCCGACGCCTGATACGAACGCTGGTAGGCGAGGAGTGAGATTGTTTCGTCGTCGAGGTTTACGCCGGAAATTGCGTTGCGCTGCGCGGTGAGTGAGGCTTGGTGGGCGTAGTCTGCACTCAAGACGGCCTTCGTTGTTCCGCCTGCGAGGTTCACGCCGCTCACAATCGCCTTGTAACAATCGGTGATCGAACGCTGCCCAAGCGACGGCAGTTTTGTGTCGGGCATTGCGGCGAGACGAGTGGCGATGTCGGTGTCTTGTCCGGGGCCGGTACGGCTGGCGGCGAACTTGTTTGGGTCTTTCAAAACGATGTCGCTCACGCTGATTGTGCCAGCGTCGCGTCCCGTGAAAAACGTGTTGAGACCGAGTCCGCTGAGTATACCGCTGCTGTCGTCGGCGAACGAAAACTGGAGGTTTGGAGACTCCGATTCGATCACGAGCCGATTGCGTGAATCGACTCGCGCGACGATCCCTTCGATGCTGTTGATCGCGTCTGCGAGGTCGGTGAGTGTCGTTCCGTCGCGGAGCGGTTCCGGTTTGAGTGAGAACGGATCGCGCACAACCGGATCGCGTAACGTGATGTCGAGCGTGTGTTCGGTCGTTATGCCTTGACTATCGGTGACGAGGATTTTGAACTGTCCGCTCGTAGGTGCTGGGACGAGTCCGACTTCGTTGAGCGGAATCGACGGGTCACTCACCGCTTGCTGGCTGGTGAGATTTGTGTAGCCGACGAGTCCTTGTCCGCTGGTGTAAATCTTGTTGAACTCTTGAACGAGCGACGCCGCGAACGAGTCGATCTCTTCGTGAAAACCGGCCAGAACGGTGTCGCGGGCTTGATAGAATCCGTAGACTTGTCCGCTCCGCACGTCGAGTCGGTTGTTGCCGACGTAGAGAAACGTTGCACTGACGGGAGCGGCATCGGTGTCTTCTTGTGCCAGCTTCACTTCGTTGCGAACGCCACCCGCGACGAGAATACTTCCACCGCAGGCGACGGTGAGCATTCCGGTTTGCGGGTCTTCGGATGTTCGCACATTGATAAGCTGCGACAGCGAGGTGAGTGCGGCTTGACGCTGGTCGCGGAGGCCGACAGCTTCGGTGCCGCCGTGTTGTCCCGACTCGACCTTGGCGATGTCTTCGTTGAGTCTTTGAATCTGCGATGTTAGCAAATTAATCTGATCGCACGATGTTACGACACGTTTGTTGATGTCCATTTCCATTGTCACAATCGCCGTACTCAATCGGTTGAGAGCGTCGGTGATTTGCATACCGGATTCGCCGACCATTTGGCGAAAGATTAAGTTCTCCGGTTGATTTTGTACGTTGCTGATCGAGTTGAAGAACGACGTTAGGAGCGTACTCACGTCGGTCTTAGTCAGCTCGTTCATTGTTGATTCTAGGAGCGTGTAATACTGCGATTGCGTTGACGAGTTTGCGAGTTCGCTTCCGGCGTTGCGGAGCCGTTCTTCGACGAACTTGTCGATGATTTGCGAAACGCCGTTGATTGAAACGCCCGCGCCGATGGCGGTACCGCCGTAGGTTTTGAGTGTTCCGGCGGAAGTGAGGTTGAGCACTTCGCGGGCGTAACCCGGCGTGCCGGCGTTGGTGAGATTCTGCCCAGCGACTTGAATCCCAAGACTCGTTGCATTGAGCGAACCGCCAGCAATGTGGAGCGAATTGAACAGTGTCATGCCGTCTCTATCGACACAATCGGCAAAATCGCTACAGGGAAACTGGCGTCGCCCGTTGACGCATGACGCAGACCGCACTAGAATGCGTCGCCATGTGTGGATTTGGGGAGTTCGCGTAGTTCAAGCGAGAAAGGTTGTTTGCTATGAAACGGTTTACATTTGTGTTGGCGTTGACATTGTTCGGCGTTGGGCTTACGTTTGCGGAGTCGGTTCGGCGCGACGGTGCAGAAGTCGTCGCCGTTGCTGACGGTTTCACGTTCACCGAAGGCCCAGCGGTCAATGCACGCGGCGACATCTACTTCGTCGATGACCCGCAGCGGAAAATCTATCACTGGAACGTCGGCGACAAAAAACTTACAACGTTCGTCGAAGACTCGTTCCACGCAAACGGTCTCTACGTTGACAAAGATGGTAACGTAATCGCGTGCGAAGGCGGAAACGGCTGCGTCGTTTCGTACACGCCAGATGGCAAAAAGAGCGTCATTGCGGGTGAGTTCGATGGAAAACGGTTCAACAAACCGAACGACCTCTGGATCGATCCCCGCGGCGGTATTTACTTCACCGACCCCGTCTACGGACGCGAATACAAAGTTGTTCAAGGCGGCGAACACGTCTACTACATCTCACCAGATCGGAAGAGCGTGAAGCGAGTCGCCGACGACTATGTTCGTCCGAACGGCATCGTCGGTACGCCCGACGGCAAGACGCTCTACATCACCGACGAAGCGGCCCGCAAAGTTTGGCGATACGACATCAATGACGACGCCACACTCACCGGCAAACAGTTCTTCGCCGAACCAGCCATCGACGGAATGACGCTCGACGAAAGAGGGAACGTCTACATCACGACCGACAAAGTTCTCGTATTCGACCCGACCGGCAAACTGATCGAGACGATTGAATGCCCGGAAGTTCCGGCGAACGTCTGCTTCGGCGGCCCTGACCGCAAAACTCTATTCATCACCGCCCGCACACATCTCTACTCGCTAGAAATGAAGGTTGCTGGCGCGAAGCCGTCTGTGGCGAGTGGCGATAACTGGCCGCAGTTTGGCGGTCCGAACCGCGACAACATCGCCGACGAAACGAATCTTCTCCGCGTCTGGAATACGCCGCCACGGCTTCTTTGGACGGCTGAAAATATCGGCAAAACTCCGAAGGTGAGCGGTTACGGTTCGCCTGCGGTTGTCGCGGGGAAGATTTACATCGCTGGCAACGTCGCCGAGGACGAATCGAGTGCGCGCGACGTTCTCTACTGTCTCGATCTGTCTACGGGGAAAGAGATTTGGCAGTGCGACATCGCTGCGGGCTGGAACGTCACCCGCAAATACGAAGGCGAACGCAGCACGCCAACCATCGACGGCGACCGTGCGTATGTGACGACTGGTTATGGTGTTTTGGTGTGCGTTGACCTAACGAAACGTGCGGTGTTATGGCGTCAAGATTTTGGTAAAGACTTTAACGCCGCCGCACCGTTTTGGGGGATGGCCGAGTCGCCTGTTGTCGATGGCGAAATTGTCTTTGCGTGTCCGGGAGGCGCGGAATCCGCAGTCGTTGCGTACAACAAAATCACCGGTGAACTCGTCTGGAAATCGCCCGCAATTAGCGGCCCCGGTGACGGGAACAGCGACTCTGGGAATACCGCAGTCGAGTCGTCATCTTACGCAACTGGAACAGTTTTCACTTGGCGAGATCGACGATTCTTTGCAACGATGACCGAGCGACACCTCATTCTCGTGAATGTTCGTGACGGAAAGATTGTTGCAACGCACACGCATCGTAACGACCGTGAAGTCAAAGCGAACACGCCGCGTTATCTCGGCGATGGTCTTGTTGTCATTGCGTCAGGTTACGGCGATGGCGGCACGGAACTGTTGCAACTAAACGACGACGCCGGTGCAGTCAAGATCACGTCGCTCTGGCGACAGACGAAGCTTGACAACAATCACGGCAGCATTGTTGCCGTCGATGGTCACGTCTACGGGTCGTCGCACCGTTACAAAGGTGGAACGTGGGTCTGTCTCGACATCAAAACAGGCGACGTGAAGTGGGAAGATCGCGGCATCGGTTTGGGAACGGTCATTGCCGCCGATGGTATGCTCTACGCGATGGACGAGACCGAAGGAAAAGTCGCACTGATCGAGGCGACGCCAACGGCGTATCACGAATGCGGTCGCTTCACGCTCCCCGAAGGTGGCCAAGGAAAATACTGGGCACACCTCGTAATCGCGTCGGGAAAACTCCTCGTTCGCCACGACCACTTTTTGTACTGCTACGAAATTGCAAGGTAGGCGATGGGTTTACACACCCATCGCACGGCATTTGTGTAGTCACAAATGCCGTGCGAATTGTCAACCAATCGTAGTTCTCGCGCGACGTGCGTCGTGTGTGCGGGATATGTAAATCCCGCACCTACCCTGTTGCCACTCGCTTACGCTTCGTGCTCTGATTCGGGTATTCGCTTACGCTTCGTGTTCTGATTACTGACCACTAACCACCGATCACTACTTCGGGCACTCGCTTACGCTTCGTGTTCTGATTAAACCCTGATTAAATCTTATGACGCTCAATCACGTTCGCAATTACATTCACGAAGTCCGCGACTGTCTCGCGGGAACTGTCGCCACGCACCGCGACGGAACGATTCTCGATGTTGAAGCCGCAATGGCTGCGTGGGTTGCGGCGACGTACCGTCTCCGCGATGAACGCAACGGGACGCTCTACTTCATCGGGAACGGCGCAAGTGCGACGATGGCCGAACACATGACACTCGACGCGATGAAGGCCGGACGCATCCGCACAAGTTCGTGCAGCGAGACGGCGTATCTGACGGCCATCGCCAACGATGTTGCCGCCGACGAACTCTTCAGCTTCAAGCTCGAAAGATTCGCCACTGCCGCCGACATGCTCGTCACGATCAGCAGCAGTGGCAACTCGCCGAACATCATTCGTGCGATTGACACGGTCGCTCCGCGCGACACGTTCGTTGTGACACTATCAGCGATGCGGCCCGACAACGCAAGCCGCACTCGCGGCGACCTCAACTTCTACGTCCCCGCAAAAACTTACGGTCTCGCCGAAGTCTGCCACGGCGCGCTACTCCACTGCTGGCTCGACGCCTTCCTCGACACCTACGAAGGCGGAAGACGATAAGAACGCGAAGCGTAAGCGAGTCCCCGAATCAGAACACGAAGCGTAAGCGAGTGCCATGAATCGTAGCACGCCAATGACGCTGTTTCGTGCTGGTTGGTTGTTTTGCGTCATTGCGCAAAGCACGCCACGAATTACCGCATTGCGGGAATAACCCAACCAACAATTCCAATGGCAATGGTAACTACCAGCCCCAAAATAACAAACATCACGCCGAGAAAGTTAGTCTGCCTATCCAGCTTTCGATCAAGCGTTGCGGTAAACTCCTTGCGGAGTTCACTGCCCAACTCAACAATGTCGTTGCGTAGTTCGCTGGTTGTTCTGTCGATCTTTGCGTCCAGACCGATGATCTCTTTGCGGACCACCACCATTTCTTCGCCGAGCGCATCGACGCGATCTTCGAGTCGTTCGATCTTGTGGTCGAGTTTGTCAATTTTCGCTTCTAACCGTTCGCCCAAGCGGTCAATTTTGTCATCGAGCCGGATGCGAGTATCTTGCACCAAGACCCAAGTATCGAGTTGCGTGAGGTGCTGTTTGCCGCGACTCTTAACAGGGATTCGTTCAGATGGATCGGTTTGCAGAGACGGGTCTTGGCTCATGGCGAATCCTCACGAAAAATGCGGGTGGCGGGAAAACTACCGGGTACTCACTCGGGCATTCTAACCGAAAAACTTCGTTGCGGAATAGGGGAGAAAATCGCCCAACGTAACCGCCGGTGACGCGACCCCAAAATCCTGTGCGTCCGGTAGGACGCTACCACGTTTTGCGTCAACCCCGCGATTGGTGGCGTCTTACAGACGCTCGGTTTTTAGGTGGTCGCTATACTCAAAACGGCCAGTAATTGCAGATTTTCAAACGACGGCAATTTGGGTGTCGTTAACGTTTTGTATTCGTTCACGGTTTGTTTCTTCGTGGCACATTCCTAGTCGCGTAGCGACGACCTAATTGTAGCCGAGGGCAAGGCGTATTCGTCGCAGCCCTCGGTTTGCGGCCACAAATGAAATGAAGTCCCGTAGGGACGACCTTATTCCGAACGGGCAAAACATCGTCAACGCTGTTGAGCGGTTCAAATAAGGCCGCTCCTACGGAGCTACAGATTCTGTGGTGGTCGCCAACCCACGGCTGCGGCGAATACGCCTTGCCGTGGGCTACAATTAGGTCGTCGCTACGCGGCTAGGAAATTGTCCGTGAACGGACAGTTTCACCCCATTTTGAGTATAACCGTAAGCTGCGCGGAGTACCGCTTGCATACGGTTATTGAGATACTGCCCCGTCGGGGCAAATGCGTTAACGCGGTCAATCCGTGAACGGTTGCCATAATTCAATCCCTACGGGATTGAGGATTGAGGGATTTTGTTGGCGTACGGTTTCTACCATAATGGAATCCCTACGGGATTGGGGAAAACAAAAACGGCATCAACCCGCCGATGGAAGTACCTCAACGTTTCCGAACAAGTCTAATAATCCGTGAACGCTTACCAACCAACAAAAAAACGACCACTGATTCATTATCAGTGGTCGTTCTTTGCGACTTGGGCAATCGGTTACGCTTGGAGATAACCGCCACTGCTCATCGCATCGTTCAGATGTTGCTGTGCAGTTTCAGTGCTGTCGCCCAAACCAGTGTAATCGTCAAGCACAATCGTTTGCTCGAAGCCACTGTCGCCAGTGATGCTCAAGGTCGTGTTGCCAGCATCAACGGTTACGCTGATCTTGTAGTCATTACCCTTGAACGCCGTCAAGTCGAGCATGTCACCATCGGTATGCGAGAAGTCCAACACCCTATCTGTACCGCCTAGGTCTAGGTCACTGACATTCCACTTGAACGTATCCGCACCGCTGCCTCCGTATAGCAAGTCGTTACCGGCACCGCCGATGAGCAAGTCATTACCGCTGCCGCCGTAGAGGAAGTCGTTCCCCGCACCGCCGTGCAGCACGTCGTTGCCGCCGCCGCCGAAGAGGTAGTCGTTGCCGTCGCCGCCAAAGATCGCGTCGTGACCGTCGGTTGACTTTTCATACCCATTGGCAAGCGTGACAAGCTGTGCGTCGGTCATGTTGTGGATCGCGTCGTAAACCTGCTGCGCACCAGCGTTGGCACCAAGATGCAAATCTGTCCGCAACGCTGCGGCTGTCGTACCATCGCCGAAGAGCACGTCGTTGCCGCCCTGACCAAACATAATGTCGCTGCCGCCGCTGCCAAGAATCACGTCCACGCCGGGTTCGATAGCGATAGTGCCAGTGTTGATCGTCGTGTGCGAGCCATCGGCATTGAGGTACAGTGGCTGACCATGCTCGTTGTAGAGCTGCGAACTGACGTCAAACTTGTCGGCGTTCAGCAGGACATAATTGTACATTTCCTTCGGCGTGAATTCACGACCAATGTCACCCAATTCTGCCTTCATCAATGCCAACACATGCCCATGCTGCGAATCACCAAAGAACACTTCGTTCGCGTTAATCGTGGCTGCAGCAACACTCCCTTCCAAAATCTGGTGCGGGTTGAACGTGACATCCACCGTCTGCTTGATCGCATCAACGAAGTTGCCAGCAGACGCAATGTAACCTCCCGTGGTGGTGTAGTTATTCAGGTCGCTATTGATGCCCGTTCCGATGCCGATGGCGTAAATCGCGTCGCCATCACCCGTGCCATTGCTGTTGAGGGTCGCAAGAAGCTCTTTGTACGCCACCGTCGATTGCCACTTTTCAATGGCGGTGGTGGCACTGCTATTACCCTGCGCCACATCAATGCCGGTTGATGATGTGTTGATGTTTGACGAGCCCGAGGTGGGACCGCTTACACCATCTGGAGTGCCGCTTTCGCTGTTCGCTGCATGCCATGTCACGGAGGTGCTTCCAGTGCCTGACAGCTTTACAAAGTTGCCCGCCGCATTAATCCCGTAGGCGGCACCTGTAGCGGACGTGAGTATAGTCCCGCTGGCGTTGTAGTAGATGACCTGCCCAAGTTGGTAGGTATCTGGCACTTTGTATGTGACCATGCTACCGCCGCTGCCCGTCGTGAAGTAGTCCACATAGAACTTTGTCGGGGCACCGTCGGTGATGAAGTAGACCTTGTTTTCGTAACCGTTGCTCATCTGCGACTTGATCCACGCTTCCGACATATTCAGCCCAGCTTCGTAGTTGGTGCTACCAGTGGCGGTGGTTCCAAAAATGGTGTTGACCATCGCGCCGGAGTACCACTTAAGCTCACCGTTGCCCGTCGCGCTGCCGTTGTAGTCCGTCAACGTAGTCCAAATACCGGTAGTGCCCGTGCGGTATTGCAACGCACCGCTGTTGTTGACTTGGAAATTGTAGGTTCCGTTGTCGTCGCGCAAGGTGTAGACTTGGTTTGCCCCAGACCCAGAGGTGCCGGTTGCATAGAGCGTGATGCTCGTGTCCTTGCCGCCTATGTTCATGGTGATGACCGTTGCCTTGCCCGTAGCGCAGGTGTTGCTGGCAGAGCTCAACAACGCTCTGAAGTCCGCATCGGCGTAGGTTCCCTTCTGCGCGGCATCTTCGCCGAATGTGAGCAGTTGCATGTTCACATGACCGCCAATGTTCACCTGCTGTGCAAGCATCGATTGCGCAAAGTTGAAGATCGAGAGCTGCGACGCTTGCAAGCGAGTTACACCCAAACCGCTGGCATTGTCCATACTGCCCGAAGTGTCCAAGATCATCGAGACGTTGTAGTTGCTGTAGCTGGTCGTCGTCACCGTCTCATACGGGTTGGAAGTGAACAGCAGTTCGTAGCTGGTCTCCACTACCGGCGGCACCGTCGGAATCTTGAAGTACACCGTGGTGCTGCTCACGTCGCCGTCGGCGTCTTGAATAGTCACCGTCGCGGACTTGCTGCTACCAGCGTCACCCGCATACTCCGAGTCCCAAGCATTGGGGTTGATTGTGGAGGGCTTCAGCGTAATACTGCCGAATGTCATCGAGCCGTTCGCGTTCGCGGTAAAGTCGCCGCTATCGCCGGTAACATTTTCCCAGGCACTGCCGTTCCACTTTGCCGTGATACCGTCAACCGTGATAGTCTTGCCAGCACCATGATCCGCACCGAAGTCGAGGTTGAGCAGGGCGTTCTGGGCTGCGTCGGCGGTGGAGGTTCCACTCAACGCGGTCAGGACGGGGATGTCGTCCACAACATCTGCGGTGAGCGTGACTTTGCCGATGGCATTGCCATTTGCGTCGGTGATGGTGACTTTTGCTTTGTCAACATCGTAGGCGGTGTCTCTGCCATCGCCACCGTGGTAGGCATTGCTATCGAGCGTGTAACGGTATTCGTACTGCCCAGACCAAAGAGGGTATTCACGCACTTCAAACGAACCGAACCCGTTGGTGCCGTTTTGCGTACCGGTTTGGATTGTCGCGCCTACTGGCAAGTCAACCGTGATTGGCATCCACTCGCTCACCGCGCCGCCAGCTTGCGGAGGGGTGCCGTTAGCAAGGTGTGCTTCGTTCACAATCGCGCCGCCTTCGGCGTCGCCCGCACCGACGGTTTCAATGATGATTTTCGATTCCGCACCTTGGAACTTTTCGAAGTTACCGCCGGTGATACCACCGCCGCCGATGTCTTTGTAATCGGAGTATGCATGCGGGTCACGGTCATAGTCTGCGATGCTTACGTCGAGATTGCTAGAGACGTTATCAAGTTCGAGATAGCCCCAACCTTCGGCGTTGACTTCCACATCGTAGAACATGCCGCCAACGTTCACATGGAGAATTGGCGGATTGGCAGCGTCGAATTGGTCGGGCTTGTTGGTCAACTCGAACCCGAGAAGCACCTTCTCGCCGTCGCTCGGAGCAACCATAGCGAACGGTCTGATTCCGCCTTCCAACTCGCCGACGTGCGTATGGATGATAACGCCGGTGGTGTCGATGGTGTCGGCGATATTCGTAGTCGCGGCTGTGCTGCTAAAGGTGAGTTTCTCGAACGCACCATCCGCATCGGAGTTCGCCTGACTTGCAGCGGAGATGGCAAGAGATGCGGTAGACGGGTCTCTGTAGGGATCAGCATCATCGACCAAAACTTGCCAAGTGGCTTCACTTGAATTCGCCTTGATGATCTGCGTGCTACCATCGCTCAAGGTGACGGTTACGTCTTGCTTGGCGACAATGGCATTGCCGTTTGCATCCGTAAGCGTGAGCTTGTAGTTGATGACATTGTTCTCACCACTCTGGGCATCTTCGTACACCGATTCCGTTGCCGACAAACTGACCGTCGTGTCGTCAATCGTGTCCACAATCGACGTGACTGCCGGAGTTGGGTCAATGACAAGGTTCTCAAAGTTCCCGCCGGTCACAGTTGCAATCGTTGCGGAGATACTCGTTGGGTCAACGTACACATCTTCGTCCGGTGTAACAGGGAACACTTCCGAACCGGTGGTTGCACCAGCCGCAATGTTGATCACTACGCCGTTAGAGAGCGTGACCGTGACCGCGGTCTGCGCCGCATTGGTAAGCGTCGCAGTGTACGTTACTTCCGTGCCAGCTTCGGTGATCTCGGCAGTTGCCGACAAACTGACCGTCGTGTCGTCAATCGTATCCACAATCGACGTGACTGCCGGAGTTGGGTCAACAACAAGATTCTCAAAGTTTCCGCCGGTGGCAGTCTTGATCGTCGCGGAAATGCTCGTCGGGTCAACGTACACATCTTCGTCCGGTGTAACAGCGAACACTTCCGAACCGGTGGTTGCACCAGCCGCAATGTTGATCACTACGCCGTTAGAGAGCGTGACCGTGACCGGAGTTTGCGCCGCATTGGTAAGCGTCGCCGTGTACGTTACTTCCGTGCCAGCCTCGGTGATCTCGGCAGTTGCCGACAAACTGACCGTCGTGTCGTCAATCGTATCCACAATCGACGTGACTGCCGGAGTTGGGTCAATGACAAGGTTCTCAAAGTTCCCGCCGGTCACAGTTGCAATCGTTGCGGAGATGGTCGTCGGGTCAACGTACACATCTTCGTCCGGTGTAACAGCGAACACTTCCGAACCGGTGGTTGCACCAGCCGCAATGTTGATCACTACGCCGTTAGAGAGCGTGACCGTGACCGCAGTCTGCGCCGCATTGGTAAGCGTCGCAGTGTACGTTACTTCCGTGCCAGCTTCGGTGATCTCGGCAGTTGCCGACAAACTGACCGTCGTGTCGTCAGCATCGTCTTTCACCGTAATCGTCACCGGCGAGTCTACTACGTCGCCATCGGCGTCGGTGGCGCGCACGGTGAAGTTTACTGTGCGGTCGCCTTGAGCGTAGACGTCGTCAACACTGCCAGTTAATTTCCAAGTGTTGTCGGCATTGACAACCAGCGTACCATACGGCGTGGTGATGGACTCGCCGATTGTGTATTCGGTGCCATTAAACAGAACCGTAGCTGTCGCGCCGTCGGCTCCTTGAACCATAGTCCAAGTGCCGCTGATGACCGTGCCTTCAACGAACGTACCATCGCCAGTCGCGGTAATCGTCGGCACGTCGTCAACGATATTGACCTTCACCTCGATTGTGGTGGTATCGCCGGTGTTGCCGTTTGCGCCGCCCCACTTGTCGGTGATGGCAACGACGAAGCTGTCGGCGTTGGTGACAATGTTCGCGCCGTCTTGCGTGGTTGTATCGTCCGTGTACGTCTTGGTCAGCTCGTAGGTGTAGTCCAGCGTGTACTTGCCTTCGCCGAGACTGGTGAGCGTCGCGGCGGTGACTTCACCGTGACCGGTCTCAATCTTGCCTGCCCACACTCCATTGCCATCTTCGTCAAACTCAACTGCGATGCCGCCGATGGTGATTTTGCTTACACCTTCAAGAGCGGTGAACGCAATCGTGCCAGTGGCAATCTCGCTGTCGCCCGATGCGGCAGTTCCGTTGGAAAGTCCTGCTTCGTTGACTTCCACCGTTGACGTCGCAGGTGCCACAACCGTCGTAGCGAGGTCGAGCTTCAAGGTGTTTGTGACCGTGTCGCCATCGGCATCGGTAACAGAGTAGCTGAACGTCTCGTTCGGACTCCAGTCCTTGACTGTAACATCAGCTATGCCGGTGGCTGTTACCGACTTGACGTAGAAGTTGGTCGTCGCGCTGCCCAGAAGGTTCGAGTTCGTGCCTGCCGTGACGACAATGAATTTGACGCCCGCGACATCATACGACACGTTCACGTTACCGCTGGAGTTACCGTTCACATAGTAATCGCCGACCTTCGCACCAGAGGCATTGTACAGGGCGATGTGCGCCCTTTCAAAGCCACTGAAAAGTCCCGAAGTCGTGTTGAGGTTGCCAAATGACAGGGCAACGCCGTTCGCCGGATTGGCGAGCGTGATGAGCATGCCTTCTTGCGTGACACCCGCGTTGGTCGATTCCATCATCGCATTGTTGCCGCCGCTGACGCCTGCGCCGTTGTTCCCAGTGGTGACAGTGCGGTCAAGCCCAAGAGCCGTCTGCGCCACATACCACGCCGCAGGATTGCTCGTCGGTACGACGTTGAGCGTCGTGGCGAAGCCCTGAAGCGTCATGCCCGGAACACTCCCCAAATTGGTGTTGGCGTTGAACACGCCGCCGTATGTGAACGGCTCGTGCCCGATAATCGGAGCCTCTGCGCCTTCGAGTTTCGCTTGGTCAACGGTGTAGGTGTACGAACCGTCGGACTTCAGAATGATCGTACCGAACTCGCCTTGCAGCTTGGCTTCGCCGTTTTCGTCAAACGTGATCGCGTTACCGTCTTTGCCAACCAAGTTGATCGTGCCCGCGCCGTCTGCGCCGTAGGTGGCGGTGACGCCAGCCACACCGCTTGCATTCGTCGTGCTGTCGCCACTGAACACGTTCCCCGTAGCGGTCGCTGTACCGTCTGCCAAGTCGAGCGTATCGAAGCGGTTGTACGCTGTCGGGATGTCGTCGGTGATGGTGACGTTCACAACTGTCGAGACCGCATCGCCGTCGCCGTCGAACACGCTGATCGTGAACGATTCCGGCTTCGCACCTGCCGCAAGCGCGGTGTTCGTGTCCGCACCGGTCGCGGGATCAACATGCGTAGCGGCTTCTTTCAGCTCGTAGCTGTAGTTCACCGTGTAGGTATTGTTCGGACCAGCGGTGATTGAGGTGATCGTGATCGTGCCGTATTCGCCGTTGATGCTGTCGCCGACTTTCACGTCCGTACCATTGACGGAGACGTGGTCGGTTTGCAGTCCGTCAAGCCCAGCTTTCACAACGAAGCTGCCAGCGGCAAACTCGCTATTGGCATTGGCATCGGAGCCGAAAGACAGACCGGCTTCGTTCACATTCAAGACGCCTGCTTGGCTTGTGATGGTCGGTACCGAGTCACGAACCGCGAGCGTGAGCATACCGACGTTTTTGTCGCCGTCGGCATCGGTGATGATGAGCGGCAACGGCAAGTAGAGCATGTTGCCACCACCCAAAGACGCCAGAAGCGTTGCCGGATCGAGCGCACCGCCCAAAGCGTCAAACAGACCGGAAAGATCGCCAAGACCCGGAATCTGACCAAGCAGACCATCGAGCAGACCTTGACCCGCTTCGCCGCCAACAAGCTGTTGCAGCAGATTGTCAATCGCGTTCGGATTGTGTGCGAGTCCTATCGCTTGATCAACGGTGTAACTGTAGTTGCCGTTGGCATCGACGACGATAGTCATCGTCATCACGAGCGGGCCGCCTTCGCCAGCGTGAACTTCGATCACGCGCGGGTCGCTTGTCGCGTTCACGACCAAATCGGCGGAGTTGCCAGTCGCGTGGACGCCCAGCGTTTGAAGCGCGCCCTGTACGCCAAGAACACTCCACGTTACGCCAATGTTATTGCCGTTCGCGTCCGTCGCGGGGCCGTCCATGCCGAACTGCGGTTGCGGAATATCGCCGTGCAAGTTACCTTCGGTGCGCCCGTCGTGCCCCTTGCCAATGCCGATCATGTTGGTCAGCAAGACTGTCGGTTGGCTTGCAATGTCGGCAATGAACTTGACAAGGACTGGTGTCCCGTTCACCAACATTTCAAGAACCGGCATTTTCACGATTTCCACAAAGGTGTAGTTATAGCCGGGCATCCCTGCGGTCATCATGTCGAGCAGCGGCAGTATCTGCGGATTGTCTACAAGAATCGCCAACAATGCGGTTGGGTCGAGCGAACCACCCGAAATAATGCCCGTGAGCACGTCGATAAGCCCCGCATCGAACTCGCCACTCGGGAACAGCGTGTTGTAAACGCCAACGATGTTGGAGTTCAACGCCAAGTCCACAACGTCGAGTCCGCCATTGATGAGCGAGTTGATGTCGGAGAGCGCACCGGTGAGCGTACCGGAGAGCGCGCCGAGCAGTTTGTCGCCGAACCCTTGCAGGTCGCCGCTTTCCAAGAAGTTGGCGTCGCGGAGGTTCGTGAGCAGCGAGTTGCTGAGCGTTTCCAGCAGCGCGATGTTCGATGCGCCCAACGCCTTCGGGCCGTCGTCAACAACCGTGAACACTACCGGGTTCACCATCGCGTCACCGTCGCCATCGAAGCTCGTTACCGACAACA
Source organism: Thermoguttaceae bacterium (assembly GCA_051651625.1). Taxonomy (GTDB): domain Bacteria; phylum Planctomycetota; class Planctomycetia; order Pirellulales; family Thermoguttaceae; genus JBOFSQ01. The sequence continues at coordinate 61,091 of JBOFSQ010000103.1, read as the reverse complement.
CAAACGGAAGCGGTTCGTGCGGGAACAGTTTCAGATAGTGGTTGATGCCACTGCTCTGGTCGTATTGCACTTCGTAAGTGCCATCGGCTTTTTGCACAATGTCCAGCGTCAACACTACGTCGCCAAACTGGCTGATCGTGAGCGTCTTGCCGTCATTCGTGACCGCGCTTGTGAACTGGTCGGCGTGACTCGGCAAAAGGTCGTTGTAAGTATCGAGGCTGATCTTGACCGCTTCCGCTGTCCACACCGCGTTGCTGATGCCGTCCGGAGCAGAGTAGTCGAGATTGAGCGCGAACGAACCGAGAACGTGACCTTCGTGGACATTCGCTTCGTAGATCGTTGCAAACGTTTCGTATGGCAAGTTGATGCCGTCGCCAACGATGACTTCGATGTGCCCGTGCGCCGTATCGCCGTCGCCGTCTTGCACGATGTACGCAAGGTCAAGAACTTGCAGCAAGCTCCCCGGCAAATCGCCGTGAGTGGCATGCTGAATGCCAGTGTACTGCGTGTAGGTGTAGCCGTAACCATCTGTCGCATTGCCAGTGATTTGCAAGTCCATCACAAGAACGCCAGATTCCGAATACACTTGCAGATGTGTCGGGCGGGCTGCGTCGGCGTTGTCTGCGGCAGCCGTGATGACGAGACCTTCGGCTTTGCCGTTGATCATCGCCGTTGCGTCTGCGAGTTTGGTGAACAGGGCGTGCGACGGGTCTGTATTCCAGTAGACGCCGCCTGTTGTGACGTCGGCACCGTCCGCGCCGAGCGAGACATTGAGCGAACCGGAGACGCTCATCGTCCCACCATCACGCAGGCTCTCTTCGCAAACCGCCGCACCGGTAATCAGACCAGCAAACGGTACATCGTCTTGAATCGCAAGGTCGAAACGACCTTCAGCCGTATCGCCGTCACCATCGCGGATGACAAAGTTGAGTTGGAATGTTGCGGTGTCAATTCCCTTGAGTCCCTCGCCAGCAACACCATGCTGAATCGGGCCGTAAAGGTTGACGCTGTAACTCGGATTCGCACCCGTAACGTCAGTTGCGGTGAGAACGATGACAATGTTGCCAGCGGAATCTTTGCCAACGATTGTGGCGGAATCTGTCGCAGCGGCGTATGTCGAGTCGCCCCAAACGATAGCCTTGCCGTCGATGCCCGTCATACCTTCGGGCGCGATCCAGCTAAACGGCGAGGTCGCGTGCGGACCATCCGCGCCGAAGTCAAACGAACCCGTCAGGAACGGATGGCTGAACGTACTCTCGTCGCCACCAATCAAAACGTTCGGGAACTGATGCAACGCATCTTGACCAGCAAGGGTGTCCATCTCCGAGACGATTGCGCCGCCGATGCCGTTGAGACCGAGAACCGGAACGTCGTCGATGATGTCTGCCGTGAGCGTCGCCGTGCCAGTGTTGCCGTTCGCGTCGGTGATGGTGAGCTTGACCGTATCGGCGTCAATCGCGCGATCTCTGCCTTGGCCACCTTCGTGCGAGAAGTTGTCGTCCAGCTTGTAACGGTACGAGAAACTGCCGTCGCCGTTGTCGCGGATTTCAAACGTGCCGTAATCGCCTTTTTGTGTGCCGGTTGCAATTGTCAATCCCGCTGGCATGTCGATCTTCTGCCAGCTACTCATCGCACCACCCGGAAGCGGGAGCGTACCGTCTGCCATGTGCGCTTCGTTGACCGTTACGCCACCACTGCCTTCGCCGGTGATGTGGTCGCCAATGGTGACGTTTGCCAGATTGATCGCGAGACCAGCGGTAGACTTGTCGCCGTCGGCATCCTGCACGGTGTAGGTGAAGTTCAGCGTGGTGTCAGTCTTTACCGAGTCGGCAACAGAGACGAACGTGTACGAACCGTCAGCCTTCAGGGTGAGCGTGCCTTGGGCGTTGGTCAACACCCAATCGCCGTCGGCGTTCTTCGTGCCGCCTGTAAGACCGACTACGCCACCGCCAGCCGCCCAGCCGTCCGCGCCTTGGGCGTCGTTGTCAAGTACGTTGCCCGAAACCGTTTGACCTTCGCCAACACTCGCGGCGTCGGCGTTTGCCGTTGGCACGTCGTCGCGGACGACGACTTTGATGACACTGCTGCTGCTGTCGCCGTCTCGGTCGGTGACGGTGACGTTGAAGTCAAAGTTTTGGAGGAAGTTGGCAACGCCGGAAGTGCCGTGCTGCACCGCATCGGTGAGCTCGAACGTGTAAGTCAACTTGCCGCCAGTAATGCTGTCGATTGTCAGCGTGCCGATGCTGGCTGTCGCGGCTGTGCTAACTTTTCCATCAGCGTCAATGTACAGTTTATCGCCACCTTCCACTACCGTACCGCCAATCGCAACGCTCGCCACGCCGTCGGCGGCGGCGATGCGGACGGTGCCGCTCGCGGTTGCGTTGCCAGCTTCAATGTCGCTCTCGTTCACCACTACCGCGCTCGGTAGCACGAGAACCGGACTGTCAAGAATAACAACGTTGACGCTAGTGCTCGCCTTGTCGCCGTCCGCATCGGTGATGTTGACCGTGAACTTGTTGAGGCCAGTGTCGTTGCTGCCGACAGTGGCTTGCTTGGTGTAAACGTAATTCCAAGTGTTGCTCTCGCCGTCTTGCGTGAGCGTGATCGTCTCGTTGCCTTTGGTGAACGTGAGCGGATCGGTGGCGTTTGGCGTGAAGCCGTCAATCGCAATCGTTCCCTGACCGTCTGCACCGAAGTTGAGCGTAACCGTGCCAGTGGCTTGATAGTAGGCACTGCCTTCGCCGACTTCAAGTGTCGCACGCAACGTACCGCCACCGGTTGCAGTTGCGATGTCGTCGGTGATGTCCACGTTGACGTTCATTACCACGGGGGTACCGTCGCCGAGTGTTACTTTCACTTGCACGCTGTCTGCGCCTTCTTTGGTGTCTGCGCCAGCACCGGTGTGCGAGAACACACCAGTTTGCAGGTAAGTCGCGGTGCCATCGGCAGCGACGGTGATTGTGCCGTAAGTGCCGGTGTACGTTCCAGCCGTTAGTTGTGCGCCTGCGGGCATGCCAGTCACTGCCACAGCTTGCGAAGTGCCAGCAGCAACGTCAACGTCCGAAGACGCAACCGTGCCAGAGAGGTTCGTGGTGTCAGTCGCAGTGATTGTCGCCGTGGTGTCCGCAGTGGCGGTGTCGCCATCGCCGTCGGTGATGGCGAAGGTGAACTTATAAGAAGTTCCCGAACCGGAAGCCGGAACACCATTGTACGAGAAGTCGCCGCTTGTGGCGTCTAGCGTCAACACTTTGCCATCGGCAAATGTGAACGTGTAGTTGCCATCGTTGCCCTTCACGCCGGTGACGGTTTCGTTACCAAGCGTAACAGCAACGCTCTTCTCGCCGTCCGCGCCAAACTTCATATCAACACTGCCGGTGAGACCGAGATTATACGCTCCAGTCGCTTCTGTATCCACGCTAATCACCGGCACGTCATCAAGAATTTGGACGGTTACTGTGCTTGGTGCGGAAGTTTGGCCGTAGTTGTCGGTGACGGTGACGGCGAATGATGGGAGACCGCCATCGAGCCAGTTTTGCCCGTCTGCGTCGGCATGCGTTGCGGCACCGGTGAGGGTGTAGGTGAAGGCGATGGTGTAGGTGCCGTCGCCGTTGTTCACGGGCGTGCCGAAGGTGAATGTGCCCGGGCCGCTCACGACATCAGCACCTAGCGGTGCGCCGTTGATCTGTACACCACCTAAACCACCGAGCGCGGTGATGGTGATAGTGCCAGAAGTCGTTGTGGGATGATTACCTTCTTTACCAAACTGCGTACCGTTCGGCAAGCCGCTTTCGCTGACCCAGCCGCCGGTCGCGCCGACACCCGGCGTACCGAAGTCTTCAGGCGTTGTGGGGTTGTCGGGAGTAACAACCACTCCGGGGGCTTGTGGGAGACCCGCTACTTCACCCGGGGCCAGATCGCCAAACCGTCCAAACTCACTGCCACCCGCAACAACGCCAAGGGCATTGACACCTCCCGCCAACGCTGCTGCGGTGTTGTCGTAGAATCGACCGCCGTCTTCTGCACTTGCGGTCGGGCCAGCGGCTGGCATAAGAGTTTCGTCGCCGAGAGCTTTGAAGAAATCTTCACCTTTGACGGTGGCATCTTCCACAACGAAGTCGGGGATGTCTTTGCCGGTGTATTCGGTGTAGAAGTTCTCAACAACAATCTTTTCGTTTGAATCGAACGTCAACACGAGGTTGTTGCCGTCTTTCTCAAAAACCGCATCAGTGAGCGGGAAAGACAGAATGATTTCGCGTTCCGCTTTGTTTGCGGGGATCGTGACAACTTCATTAGCAGCAGTCGGACGGGCGAGAGTAATAGCCATAGGACACACACCTTTCAAAAAAACTTGTCTTTGGATTCCCCAAGCGGTCAACACAACCTTTGGTACGCGGAAAAGTTGGTGCAATCCGCGTGCCAGCAGCCGCAAAGTTTTTTGAGTGCGGAATTTCCGCATTATCTCTCGTTCTGGCCCGAAAGCGGTGTGCGTTTTACTGCATCATAACGCTACACATGAGATATTGCCAACGGCATTTTGCACACGGTACGCAGTTCCGGTTCGGCATAGCCGAACCCTCCAGACGCCCACCCGAACAATATCTACATCTGCCAAAATGACACTCCCATCTGGCGACGCGAAAACGTTAACGGTCTCCGCGTCGCGGAAATTCCGCAGCGGGAGAAAACGCCGCGTTTTGGCACGGGCCGTGCTCTTTGCGTCCAAAGTCGGGTGCAATAGGAGCCGGAAAGGAGCGAAGCGTATTGACGGGGTTGTGATTTGCACTTGTTCTCCGTCAATACGGCGAGTACGCCTCCTTTCCGGCTCCTATTCGTAGCGTGACGAAACCAACCGTGAACGGTTACGAAATTTGCAAACAGCAGAGTACGAGAACGAAACACGAAAACCAAAGGAGAAAACTGTGGCCAAAAAAATGTCGTTTGATGACGCCGCGCGGCAACCGATTGCCGTCGGTGTAGGGAAACTCGCCAAAGCGGTCAAGAGCACGCTCGGCCCGCGCGGACGCAACGCCGTCCTCGACAAAGGTTGGGGCGCACCGAAAATCACAAAAGACGGTGTCACCGTCGCCGAAGACATCACGCTCGAAAACGCCGAAGAAAATCTCGGCGCGCAGCTCGTCAAAGAAGCCGCATCCAAAACCAACAGCGTCGCCGGTGACGGCACCACAACCGCTACCGTTTTGGCCGAAGCGATCTATATGGAAGGTCTCAAAATGGTCGCCGCCGGTTGCGACCCGATGGCACTTTCACGCGGTATCACAAAGGCAACAAATCTCGTCTGCGATGCCATCGACAAAATGTCAACGCCCGTCAGCGACAAGAACAAAAAAGAGATCGAGCAAGTCGCAACCATCGCCGGAAACAACGATCCGTCGATTGGAAAGACTCTCGCCGAGGCGTTTGTGAAAGTCGGCAAAGACGGCGTTATCACCGTCGAAGAAGGGAAGCAAGCCGAGACGACCGTCGAGATCGTCGAAGGTATGCAGTTTGATCGCGGCTATCTCTCGCCGCACTTCGTCACCAACGCCGACGCAATGACCGCCGAACTCGAAGATTGCCTCGTTCTCATTCACGAGGAAAAAATCTCCAACGCTCGCGCACTCGTTCCGCTTCTCGAAGCGGTCAGCAAGCAGAGCAAACCGCTCCTCATCATCGCCGAAGACATCGATGGCGAAGCACTCGCAACGCTTGTTGTCAACAAGATGCGTGCGATTTTGAAGGTCTGCGCGGTTAAGGCTCCGGGTTATGGCGACCGCCGAAAAGCAATGCTCGGCGACATCGCAACACTCACCGCCGCAAACGCAATCTACAAAGACCTCGGCGTCCAACTCGAATCGGTCAAACTCACCGACTTGGGTCGCATCAAGAAAGTCACGATCTCCGCCGACAACACGATTATGGTTGGCGGTTCTGGAAAGAAAGACGCAATCGAAGGTCGCGTCGCGTCAATCAAACGCGAAATCGAAACCACAACTTCGAGCTACGACCGCGAAAAACTCGAAGAGCGTTTGGCGAAACTCGCTGGCGGTGTCGCACAGATTAACGTCGGTGCTGTTACCGAAACGGAACTCAAAGAACGCAAAGACCTCTTTGAAGACGCCCGCGCCGCAACGAAGGCCGCGCTCGAAGAAGGGATCGTCCCCGGCGGCGGCGTTGCACTTCTGCGGTGTGACAAAGCTCTCGCCAAAGTCGAAGCGACTGGTGACGAAAAGTTCGGCATCGACATCGTTCGCAAAGTTCTCGAAGCTCCGATTCGTGCCATTGCCGACAACGCTGGTGTCGATGGTGCGGTTGTCGTGAATCGCGTTCGCCAGATGAAAGGTAAAGCCGACGGCTACGACGCCGACAAAGACGTTTATGGCGACCTTTTCGAGGCGGGAATTGTCGATCCGGCAAAGGTCGTCAAGACCGCGCTCAAGAACGGTGCGTCTGTCGCTGGTCTACTGCTCACAACGTCTTGCCTCATCACCGACATCCCCAAGAAAGAAGAACCCGCACCGCAAGGCGGCGGCATGGACGGAATGGGTGGCATGGGCGGAATGGGAATGGGCGGCATGGGTGGTATGGGATTCTGATTCCCAACGCTGGTTGGCAATTCTTTTTTCTCACACAAAGGCACAAAGGCACGGAGAGGAATGGAATTGAGAAAACTCCTTTGTGCCTTCGGTGCCTTTGTGTGAGACTCATACTCAAACGCACGAAGAAATTCAAAAGCAGTACGAATCTGCGGATACAACAACTTCAAAAACAACAAACTCGAAAGGAACAAACCAATGGCAAAGTCAACAGCAACAACTCAACTCAAACCGCTCGAAGATCGCGTTGTCGTTCAACCGCTTGAAGCGGAACAGGTGACGGCGGGTGGGATCGTTCTCCCCGACACGGCGAAGGAAAAGCCGCAACGTGGAACAGTGATCGCCGCCGGACCGGGGCGCGTTCTCGACAGCGGCAAACGCGCCGAGATGACGCTCAAAGTCGGCGACGAAGTTATCTACGGCAAATACTCCGGCAGCGAAATCGAAATCGACGGCAACGAAGTCAAGATTCTCAAAGAGACCGACGTGCTGGCGAAAATCGTTAAGTAGGCGAACACAAATCGCAACCGTTCGTTCCGTCATTCCCGCGAAAGCGGGAATCCAGAGAATACGGACCAAGCAGACGCGATAGCGGTGCCCCAACGGGGCTGCAAGAACTTAGCCGTGGGTGAGCGAAGCGAACCCACGGTACGGAAACCCAAACTTCCAGAGAGCCCCAACGGGGCGAAAGAAACGATGCGGCAAGATTCTTACGCCCCGTTGGGGCTACGGATTTCATCGGGGTCGCTAACCGTGGGTTCGCGGAATACCGCTCACCCACGGCTAAGCTCTTTTCGCCCCTTTGGGGCATTGGACTTGACGCTAGCGTGTGCAAATGCTTCGATAACGTTTTCTCTTTAGATTCCCGCCTATGCGGGAATGACGAAATTAACCGTCAACAATTACCAAACTTTTCAGAAGGATACACCAGTGGCTAAACAACTCATTTTCGACGACGCAGCGCGGAAGAAGATTCTCGATGGCGTCAACAAACTTGCCGACGTAGTTGCGGTGACGATGGGGCCGACTGGCCGCAACGTCATTCTCAATAAGTCGTATGGCGGACCGATGGTCACGAAAGATGGCGTCTCGGTCAGCAAAGAAATCGAACTCGAAGACCCGTTTGAAAATATGGGTGCGAAACTCGTCAACGAAGTGGCGTCGAAGACGTCCGACATCGCTGGCGACGGTACGACGACCGCAACAGTTTTGGCGCGAGCGATCTTCAAAGAAGGACTTCGCAACATCGCTGCGGGGAGCAATCCGACCGCGATTCGTCGCGGGATCGACCGCGCCGTCGATGCTGCCGTTGACCATCTCAACACGATGAAAAAAGCGGTGACGACGAAGCAAGAGATTGCAAACGTCGGCTCGATCAGTGCGAACAACGACATGGAAATCGGCAACCTTCTCGCTGCGGCGATGGAAGCAGTCGGTAACGATGGCGTCATCACGGTCGAAGACGGTAAGACTGCCGAGACGACTTATGAAGTTGTTGAGGGGATGCAGTTCGACAAAGGTTATCTATCGCCGTATTTCATCAACGACACGGCGAAGATGGACTGCCAGCTCGAAGACTGCTATATCTTACTCCACGAGAAGAAGATCGGCAGCATCCGCGAGTTGATTCCGCTCCTTGAAAAGGTGGCTCAAAAGATGAAGCCGCTTCTCATCGTCGCCGAAGACATCGACAACGAAGCGTTGACGATGCTCGTCGTCAACAAGTTGCGTGGCGTGCTCAACGTCGCGGCGGTGAAGGCTCCCGGATTTGGCGACCGTCGCAAGGCGATGCTCACCGACATGGCGATCCTCACTGGCGGCGTTGTCATCAGCGAAGACCTCGGCATCAAACTGGAAAGCGTGACGCTCGAACAACTCGGTCGCGCCCAGCAGATTCAGATCGACAAAGACCACACGACGGTTGTCAAAGGTGCTGGCAAGAAAGCCGACATCAAGGCGCGTATTGATCTTTTGCGTAAACAGATCGAGACGACCGAGAGCGACTACGACAAGGAGAAATATCAGGAGCGTTTGGCGAAGCTGTCTGGTGGCGTTGCGGTTGTTCAAGTTGGTGCGAACACTGAAGCGGAGATGAAGCAAAAGAAGGCCCGCATTGAGGACGCGCTCCACGCGACCCGCGCGGCGGCACTTGAAGGGATTCTCCCCGGTGGTGGTGTTGCGCTTTTGCGTTGCCGTGAAGCGGTTGAGGCGGTGAAGTCGAAGGCGAAGGGCGACGAAAAGATCGGCGTCGATATTGTCGCGCGAGTTTTGTCTGCACCGCTGGTTCAGATCGTTCAAAACTGCGGACTCGATGGTAGCGTCATAGCCGACGAAGTTTCGCAGCAGAAGTCGGCGAACATGGGTTACGACGCCAATGCGGCGAAGTTTGTTGACATGTTCAAGGCGGGGATTATTGACCCACTCAAAGTTGTTCGCACTGCACTTGTCAACGCTGCGAGCATTGCGGGTTTGATGCTCACGACCGAGACGCTCGTCACGGATATTGCGAAAGATTCGGAAGACGCGATCTACGGCGCGGTTCGCTAAACTGCGTAACAGAAACGATTGCACTGTACCGCGCCCGCGCTTGCAAAAGTGCGGGCGTTGGTGTTTGAAACGTGCGTGGTGATGATGGAGCCCCATTTTTATGCGTGACTACTACGAAGTTTTGGAGGTAAATCGCAATGCGTCGAAGGACGAGATTGCGGTAGCGTATCGCAAGAAGGCGATGCAGTATCATCCCGACCGCAACCCCGGCGACGAGCAAGCGATTGAGGAGTTCAAACTGTGCGCGGAGGCGTTTGACGTTTTGGGGAACGACCAGAAGCGTCAAAACTACGACCGGTTTGGACACGCTGGTGTCGGTGGCGGCGGAACGCATTTCCGTGACGTTGGCGATATTTTCAGCGCGTTTGGCGACATCTTCGGCGACACGCTCTTCGGATCGTTCTTCGGTGGCGGACGCGGCGGTTCTCGCGTTCAGCGTGGCGGCGACGTTCGCTGCGATCTCACGATTGAACTCGGCGAAGCGGCACGCGGCGTCTCGAAAACGATCCAATTCCAGCGACACGAAGTTTGTACGACGTGCAGCGGCAGTGGTGCGCGTCCCGGATCGTCGCCGGAGATTTGTCCGTTCTGTAAAGGGCAAGGCGTCGTTACGCAATCGACTGGATTCTTTTCGATTCAATCGACGTGTCCACGTTGTCGCGGACAAGGTAAGACGATAACCGATCCTTGTCCGAATTGTCACGGTCGCGGACTCGTGCCGCAAAAGGTTTCGCGTGACATCAAGATTCCGGCGGGCGTCGATAACGGTACGCGGCTGCGGATTCAAGGCGAAGGCGAGAAGTCTCCCGACGGCGGCCCGCCGGGGGATTGTTACGTCTTCATCGAAGTCAAGGCGCATCCGCTATTTCACCGCGAAGGGCAAGATTTAATTTGCCGCATTCCGATCAGTTATTCGCAGGCCGCGCTCGGTGCGGAGATCGAGGTACCGACGCTCGACGGACGCGAGAAACTCAAAATCCCCGCCGGAACGCAGAGCGAAAATCACTTCACGCTGCGTGGTCGTGGGATGCCGATTCCGCGCCGAAACATCGCGGGCGACCTGCACATCCAAGTTTATATTGAGGTGCCAAAACACCTCTCGCCCGATCACGAAAAAATACTACGCGAACTTGCCGAGATCGAACACAAAGACGTTTCGCACGAACGCAAGTCGTTCTTCGCACAACTCGGCGAGTACGCGCAGTACGTCCAAGATTTCTTCCACGACAAAACCAAACCACAGTAACTACAATGTTTAACAAGAAATGCAAATGTTCGCATCACGACGATGCACGCACAAACGACGAAACTCTACGAGACGAATTCGCTGAATCCGCTGCCGCGTTCGGTTTTTCGCCGGAAGAACTTGATCCGCTAGCGCGTCCGCAAGATGACGCATTGCCTGACGATGATTCGCAGGACGGCGATCCGCTTGAACTCGCGCTTCGTGAACGCGACGAGGCTCGCGAAAAGGTGTTGCGTGTTTTGGCGGACCTTGAAAACTATCGGAGCCGCGTCAACCGCGAACGCGATGAGATGCGAAAATATGCCGAGATCGATCTGATGCGCGACTTGCTTCCGGTTTGGGACAATCTCACTCGTGCGATAGAGTCGGCGGAAAAATCGTCGGACGCCACTGCGCTTCTTGACGGCGTGCGAATGGTGGAGGCGCAGTTAGTTTCGGTGTTGGCCAAACATCAGTGTTTGCGAATGAACGCAGTTGGCGAAGCATTCGACCCGCACAAACACGCCTCAATTTCGCAGATTCCGACGAACGATCACGCGCCGAACACGATTGTCCACGAGACGCAAGCCGGTTTTATGTTGCACGACCGTGTCGTACGTCCGAGTCAAGTTGTGATCGCGGCAGCGGCGAACCAGAGTTGAGTCATTTTGCGGCCACTCGCTTACGTTTAGTGTTCTGATTATCTACTCCCGTGGATGAGCGTCATCACTTCGGCGCGGCTTGTGGCGTTTTTGAGGAACGCTCCTTTGAGAGCCGATGTCACACAGACCGACCCCGGCTTCTTCACCCCACGCACCGTCATGCAAGTATGAACCGCTTCAACAACGACAGCGACACCACGCGGCGTTAGGCGTTCCATCAGTAGCTTTGCAACTTGCTGCGTCATCCGCTCTTGTACCTGCGGACGATGTGCGAACGACTCGACAACGCGGGCCAGCTTACTCAACCCGATAATGCGTCCACTCGGAAGATACGCTATGTGAACCTTCCCCATAAACGGCATGAGATGGTGTTCGCACATACTGTTGAAGGCGATGTCACGGACGAGGACAATCTCGTCGTAGTGCTCGGTGAAAACTTTGTTGGTATGAACAGATGGGTCTTGATGTAGCCCGGCGAACAGTTCGCCATACATTCTGGCGACACGACGCGGCGTCTCACACAACCCTTCGCGGTCGGGGTCTTCACCGATTGCTACGAGAATCTCGCGGACCGCCGCCGCAATACGCGGCTCGTCAATACCTGTTGTGGACATAAAACCTCACTTCTTAACTCGCTTACGCTTAATTGCGTCATTCCCGCGTAGGCGGTAATCTATCCTGACGGCACTTCGTTGATGCTATGTCTGTGCTGATTCGGGCACTCGCTTACGCTTCGCGTTCTGATTTACCCGCTCCGATTGTCACTCGCTTACGATTCGTACTCTGATTCTTCACTCACTCTCTGGTGGCAGAAGCGGCTCATCTCCAATTTTTTCGCCGCGATGAGGTTCGAGAGGTGACGTGCCAGACGACGGTAACTCGCGCGTGCCGGAGTAACCTTTCAAAACAGTCTCAACTTCACGAACAACACGCCCCGACTTGTCCCGCTCATAAATCGACTCCGAAATCACTCCGCCCGGCACACTCAACAAACACTTCAGAACGCCTGTCGTTGTCGTCTCGCCTTGCTGCTTGACGGTCTCCATTGTGAACGTCCCAAGATTTCGCCGCGACGACGCTACCGCCGCTGTCTCAACAACCCGCGTAACCGTGCGACTTGTCACCGTTTCCGCAGGCTGTTTGTCCGTCGGGAGCGACCAGCGTGTCGTCTCCGTTCGCAGGATATATGGATATACCAGCGGCGTGTAGTAGACGAGCGTTTCCTGTCGCCACCGCGAGTGGATACGCTTGTAACGCCGGAGCTGACAATCGAGCGTTCGCCCTGCGATTTCGACCGTCGTTGCGGGGAGGTCTTCATACGTCAGGTTTTCTTCCTTGAGTGGCTGCTGAAAGAAGTCGAGACGCTGAATCGTCGGCGGTGCCTTGTAACGCCGCGCGGCAAGACCAACCATCGTGAAAACTTTTAGAGTGACACCTTGTTCATCGACGGCATCCAAGACAACCTGATTTTCCGCAGTGCTGCGAATTACGTCGTTTCCTTGCCACATCTTCGTGACGGTGTGTGTACGAATTGTCGCCCCCGGCTCGAAACCGCCCCAAAGATGCTCGGCTGCCGTAAGCGGTACCGGAACAAGCGGCACGTTTGGTTCGTCTGCGAAAGTCGTCGCACACGCAAACACCGCAACGAAAATGAAACCAATTTTTTGTACGTTCAATGTGTACCTCAAATTCGTTGTTATGCGTGTGGCTCTGATTTTGTCGGAACCCAATCGCTGCCATCGTTGCCGGTGTCGCCGATGATCGCTTTGAGGAACTTTGCGAACCACTCCGAATATGATTGGAGAATAATGAACACAAGCGGTGTGACGAAGATGCCAATCATCGTTTCGTTGAGCATTCCGCCGCAGACGGCGATACCGATGGCGTTGCGTCCGAGTGCGCCCGCGCCGGTTGCCACCGCGAGTGGGAGCACGCCCAAAATGAACGCATACGATGTCATCATAATCGGACGCATTCGCTGGCGTCCCGCCGTGATCGCCGCTTCGGCAAGCCCCATCTTGTGGTCGATGCGCAGCTCGCGGGCGACTTCCGTAATCAGAATCGCGTTCTTCGCCGAAAGACCGACCATAATAATCAGCCCGACTTGCGTGTACATGTTAATCGGCATCCCGAAGAGTGCAAGCGCAGCAAGCGCACCCATCACTCCCATCGGAACAGCAAGCATAATAACCACCGGCGACGACCAACTTTCGTAGAGCGCAGACAATATCAAAAGCGCAAACAATATCGACATCCCAAAGACAAGCATCGTTTGATTGCCGACCGAAACCTCTTGATATGTCATCCCCGTCCACGCGAGCGAATATCCTTCGGGAAGTGCGGTTGCAACCGTGTTTTGTACCGCTGCTATCGCCTCGCCACTACTCCGCCCCGGCATCACTATCGCCGTCATCGAGTTGACAGGAAACTGGTTAAACCGCGTAATCAGCTCCGGCCCCATTCGCATTTCGACTGCGCTGAAAGTGCGGAACGGAATCATATTTCCAAACGAGTTTTTCACCGTCATCGACAGAATCGCTTCGATGTTGCTACGCTGGGCGTCTTTAGCTTGCAGCGTGACTCGATAGCTCTGATTGAACTTGTTGAAGTCGTTGACATACGTCGAACCGACCATCGTACCGAGTGTGCCGAAAACGTCGTCGAGAGAAAGCTGGAGACGTTTAACTTTGTCGCGGTCAACGTGCAAAAAGTAGCGCGGTGCAGTTGGGTCGAACGTTGATTGACCAAAGATTACCGTACCACTCTTGCGGACATCCGAGAGAAGTGTTTGACCTGCGTCGGAGAGTTGGATCGCGCCGCGTCCGCTGCGGTCTTGGAGACGCATTTCGAGTCCGCCGCTTGTTCCGATACCGAGGATCGGTGGTGGGCTGAAGTAGAATATGCGTGCGTCGGGGATTGCGTTTGCCGCTGCCGTGAGCCGTTCCTGAATCGCCATCACCGAAAGTTCTGGCGAGCGGCGTTTGTCCCAGTGATCAAGAACGATGAACCCCATACCCGCGTTGGCCGCACTCATACTTGTCATCATCGAATAACCGTTGATGAGTACGGCGGTTTTGATTCCGTCGCGGTTGGCGTTGATCAGGTCGTTGAGTTTGGTCATCACCGCGTCGGTGCGTTGAATCGACGCCCCTTCAGGTAGACGGACATCGACAAAGAGAACGCCTTGGTCTTCGGACGGCAGAAAACCCGCTGGCATAATTTTGAACGCGGCGACAAGGCCAACGACAATTAGTCCGAGCCAAACGAGTGCGATGAACGCTGCGTGCGAAGCTGGTCGCATCAAACCGACATAGCCGTTCGTCGCCGCGCCAAACGCTGCGTTGAAGATGCCGAAAAAGAACGGCTCTTGTCTCGCGTTGAGAAATGGACAGAAGAGAATCACTCCAGCAGCGACGGCGGCGACTTCAACCCACCATCCGTGCCAGCCGAACATGTGCGCAATGAGCAGAATGAATATCGTCGTAAGTGCGGTGTCGGCGACCCAAGTGAGGCACTTCGCAACGAACGAACCGAACGTGAGTTTGCGTTCCTTTTCGCCAGTTTGGCTCCGCAGCAAGACGCAGCAAAGTGCGGGAGCAACCGTGAGCGCACACACGCCCGAAATGCCGACCGCGCTGGCGATGGTGAGCGCAAACTGTTTGTAAAACTGCCCGACAAGTCCGGCGATGAGTGCGGTCGGGATGAAGACCGCCATCAAAACTGTCGTCGTCCCAACGACTGGCGAAAACATTTCCAGCATAGATTGCTGTGTCGCGCGGTACGGTGAGAGTTCGGGGTGTTCGTCGAGAATACGTTGCGTGTTTTCAACAACCAATATCGAGTCGTCAACGACGATTCCGATCACGAGGACGAGTGCGAAGAGTGTCAGCGTGTTGACGGTGAAGCCGAAGAGCATCATCATAAAAAACGCACCGACGAGCGAGACCGGAACCGTGAGTGTCGGGATGAGTGCCGCACGCCAGTTTTGAAGGAAAACGTAGACGACAAAAATCACAATGAAGACCGCTTCGATGAGCGTCTTTTTCACTTCGTCGATAGAGACGCGAACGAATTGCGTGGCGTCATAACTTGGCACCGCTGCGATACCGCGCGACGCGAAATCTTGCTCCAGCGACGCGAGTGCGGCGGCGACACCTTCGGCGACTTCGATTGCGTTCGCCCCCGGAAGTTGTGTGATGCCGATGGTGGTCGTCGTCATTCCGTTTCGGTGTGAAGACGTGGTGTATGAGACGCTCCCAAGCTCGACTCTGGCGATGTCGCGGAGGTGGAGTGTACGCCCTTCGTTGTCGGTTCGTATGACGAGGTTTTCAAACTGACTCACTTCATCGAGGCGTCCTTGAAGCGTGAGAACGATGTCGGTTTCTTGTCCGATTGGTGCGGGCGGCGCGCCGACGCGGCCTGCGGAGACCATTCGGTTTTGCTCGGCGATGATGGCGACGACTTCTTGTGCGGAGAGATTGCGTGCTGTCAGCAGGTCGCGGTCGAGCCAGATACGCATACTGAAGTCGCGCGCATCGTAGAGCGTCACGCCACCGACACCCGGCACGCGGGCAAGCACGTCGCGGACGTAGTTTTTCGCGTAGTTCGACAAGTAGAGACTCGTGAGCGGCGTGTAAACTTCGCCCGTTTTTGCGTTGACGATTTTGCCTGCGGCGTCGAACTCCCAGTCGTTTTGCGGTTCGGACGCCATTGGCGGATCGCCTTGCGATTCGTGACCGTGTTCGGCGGCTACAGTTTTGCTGGCGGCGCGGATTTGTGCGATTCGTTTTTCGTTTGCGGCATTTTCGATACGGTCGAACAGGTTGATGATCAAGACGATGTTCGCCGACTCTTTTTGTGTGATGACGCCGATTTTGTTTACGTCTGCGGGGAGTCGCGGCGTGGCGCGGTTCACACGATTTTGGACGAGCGTTGTGGCGAGGTCGGGGTCGGTGCCGATGGCGAACGTCACCATGAGCTTGTAGTTGCCGCTATTGGTGCTGTTCGACTCCATATAGATCATGTGGTCAACGCCGTTGACTTCCGACTCTATCGGAATCCCAACGGAGTTGACGATGTCTTCAGCACTCGCCCCGGGCCAATTCGCCGTGACCGAAACGGTCGGCGGAACGACGTTTGGAAACTGTTCGACGGCGAGCATTGTGTACGTCACCGCACCGAGTGCGAGAATCACGAGCGCAACGACACTGGCAAAGATCGGACGCTTGATGAAGAAGTGTGTGAACATGAGAGGTTAGTGGGCTGGTGGCGAGTGAATAAGAACACGAAGCGTAAGCGAGTGCCCCAGAGTCAGAGTGGAAAGCGTGAGCGAGTGACAGAACGTCATTCGCCACTTTTCTTCGGCACAACCTTTTCGCCGATTTTGGCTTTCTGGGTGCCACGCACGATGTAAGTTTCGCCTTCTACGAGACCACTTTTGACGGCGCGGCGGTGAGTGTCGATCAACTCACCTAGTTCGACGTTACGGCGCGAAACCTTCCCTTCACCATCGACCGTGAGGACGTATTTCTGCGACAAGTCCGTTAGCACCGCCTCCTCCTCGATCAGCAGCAGTTCCGTCTTTTGCGGGTGGTAAAAGCGGACGCGGCAGATTTGTCCGGGGAAGATGCGATAATCGGGATTAGGGATTTTACCACGCAGACGAATCTGACCGGTATCAACTTTGAAAGTGTTGTCGATGGCGGTGATCTCGCCAGTGAAGGCATAGTCGGGCTGTTCGCTTCCCGACGGGAGAGCGATGTCGAACATTGTTCGCTTGGCTCCAGACTCGGCATCGACTTGGAGGAGTGGTGTCACCTGCGTCTGTGCGACCGGTTTCATTTCAGGAAGTTCCGTCACGGCTGGGATCGTCCCGCCGAGTCGCGTACCCGCAGAACTTTCAACGACAGCATCGGTTGTCTGCGTGGCTGACTTCCCTTCGGCTTTAGCAAGCTCTGCCATCACTTCATTGAACTCGACATCTGTCACGTCCATTAAGACGTTGATCGGGTCCATTTGTTGGATGGTCGTCAGGAGCGAGTCGTTGCTGTTTGAACCTACGAGGTTTCCGACCTTGATCAGCGACGTGCTGACCATCCCTGCGATTGGGGCGTAGACTTGGGTGTAGTCGAGATTGAGTTTGGCGAGTCGTGAGTCGGCCTGCGATTTGGCGAGCGTTGCGACAGCTTCTTGGTATTCGGCAACGCGGGTCTGGTATTCCTCGACGCTGATAGCAGGCGGCTGCGCCTTGACGAGTGATTCGGCCCGCGCGGCGTTGGCCTGCGCGAGCGCAACCCGTGCCTGCGCCACCTCGACAGCGGCGTTGGCGGCGTCAAGGTTGGCCTTGTACTGTGCCTGTTCGATAAGGAAGAGCGGGTCGCCGGGTTTGACGACAACGGAGTCTTTGAAGTAACGTTGCTCCAAAAATCCGCTTACCCGCGCGACGACGTTGACCATCGCCTCTGCTTCCGTTATTCCAGTTTTGTAGCGGTAAAGCTGCACCTTGTCTTTGACGACTTGTGTGACGATGACCTCTGGCACCGTCGGCACCGGCATGTGCGGCATCTTGTAACAACCAGCGATCAGCAACGACGCCAGTACCACGATAGAGAGAGTGTGTTTCATAGCGGAGAGAAATTGTGTAGAGAGGTAGAAGACGCGGCGTAGCACACCGTTACGGCTTCAAACGGATGGGGAGGGATTCGAACCCACGGATGCTTTCACATCGCCGGTTTTCAAGACCGGTCCCTTAAACCACTCGGGCACCCATCCAAGTTAAGACAACG
This sequence comes from Thermoguttaceae bacterium, assembly GCA_051651625.1. GTDB lineage: Bacteria > Planctomycetota > Planctomycetia > Pirellulales > Thermoguttaceae > JBOFSQ01. The sequence goes on along the minus strand of JBOFSQ010000103.1, from coordinate 43,279 downwards.
AAGGTGAGCCATTCTACACAACATACTCACCGCGTCAAGAAAGCCTAACATTAATGAATGGCTACTTCCCCCCCTTGCCGCGCGGGTTGCTAGGTCTAAAATGGACAGGTAATATTCTCCGTCGCTGAAACCTATACACTAAGCAGGAGCCTTGCGTGTTATGAAAACAAACAAAACGCAGCCAAACAAAACGCCAATGATCGAAGCGGTGCATCTCACCAAATACTATGGAGAGTTCGCCGCCGTGGACGATGTTTCTTTTCGTATCGACAGCGGTGAAGTCGTTGCGTTTCTCGGCCCAAACGGTGCCGGAAAGAGTACGACGATGAAACTGCTCACCGGTTATCTCGCCGCAACCGCCGGTACTGCCCGCATCGGTGGACACGACATGGCCACCGACAGAATCACCGGTTCGCGGCGACTCGGCTACCTCCCCGAAAACGGGCCGCTCTACCCCGATATGAGTCCGTACAGTCTGCTCCAATTCTTTGGCGAGGCACGCGGAATGTCGTCGGCAGCACGGAAATCTCGCATCGCAAAGGTCGTGGAACTTTGTTCGCTCGAAAGCGTTTTGCACAAACCGATTGCGAAACTCTCACGCGGTTTTCGGCAACGTGTCGGGATGGCACAAGTTCTCCTGCACGAGCCAGACGTTCTGATAATGGACGAGCCAACGGCTGGACTCGATCCAAACCAAATCCACGATGTCCGCGAAACACTGCGGCGAATCGGCCAAGAAAAAACGATCCTCCTCTCAACACACATCTTGCAAGAAGTCGAGGCGGTTGCATCGCGTGTCTTGTTCGTTCACAATGGCCGACTCGTTTTCGATGGGAGCGTCGCCGACCTAAAAACGTCCGGTAAAACACAATCCGCAGACCTAAACGTGAGATTCAGAGAAATGACGGCGTAACGAGTTTTGTGGACGATCACCGTTTCGACCCGTTACGGGGTTAATTCATGTCACCGACACTATTCACGCCAGAACAGATTGACAAAATCATCGCCGACTTGAAGGAGAATCTTGGTGGGATTCGCGTTCTGAACGACGTGATCATGAAACACTTGCTCGGCGAACCCGGCAAGACCGAAGAACGACTGCTCGACTTCATCAATGCCGTTCGTACGCAAACAAAGCAGACGCTCATCGAACAAGTCGTCATCGAACACTCGACGAACTTTCCCGATTCGCCCGATGGAAAGATTACGTTTCTCGACATCAAAGCGAGAGATGAAAACGGTGTTTGGTACAACATCGAAGTGCAGCTTGGGCCACGCAAGTATTTCATTGATCGAGTCGTCTACTACAACTCAAAAGTCTATGTGACGCAAATTGTGACGGGCGACAACTACGACAAGCTCCTCCCGACAATCAGCATCATCATTACAGACGAAGTGTTGTTCGAGAAGTTGCCCGGCGCGTTCCAGGTGTTTCGGATAACGTCGGAAACCGATCCGAGTTACGTTTTGACCGATAGGATACAGTTTTGCTTTTTGCAGTTGGGCAAAGGTTTGACGCAGGAATCGCTTTCTGGTCTTGCCCCAGAGCTTGTCAACTGGGTACACGTTTTGAACTTTCCGTTAACGAGTGAGGTAACAATGAAAACAGCTTTGAGTGAGAGTCCGGTGTTGGTTGGCACGGCCAATGCGCTCGCGGAGTTTGTCGCCGATGCGGCGACGCGAAATTATCTCGAAGACATGGAAATGCACCGCCGCGACTACGAGTGGGCAATGCGATGTGAACGGTTAGAAGGACTAGCAGAAGGCGAAGCAAGAGGCAAAGTAGACGCATTGCGTCACGTTCTCGTTGCTCGATTCCAAAAAGTTCCGAAGCGGATCGACGACCGAATTTCACAAATTGGCGACCTCGTTGTGCTCGACTCGTTAACGGTCGCGGCAGCAACGTGCCAGTCACTTGCAGAGTTTGAAGAAGCTCTGGCGTAAAACACTTTCACCGCTGCGTTTGCTCACGGCGTAATTCGTTGGGTTCCCGCACCTACGGGAGTTGACAAACCTTTTTTCCCAGACAAAAAATCCCATGCACATCAACGTCATCACTGCTGTTTTCAAGCGTAACTTCGTCAGCTATTTTGCCAGTCCGACGGGTTACGTTTTTATTTGCGTCTTCGTTCTTTTGGGGAGCGTTGCGGCGTTTCTGCCGGACGAGTTCTTCAACGCCAACCTCGCCAACCTCGATCAGCTCAACACTTGGTTCCCGCTGATTATGCTGGTATTTGTACCGGCGATCACGATGGGCGTATGGGCCGACGAACGGCGGCAAGGGACCGATGAACTCCTCCTCACAATCCCCGCCAGCGACTTCGACATCGTTATCGGAAAGTGGAAGGCGGCGGCGATGATCTACACCGTTGCGTTAGTCTTTTCGATGGCCTGCAATCTGGCGATCCTAACGTATCTCGGCAACCCCGACTGGGGACTTTTCTTCTGCACATATTTGGGGTACTGGCTCGTCGGACTCGCACTCGTCTCGGTCGGAATGGTCGCCTCGTTTTTGACGGGAAATCTCACCGTGGCCTATGTACTCGGTGCAGTTTTTTGTACGCCGCTGGTAGTTTTGCAGTGGGCCGAAGTCGCACCGATTCCACGCAACGTCGCAGACGTTCTCAAGAGTTTTAGCATCGGTGCGCAGTTTGAAAGTTTTGGTCAGGGAGTTGTAACGCTCTCGTCGGTCGTCTACTTTGTGATGATCGTCGTGACGATGCTCTATCTGTGTATTGTGCTCATTGGGCGGCGTCACTGGACGGCGCACCTGATGTGGGTTGGTGCGTTTCACTTCGCCGTTCGCGCGGTCTCGCTTTTGGTGATCGGACTTTCGTGCTGCTTCATCCTCGAACAAAACAACAGCCGCGCCGACCTCACCGCCGAAAAGTTGAGTACGCTTTCGCCGCAGACGATCAAACTGCTCGACTCGCTCAAACCGCAATATCCGGTCGTGATCGAGGCGTTCATCAGCGACGACGTTCCCGAACCGTATGTACAAACACGTCTCAATTTGATCGCAATTTTGAACGAGTTGCAATCACGTGCGGGACAAAAAATTGTCGTACACATCCACGACATCGCACCGAATACGGAGCAGTCGCTCATCGCGGCGCAGCGTTTCGACATTCGACCTCAAGACGTTTGGTTTTTGTCACGCGGTACGCGCGACCGCCGCAGTATCTTCCTCGGTGTGGCGATGCGAAGCGGACTACAGTCGCTCACGCTACCGTTCATCGACCGCGGACTTTCAGTCGAATACGAACTGATTCACGCCCTCACTTCAGTGACCGACTCAAAGAAGAAGCGAGTCGGAATCTTGACGACCGATGCGCCGCTCTTCGGAAAGTTCGATATGAATACGTTTTCGCAATCGCCGCCGTGGTTGATTGTGGACGCACTCAAAAAACAATACAACGTTGTTGAGGTCAATCCGGCGCAACCGATTACCGACAAGTTCGATGTGCTTGTTGCGGTGCAGCCGTCGGCGATGGGGCCGGTCGAGTTTGGGAACTTTCTCGACGCGCTCAAGCACGGTCAACCCGCCGTGATATTTGAAGACCCGATGCCGCTGCCGATGTTTGCGGGTGACATTCCGGGGACGGGTGACCCGCGGCGTTCGCCAGCGTCTCCGATGATGATGATGGCTCCGCGCAACCAGCCGAAGTGCGACATTACGCTCCTCTGGAACTTCTTGGGAATCGACATCAACGATGTACAAGCCGTTTGGCAAGACTACAATCCGATTCGCAAAATTCGCAATCTGCCGAAGGGGTTTGTGTTTGTTGATCGTGGTGAAGCGGCGAATGGTGAAACTGCGATGTTGTCGCCGTTTGAGGCCAGCGACCCGATTGCTGCGCATCTGCAATACATGCTGTTTCCGTTTCCGGGCGCGATTGCAAAATCGGTGACATCAAAACTTGATGTCAAACCGCTCGTCACGACTTGTCGGAAGCCGAGTGGTTTTGTGGCTGTCCGCGACATTCGGCAGGCCCGCGAAGATGCGGCTCTTGAGCGTGCGTACCAGAAAGACGACGGCAACTACAATTTGGCGGTTCACATCACTGGCGAACTTCCGCCGCTGCCAGCGTCGCCCGTGGCGGAAGGCGAGACGCCGCCGCGTCCCGAACCGATTCCGGTAAACGTCGTTCTCGTTGCAGACTGCGACCTTCTTGCCGACGGCATTTTCGAGATGCGGAGTCGCGGTAACGAACCGGGTGCGGGGATCAATCTCGACTTCGACAACGTGACATTCGTCCTCAACGCCATCGACGCCGTTGCGGGCGACGACAGATTTCTTGATGTTCGCAACCGTCGTCCGCAGCACCGGACGCTTGTGAGGTTCGACCGCGCGACCGACACGATTCGGCAGTCGATAGCTGGTCGCCGCGACGACATCCAAAAACAGTACGACGCCAAGCGGAAGGGCGAAGAAGAAAAGTTAACCGAGATGGTCAAGAAAGTTGAGGACGACTACAAATCGCGGCAGATGAACGAGACGGAAGTTGCGATCAAAGTTGCGACGGAAGTTGCCGCCGCACAAAAACGGCTCGACTTGTCGCGTGAAAAGTTTTCGCGTGAACTCTCGCTCGAACTCGAAAAGGCCGACGTTGAACTCAACGAAAGTATTCGTGCGATTCAGGGGAAGTACAAGTTTTACGCGATAGTTTTTCCACCGATTCCACCGCTGCTGATTGGGATTGGCGTCCTTTGCTACCGCCGTATCCGAGAACGCGAACGAGTCCCCGCTTCGCGGCGACGGAAGGGGAATTGAGGTGCTACCGTTTGGGTGCAGAAAACTCAAACCGCCTTGTATATTGTGATGCAGAAACCGTGAACGAACACGCCAACAAAAACAGATCGCCGAACGTCGCCATGCGAATCTACTTTGACAACTGCTGCTATAATCGTCCGTTTGACAATCAGGATGGCATTTTGGTACGGCTCGAAACCGACGCGAAGCTGCACATCCAAGAACTCGTCAAAAACAGAAAACTCGAGCTTGTTTGGTCGTTCATTTTGGACTACGAAAACAGTTTCAATCCGTTCCCAGATAGACGAGAACGGATTCAGCTTTGGCGCAATTTGTCGGTTCATTATTGTGGGTTTTCGGAGTCCGTTGCACAAAAAGCAGAGGCACTCATGCGGATTGGACTCAAGCAAGCCGATGCCGCCCACGTTGCCTGCGCGATAATTTCGCAAGCCGATTACTTCATCACCACCGACAAAAGAGTGTTGAATAAAAACATTGCGGAAATCCGTGTCGTAAATCCTATCGCGTTTATCGAGAGGTTCATCAATGCAAACTGACACCGTTTTACGAAGTAGCGGAATGCAGGTGCTTTCTCAGCATCTTGGGATTGTCGAAGCGGAACGCTTCGTCACGCTCATTCAGCGAGAGTCTTTCGATTACACGCTGTGGCGACAAGAATTATTCGAAGGCGTTCCGCTGAAGCAATTTTTGGAAGACGCACAGAAGTACAGTCTGTCTACGCGGAAATGAAGAAATAGAGTTTGAACGAAGTCACCACAAAAAAATACCAACTGAAAACCATGCGTGAAACAACCAAAACCTCGATTTTTATTGTCCTTGCGATTCTTGCGGTGACGCTGGCGGTTTTTCTGCGGCCAGTCGCTGTGGAGATGAAAGTCTCCGACCGTCTCGGCCAGCCGCTGTTCCCGCAGTTTCAGGGTGCGAGCGATGTCAAGACGCTGGAGATTATCGCGCCGAGTGCGGGGCCAGCCGACGTGCGTGAGTTTCGTCTCACGGAGTCCAACAACTTTTGGCGGATTCCGTCGCACGACAACTATCCCGCCGACGCCAAAGAGCGTATGGCGGAAGTTGTCGAGTCGCTAGTCGATCTGAAGATACTCGAAGTTCTCGCCGAGACCGAAACAGCGGCGAACGTCACCGACGTTCACATCGCTTGCGGCGTCATCGACCCGAAAGGGAGCGACGCCGCCATCGGTGAAGGACTCGGAACGCGAGTCATCATCACCGGTGCAGGTGGCGAGACGTTCGTCGATCTCATCATCGGTAAGAAAGTCCGTGACGACGACGCGAATACGCCACCCATCAATCGTTCCGAACAAGGGATGCTGCGATATGTACGCATCGCCGACCAAAGAAATGTCTACGTCGTCGCGCTCGACGCGGCGAGATTCTCAACAAACTTCGGTGACTGGATCGAGAAAAACTTGCTCGACATCAACACGCAAGACGTTCGCCGATTTTACGTTGACGAATACTCGATTGAAACCGCCGACGCCATTTCGCAAGGTCGCATCGTGCGTCGGATCGCGCCGCGACTTCTTGGAGACACGACCATCGCGTTCAATCCCGCTAGTGGTCAAGGCAGTAACTTTGAAAAGTGGCAGCTTGAACGGATGATGAGTTTCCGCGGCGCGAACTACGAATACTTTGAAGAAGCACCGCGTGAAGACGAAGAACTCAACACCGAGATACTCGACGCGATGCTAACTGCACTCGGCGACCTCAAAATTGTCGATGTCGCTGCGAAGCCGGAATCGCTCGCCGCTGCGCTACGCGAGTCGAAGTCGCTCGAAGAACTTTCCGAAGATGCAACGCTTGAAAAGTACGGCTTCCTCATCGTCGAAATGCCCGACCCGAAAGACGGTATGACGAAAAAAATTCGTATGATCTCGAAGGAAGGCGACTTCACAATCACGCTCCAAGACGGGACGCAATATATCTTGCGTTTCGGCGAACCGGCTGGAATCGAGACCGACGAAACGACTACCGAAAACGCAGCGACCGATGCGGCGAAGAAAGTCGGTATGAGTCGTTATCTGTTCATCACGACGGCGTTTGACGAGTCGTCGATCCCGAAACCGGAACCGATTTTGCTCCCCGAACTCCCGACCGAACCCGCCGCCGACGCTGACGACGCGACAAAAACCGGTTACACAAACGCGAAGACCGAACGCGACGAGATCGAAAAACGAAACCAGCGTGAGCAAGACGACTACCAGTCGAAGCTCGATGCAGGGCGCGAACGAGTGAAGAAACTAAACGACCGTTTTGCTCCGTGGTTTTACGTCATTTCCGAAGACGTCTACAAGAAGATTCACCTTGATCGCAAGATGCTGTTCCGTCTCAAGTCGGCCCCAGTTGTTGACGGCGAAATGCCGCACCTGCCGACTGGCGTACTCCCCGGTCTCGACGGCGCACTGCCAATCTCGCTCGACGAACCGTCATTGCCGGAGCCGGTATCACCGGAACCGGCTTTGCCAGCGGAACCGACCAAGACGGAAGAGAATGTTACGCCCGCTGAACCAGTCCCCGCCGAACCGACGCCAGCAGAACAAGCACCGCCGCCAGTGGAGTGATTATGGACACGCAAACCCGTATTCATTACGAAATCATCGAGCCTTTGTCGAATGAACGCATCGTGTCGTTTTCACGCGAAGAAGCTCTCGCGTACTACGAACAGGGGTGGATAGTGTACGAACACAGTGTCACGATCACATTCCCGTCGCCGTTCGTGTCAACCGAAACAGACATCGTTTTACTTTGGAATAACAACCCACATTTTGAGGAGTAATCCTATGGCTTCTTTGTTGAAACTTGAGCAAGCGAAAAGAATGTTAGAGTTGCAAAAGCGTTCGATGGAACGAGACCGCTCCGAGATGCGTTTGCATCAGGCGGAGATGGTTGCGAAGTATCACCCGGACCATCCCGTTTGTCGTTGGCTTCAACAGAGGAAGTCTGCTGAAGGCGTTGTGACCGAACCATCCCCCGTGGAGTAACCGTCATGAAAAAAGTGTTTTGCATGTTTGTCGCCATTGCGGCGATTCTTTTGCCAGTGGCAACATCGTTTGGTGACGAGTCGCCGTGGCTTGTGGAGTCGGCGAGTGCGGGTGGACTTACGCCGCCGAAGCGTCAGCGGCAGATTTTCGCAAAGTCGTTTCAGTGGGTTCCGATCCGCGAGGCGATTGGTGGTGATGTTGAGGTTGAGCGTTGGGTAAATTCGCCGCCGTCCGATCTTGCTGGCAAGTACGTCTTGATCGAGGTGTGGGCGACGTGGTGTCCGCCGTGTCGTCGTGGGCTTCCGCTTCTCAACTATTTCCACGAAAAATACAAAGACGAACTCGTTGTCGTTTCTATTTGCGAGACCGACGAGAAGGCCCTCGATGCGATGAACGACCCGATTCGAGTCGGCGACATAAAGTGCCACTTGGCGGTTGACACGCATCGACGACTTCGCAGTCAACTTGGGGCGTATGGGATTCCGCACGCGATTTTGATCGAGCCGACCGAAGGCGTTATCATCTGGGAAGGGATGCCGACATTCATTGGTTACGAACTTTCAGACGACAAGATGCAAAAGTTTTTGTCTGTTGGCCGCAAGGCGCGTGATGATGGGAAATTGCCGACCGAGTCGCCGTTTGCGTTCGTCGCCAAACAGCCCGACCCCGACAAGAAGTTCGACCTGCCACCACATCCGGCAAACAAGTTCGGTGCTGGTAGCAGTTATGGCGTACCGTCAACCGACGCCGATAACAAGTGAACAATCGCGTGGCGAAAACAACTTTTCACCAATCACAAAACTTTTCACTTCCCTCTTGACACATCCCCGCCGCGGAGCTAAACTCACACGCAGCACGTTTACACGGTGTACACGCGCAGTCGTTTTCTTGGTGAACCCTTTACTTCTATTTCTTGAGGAGGAACGTATGAACCGGTTTTGCTGGTGTCTCTGGGTTGCAATAGTTGACCACCTGTCAGCGATTGCTGTTAAGTTTGTTAAACTGGGGGGGGGGGGCGATTCGCGTAGAACGCGAAGACTCCGCGTACCGACACCCTTCTCACTCCTGCGAAGTCGCTCTATCGACTTCAATCTGCGTAACGGTTCTTTTCTCCGTCGCGCCTTCACCCTCGTCGAACTGCTCGTCGTCATCGCCATCATCGGCGTGCTCGTCGCGCTACTGCTCCCCGCCGTCCAAGCTGCGCGAGAAGCGGCACGAAGAATGACGTGCCAAAACAACTTGAAGCAGTTCGGGCTTTCTATACACAACTTTGTGTCGGGTAATAACCAATGCCTGCCACCGCTTTCGATGCACGAGAGCCGGCCAAGCATCTTCGTCTATCTGATGCCATACGCCGAGCAACAGGCACTCTACGACAAGATTCTTGTCAATGGCAAAGAGCGGGCGATGCAAGACCTCGCCACATGGAATCCTACAACGAACAGTTTCTCCGGAACGCCGGGAGCTGATGAGCGTTACCGACTCTGGTGGAATGGTCTCACCGATCCAGAGAAGAAAGAGTTTAGCTCGATCCCGTTTTGGAAGTGTCCCACTCGCCGTACTGGTGTCCAGTATTCCACAAATGTTGAAGCGGGGAATGGCAGTAGTGATGTAAATCCCTATATGCCGCATGGCCCAAACTCCGACTATGCGGCGGTTGTCAATGTGGCAAGCACAGGTGACCCGAACGGTTGGTATGCGTGTTTCAACTGTGATCCCGGTAGCAATCACGTTAGTCCAATGCTAGGCCCGTGGCGTCCAGCACGTTTCCCAACAGGGGCTTCTACGGTAGATAGTACCATCCCGCGCGATAACATGGGTTACTGGTCTGATGGCACGAGTAACGTCATCGTCTTCGGTGAGAAGCACATTCCGCAAGGACGAATGAACACATGCAAGTCTGATTGGTGGAATCAGGGCGAGTGTACAGCACTGGCGATCAACGGAAAAGCCGCCGCTGGTGTGGCACGCCAGATACACCAGTCTCTTGGGCAGTTGGCACGCGGCCCCAGTGACTACATCGCCGACGCCCGCAATGACTCTCCGATCACAGGTTACGGTTTTGGAAGTTATCACCCGGGCGTCTGCATGTTTTTGATCGGTGATGGCGCGGTGCGTGCGATAAGCAACACTACACCGATGAACTCGGTTGACTCGGTTCTCGTCCAGCTTGCTCGTGTGGCCGATGGCAAATCGCCGGCGATTCCGTAGCCGTTGTTGCAATGTTTGTTTGCAACGCTTGTGTCAGTTCCGTCATGCCCGCGTACTCGGCGGGCATCCAGAGAGTACGGTACAAGCAAACGCGATCGCGTCGTTCGCGCAAGCGAACGACGAGGCGTTAGCTCTAGGCCCCCGCCGAGTACGCGGGGGTGACGAAATGAACCGTGAGTGGTTACAACCTAATTTGGAGACTTCATCATGCTTTGTCGTTTGTCTACAGTCGTGTTGGGTTTTGTGCTGTGCCTCGTCGTCGGTTGTGGTGACGGGAATGTTGGCGTCACGGGAAAGGTGATGTTCCCCGATGGAACGCCGTTGACCAAAGGCGATGTTCACTTTTCCACGCCAACATACGTCGCTTCGGGGAAAATTCAATCCGATGGGAGTTATGTCATCGGATCGCAAACGCAGAACGATGGTCTCCCGCCCGGGACGTACTCGGTGACGGTCAACAAGGCCTTCGATGACTCTGGTACGGCGGCGTTGAGTGCTATAGATTCCAAACCTGCAAAGCCGTTGATCGATCCCAAGTACAACTCGCCGACGACCAGCGGTCTAACCTGCGACGTGAAAGGAAAGACCACGTTTGACATCACGGTTGAGCCGTTCAAGAAGTGAGGGGATTTCACATGTATTTGCCCCGACGGGGCAGCGATTTTAATAACCGTATGCAAGCGGTACTCCGCGCAGCTTACGGTAGTGCCGCCCCAAGAAACATGGCGTCTGTAGGACGCGACTTTGAAACCGATTAATAGTCGCGTCCTACAGACGCACCGAAGTTTTGGCCCTGTCACCGGCGGTTGCGCTTGCCGCTATCGCGGCGGCACTTACCGCCGGTTATTGAAATGGCTGCCCCGTCGGGGCAAATACGGCAACGCGGCCAATTCCCTTAACATTTACCAAATTTCAAGAACCATTTTCCAACAAAGGAGATTTCCCATGAGAACGAATGAACGAACCGGTTTTACGTTGGTCGAGCTTTTGGTGGTCATTGCGATCATCGGTGTGTTGGTGGCACTGCTCTTGCCCGCCGTGCAAGCCGCGCGCGAAGCCGCGCGGCGTATGACGTGCCAAAATCACCACAAACAGTTTGCGCTGGCACTCCACAACTACCACGACGTCAACAACTCGTTTCCGGCAGGGCACAACCAAGTGATTAACCCAAACAACGCGGCAAAAAACTTTGACCGCTACACACCGCTCTTCACGATGATGCCGTTCTATGAGCAAGGAGCGGTCTACGAAGAAGGAACGACTGGGCCAGACGCGGGAGACGATCCGGGTGGCGGCAACCTTTGGAGTAGGACGATCGCGTTCCTGCTGTGTCCTTCCGATTCGAACGCAAATCGTCGCGAAGGATGTAATTCCTTCGTCTATTGCGTTGGTGATTGGCCGGACATGTGTCGGGAAAGTGGCGCAAGCAGCCTTAACAGGCGTGGCATCTTCGCACGTTTCCGCAAGTGGAATGGTATGGCTTCGATGTCGGATGGAACATCAAACACCGTCGTTTTCTCCGAGCGTTGCATATCCGCGCCGCTGAACAAAATAAAGGGTGGTTTCGCTACTCAGGTCAACACGGATGGATGGAATAAAACAGTAACGACCACTGCCACACCGCCAACAGGAGCGTACCTCCTGCAACCTATTGGATGTACGAAAAGACGCGATACAAATGATCAAACCGCCTATAACGGAAGCGTTTTTTCAGGTGAACATTTCGGTACACGTTGGGCCGATGGTCGCGGGCCAGCGACGTTTTGTACAATCCTACCACCAAATAGTCCAAGCTGCGATGCTGGTGGTCGAATTGACGGAGCTGACGATATTTATGACAATCGCAAGATGAACGCCGCTTCCAGCTACCATTCAGGTGGCGTGAATGTTGCGATAGGCGATGGCTCGGTGCGGTTTATTTCGGAGACGATTGCGTGTGGTTCAAACACGGCCACACCGGTCAGCAGTGGTATTTCGCCGTATGGAGTTTGGGGTGCGCTTGGTTCGATCAATGGCGGTGAAGCGTCGAGTCCTTGACGTTTTGCGTTTAAAAGTCGCGCACGCAAAAACGGGGCGGGCCAGTTTGGTCCGCCCTTTTTATGGTTTCTTTGAACCCAGTCTACTCACATCTGCGCAGAATCGTTGTGATTGTTGCGGCGTTGGCGTAGTCGGGGAGTCCCCAGAGTGGGGCGTTTTCGGCGACGTTGGCGGCAATTTCTGCGTCGTCGTTGACGCCGATTCCGGCGAGTGTCGTTGCGACGTTCAGCGAACGAAACCAGTTGCGGAACCGTTCAATCGTTTCAACGTCATCACTTGCATCGAAGACGCCGCGACCGAGTTTTGTGATTCGTTCGCGTCCGCGCGGCGTCGTCTCGGCGAACCACGGCATCCAACCAGAGAGCGCAATCGCCAGCGACTCGCCGTGCGGCGTGTCACAAAGCGCGCTCATCGCGTGACCGATCAGGTGATTCGGCGTCCCCCAATTTCCGACGCCCGCTGGTGCCGTACCGTTCCACGCCAGCGTTGCCGCCCACATGAAAGTCGCCCGCAGATCGTAGTTACGCGGACTCGCAATCATCGGCGCAGCGATTTCGGTTAACGTTCGCACGATCCCTTCGACATAACGATCTTGCAGCGGAATGTTTGCGTCTTCGGCGGTGAAGTAACTCTCCATCAAATGGCACGCCGCGTCGATTGCGCCGTAAGCCGACTGTGTCGCCGGTATCGTGTACAAAACTTCGGGGTCAAGAATCGAGACACGCGGATAAAGATGCGGACTCCCGTACCCAAGTTTCTGCCGCGTCGATTCGTTCGTGATGACAGTGCCGCCGTTCATTTCTGTTCCAGTCGCCGACATCGTTAGCACCGTCAAGAGCGGGAGTGCTTTCGTCACCTGCGCCTTGCGTGCGTAGACCTCCCAGACATCGTATTCGTTTGTCGCAGCACCAAACGCAATCGCCTTCGCCTCGTCGATGACGCTGCCACCACCAACAGCGAGGATCGACTCGACTCGCTCCGCACGCGCAAGCGCGATTCCGTCGCGTGTGTGCGACAAAACCGGATTGGCTCGCACGCCACCAAACTCAACCCACGTCACGCCCGCCTCTTTGAGCGACGTGACGACTTGATCGTACACGCCGTTGCGACGACTCGATCCCTGCCCGTAAACGAGCAGCGTCTTACCAAACGGCTTCACTTCGCCGCCAATCTGCGGAATCGTCCCGCGACCAAAAATCACTCGAACCGGATTGTGATATACAAAGTTTTGCATCGGAAAATCTTTCTGGTTGTGTGTGGACAAGGTAGGCGATGGGTTTACACACCCATCGCACGGTATTTGTGTACACACAAATACCGTTGAATTGCCAATCAATCGTAGTTCGTGCGCGACGTGCGTCGCGTGTGCGGGATATGTAAATCCCGCACCTACCCTCTTAACTCTCGCAAAATATCATCGTGCGTTACACAATCGACTTCGGCAGAGTAGTGTGTGACGAGGCGATGACGCAGGACAGAGTTTGCGATGGCTTGAATGTCGTCGGTGGTGACGGTTGGTCGTCCGAAGAGCGCGGCGTGTGCCTTCGCGGCGCGGCACCACGTCTGCGCCCCGCGCGGCGAAATACCCCAGCGAACGTAACGCTTCACGATTTCAGGTGCCGCTGCGTCGTCGGGGCGTGAACGACGCACAACCGTCGCAACATACTCAACCAAATGACGCGCCATCGGAACTTGGTCAACAATTTCCTGAAACGTGATCCACTCATCCAGCGTCGTCTGCGGCACAACTTCTGGCGACAACATCGGTTGTACCGCGATCTCGATTTCGTCGTCAATCGCTTGCGGATAACCGACGTCGATCTCCATTGTGAAACGGTCGAGCTGCGCTTCGGGGAGCGGATACGTCCCCTCCAGTTCAATCGGGTTGCGTGTCGCCAAAACCGAAAACGGACGCGGTAGCGGAAACGTCGTTTGCCCGAAAGTCACTTGCCGTTCTTGCATTGCTTCGAGTAGTGCCGATTGCGTTTTTGGTGATGCGCGATTGATTTCGTCGGCGAGCAGAATGTTTGTGAAGACTGGCCCGCGACGGAAGACAACTTCTCGTTTTCCGTTAACTTCGATGAACGTGTCGCCGCCGATAACGTCGGCGGGGAGCATGTCGGGCGTACACTGAATCCGCCCTATCGGGACGCCAAGAATCGCAACCACCGTTCGCACGAGCAGCGTCTTGGCCAGTCCCGGAACGCCGACGATGATCGCGTGTCCCTCGGCGAGAAGCACCGTCAATAGTTCGTCGAGTGCGGCGGTGTGGCCAACGATTGTGCGCCCGACTTCCGCGACGATTCGTCGCCGTAAGTCGGCGAGCCGTTCAAGCGTCTCAAGCGAGGCGTGTTCAGAAGACGCTGTGTTTGTTTTCATTGAGAGATAGACCCACTTTCAACAAAAGCCAGTCGTTGTAATGCCAATTCCGTGTGGAACGATATTTGGTCAAACAACAAATGACTTTTGAGCCGCAAAATTGTTTCTTCTTTGGTGTAAACACCTTCTTCAAACAAATTGATAGTTCTAAACAGTGTATCGTTGGCAACCGGCCCTTTAACGATGTCGAAAGGATGAGTCAGGTAGACTGTTTTTCTGTTTTTCACAATAAAATCCAACCACTCATCATCGGCTTGGGTGAAAACTTTAACGGCAAAGTTGTCGTCAAAAATATCGGGACTGCATTCGTAAACGGAGACCACGGCGTTTGCGTATCGGCCCTGTTTTTTTGACTTTTCCTGCTTGGACTTTGCCCATTTTTCGGCTTGGGACTTTTGAGTCGTCGTGTAAAACCCCACAGAAAAATCAAGCGGTCTGTTTGGGACACGAATTTGCGGGGTTTGTACTTCGTGCATTCCACCGTGATACAGTATCATTGCCGAACCTTGTTTTTGTCTGCGTTTTTGTCCGCAGTGATAATGTCTTCGATTTCCTGCAAAATGTAGCCCATCCCTTGGGTATGCAAGACCTCGTATGATTGTTCGAGGAAATCAAAAATGTCGTGCGTTTCAAAAATTGTGAGTGCCTGTAGCCCGTTAAGATTTTTCTTGGCACGATACTGCTCTAAACAAAAGAGTTCAAAATCTTGTTCTTGCGTGATGGTTTCCATTAGAGTTCATCCGCTAAAAAAGTGATGCTTTTGTGTTGCTTTTCCATTTCGAGATAATACAACAGACGGGTGGTACTGATATGCCACGTTTTGGTTGCTTCGTCGCACAAAAAATCGGCGTACAGTTTTGAACCATAGAGATAACGGAGTGCGGCCAAGAAGTGCATCTTCCTTTGTGCCATCAACTCACGCACAATGCCGCGTACTTTGATGTAGATCATTGTGTCAAATTCTTGATCCGTCATGAGTCTATCCCGCTTGGCGTTGCGGCTGGACGGCAGCCGTGCGTGGCGTGGCGACGCGGTATTGCATGAGGTATGCGTCGTCGTTTGAGTCGTCGTAGAAGTCTTTCAAAACTGCGACCGCGCGAAACCCCATCGCACGGAAGAAGAGTTGCGCCGCAAGATTTGTCTCGCGGACTTCGAGCGTCATCTTTACTCGTTGCTGGCTGACGAGTTTCGTCTGAAGTTTGGCGACGATTTGTCGCCCAATTCCGCATCGTCGGTAGTCGGGGTGTACTGCCAAATTGAGGAGGTGCAACCGATTTCGCGGCGTTTCATACATCATCATCCCGACGATTTCGCCCGCTTGCTCGGCCACCATTCCAACGCAGTTGCGCTGGTGGAGACACCGCAAGAAGTCGTCTTCGTGCCAAGGATAATCGAAACTCGCTCGCTCTATCGCCGCTACGCTCGGCAGGTCACGCCGCACCATCCAGCGTACCTGAACAGGATGCACCGCGCCCACAATGAGCGACGCCGACTCTGGTAAACACAAAGTATTTGTGAACGGACTCATTTCCTGTCAATCCTTTGATACGCAGGCTCCATCGTAGACAACCCGATCAGTCAATCCGATTTCGACTTGGGTTCAACTCGGAGTGGTAGAATACCACAATAACGCGACTTTGACAAGACAAGAAAATCAGAAGTTTTGTGGCGGATGAGGTTTGTCTATTTGTAAACGTTCACGGTTTGCATGACCGTAGAACTGTTCGGAAACTTGCACCCGCACAGCGGTTCGGCATAGCCGAACCCTCCAAACGGCTTGACTACTTCTGCCCCATCGCATGCGAACGCATCGTGGCTTCTTCGACGGCGGTCATCATCGCTGCGCGGACGCCGAGACGTTCGAGTGCCGATAGTCCGGCGATTGTCGTTCCTGCTGGAGTGGTTACGCGGTCTTGCAATACCGCCGGATGTTCGCCACTTTCAAGAACCATCGTCGCGGCACCGCGCATCGTTTGCGCGGCAAGTTCGAGTGCGATGCGGCGCGGCAGTCCCATCTTGACGCCGCCCGCTGCGAGTGCGTCGAGAATGAGAAACATATACGCTGGACCACTGCCGGAGAGTCCGGTAACGGCGTCCAACTGACTTTCGGAAAGACGCTCCGCACGCCCCGTCGCCGACAGGAGCGTGTGAACCGTGGCGTAGTCCGATTCGGTGAGCGATTCGGAACCGCAGTACGCACTCGCCCCTTCACCGACGAGCATCGGCGTATTTGGCATCGCGCGAGCGACACGCGCCGACGCCCCCAAAAACTTTGTGTAAGTCTCGATCCGTATTCCTGCGGCGATTGTGATGAAGAGTCGGTCAGCGGATTGTGTGCGTGGTTTGCCGAGTTGGTCGTGCGTAAGTTCGTGCAGAACGCTTTCAATTTGTTGCGGCTTGACCGCAAGTACAACTACGTCGGCCTTGGTGACAATATCGTATGCCGATACGAGAACACTCCCACCAGTTCGCTCTGCGGCACGCTGGGCGGAAGGTGTGTAGACATCACGAAGAAAGAGTCGGTCTGGCCGAACAATACCGCGTCCAACGAGGCAGCACGCCATCGCCGTCGCCATTTCGCCAGTACCGATAAATCCGAGACTTTTGTCGAGCGGCGTCGTGCCAGTGATCGCCGTGTGCGAAGTTTGTAAGTTTGTCATGCCGCCTATTCTATCCCAAGTGCCAGAATGGCCAAGGGGAGAAACGTGTCGTCTTCAAAAAATCGTATTGACGCCGCCCGCAGTTTTGGCTACGATTCGCACGCAGAGCGCGGACTGTTCGCGCCCAAGAAGTGTACACGGAGGACAAAACAAATGGCTTTCAACTTTTTTGAATGGATGCGTGAAGGGGTGAAGCACTCGGTTTTACGCGGTGTTTCCGATGCTGTTGAGACGATGGGAATGCCCGAAGACGCCGCCGAATCGCGGGCCAAGATTCTCAAGTTCTTGCAAGAAGAACCTGTCGAATCGACCAGCGAAACGACCGCCAAACGCCGCGTCGCGGGGCCGCAGCGCAAACTCGGTCGCTCCATCAGCGACATCCACCCGCACCCAGCAACCGTCGCACCTGTCAAGGCCGCCGGTTAACACACAACAAAACGAATCCACAATGCCACAAAACTTCATCGAAGAGATCATCGAGGCAGACAACGCCAGCGGCAAACACGGCAGTCGCGTAGCGACGCGGTTTCCGCCGGAGCCGAACGGATACCTCCACATCGGACACGCCAAAAGTATCTGCCTCAACGCAGGAATCGCCGCCAAATACGGCGGGACGTTCAATCTGCGTTTCGACGACACGAACCCAACACGAGAAGAAACAGAGTTCGTCGAATCGATCATCGAAGACGTTCGCTGGCTCGCCGGTGACGTTGGTGAACGACTCTTCTTCGCGTCGAGTTATTTTGAACAGATGTATTTGTTCGCGGAAGAATTAATCCGCAAAGGGAAGGCGTATGTCTGCGACTTGTCGGCGGAAGAAATCCGCCGCACTCGCGGGACACCTACTTCACACGGCACGAACAGTCCATACCGCGACCGCGACGCCAAAGAAAATCTCGACCTCTTTCGCCGAATGCGTGCTGGAGAATTTCAAGACGGTACGAAGGTACTCCGCGCGAAAGTTGACATGGCGTCACCGAATCTCAACATGCGTGATCCGGTGATGTACCGTATCGTTCACGCTGCGCATCATCGTACCGGTGAAGCGTGGTGTCTCTACCCGATGTATGACTGGGCACACGGACTCGAAGACTCGCTCGAAAAGATTACGCACTCGATCTGCACGCTGGAGTTTGAAGACCACCGTCCGCTCTACGACTGGTTTCTCGCAAATCTTGACGGCGTATTTCGTCCGCAACAGATCGAGTTCGCGCGGCTCAATTTGTCGTATACTGTGATGAGTAAACGCAAACTGCGTGAGCTTGTTGAGACGAATCGCGTTGACGGCTGGGACGACCCGCGAATGCCAACGATTTGCGGTCTGCGCAGGCGCGGTTATACTGCCGAATCGATCCGCAGTTTTTGCCGCGCGATTGGCGTTTCCAAGGTCAACAGCACTATTGATTTGGTCGTACTCGAAAACTCTGTCCGCGAAGAACTCAACAAAACAGCACAACGTCGAATGGCGGTGCTCCGTCCGCTGAAGTTGACGATCCGCAATTACCCCGAGGGCCAAACCGAGTTTCTCGACTGTGTCAACAACCCCGAAAACGAGCAAGACGGAACGCGGCAAGTCCCGTTTTCGCGGACGCTCTGGATCGAGCAAGACGACTTCCGCGAAGACGCGCCAAAAAAATACTTTCGTCTCAAGCCGGGCGGCGAAGTGCGTTTACGTTACGCATATTATGTGACGTGTGTCGATGTTGTCAAAGATGGCAGCGGCAACGTGATTGAAGTCATCTGCGACTACGATCCAGAGACGCGCGGCGGCTCGTCGCCCGACGGACGCAAAGTTCAAGGGACGATCCACTGGGTCTCCGCGTCGCACGCGGTAACAGCCGAAGTGCGACTCTACGACCGCCTCTTCGGCGTCGCCTCGCCCGACGGCGACGACTGGCTTTCGCATCTCAATCCGCAGTCGTTGGAAGTTTTGCCGGAATGCTATCTGGAGCCGTCGCTCGCAGACGCAACGCCGAACACGCCAATCCAGTTTGAACGACTCGGATACTTCTGCGCAGACTCGCATCTCGTCTTCAATCGCACCGTCTCGCTGCGAGATTCTTGGGCGAAGGCGGAATGATGGGTGGGTGTTTGCATCCGTGTACGGTTGGTGGGTACACGGAAACAAGAAATGCTCTATAATCTACCGATGCACACACCCACTTCAGCAACTGGCGACATCGAATCGTCGCATCGTTCAGCACGTTCTGCCGCGTGGCACGGGCTTCTGTTTTGTTTTGGCTCAACAACTTTCTATTGCACGAGTAACATCATCCTGCGTGGACTCACCGAGCAGAACGTCTCGAACGACTGGACGCTCTTCTACAAAGAACTGATCGGCCTCACGATTCTCATGCCGTGGCTCGTTTGCCGCTTCTTTCAAGGGCGTTACGCGCACCAATCGAAACGGTTGCTGGCGTGTCTCATCGTCGGCGGGATTGTGTGTGAACTGATCGGTGCGCGTCTACAGCTTTGGGCGTTTGGCGTCATCGGTATTATTCTGGCGATGCCGATCATTCAGGCACTCAACCTCGTCAGCACGGCGGTACTCGGCGTTTATCTTGTGAACGAAAAGTTGTCACGCCGCAAGTTGTGGGTGATACCGCTCCTCATCGTTGCGCTCAGTGTTTTGACGTGGGGAAAGTTGCACGCCACGCCAGAAGCGACGACACCAACAGCGATGGAAACCGCGCAGTGGTTGGCAATACTCGGCGTCGTCGCGGCGATGGTGACGGGGCTGGCGTATGCGTTTCACATGACGTGTATGCGAATTGCGTGCAGCGCACACTGGCGCGAAGAATACTCGCTCTGGGACAACCTGCGATGGAGCGACTGGATTGGTGCGGGCCAACAAACTCCGCCCGACGACACGAACTCTCAACAACACAAAACGGGTGAACCGGTGTCGTTAATTTTGGCGATGGCGATTATTCTTGTCATCGGCGTTTTGGGGTTTGGTTTCTGTCTCTACCGCGAACACGGCTTGAACGGTTTCGTCGATGCACCGCCGGTTTGTTGGTGGCTCGTTGCGGCGTCGGGCGTTGCAAACCTGATCGGATTTTTCTGTCAGGCGTTCGCGCTGCGGCTCACATCGGCGACGCAAGTGATGCTCATTTCGGTTCTGCAAATCGGTGTCATCACGCTTACCGGATACTTTCTCTTTGGCGAACCGGTCAACACACTAATCGTCGTCGGCCTGATCCTGACGACACTCGGCGTGATCGCGTCGATGGAGGATTTGCCAAAACACGTCAACAAATCGTGAACCAAATCGTGAGGGTAGCGTCTAATGCCAATGCCTAACATTGCATCACTTCTCGATCAGTGTGAATCGTTACCGGCGTCGCAGCACAAACGGTCGGTGCAGTTGCTCGATCAGGTTCGCAAAGAACTGGTCGAGTGTGACCGGCTCTACCGCGCCGGAAATCCGATCCTCACCGATACCGACTACGACACCCTTCTGCGCCGACTTCAAAAACTCGAACGTTCGCGTGAAGGACTTCTCGTCGAAAGCGACTCGCCAACGCGCCGCGTCGGCGGTGAACGCGAAGAATCGCTCCCGCCGGTGACGCACCGCGCACCGATGCTCTCCATCGAAAACACCTACAACATCGGCGAACTACGCGAGTTCGGTGCGCGCGTCACGCGGCGACTCCCGAACGAAGACGTTGCGTGGATCGTCGAACTCAAGATCGATGGCGTCGCCGTTTCTCTCTGGTACGAAAACGGAAAACTCACCAAAGCCGCAACGCGCGGCGATGGCCTCGTCGGCGACGACATCACACACAACGTCCGAACAATCGCCGACATCCCGCAGCAACTCGTCGGCAATTCTGTTCCAGATTTTCTCGAACTTCGCGGCGAGATTTACATGACCAACAGCGACCTCGCCGCGCTCAACGAACGTCAACAACAGCGTGGTGAGTCGCCGTTCAAAAATACTCGCAACTGCGTCGCGGGGTGCGTGCGGCAAAAGGCCGGAACGAGCGTATGCGGTGAACGCCCACTCCGTTTTTTCGCACACAGCATCGGCGACTCGCAAAATCTCGCCGCGACATCGCACAGCGAACTGATGCGACTCCTCGAATCGTGGAACGTGCCGACAACTCCGCACTGGAAACGGTTTGAAAACTTTGACGCCGCAGCCGCGTATTCCGACACTTGCACGATCAGCGAAACACTCGACTTCGAAACAGACGGCCTCGTTCTCAAAGTCGATTCGTTCGCCCAGCGCGAGCGACTTGGTACAACCGACAAGTCACCGCGCTGGATAATCGCGTACAAAGTTGAGCGATACGAAGCGACAACGCGCGTCGAAAAAATCACGGTACAAGTCGGCAAGACTGGGACGATAACTCCGGTCGCCGAACTCTCGCCGGTCGAGATCGCGGGTACGACCGTGAGCCGCGCGAGCCTCCACAACGTCGAACAGATGGAGCGACTCGACATCCGCGTCGGTGACGTTGTTGTTGTCGAAAAGGCGGGGAAGATTATTCCGCATATTGTCCGCGTTGAACGTCATCTTCGTGAAGAGTCACTCGCGGAGTACGTCTTTCCGAAACTGTGTCCAGAGTGCGACTCGCCGCTCGTCCGTGACGCGGGCGGCGTTTTCATTCGGTGCGTGAATCGTCGGTGTCCGGCGCAGTTCAAGGAACGGCTCCGCTTCTTCGCGTCGCGCGCCGCGATGGACATCGACGGACTCGGCGAAACGCTCATCGACAAACTTGTTGAAAACGAAATTGTCGTCAGGTTTGGCGATTTGTATCGGCTTGATAGCGACGCGATTGCTGGTCTCGAAAGAATGGCGAAGAAGTCTGCCGACAATCTTGTTGCCGCAATTGCGGTGTCGAAACAGCGTCCACTCGCGCGTTTGCTCGCCGCGCTTTCGATTCGCCACGTCGGTACGCGAACCGCCGAACTTCTCGCCGATCACTTCGGAACTCTCGACGCGATTCGCCGCGCATCGCGCGATGACTTTCTTGCGGTAAGCGAAATCGGCGAGACGATTGCGCAGAGCCTCGTCGATTTTTTTGCCGACGCCGACGAAGCCGCAATGCTCGACGATCTCGTCGCGTGCGGCGTGACTGGCGGTGAAACGGTAGCATCGCCGGTGGCACCGCCGAATCGTTCTTCGCTCGCGCTTGCGGGGAAAACTGTTGTGATCACCGGCACGCTTGCGACAATGACACGCCAAGAAGCCGAGTCGCTCGTGAAGGCGCACGGTGGCAAGGCGTCGTCATCGGTCTCGTCGAAGACATCGTTTGTCGTCGCGGGCGAGTCCGCTGGCAGCAAGTTAACCAAAGCCAACGCCCTCGGCGTCACCGTTATCAGCGAGACAGAACTGCTGCGGATGGTTGGTGCGTAAGCGAGTGGCCAGAATCAGAACGCGAAGCGTAAGCGAGTGTCCGAATCGCGATTGGACGCAGAACTCGCCATTCCCGCGTAGACGTTGCGTAGGGAACGGATTCATCCGCTTGCGCAGAACACGCGACGCGACACCCAAAAACTCCACGCTCCCCCCTTCGCATGCGGCCCCAACCGTGTAAGATGCGCACCATCGTTTGGCAGTCAAAAATTCAAAACCGACCGCGTCCGCGACAATGCCACCCAAGAAGTCCAAAAAGAAAATCGAGTTGACGCCAGAAGACCGCGAGCATCTGCTCAAGGACTTCAAAATACGTCCGAACTCCGACATCTTTTTCGCTTCGTACTTCTCCAATCCGAAGCACGAAGCGTCGCTTGTCAACTTCATCAACTCCGTGATGCTTGACTCGAATGACCGTCTGATTGAAAGTGCGGAAGTGCTCAATCCGTTCAACGTCAAGAAGTTTGCCATTGACAAGAATATCGTTTTGGATGTGCGTGTTCAGGACGAACGCAAGCACATTTTCGACATTGAAATGCAGGTATCGACGCACTTGGCGTTCAAAGAACGGATGCTTGAATACTGGGCCGATACCTACTCTTCGCAGTTATTTCGCGGCGGCAAATATGCGGCTCTCAAACCGGTGGTGTCGATCATCATTACGTTTGACAACCTTTTTCCGCAGCTTAAGAGACGCCATCAGGTTTTCCATTTGGTATCGGACGAAAATCCGAGCGTGATGTTTTCGGATCATATTGCAGTTCATGTTGTGTGTTTGAGTGGAGTTCGTGTTGGGCGTGAGGAAAAGATACGCGATTGGAACGACGCTTTGCAAGGTTGGTCGTTGTTTTTGTCGTGTGAACCGGAAGAATTGGAGGAACAGATGTCGGTGATAAGCAAGAAAAATCCAGTTTTGAGTGATGTCGGCAAGGAGTTTCGTCGGTACGCGAGCGACAACGAGATGCGTGAGCTTGAGCGTAGCCGAATGCGTTACGCCGCTATGGTTCGCATTGAACAGGGCGCAGCATATGAACTCGGCGAAGCGAAAGGCAAGGCTGAGGGCATTGCGGTTGGTGAAGCCAGAGGTGAGGCCAGAGGTGAGGCCAGAGGTGAAGCCAGAAAGATAGTTCGCCTTCTGAATCGCCGGTTTGAAAACGTTCCGCAGCAACTTACCGAATCGCTTTTGACGATTGACGATCTCAACAAACTGGACGAACTCTTCGACTTGGCGTTCGATTGCAAAACGTTGAAAGAGTTCCAGAAAGCCTTGTGAACGCAAGCAGCACCAGCGAGTAGCGGGAAGCGTCCGAATAAGAACACGAAGCGTAAGCGAGTGCCCGAATCGCCCATGGACGCAAAGTTCGTCATTCTCGCACACATCCAGATAACGCAACGGCAAAGAACGTTCTCGCCCCCGATTGACGCCCGTTTGGGCCGCGATATAGTGCGCACCCTCGTTTGTCATTTTTCAAATCACCACACGGAGATTTTTATCGAAGAGTCCGTTTAGTTCGTACATTTGAATAGTCGCGTAAGCGATTGTTGGTTTCCCGCAAATACAACCAAGTATCAGGAGTATCAACAATATCGTTGCCGCGCCCCGAAAGGGGCGTCTGGTTGGTGTTGTGATACTTGCCCTTTGGTTGGGGTAGCGGGAACGACACGGTCAAGTCGCCCCGTTTTCGTTTCTGGGTGTGCTTGACCGTGAGGTTTGTGGTTTCTGTCTTTCAATCCTCACTTTTTGGAAAGGGCACAAGATGAGTATCCTCGATTCTGAACGATTTGTCTGTACCGAATGCAAAGATAGTATTGGAAAATGTGTCAACAACATCGAAAGAGTGATGTTAGCCCTTCGCAACTATCACGACCTCGTCAATGCTTTGCCACCACTGTACACGGTAGACACGTCGGGAAAACCACTTCATAGCTGGCGGGTCTTCATTCTGCCGTACATTGAGGAAGCAACCCTGTATGGACGTATCCGTCTAAACGAGTCTTGGGATAGCGAGTACAACAAACAATTCCATGCGAAAATGCCAGCTATTTTCCGATGCCCGTCTAATCTCAACACCTCATCTTCAAACCAAGCGTGTTGTTATGCAGCCCTTTCTGGTAAGGTTTTCGTGCCCGCGAAAAATGCGGGAGACAAAGTTGGTGTGGGCGTGGGTGTTGTTGGTGATAGTACCAGTAACATTCCATTGATCGTCGAGGTCCGTGAACCGTTTTGTTGGATGGCCCCAACCGCTGATGTCACGCTGGACGATCTTGCCGAGGGTATCAACACTGGGCGAGTTGGGAGCTTTCACGCTGGAGGATGCCACATCGGTTTACTTGATGGTTCCATCAAATTCATTACCAGTGCGATGGACCGAGCTGCACTGTTAGCCCTCGGTGATGGTGGTAAATAGCGAGGTTAGACAGCACATCCAAACTGTTGCGTCTGCTTGCGGTGTTGTTCTCTGGATTCCCGCCGAGTACGCGGGAATGACGAAACTCTGCGTCGAATGGCGATTCTCACTCGCTTACGCTTCCCGCTCTGATTCTGGGCAGCCGCGATGTGGCGCGTCTATGCCCCACGGCGGTTGTCGTACCAGATGATTTGCATTCGTGGTGCGTAGCGAAGTTTGTGTTCGGCGCAGAACGGTACGAGCCACGCGGCGATTGAGTCCATCGCTTCGCGGTTTGTTGCTTGTGGCATGAGATACACTGCGTCGCGGTTTACGCCGCGGAGCGTGCCTAGAAACGCAACCGCTTCGGTGGCGTCAGATTCTGTACCGACGACAAACTTGATCTGGTGCGGCGATTTCGCGGCGAGACGCTCAATCACGTCGCGATCCGGCGGCGGCCCGCCAGCGTTGCTCATCTTCGGACTGATCGACATCAACTCGCAAACGAATGGTACGAAGACAACCCCCGAAGTCTCAATCGTCACAATCTTCTTTTCGTTGCGAATGTTCCGAACGAGCGATTCGATCAGCGGCGACGCGAGCGGTTCGCCACCGGTTATGACGACGTGTTCGGCGGAATCACGTCGCACACTTTCTACGAGATCGTCAATGGAGACATCGGGCGACTCGTCGGCGACGAGTGCGTAAGGCGTGTCGCAGTAGCGGCATCGTCGCGGACAACCAGCCAGCCGAATGAAGAACGACTCCGTTCCCGTCCACACCCCTTCGCCTTGTCGTGAATGAAAAGTTTCTGCAACTCGCATAGTGGCGGGAGTATATCGACAACGCTGTTGTCGTCAAGCGATTTCGATAGACTCGTTTGGAAACTTGCACCCGCACATCGGTTCGGCATAGCCGAACCCTCCAAACGCCTACGGCGTTGATAACTGGAGGGTTCGGCTATGCCGAACCAGAACTACCAAATCGCCACAATTTGATGTGTTCGAACAAGTCTATTGTTTTCTGGTGTGTGCGCCCTCGCCCTTGTCGCGTGCGAAAAATCGGCGATAATCGGAATTGTCGTGCGTAGGGTTTCAACTATTTGTTTCACCCACCGGAGATGTCAATGGAACACAATGTTTTTGCAACACGTCGAGACTTTTTGCAAGCCTCGACGCTCACCACCGCCGCAGCATCGGCGGCACTTTTCGGAGCGGACATGGCGTTCGCTCAAAACACCACCACATCTGAAAGGAAGAATACAATGCCATCGATCAAAGGAACCAAGACAGAAAAGAATCTTCTCAAGGCGTTTGCTGGCGAGTCGCAAGCACGGAACCGTTACACATTCTTTTCCAAAGTCGCTGAACAGGAAGGTTACGAGCACATCGCCGCGATCTTTCTCGAAACGGCACAGCACGAACACGAACACGCGAAACAGTTTTTTCAGTATCTCGAAGGCGGCCCCGTAGAAATCACCGCGACATATCCGGGTGGTGTCATCCTGACGACAGACAAAAACCTCGAAGCCGCTGCGGGCGGTGAACGTGAAGAGTGGGAGATCATCTATCCAGAGTTTGCCAAGGTTGCAAAGGAAGAAGGTTTCGCCGATGTCGCCAAGACGTTTAACGCGGTCGCGGTCGCCGAAAAGCAGCACGAACGACGTTATCTCGCATTCCTCGAACACCTCCGCGCTGGGACGCTCTTCAGCCGCGAAGGCGCGACGTGGCGTTGCCGCAACTGCGGTTTTGTCAGCAAGGCTCCGAGTGCGCCGGGTGTTTGTCCGGTGTGCAGAGCGACGCAAGCGTGGTTTGAAATCCTCGCCGAGAACTGGTAGACCGAATGAGTAATGATTTGGGAAATGGTCGTCCGGTTGCGGTGGTGACGGGGGCGTCGAGTGGTTTGGGTGCGGAGTTCGCGCGGCAGCTTGCGGCGAAGGGGTACGACCTCTTTCTGACGGCGCGGCGCGAGTCGCTCCTCGACGATCTTGCGCACGAACTGCGAACGCTTCGCGGTGCGGCGGTACGAGTTTATCCGTGCGACTTGTCGCAAGACGCTGCGTGCCGCGAACTTGAAAGAGAAGTCGCCGCGCTCAACAACTTTGAGCTTCTCGTCAACAACGCCGGATTCGGGCGACACGGCGAGTTTTTTCCCGATGTTGAAATCGACTCGCAAGAGGCGATGATTCGCGTTCACTGCATTGCACTTATGCGGCTTTCCGAGGCGGCACTGCTTGCTATGCGTCCGCACGGACGCGGGCGTATCATCAATGTTGCGTCGGTTGCATCGTGGCTTTTCGGTCCCGGATGTGTGATGTACAACTCGACGAAGGCGTTCGTGTTGTCGTTTTCGCGTTCGCTCGACTGTGACGTACAACCGCACGGCATTCGCGTACAAGCACTCTGTCCCGGACTTACGCACACCGGTTTTCACGACTCCGCAACGATGCACGGTTTCAAACACGCTGGTATTCCGAAGTGGATGTGGCTTTCGTGCGAACGGGTTGTGCGCGAGTCGCTTGCGGCGGTGGAGGCGAAACGGTTTCGCGTGGTTTGTGTTCCGTCGTTGCGTTATCGAGTTGTATTGTTTTTCTTGCGCAATCGAATTACCGAAGGGATCGTGGCGCGGTTCTACGCTTGGCGCAGCCGCCGCGCGATGAAGTAGTTTTCAAAGTGAAGGGACAAAACCAATGAGCAGTCTCGCCGTAAAAACGCTCGAAAAGTTTTCGTATGCCGACTACATGAGTTGGGACGATGGAGAACGCTGGGAACTCATCGACGGCGTTGCGTACAATATGTCGCCCGCGCCGTCGAATACGCACCAAAGAGTGCTGATAGCGTTTTTTCGGATAATAGACCAATTTTTGTTGGACAAACCGTGCGAAGTGCTAATCGCGCCGCTTGATGTAAGGCTTCCAGACTTTGACGAGCAAAAAGATGCCGACGTTCCGACAGTCGTTCAACCCGACTTGCTGGTTGTTTGCGATCCCGACAAATTCGACCCACGCGATCAGGGTGTGCGCGGTGCGCCAGATATGATTGTAGAAATTCTCTCGCCGTGGAACGCGAAGAAAGACACGACAACCAAGCTGGAACTCTACGAACGTCACGGTGTCCGCGAATACTGGATTATCGATCCGATAGAGCGAACGTTCGCGCTCTACAAATGGTTCCCGCAACTGAAGAAATATGCACGCCCCGAAACGTTCACCGCAACAGACCGCGTGACGACAAGCGACGTACTCAAAGGACTTGAGATCGACTTGAAAGAAGTTTTCCCACAACTGCCAAACTGAAAAACTCCACCACCCAAAATGAGACACATAAAAATCTTTGACACAACGCTTCGTGACGGCGAGCAGTCGCCGGGGGCGAGTATGAACTTGGCCGAGAAACTTGAGGTCGCGCACGCACTCGCCGACTTGGGCGTTGACGTTATCGAGGCCGGTTTTCCGATAGCGTCGCCCGGCGACTTCGAGTCGGTGCGTGAAGTTGCGAAGGTCGTTCGTGGCAGCAGCGTTTGCGGACTCGCACGCTGTACCGAAAAAGACATCGACGCCGCTCACGATGCACTCCGTCACGCCGAACGCCCACGCATTCACGTCTTCTTGGCGACAAGTCCGATCCACCGCAAACACAAGTTGCGAATGAGTGAAGACGAAGTTGTCGCCCGCGCCGTCGCGGGAGTTCAGCGTGCAAGGAACTTGTGTGACGACGTTGAGTTCTCCGCCGAAGATGCGAGTCGCACCGAACCGGAGTTCTTGGCCCGCGTTACCGAAGCGGTCATCGCGGCGGGTGCATCGACGGTTAACATTCCTGATACTGTTGGTTACAGCACGCCGCCGGAGATGTTCGCGCACATTGATTACTTGATGCGAAACGTGCCGAATATCGACCGCGCGATTTTGAGCGTACACTGTCACAACGACCTCGGAATGGCAGTGGCGAACTCGCTCGCAGCAGTAACGGCTGGTGCTGGACAAATTGAGTGTACGATCAACGGACTCGGTGAACGTGCCGGAAACGGTGCGCTCGAAGAAATTGTGATGGCGATCAAAACTCGCAGCGACGTTTTGTGTTCAGAGACGCGAATCGTCACGACAAAACTTGTTCAAACGAGTCGCTTGGTTTCGGCGGTAACGGGGTTGAAAATTCCGCGTAACAAAGCGATTGTCGGTCGCAACGCATTCGCGCACGAGTCGGGGATTCACCAAGACGGGATGCTCAAAGAGCGTTCGACGTATGAAATAATGCGTCCTGAAGACGTCGGATTAACTGGCAGCGATCTCGTGCTCGGCAAACACAGCGGGCGCGCCGCGATTGCTGACCGCGTGAAGACACTCGGTTTTGAAGTCACGTCTGAAGAACTCGATACGCTCTTCGCGGAGTTCAAAAAACTTGCCGACCGCAAGAAAGAAGTTTTCGATGGCGACATCACCGCGCTGATCGCGCAGTTACGTCACACGCAGCGCGGCGACGCCCACGAAGCGGCGAAAGACTGGACGCTTTCGGCATACGAAGTGCGTCTCCGAACCGGCAAGCCGCCGCAGGTGAGCGTCACGCTCCGGCGCGGCGACAGCGAAATGACCGCTTCGAGTGACAGCGGCGACGGCCCCGTTGACGCGCTCGTTCACGCAATCCGTCAAGCGGTTGGCGCACCAATTTCGCTGATGAACTACACGCTCCAAAGCGTGACCGCTGGCGAAGACGCCCAAGGCGAGGCAAGCGTCCTAATCCGCTGCGACAACGACGACTTCCGCGGTCAAGGCGTCTCAACCGACACGCTCGAAGCAACAGCAATGGCGATTGTTAACGCCGTCAACAGAATTTCGTGAACACGCCAACACCAAACCACAAATGGTAACTGTTCATTGCAGACCGCATTACCGTGACGTATTTGCCCCAACGGGGCAGTATTTTAATAGTGCCACCGAACCGAGCACACAATAAGAACACGAAGCGTAAGCGAGTGCCATGAATCATAACACGCCAATGACAACCGCGAACGTAACCGGTACTCCGGCGGAGTGACTGGTTACGTTCACGAGTGCTACTTGGCACTCGTGAACGCTTCCCGCTCCGATTGGGCACTCGCTTACGCTTCGTGTTCTTAATGCCCCGTCGGGGCAAACACACATTGCGTTCACGACAAATAGTAAAACAATCCGTGAATGCCTCACCACAACAGGATAACAAAATGTCACTCAAAGTTTACATCAGCGGCAAAATTGTTGACAAAGACGACGCGAAGGTGAGCGTTTTCGATCACGGTTTTCTTTTTGGCGACGGCATTTTTGAGGGGATGCGAAGTTACGGCGGGCGCGTTTTTCGGCACCGTGATCACCTCGACCGGCTCTGGGAATCGGCGCAGAGTCTTGCGATAGAGATTCCGATGTCGCGTGACGAGATGGAAGCGGCGGTTAACGAAACGCTTCGCGTCAACGGCATCACTGATGGTTACATTCGTCTCATCGTCACGCGCGGAATCGGTACGCTCGGACTCGATGCGCACCTGTGTCGTGAACCGCAAGTCATCATCATCACCGATCATCTCAAACTCTATCCGCACGAGTTCTACGAACGCGGACTCGACATCATCACGGCCAGTACGGTGCGAACGAGTCCGGCATCGCTGTCGCCGCAGGTTAAGTCGCTCAATTATCTCAACAACATTTTGGCGAAGATCGAGGGGCACCAAGCCGGTTGCGTCGAGGCACTGATGCTCAACGCGAAGGGCGAAGTTGCGGAGTGTACGGGCGACAACATCTTCATCATCAAACGCGGACACCTCCGCACGCCGCCAGCGACAGCAGGGATTCTCGAAGGGATCACGCGACGGGTCGTGATCGAAATCGCCGCGCGCGAAGCGATACCGTTTTCGGAAACGTCAATGACACGTCACGACGTTTACACCGCCGACGAAGTTTTTTTGACGGGGAGCGGCGCGGAGTTAATTCCGGTCGTTCGCATCGACTCGCGCCCAATCGGCGACGGCAAACCCGGCCCAATCTTCCGGCGTCTCCTCAACCTGTTTCACGAAGAGACGCGGAAGACAACGTAATACAAAGTTATCGAAACAGCGTTCATTTTGAATCCGCAGATGCCGCAGATTGTCGCAGATTTTTTGTGTCTGCCAGCAGTTCTTTTTTGTTCACACAAAGGCACGAAGAGAAGAGGAGAGGAGAGAACACGGAACACGCGGAAAAACGGAAGACGCGGAATGCTGAACTTCCGCGCCTTTCCGTCCTTCTGCGATTTCCGCGTTAAAATTCTTCTTTGTGCCTCCGTGCCTTTGTGTGAGAAAAAAGAACCGTCATTGGAGTATGCAGTTATGCGAAGCGTGAACGATTACAAGGATTGACAGATACCGTAGGCGGCGTGCCTGTGATGTGTCTTCAGAACCCACTTTCAATCAAATGAACTACAGCGGTCAATTACTTGTCGCGTCGCCTTCGCTTCTCGATGCAAACTTTCATCAGACGGTTGTCTTGATGATCGATGGCGACGACGACGGCGCGATCGGAGTCGTACTCAATCGTGTGGCGGAGAAGACTGTCCGCGATATGTGGCGTGATGTCTTTCATCGTGACGTTGCGGCGCAGCACTTCATCCGGCTCGGTGGACCGGTTTTCGGACCGATTATCGCTGTTCACTCCGAGCCGTCGCTCGGCGAACGCGAAGTCGGACGTGGCGTGTTCGTATCGCTCGACCGCGACAATCTCGACGCTCTCGTCGTCGAACCGCCCGATGCGTTTCATCTCTTCATCGGCCACGCCGGTTGGGGCGAAGGGCAACTACGCAACGAGATCAAAGAAGGTTCGTGGTTCTGCCTCGAAGCGTCGCGCGAAACGATCTTCGGCGACGAAACAAAACTCTGGCAGCACTCACTCAACAACGCCGGAAACGCGATCATGTCCTCAATGCTTCACCGTCCACTCACAACCGACCCATCGTGTAATTGAAGTCAACACCGTTAATCAGAACGCGAAGCGTAAGCGAGTGCCCCGAACAACCAACAACGTGAAAATAAAAACACCCACACCATCGCGCTACGAAGTCGAGATGAAGTTTCGCTTGACCGATGAAGCGGCACTCGAAGCGTCGCTCGCGTCGCGCAGACTGGTTTTGAACACCGTCACAACGCAGCGTGATCTCTTTTTTCAACACCCGTCACGCAACTTCGCCGAGACCGACGAAGGACTGCGGCTGCGTATTGAATCATCGGACGTTCAACCGCTGGCACAGTTTATCACCTACAAAGGCCCGAAGATCGACGCCATTACCAAGACGCGGCGCGAAATCGACTTGCCACTCACTGGCAACTCCAACGATTGGAGTGAACTCCTTCAAGCACTCGGTTTCACGCCATCTGCGGAGATTTGTAAGGAGCGTTCGTCTGTCACTTGGATCGAGTCTGGACGCGATTGGACACTTACGCGCGACCGGATTCTGCCGTCGTCGCTCTGGATTGATGGCGAAAAAAAACTGGTTGTCCCGCCCGAATGCGCGTCGCTATTTTGCGAGATCGAAACGGTCGTCACAACTACAGATGACACGTCGCACGATCTCAACGCACCCCGCGAACAGATGCTGAAAATCGCCGCATCGTTTGGACTCACCGACTCCGTTCGCACAAGTTATCTTGAGATCGTCGTCGGATTTGCGTGAGTCTTGGGCTATTCTGTGCGAGTGTGGAGGAGTTTACGCGAAGTTTCGCTGAGCGGTTTGCCGTCGAGAAAGTCGTCGTAGAGCGTTTTGATTTGCGGATTCGCACTGCTTACGCGCACACCGCTTGCCGTGTCGGCGGCGTAGAGTCCCGCAAGACGCGCCGACGTTGCCACTTCACTCCACTTTGAACGCGGTTGTCCGCCGCCACCGCTGCAACCACCGCGACACGCCATCACTTCAATCAAGTCGTAACGCGATGCGTCGCCGCGTTCCAAGAGTTTTCGCGCGTTACCCGTACCGTGAACGACCGCGACGCGCACCTCGTCTGAACCGAGCGTGACTGTTGCATCGCGCACCGCGTCCATTCCGCGTACACTCGTAAGCCGCAGAAACGTCTCCGGCGCATCGTTCCCTGTTGCTTGCCAGTGTGCTGTTCGCAGCACCGCTTCGGTCACGCCACCGGTCGCGCCGAAAATCGTGCCGCCGCCGCTGCCCGTCCCCATCGGCGTATCAAACTCCGATGGTTCAAGCGATGAAAGCGGCACACTCCGAGACTTTAGCAAGCTGCCAAACTCTCGCGTCGTAAGCACCGCATCGACATCGCGGAGCGAAGCGTCGCTGTAGTAACGACTCGCCGCCGACGCTCCCGGACGCACAATTTCCGCCTTCTTCGCCGTACACGGCGCAATCGCGACGACAACGATATTCTTCGGATCGATGAAGTGTTTCTGCGCGAAGTACGTTTTGATCAGCGCGCCTTGAATGAGGAGCGGACTCTTCGTTGTCGCAAGTTGTGGTACGACTTGCGGGAAGTATAACTCCGCAAAACGAACCCACGCGGGACAACAACTCGTCCAGAGCGGTGTGCGCTGGTCGCACGGACGTTTGATGTGTTCGAGCAGTTCTGCGGCTTCTTCCATAACCGTTACGTCGGCGGCGAAAGTTGTGTCGAGGACATAACTGAAGCCGAGCGATTTTAGCGCGGCGACGAGAATGCCAGTTGCGTCGTCGCCCGCTTTGCCGCCGAACATCTCGCGGATTGCGACACGAACAGCCGGTGCCGTCGCGGCGACGACGACTTTTGATTTGTCGGCCAAAAACTGCTGCACGCGAGTTGTGTGATCGACTTCGCGCAGGGCGTCTTCAGGACAGATTTGGATACACTGGCCGCAGTGAATACACGGATACGGCGTCACCGGTGTTGCGTATTCAGAGACGGTCATCGTATCGCGGCACGCCGCACGGCAGTCGCCACACTCTTCGCAGCGACGCCGTGAGTACGCAATCGCCGGATTGTCGCGCGTGATCGCAACTGGCGGCAGGTCGTGTCCGCGCCGCGTCTGCGCAAGAGCTGGCAGCGAACCCAAACCAACAAGCGAACAAGAAGCCGCCGCCGATGCAATCAAGTCGCGGCGTGAAAGTATGGAAGTTGTGAACGGTAGATCGGTGGACATCGTGAAGCTCCGAGTTAATTTTCGGAACGATTTTACGCCCACCACACCAGTCGTCAACGGATGGCACGATGTTTTTTCGCGGTTTCAGTTTCGGGCACTCGCTTACGCTTCGTGTTCTGATCACTGGTCACTAGCCACCGACCACTGATTCTGGCACTCGCTTACGCTTCGTGTTCTTAATCACGTCACAATCACTGCACTCCGAGCGGAACGTTTGTGAACGGTGTGTGCATCGTTCGGCCTTGGTGTAACGTTGCGGCGTCGTCGCTTGTGCCTTCCGGTACAAATTGCGCCGCCACTCGCGGGGCGGCTTCGCTCATCGTTGGCGAGTCGTCCATCCGCGTGAAGAGCGCGTCCGCAAGTCGAGGACGCAAAACCGCAAGCTCCGAAATTCCGTTGCCGCTGAAGTCACCCGTCGTCGGTGTGTCGCCAGCTTGACCAAATATAACAGACGTGTCAAACACAAAGTCGCCATCGGTGTCGAGAAGCCATTCGCCGTCGTGGAAGAGGCCGATGTTGGTTTTTCCGTCGCCGTTGAAGTCGCCCGTCACCGGAATCGCGCCCGCAATGTGCTCGACAGTAACTTGAATGTCGTTCTCATCGAAACGTCCGTCGCCGTTGTAATCGAGTTGCCACTTGCCGCTACGATAGACACCAATTTTCGTGATGCCATCGCCGCTCCAGTCGCCAGTGACAGCAACGTCGCCTTGTCCGCCGTAACGGAAAACGTGGTCGATCCAGTCAACGCGCACGCCGCCATCGCGCGAGTGTTTGACCGCCCGCTCACCAACCGGCTGCGCCGACGTCAACACCGACTTCGGACGCCCACCAACCAGATTGTTGAGGTCGCTCGGCAACCCCGGATCGTGTGGAATCGCAGCACTGTCACCAGCCCACTGCGAGCCGAACGTACCGATGTCGAGTTTGCCGTCGCCGTCCCAATCGCCCGCTACCGGCTGGTCCGTTGCCGAACCAAGTTCGCACCAAATATCGTCGCCGTCCCAAACGCCGTTGCCGTTGATGTCGATGAACCATTGACCATTTTGGAAGACCGCGAGTTCGTCGATGCCGTCGCCGTTGAAGTCCGCGACGACCGGCTTCGCACCGCTCGCACCGAAACTCCCCTTCTTCACGACGCGACCACTCTTGTCGCGGGTGTACCAAACCATCTCTTCCATCGGCGTCGCGTCCCACGCGACCGAGACGTACTTCACATCCTTCGCACTCTGCGACGACGCGAGCGATTGTTCACTGCTTCCGTCGATCTGTCGCGGATGACCACCGTTGAGAATACTCAAGTGCCACGACACGTCAGTCGGTGCAACGCCACCACCACCGAACGCATTCATCATCGGCGAGGTGAGCGACAACATCGGTGGCAACGCCGCAAATCCCGCCGCCGCAAACGCAGCGTAAGGAATCGTTGGAGCGACCGGAACGAACGGCGTCACCGGTGGCGTCACCGGCGGGATGTACGGTGGCGTCGGCGGAACCGGTAGCGGAACCGATTTCTCTGTCTCCGTGAAGTTGTACTCAACACCAGTGCCGCCATTCGGCAAAACGATCCCCGCAAGAAAATCGTTCGATGGATTGTTGCCGACAGTGGCACCGCCAATCGTGCCAACGTAATCAGCGTCGTCATCATACGCATCTGGCTGCGTCTCGAAAACTGCATACGTTTTGAACGGACAAAGCTCGGTGAACTTGTAGAAGCCGTCGGCGTCGGTCGTTGCCGTTTTGGTCGTTTTAGCGTAGGTGCCGTCTTCTTTGAGAACGTAGAGCGTAACGTTGACACCAGCGATCCCGTTTTCGCCAGTGTCTTTGTGACCGTTGCCGTTCGGATCGACGAAAACGTAACCGCTGATCGAACCTTGCAAACCGAGACCAAAATTGTAGTTCACCGACGCTTCATCTCCGACGACGGTGATATTGAACATTCGCGGATCAGTTGTCGAAACAGTACCGCCGTGATCGCCGAGTGTTTCTTTTCCGTCGCAGTAACCGTCTGGCGTCGTCGCTCGCGTGACGCAGTACGTTCCGGGAACGAGACCATCGAACGAGTAGTTGCCGTTTGCATCTGTGGACGTGAAAATGCCGGTGCTCTCAAACTTTCCTGTCGCAGCGTTGAAGATGCAAAGCTCAACGCGAACGCCTTCGAGACGTTTCTCGCCCGAATCGATTTCGCCATTGTTGTCGGCGTCTTCGTAGACGGTTCCAGAGAGCGAACCGAGAATACGGAGTTCACCGAAGTTGTAACCGGTTGCGTCTTGGAGCGGCGCGAGTTTGATCTGCGTGATCCAGTCGTCGGCGTCGCTTTTGACGCCCGCGTTCACGGCGGCGTTACCGGCGGTGTTGTGTGTCGTTTTGTACGACGCTGGTTGCGGTGCCTCGACGATGCGGTAGGTGAGTCGCGGATCGACATCGCTGAACGTGTAGTTGCCATCAGAGTTTGTCTTCGTCGTGGCGACTTGCGACCAACTTCCGTCGGCGTTGAGTTTTTGGAGCGTGAGCATGACGTTTGCGATTCCGCCTTCGCCTTCGCCAGCTTCGATGGTGCCGTTTTCGTTTTTGTCTTCGTAGACCGTTCCAGAGATCGACGCGCGGTGATAACGTTCACCGAAGTTGTAACCGGTTGCGTCTTGACCGATGCTGGTTTTGATGCCAGCGATCAAGTCGGCAACGTTGTCGGCGACGCCTTTTTGAACGGCGGCGTCTCCGGCGGCGTTTTTCGTTGTCGCGTAGTTCGCGGGCTGCGTTTCGACGATGCGGTATGTGAGTCGCGGATCGAGACCTTGGAAC
This sequence comes from Thermoguttaceae bacterium, assembly GCA_051651625.1. Classification (GTDB taxonomy): domain Bacteria; phylum Planctomycetota; class Planctomycetia; order Pirellulales; family Thermoguttaceae; genus JBOFSQ01. The sequence continues at coordinate 6,550 of JBOFSQ010000103.1, read as the reverse complement.
AAGTACGCACCACTCGCAGTCGTTGTCGTGCCAGCGACAAACGACCACGAGCCATCACCATTTTGCTTTTGGAGTGTGAGCGCGACGTTGCCAATCCCGACTTCGCCAGAGTCTTGAACGCCGGTTGAGTTGTCGTCTTCGTAGACGGTTCCGGCGAGCGAGCTTGGTTTCAGTTCACCGAAGTTGTAATCGGTTCCCGACTTGTAGTAGCCGACCATGATTCCGTCGATGGTATCGTCGGCGTCGCTGGCGGTGCCGCCAAGATTTCCCGCAGTGTTCTTGCCGCTGATGTAATTCGCGGGCTGCGTCTCGGCGATGCGATAGGTTTTTGACGGATCGAGATTTGTGAACGTGTACTTGCCGTTTGCGCCAGTGATTTTTGTGTCTTCGGTGATCCAGCCTGCGCCGTCGTGGAATTGGAGTTCGATTTTGACGCCAGCGATTCCGAGTTCGCCCGTCTGCTGCTCGCCATCGTTGTTGTTGTCTTCGTAGACGGTGCCGGAGATGTTGCTGGGTTTGAGTTCGCCGAAGTTGTAGTTAACGCCGGTGCTGTTTGCGTCCACATCGATTTCGCTGATCGTGTCGCCGACGACGATTCCGCCGAGTGTACCGACGGCGTTCGTGCCGTTGAGATAATCTGCGGGCTGCGTCTCGACGATGCGATACCGCGTCATCGACGGGATGTTTGCGAACTCGTAGTGTCCGAATTCGTTCGTCGTCTCTGTGAGTCCGGTGGCGACGTACTTCGTACCGTCCCAGCGTTCGAGCGACAGCGTTACGCCACCGATTCCGGCTTCGCCGGTTTCTTTGTCGCCGTTGTTGTTCCGGTCTTCGTAGACGAATCCGCTGATCGTTGACGGTTTTGCAACGAGTTTGACTGCGCCTTGTGCGCCGGCGGTCATGTGTGAGTTGTCGTCACCGACTTCGCCTTTGTCGGGTGGAAGTGCGTCTGCGATTGATGTGTTGAATGCGAACTTGTTCAGAAACGTTCCGGTGAGCGATGCGTTGGCAAAGTCGTTCGACTTGAACGAGGCGACAAACGTTGTACCGCCGCCAGCGATTGCGTCGCCGCTGATTTCCGGACCGCTCACGGTTTCATCGGGCGTGTCACCCGTTGACGGGAGATTCTCGTCGATGTCGATGTGAAAACGTAGCGTCTTGTCGGCGGTGAACGCGCCGTCTTTGAAGACGAACGTGATACTGGTGAAGGTGGAGTTGTAGGAGACATTTGACAAGTCGATCAGATCGTTCCCGTCGAGAATTTTCAACTGGTGTGAAAGTCCGGCACCGATGCCGTCGGCGGCGTTGATGTCGAAGAATAACCCGGCGCGGAGATTGATCGTGAGTTCAGAAAGCGCGGTATCGTTCGCGCCGCCATTCCACGCGACTTGAAAGATGTTCCCTGCGTCTTGACCGGCGGGGGCGTAGTCGCTGACGTATGCGCTGTACTGGTCTTCGGTGAAGATACCGAGGTTGATGTCGGGCGGCGCGATGAACGGTAGCACGCTCAAGAGTTGGCGTGGTTCCATTTCCTCGAAGTGACAAAGGCGGTGCTTGCGATTTGAAGACATGAGAGACTAGGGGCTAGAGGCGAGAAGCGAGAGATGAGTGAACATGCGAACAAACGTTTACTGCAAGTTCCAAAATCTTACGGTGGTATCAAACCCGCTTGAGGCGAGTTTTCCGTCGCTGGTGACGGCGAGTGCGGAGACGGTGCCGGTGTGACCAATGAGGTAAGCGAGGAGTTTACCGTCGCGGAGGTTCCACGCACGGATAACGCTGTCGCTCTCGCCGGTGACGAGTCGGTCTTCGCCCAAAAACGCGACAGCAAAAGTTTTGCCCGGGCGTTCGGGCAAGACGGTTGCAAGTGTACCGTCGGCGGATCGCCAGAGGCTCACGCTGGGGCCGTCGGTGCCCAGAGCGATTCGTTCGCCGCTCGGAGAAAATGCGATGGCGTTTACGCGACGTTTGTCGCCGCTGATTTGTGCGGTTAGTTGTCCGGTTGCTACGTCCCAAATCCGCACGACACCACTTCGCCCGCCCGCCGCAACAAAACGTCCGTCGGGCGAGAACGCGACGGCGCGGTTCCCCGTGTCGTCAGCCGTAACTTGGTGGAGACGCTTCAGCGTTTTCGCGTCGTAGATTGAAACGTTCTGGTCGAATCCGCAGACGGCGAAAAAGCGACCGTCGCCGCTCGTTGCGAGACACTGCGTTCCGCGAAAATCTTCATCGACCGAACCGAGTTTGCGTCCGGTTGCAACGTCCCAAACGCGGATGTGTCCGTCTTGGCAAACCGAGAACAGCCGCGTTCCGTCGGGCGTGAATGCGACGCTCTGAACGATGTCGCTATGTTCGCGGTTTGTCCAGCGGATACGTTCGGTCTCGATTTCACGCAGAGAGACCGAGTGGTCGTCGCCGCCGACGGCGAGCGTTGCTGCGTCGGGTGAGATCGCAATGCTCTTCGTCACCGGCGCGGGTTTGTCCGCTGCCACTTTTTCCCAAGTTATAACACGGCTCGGAGCGAGCGACTCTTGCCCCGCCGCGAACGACGCCCAGTTCCACGCAAGCACAAACACGATACACCAGCGAACATAAAAACTCATAACAATCACCAATAAATTGTACGGAAAAACCGAGAACACGGCTCGCCTGTATCGGCCCTGCATAGTCCGAAAATTAGGCAAATCCGAAACAACCGGCAAATCTTACCAGTGTCGCCCGCTTGAAAATTGCCACCACTTCTGTATATTGTGGCCCTGCTCGTTTGGGTAACTTGGGGGAAACTGATTCAAGGAGAGAAAATGAGAATGTTTGCTTGGCTGTGTGTGGTGTGTGTCGTCGCGTCGGTCGTCGTGGCGGACGAGAGCAAAAGTGGAACTTCTGGGGGACAAATCGCAATGTTTTTGAAAGACTATCAGCAAGAAGTTTCGCAGCTTGTCAAGGTTGCGAACGATGCGTATTGGAAGGCGTCGATTTCTGGGAGCGAAGACGACTTCAAACAGGCCGCCGAAAAGAGTCTTGCGATCTCGACCTACCATAGCGACGCGAAACGTTACGCCGCGCTCAAGGCCGCAGTCGCCGCCGACAAGAACGCCTCTCCACTCGACGCCCGCGCCGCCGAAGTCGCACTCCGCAGCTTTGCACAAAGTCAACTTCCGCACGACCTGCTCAAAAAGATGACAGATATGTCGTCGGAACTCGAACAGGTTTTCCAAACATATCGCGGCAAAATCGGTGACAAAACATACACCAACAACGAACTTCTCGACATTCTCCAAAACGAAACCGACTCAAACAAACGCCGTGCCGCGTGGGAAGCACTCAAACAGGTCGGCGAAGAAGTGAACGCGAGAATCGTCGCGCTGGCCAAGGTGCGGAACGAAGCGGCGCGTAAGCTCGGATTCAAAAACTACTGGGAAATGTCGGTCCATTTTCAAGACTACACCGCCGCCGAACTCCTCGCCATATTCGAAGAACTCGACAAAACCACCGCACCGATCTTCACCACAATGAAGAAAGAACTCGATGCAGAACTCGCCGAACGATACGGCGTCGCAGTGGACGAACTCATGCCGTGGCACTACGACAATCCGTTCTTCCAACAAGCTCCGCCGTCGAAAGAAATTAATCCAAACAAGTTTTACGAAGGGAAAACCCGCGAAGAGATCGCAGAGATTTCACGCAAATACTTCGCGTCGATTGGTCTGCCGGTCGAGTCGATCATGGCCAATAGCAGCCTTTACGAACAAGAAGGAAAGAGCCAACACGCATTTTGCATCGACATGGATACGCTCGGCGACGTTCGGATTTTGTGCAATCTCAAGCCGACAGCCGAGTGGATGGACACGCAACTTCACGAGCTTGGTCACGCGGTCTACTCGTTCAACTGTGACCAAACGCTTCCGTTTAACTTGCGTGACTCAGCGCACATCTTCACGACCGAAGGAGTTGCGATGATGTTCGGTGCTCTGGCGCGAACGCCGCAGTGGATGATCGCGTGGGCCGGTATCGACGCCGACAAAGCCAACGCCGCAGCCGCCGCACTCAAAAAACAGCGAGTCCGCGAACAGCTTATCTTCTGCCGCTGGGCACTGGTGATGCTGGCGTTTGAAAAGTCGCTCTACGAAAATCCCGACCAAGACCTCAAAAAACTTTGGTGGGATATTGTTGAGCGTTATCAGCAGTTGCGTCGCCCGCCGGAGCGAGACCTCGCCGATTGGGCGTCGAAGCCGCACTTCGTCATCGCGCCGGTTTATTATCACAACTACATGCTTGGCGAACTCTACGCGGCGCAGCTTCGCAGCGTACTCGCGGGGAAAGACGGTGCCGCGATGGGACAGTATCTGAAAGAAAACGTCTTCGCGCCGGGCGCGTCGATTCGCTGGGCCGAGTTCGTCGAAAAAACGACCGGCAAACCGCTCGGCGCAAAGGCGTTCGGCGTGGAACTCAACGCGAAATGAACTCAACAACAAACCCAAAAATCACCAATGGACTTACACCTCACGAATCAAGTAGTTCTCGTAACTGGCGGTTCGACCGGACTTGGCAAGGCGATCTCGACGATGCTGGCCGAGGAAGGTGCGCGAGTTGCGATCAATTATGTTGTGCAGCCCGAAGTTGCGGAGCAGTTAGCGGCGTCGCTGCGGGAGCGGTTTGGCGTTGAAACGCTTGCCGTCTACGCCGATGTCTCGAAAGAGAGCGAAGTGCGTGCGATGTTTGAACGAGTCGAGTCAACGCTCGGTCCCGTCGATGCACTTGTGAACAACGCGGCGTATGTCGCGCAGCCGCAGTGTATTGACCTTGCGCTGGACGACTTCCGCAAGTGTGTCGATGTGAATTTGCAGGGGATGTTTCTGTGTAGCCGCGAAGTGATTCAGCGGCTAATTGGTCGGGGTGCGAAGGGACGCATAGTTAACGTTGCGTCTCAAGCAGCGGTCCGCGGCTCGATGCACGGAAAGACGGCTTATGACATGACCAAGGCTGGGATGTGTGGTTTTACTCGTTCACTCGCTTACGAGATTGGGCCGCACGGAATCAACGTAAACGCGATTCTTCCCGGATTTATGTATACCGACATGATCTCGAAGGAGATCGACGCCAAGACCGAAGAGACGAAGAAGCGATCTCTCTTGTATCGCATTGCGCAGGTTGAAGAGGTGGCGCAAGTCGCGGTTTTTCTCTGCTCCGACCGTGCCAGTTACATGATCGGTGCATCCGTAGACGTGAGCGGCGGGATGGCTCTGCACTGATTGAGTTTATTCACCCATTCCGCGCAGCGGTAGATGACGAATCGGGACGAAACTCTCGGAACCCGAATCAACTGCGGCTTGCTGTGCAAGTTTTGAGACTGGCACGAGTGAAGTCGTCGTTGTGGTTTGCGTTGTTGTAGTTTGTGCTGTGCGTGAACTCGTCGAACGTGGGGTGACTTCATGCGGCGTCTTTGGCGGTACGGCTGTTTTTGGTGGCGGCACGACCTTCGGCGCGACTGCCCCATTGTCTCGGACTGGCTTTAGTGCGGTGAGATGTTCGGGAAGAGTTGGCGGCGGTGTGAACTCCTTCGGCACAACCGATGGTGGAACAACGGGCGGTTCAGCCGGAATCTTGTCAAGAGTTTCTATTGTGAAAAGACGCCCATCAACGCGGAGCGGCCCAAACAGGCTCACCGTCTCTGGTCGCATCGTTTTTTGCACGACAGGCGTTGACACCGCCGGCGCAATCGGTGCGACTTCAACAACCGTTACCGGAACCTGACTCGCCAAAGAGTTTGCAGTGTTTGCAGGCTCGGCCTCTATCGTCGCGGACTCAACAAATGTTTGGCTTTCGACGACTTGTGGAATCGGTGGTAAGTCTGCTGGCGTGGCGAATGGTTGTTCCAGCGAACTGTGAACTTCCATCGTGGGTGGCGTGTAGACTTGTGCATACTTGCCGAGTGGCGCGACCTCAAGCGACATCGCCAGTGTTGGAGGCGGGGTTATCGTTGTGGGGTTGTGCTTAACCAGACTTATTGATGGCGTCGGTGCGGATGGGACGGAAAAAAGGTGTCGTTCGATTTGGCAAACTGTATCGTCTTCTTCTTCCGTGGCAGAAGGCGAATCGTGTTTATCGAAGACACTGCCGCAAACGCCACCCAATAGACCGAGCAACAGCGTTGCCGATGTAATCGACAGCTTTGTTCGGAGCGAGAGACCCGGATGTAGAGTGATAGTGTATGTCATGGTGCGGCAAACCCGCACCGGCTATCGTCCGCGTTTTACGTCACCTCAAAAAGAACTCGCCCACTCCTGCACGATCCTCATATCCGCGCGAGCTTCGCTACGCGGTTCAGATTATGCACAAGCTCGTGCCATTGGCCGTGACAGTTTTTACAGTTCCTGTTCCGATTCGGTTAGTGTTCCCCATTTGTGTGGCTGAAACTCTTTGGCGTTTACGATTTTCGCGCTCTTGCCGGTAGCCAGTACGGTGAAAATGCCGCGACTTTGTGCGTACTCGACGATGCTGTCGTCCGCTCTGATGTAGGCAATGGCTCCGTAAATTGTGTCGTACGGCGCAA
>JBOFSQ010000102.1:0-133361 GCA_051651625.1 Thermoguttaceae bacterium | reverse complement strand
AACTATAGCGGTACGCAAACTTTTTCCGCTAAGCTCGTCGGCTTTGAAGGTAATGACAAAGTTCTCCTTCAGTCCAAAGCAGGAAAAACGATCCCCGTCCCCATCAATCAACTTGGCAAAGCGGAACGAGAATACCTGCTGAGCTGTATGGACGATTATCCTCTGCCGCCGACTTGACGGCAGCGGTTTGGGGCGGTACAATCCCGCACAATGCAGTTGAGGGAATTGGTGATTCGCCGATTTTTGAAGCTGCCGGTGCTGGAAGGAGTTGAACGACTGTTTTTCTACCGTAGTGTACATCTGGTTTTGGAAACATTAACTGGAAGAAAGGATTAATGTTATGAAGTCTCTTACCTGTTCCGTTATGGGAATTGTTTCGGTTCTCATGATCGTTCCTGTCGAGTATGCTATGGTGCAAACTTTCGCGAGTCACAGATGCGATAAGACAGTACCAAGTACGCCGGAGTATCCGTTAACCGTGCTCTGTGATCGTGATACGGGGCGTTGTAACGAAAATTCTAAAATATATTTTTATGAGGTTGCAGGATGTGTTCCTGACGATGAAAGTCCCACTTGCTTTCAGTGGACTGGTGCCTCGTACCAAAAGTACACCATTGTTTTCGTCGACGAAGGGAAATTTGCGGCAGAATTGGGACTGAACATAGGTGGAACTATTGTTTGTACTATTGCTTCGATTGTAGCTGGGGTCGGTAGTGGGGTCAGTGCTGGCGCCGTCACATCTGTGTTATGCGGCACTACGATATATGTTCTAAATTTTCTCATCAATGGATGTGACTTTGGACATTGCAAGGTAGATTACACGATTCCAAGTCAGGCAGGACCACCTCATACAAGATGTTAACAAAGCAGGGAAAATGCTATGAAACAAGCACATACTACCATTGTTTTACTGTTTTTTGCGATTGCTTTTTTGTTTCTGGCTACAGTAGCAATAGCGGAAACTCCAGACGGTGCCGACCTGTACATAGAGGCAATTCGTTGTCGATTTGCAAACCACACCCTCGTTCATTCTATGCAATATGTAACAGAGCAAACTTATAGAATGCCCACTCGCTCTGAAGAGGAGATAGAAAAAGAAGCCGATGATTTAGAAGATCAAATACGCAGAGCCCTAAAAGACGATCCCAATGCGCATTTGTGGCTTGATGGGACACGCGATGCTGTACATAAGCATTATATGCAGGCGTCGATTATTTCACGGTTTACGGTCAAGTATAAAGCCCCTAGTTTTGTGCGAAAGTTACTTTCCCTTCAAATCGAACGCGCATGTACGGGATCCGCAAAGTGGGAAACAGAGACAAATATCATTGAAGCCAATGTTACAAGCCAAAAATCGGAATCGGAAGGCGTTGTTTGGCTTCCACAAGGCAACTCTGCCCGTGTAAATAACACACAATCATATATGGAAACATTACTTAATTTCGGAAGGCTACAAGGTCCGCCGGTGTTACTGACACTGGTAATGCTTTTTAATGACTCCGATGCCGAAAAATATGAGTTTTCAAAAGAGAGCATCGCCAGATTTAAGGAAGAGCGCGAAAAACAGCTTCAAGCAAGACAGTCAAGCACACTCGTAACGGTAGGAACAGCAACTTATGATGGTGATGCTAGAGCATATGTTGTGGAAAGTTCGACTGATGGCAGAGTGACCGAGCGATACTGGATTGATGCTTCCAAAGGTTATATTTGCCCATTGATTCAGTATTATGATGAAACTGGTAAAATCTTTTCCGAATATAAATCACGAGATTACTTTTTACATGAGAAATCGGGTTTGTGGTTTCCTCAAATATATGAAGAAATGACAACTGATAGGAGCGGCCAGCAACAGTTCAAGGAGTACCGCATAGATAAGTCGTCTGTCGACATCAACTTTTCACTTACCGACGATGAGTTTGCTGTCGAAATCCCAGATGGCGCAGAAGTTATTGACGAAAGAAAAGATAAAAAATTGCGGCGATATGTAGCGATGCGCAATGGAGTGTTATCGCTGGGGCACCGTGGTTTAGACTTGGAAAGGCAAGACTGGTTGTTATTGATAGATATGCCCAACAAAATACAGATACGTTTCGTTTTTGTGAGAGTTCTATTATTGATCGTCGGTGCATTGCTAATGGCGTTGGGATTGTATTATCAGTTTTATAGAAAGTCACAAATTGTACAATGATGCTGATACGTAATTTCTCAGTGGTGTTGTTGTTCACTGTTATTAGTTGTGCTAAAAATGACACTGGCGGACTTTCTGTTACGAGTGTTGTTGATATCGGACGAGTAAGAGCAAGTGATTCGCCGGTCAATACTGCGTTTTCAATCACCAATCATTCAGCAGTTCCCGTTGAGATTGATGAGATACTGTCGGGTTGTAATTGTACTGTGGTGGAATTGCCACAGAAAATAATCCGAGTGGGTGAAACAAAAGAAGTATCCACCAAAATTGACCTTTTGGGAAGAAAGGGAGAATTCAGCACAGACATTCTTGTCCGTTTTACGTCCGGAGATTTGCGGCAGATTCGTATAACTGGGACTGTTATAGAGGATATTTGGTATACTGGACAATCCATTCGCTTCTATATCAATCAGGGGCAAGAAGTCGTTTCAAAGGACTTCAGCATCAGTACAGTAGATTACCCTGATGTTCTGTTTGAATTTAATACAGATGACCCTTCTATTGACATTTCTGAATTGTCCCGTTCCGTGCATGGCGGAGAAACGAGAATACAGTTTCGGATAACGATTCATTGTATGAATCAATCCCACACCTCATCTCGTGTAGACTTGATGCCTGTAAATGCAAAATTGCCGAAGTTAACGATTCCCGTTTTTTATCACTATTTATCGGGCACACAAAAACAGTGGCTTACAACGTCGCAAATCAACCTTGGAGAAATAAAACGTAAAGAACATATAAAAGTAAAAGTGTATGGAGACCGGTTTTTTTTATGCGGTGTGTATAAAGTTCAGGCTGTATCACAAGACGATGTTATAACGGTTGTTTCACACGACATGCCATCAGTAGACATCGGACTTCTAGAAGTTGTAGTGATTGTCAATGGAGATAAACCAGATCATCATGGACTCGTTCGTGGGAGTCTTATTCTGTTCTCAAACAACAAAGAAGAAGCAGCTATTCAGATAAATGGTATTGTTGTTTTGGAATAGTATGGCACGCGGTGTTCTGTAACATCTAGGGTAGATATTTTTGCATGAATCCAATCTCTACCTCCACAACGCTACACAGACAGAGACGTGATTTCGTATTCTTTTCTTTTCTTGTGTTGCAGGTGTTACTACTGTGTTGTCTTTCTTTTCACACGTCTCTGAACCGCACGGAGGTAGGTCACGTTGGTTCAGCGGTTTATCTTTATGAGACGTTTCGTTTTGATGTCTTTCACGTCAACCCACCGCTGACGCGATATGCTGTGGGACTCCCACTTCGGTTTACCGCTGCAAACTACGATTGGAAGTCGTACTCACCGCGTCCGCAAGACCGGTCAGAGTGGAACATCGGCAGTGCGTTTGTTAGGGCCAATCCGCCAGATACAATCAGGTGGAGCGTTTTTCTTGCACGATGTTCGCTGATTCCACTCATCGTTCTCGGTAGCTGGTTCGGCTATAAGTTTGCAAGTGAACTGTATGGTCGCGTCGCCGGCCTCGTCTTTCTCACGCTTTGGACGTTTTCTCCACTCGTTCTCGGATGGGGAGCGACGTTGTGTCCCGATGTCGTCGCCGCTTCGCTCGGCATCGTCGCCTGTTACGCGTTTTGGCACTGGCTCAAAAATCCGACGTGGCAAAATACGCTTCTTTCCGGTTTCACACTTGGGCTTCTGCCACTGGCGAAGTTGACGTGGATTATTGCATTCCCGATTTGGCTGGTGATTTGGTGCGTCTGGGGAACAACCGAGAAACATTTCTTCCGTACCCGCGCGAAGCAGTTTGCAACAATATTTCTGCTATCGCTCTACGTCATCAATATGGGATACGGCTTTGATGGCTCGTTCCGTTTACTCAAAGACTACACTTTCATTTCACACACGCTCACCGGCACCGAAGTCTCTCATTCCACTCATACTCCGAAACCCGGAAATCGTTTCGCGGGCACGCTGCTCGGCTACGTTCCTGTTCCGTTTCCTGCGGAGTTTGTGCAAGGAATCGACACGCAAAAACTCGACTTTGAACGCGGCATCGAATCGTATTTTCTCGGTGAATACTCAAAACACGGTTGGTTGTTTTACTACGCTTATGTCCTTCTAGTCAGAGAACCGCTCGGTACGCTGGGGCTGATCGTGCTGGCGGTTTTTTGTTCGGTGTTTCGCAGTGGATACAATGTGGCTTGGCGTGACGAGATGGTTATTTTGCTTCCGGGGATCGCACTTCTGGCGTTTGTGAGTTCGCAGACCGGTTTTTCGTTGCACCCGCGTTATGTGATTCCGGTGCTGCCATTCGCGTATTTGTGGACGAGTAAAGTTGGGAAATCGTTTTCGGAACGACGGTGGTTCGTAGCGACTTCGGCGTTGCTGTTTCTTGCGTGGACGGTTGCGAGTTCGCTGTGTTGGTATCCGCACAGCATTTCTTATTTCAATGAACTTGTTTGCGTGAAACATTTTACCGCAAAGAATCCGCCGCCTCTTTTGGGTAGCAATATCGACTGGGGACAAAATTCGTACTTTTTGAAGACGTGGTATGACCGTCATCCGTTGTCGCGTCCGATGTTTATCGCTTATTCGAGCAGCGAGTCGCTCGACCGGCTTGGGATTGAATCGTCACCGCCACCGAAAGAACTCGTCACCGGTTACTACGCGATTGGTATCAACGAACTTTTCGATTCGTCAAATCAATACGCCTTCTTCCGCGATCTAACACCGGTTGACCGTATCGGTTATTCGATTTACGTTTACCACATCACACCAGATGATTCAAGTGTGAAACGGTGAAAAATCTTACGCCGACTTGATCGCAGTCAGAGGCGAAACGCCGCGCCGCGCGGGTGCCAATATGTCGCCATTGCCATATTATCCCGTTTCGCTATAATCACGCCCCTTGTTTGGGAACCTAAACTACAACAAACCGGAGGCAGCAAATGTCAGGCACATCTGGAACGCCACGATCAGACGGACTTTACTACGCAGTCGGGACAAGCGGGCCATCGCCGCAGCAGTCCCAACAACCCTACATGGTGACACCGCCTGTAGTGCAAGTCGTGCAGCCACCACACTGTCCGCCGCCGTCTTCGGGCGGTTGGTTACTGTCGGGGTGCTTCACACTACTTGGAACGATTGTCGCAGTCGTTGTCGCCTGCGGTGTCGTGATGCTAATGTTTGCTGTCGGACTCGCCGCGATAGTTGCAGCGATCTCTGGCTCGGTTGAGTTCGATGTCGCCACCGGCACGCGCAGCGTACCAACAAAGTTCGTCAGCGGCAACAAAGAAGCCACAAACAAAATCGTCGTCATGACGGTCGATGGTGTAATCACCGAAGACGAAGATGGTTTCATCGCCAAACAGATCGCCGCAATCGCCGACGACGAGACGATCAAAGGCGTCGTCCTGCGCGTCGATTCTCCCGGCGGAACGATGGCTGGGAGCGACTACTACCTCCACAAACTCAAGCAACTCAAAGCGTCACGAAAGATTCCGGTCGTCGTGAGCATGGGGTCGGTTGCGGCGAGCGGCGGCTACTATATCTCGATGGTCGGCGACGAAATTTTCGCCGAACCTTCCACAATCACCGGCTCAATCGGCGTGATCGCGCCGCTCTTCAACGTCGCCGAACTCGCCAAGAAAATCGGGTTTGCATCGACGCCAATTGTGAGCGGTGCGCTGAAGGGGATGGGGAGCATCACCCGCGAGATGACCCCAGAAGAACGCGGCGTCTGGACTCACCTCATCGACGAGAGTTTCGGACGCTTCAAAGCAGTCATTCGTGAAGGACGCCCATACTTCAGCGAACATCCCGAAACGCTCGACGTTATCGCAGACGGACGCATTTATACCGCGACCGAAGCTGTTGATAACAAACTTGTTGACAAAATCGGTTACGTCGATGACGCGATCAAGGCTTGTCTTGAGCGGGCGGGTGTCTCGTCTGATACGGCGAAAGTTGTTCGCTTCAAACGGCGGAACGACTTCTTTGCAACGCTGACCGAAGGACGTGCGCCGTCGCTCTCAACCGTTGCCGAGATGACGACGCCACGACTCTACTACCTGTGTCCGCAAGTCATTCCAGTCAAGTAGACCCGTTACGGGTCGATTTGTAGGCTTCGCCATCCGTTGTACTGCGGCTTGCGGCAGTCACGCCTCGTTGGGCCGCTACCGTTTTGGTACGCGAAAATCAAACCGGCTTGAGCATAGTTTTTGAGGTTTCTATGAAGTTTGCGCTCATTGATCGTATTGACGAGCTAGTTCCGTCGCAGCGGATTGTTGCGTACAAATCGCTTTCGCTTGCAGAGGAGTATCTCGCCGACCACTTCCCACGATTTCCGGTGATGCCCGGCGTTTTGATGCTTGAGGCGTTGACGCAGGCGTCGGCGTGGCTCATTCGCGTTAGCGAAGATTTTGCACACAGCGTCGTTCTGCTGAAAGAGGCGAAGGCGGTGAAGTACGGAAAGTTTGTCCAGCCCGGACAGACGCTCCAGCTCACCGCGACGCTCGTCTCGCAGGACGAATCGTTTACGACAATCAAAGCCGAAGGGATGCTCGACGGACAACCGAGTCTCCGCGCACAACTTGTGCTAAAGCGGTTCAACATGTCCGCAACCAATCCACACGCCCACGATGCCGATGTCCGCCTCGTCGCCCACCTCCGCGAACACCTCAAACTCATTTGGAACAAATAGAGGTTTTGAAATCGTTCGTGGTTTGCATGATTGCGTACTCCAAGAGCGGCTCTTTTTTCTCACACAAAGGCACGGAGGCACGAAGAAGGATTTTAACGCGGAAAACGCAGAATGACGGAAAGACACAGAATTCAGATTTCCGCATCTTCCGTTTTTCCGCGTTCTCCTCCGTGCCTTTGTGCCTCCGTGTGAGAAAAAAAGAACTGCTCGTAAATGCAAAACTCGTGAACGCTTACCAAAACCATCTCCATGCGTATTCTCGGCATTGATCCCGGGCTCAACACGACCGGTTACGGTATCATTGAATCGACGGGGAACCGCGTGCGGCTTGTCGAGGGCGGGATTGTACGGAGTCGTGGAAAGACGCTTGCGGAAAAAGTCCGCGAGATTTACGAAGGCGTCCGTGAAGTAGTTGTCGAGTTTTCACCCGACACGGTCGCGCTCGAAGAGTTGTTTGCACATTACGACCGACCCAGTTCGGCGATATTGATGGGTCACGCGCGTGGAGTAATCTGTCTGGCGATAGCGCAGAGCAATCTGCCGGTCACGGCGTATCCGCCTGCGAAGATCAAGAAGGTACTCACCGGCAGCGGTAAAGCGACGAAAGATCAAATGCAGCGTGCCATCGCGCTCGAACTCGGACTCGCTGCGCCACCCGAACCGCCCGATGTCGCCGACGCCCTCGCCCTCGCAATTTGTCACCGGCACCTCGCACGACTACAACTCGATCAATGATGATTCCGTCATTCCCGCGTAGACAGGAATCCATCCTGACGAATAAACCGTGAACGGCTAATGATTTTCAATGCGTCTCTCGTTTCAGCAAGAACATCGCCAAGAGCAGCGGCAGGTCTTTCATCAGCGGATGATCCAGTCGATGGAGATTCTGCAGATGCCGCTTGCGCAGCTCGAAGAACGGATCGAGACCGAACTCGAACAAAATCCACTCCTCGAACTGACAGAGATTGAACCTGAACCACCCGAAGAAGGTGTCGAACCCGACTCGCTCGATGATGAACCGTTCGATACCAACACCGACGACGCAGACGATTCGCCAGCGGAAGCCGTCGTCAGCGACGACGACGCACTTTTCGAGCCGCCGTTCCCTGACGAACACGAGCCAGAACTTGTCGTGAGCGACAGTATTCTCGCACACGACACGTTCAACATCGCTGAAGACTTCGCCGCAAGTTATGGCGACACGATTGACGAACTCCCAGCGCGGTCACAAAACTGGATCGAAGAACAAGACGCCTACGAAGCGGACCGGTGGGCAAACGTCCCGTCACGCAGCGAGACGTTGCAAGACCATCTCGTCGAGCAACTGGCGTGGTTTGATCTTGAACCGCCGCTACGGGCGATGGTCGAGCGAATTATTTACAATCTCGACAAACGCGGATTTTTTCCGACGCCGATTCAAGATTTTCTCGGTCTCAAAACGTCAGACGAAGAGAAGGCACTTGCCGAAGAGGCGTTGCGAGTCGTGCAGCGACTCGAACCGACCGGAGTTGGTGCGAGAAGTCTTGAGGAGTGTCTGCTGATGCAAGTGCGCGACGACGAGCCGCTGTCGGGGATCGTTCGCGTTTTGATTACGCAGCATCTTTCCGATGTTGCTCGCAATCGGATACCGCACATCGTTCGTGTTACGGGGTTTTCGCAAGAAACGATTCAAGATGCGATTGCGGTACTGAAGCGACTCAATCCGCGTCCGGTGGCGGAGTTTTTGCCGTCGGCGAATCGTGCGATTCGGCCCGACATTTTCGTTGAGCGGCAAGACGACGGGCGTTATACGGTCTCGCTTTACGAAGGTCGTGGTGCCTCGCTTGGCATTTGTTCATATTATCACGAGCTTCGTCGTGACAATTCCACCGACACAACAACTCGTCAGTATTTGCGTCAAAAGGAGGCGGCGGCGCAGTGGCTCATCGACGCTATCGGCCAGCGAAAGTCAACGCTGTTGCGTGTTTCGCAGGCGATAGTCGATTACCAGACCGACTTTCTTGAACGCGGTCCAGAGGCGATAAAACCGCTCAAGATGCAGCAGATTGCCGACCAAGTTGGGTTCCACGTTACGACCGTTTCACGCACCTGCGACGGCAAGTGGATACAAACTCCGCACGGCATTTTCCCGATGAGACGATTTTTTGCGGGGAGTGTCGCGTCGAGTGAAGGCGAGGAAGACGTTGCGCAAGACATCGCCTTCATCCGTCTCCGCGAAGTGATCGACGGCGAAGACAAAAAGAAACCACACAGTGACGAAGAACTTGTAAAGCTACTCGCATCGCAGGGGGTCAAAATCGCGCGGCGAACGGTCGTCAAGTACCGCCAAGCGATGAACATCCCAAGCTCACGCGAACGACGCGAGTGGTGAATCAGAGTGGTTAATCAGAACACGAAGCGTAAGCGAGTGCCCAAATCATAACACGAAGCGTAAGCGAGTACCCGAATCAGAACACGAAGCGTAAGCGAGTGCCCGAATCAGAACACGCTGCGTAAGCGAGTACACACGAAACCAAATGTTTGACTTTTCCACCACACATCAAGATGCCGACTCCGCCGCACGTTGCGGTACGTTTTCGACGCCGCACGGAGTCGTCAAGACGCCGGTTTTCATGCCGGTCGGGACGCGCGGGACGGTCAAAGGCGTCACACCGCAACAGCTCCGCGACGCGGGTAGTACAATTATTCTTGGCAACACTTTTCACCTCGCACTGCGACCGGGTGAAGAGACCGTTCGCGCACTTGGCGGACTCCATCGCTTCGCCGGTTGGGACGGCCCGATCCTCACCGACAGCGGCGGATTCCAAGTTTACTCGCTCGCCGAACGAACGAAGATTTCAGAAGAAGCAGCAACGTTTCACTCGCCCGTCGATGGTGCGACTGTCGTACTCACGCCAGAACGCGCCGTGGCGATTCAAGAGACGCTGGGAAGCGACATCGCCATGTGCCTCGACCATGTCATCGCCTTGCCGAACGAAACGCCGCGCGTTGCCGATGCGATGCGGCGTTCGCTCCGCTGGGCGAAGCGGTGCCAAGAAGCGGCGCAATGTGAAATGCAAACACTCTTCGCAATCGTTCAAGGTGGACTCGATCCAGACTTGCGGCGCGAATCGGCAGAGAAACTCGTTGCGATGGACTTTCGCGGTTACGCCATTGGCGGGTTAAGTGTTGGCGAAGAACCGCAAGCGATGTACGACACGCTCGACTTCACCGTGCCACACTTACCGCGCGACAAGCCGCGTTATTTGATGGGCGTCGGCACGCCGCGCGACATCTTGAACGGAATCTTGCGCGGCGTTGACATGTTTGACTGCGTAATGCCAACGCGGTGCGGACGCAATGCGCTTGCGTTCACCGATTCGGGAACGGTCAAACTTCGTAACGCCAAACACGCTCGCAACGACGCGCCGCTCGATGCGTTTTGTCCGTGTCCGGCGTGTCGGCACTCGCGTGGTTATCTGCGTCACCTATTTATGACCGACGAAATGCTCGGCCCAATTTTGGTTTCGATCCACAACATCACTTATTATCACCGTCTCGTCGCGCAGGCCCGCGAAGCGATCCGTGCGGATCGACTTTCCGATTTTGTCCGCGAGCGGTGTGAGGCTTTTTGAATTCAAGGCGAGAATGACAACCACTTTACCCCTCGGAGAAAAACATGACCAAATTTCTGTATCCTTGCGTGCTGTTTGTTGCGATTTTGACACCGCTAGTGACACCGTTTTTGACAGCGGAAGAAGTCAAGCACCGATTTCTTGCGCTGGATGAATCGAGGTCGCAAATCGTCTTCGTTGACCAGTTTGCGCCTTCAAAAGACTGGTCGATTCCGCTAGAGGCGTCGTGTCGAGACATGCAGTTAGTTGACGGGAAGATCGTCGTTGGGCTGCTCAAAGGTGGTTTTCGGGAGTACGACTTGAATACACAGAAATTGCTCCGCGAAGTAGTCAATCCAGACTACTCGACCGGTGCGACTTCGGTGGCAGCTTTTCGCGCAAAAGATGGCAGTACATATCTCGGCATCGACAGAACTCCGCTCGAAATTGTTCACCTCGACGATCAGGGCAAAGAGGTTTCAAGTCCGCTGCGATTCCCAGACTTGCGAGGCGTCAGGTGCGTGCGACTTGCGAACAATAGTTTCGTCAATGATTCCATAATTTTTGGTGACAAAGAAACTATTCACATCGTATCTCCGAACGGTCAAACCGTGAAGAAGATCAGCGTTCCAGATGCGCAGTACGTCTATATGGCCGAAGAGTTGCCGAACGGGAATCTCTTGGCTGCGTGTGGTTACAGTGCGTTTCTTGCCTTGATCGATTCCGATGGAAAGACAATCAAAAAATGGGGTGGCAAGCCCGGCCCAGAAAAGCTCAACTTCAACTTCTTCGCTGGTTTTCAACTGCTCAAAAACGGCAACATCGTCGTCTGCAACTGGACGGGACACGGTGCCAACGACAGCGAAAAAGGGTGCCAACTTGTAGAGTTCGACAAAGAAGGAAACGTAGTTTGGGTCTGGCACGACCCCAAACGCGCTGGCTCTATCCACAACGTCGTAGTGATTGAGTGAAGTGAATCAGAGCGGGAAACGTAAGCGAGTGCCCGAATCAGCACAGACATAGCATCAATCAAGTGCCTTCAGTATGGATTCCCACCCTACGCGGGAATCGGTATCAAGAAGACGCTATAGCGTTGCCCTGCGGGGCGTAAGAGCATTGACCTTGTGGTTTTTCGCCATGTCGGCCATACGTTGTGTAAGCAACAACAAGCTACTGCCGAGTGCAGCCCAGCCAAAACTTTACTACACCTCGTGCCATTAGTCTCATTCCCGCACCGGCTTTCCGTTTTGCAAAGCGAGGGTATACTTGGCCCCTCGTGTTTTTGTGAAATAGATAAGTAGGGGGAAGAACGAATGCGGACAGTTGCGGACAACTCTTGTGCAGCGATTCACGTCGAAGGCGCGAGGGTTCACAATCTTCAGAATATCACCATCGACATTCCGCGCGACAAAATCGTTGTCATAACGGGTGTCAGTGGTAGCGGGAAAAGTTCGCTCGCCCGCGACACGCTCTTCGCCGAAGGACAGCGGCAATATATCGAGTCGCTCTCGCCATACGCACGCCAATTTCTAACGCAACTCCCGCGTCCCGATGTCGATGACATTCGCGGACTCCCGCCAACTATCGCCATCGACCAGCGAAGCGGCGTCGCAAATCCGCGTAGCACCGTCGCCACCATCACCGAAATCTACGACTTTCTCCGCGTCCTTTACGCACGCACCGGCGTCCCGCACTGCCCCGAATGCGGCAGCGTCATACGGCAGCAGTCGCCAGAACAAATTCTCGACGACATTTGCACCATCCCCGACGGTACGCGGCTGATGATCCTCGCACCGCTCGTTCGCGGAAAACGCGGCGAACACAACGACACCTTTCGCAAAGTTTTCAAGTCGGGATACGTTCGCGCCCGTGTCGATGGCGTGCTCGTTGACGTTGAAGAGTTTCAACCAAACGCCGATGGCGAACCACCAAAACGTTCGCTCGATCCAAACCGCGAACACAACATCGAAGCGGTGATCGACCGCGTTGTCCTCAAAGAAACGCCGGAGATGCGGTCGCGTTTGTCGGAGTCGCTCAAACTCGCGCTCACGCTCGGCGAAGGTGCCGCCATCGCCGTCTACGAAAAAGATCGGACGACAAACGCCGACGGCACAACGCAGAGTCACTGGCGCGACGTTCTCTACAGCACACTCTACGCCTGCGGAAAGTGCAAGACTTCGTTCCACGAACTCGAACCGCGGTCGTTCAGTTTCAACTCGCCTTATGGTGCGTGCCCCGTGTGTCACGGATTCGGTCACACCCTCGCACTCGACCCCGACGCAATCATCCCCGACCCGATCTTCTCGATCTCGAAAGGTGCGATTGTCGCGTGGAAACTTTTGCCGCAAACTGTCGCCCAAGAGTTTCGCGGCGACGTCGAAGTTTTTCTGAATAGCTGTGTCGGTGCTGGAACGTTGACTGTTCCGAAGTCGCTCAAGTCGGTGCTCGACATTCCGCTCTGCCAACTCGACGAGTCGCTGATGCAACGTCTTCTGTGGGGCGAAAACAACGTTGCAAACGTTGACGATAGCGCAGCATTTGTTGGCGTCATCGGTCAACTCGAAAAGTTTCACAAAGCAGCAACGTCGCGCAAAGAGCAGTCGATCCTCGCACCGTTTATGAGCGACAGTGTTTGCCGTTCTTGCCGTGGGAGCCGTTTGCGGCGGGAGTCGCGGAGCGTTACGCTGTCGAAGAAGCGAATCTACGAGGTGACTGCAATGACTGTCGCCGAATCGCTCGACTTTTTTCAAACGCTTGAACTTTCGGAAGAGCATCGCGTCATCGCAAAACCGCTCGTCGAACAGATTGTTTTGCGACTCGATTTTATGCGGCGGATCGGTCTTGACTATCTCACACTCGACCGTGGTGCCGACACGCTCTCCGGCGGCGAACTCCAGCGAGTACGTCTCGCAACCGGACTCGGCAACGGACTCGTTGGAGTCTGTTACATTTTGGATGAACCGTCGGTCGGGCTTCATCCGCGCGACAATCGTCGTCTCATTGAAGCGATGCGCGAGATGCAGCAGCGTGGCAATACGGTTGTCGTCGTCGAGCACGACGAAGCGATGATGCGTGCGGCGGACTGGCTCATCGACATCGGTCCGGGTGCGGGCGTTCTCGGCGGTTGCGTGATGGCGGCTGGAACTCCCGATGAAGTCTCGGCGACCGATGGGTCGCTCACGGGGCGTTATCTCCGCCGCGCCGACGCGATTGTCGTACCGGCGAAGCGACGACGAATTGCGAAGTCGCGTGCGGTCACGCTCGAAGGTGTGACGACGAACAACCTCAAAAATGTTGACGTGACATTTCCGCTCGGCGCGCTCGTTTGCGTGACGGGCGTGAGTGGTAGCGGTAAGAGTTCGCTCATCGGCGAGACGCTCGTTCCGGCGATTCAGCGGCGTCTCGCGCCGTCTGACAATTCCGCGAGGCCGGGGCCGTATGTTTCGCTTCGCGGTGCGGCGAAGATCGACAAACTGATTCTCGTCGATCAAAATCCGATTGGGCGAACGTATCGCAGCAACCCCGCGACGTATACCGGTCTCTTTGACGAAATCCGGCACGTCTTCGCTCAAACCCGCGACGCGAAGCGGTTTGGTTACAAGGCGAGTCGATTCAGTTTCAACGTCGCGGGCGGACGTTGCGAGTCGTGCCAAGGACAGGGCGTGCAAAAGATCGAGATGCACTTCTTGCCGGAGATGTACGCGGAGTGTCCGGTCTGTCACGGTGCGCGATTCAGCGACCAAACTCTCCGCATCCGTTTCAAGGGACATTCAATCGCGGACGTTCTCACGCTTTCGGTCGTGCAGGCACTTGAAGTGTTTGCGAACATCCCGACGATAGTACGGATTTTGCAGAGTCTTCGCAAAGTCGGACTCGGTTACTTGACGCTCGGCCAGTCGGCGACGACGCTCTCCGGCGGCGAGGCGCAGCGAATCAAACTTGCAACCGAACTCGCCCGCGTCGAAACGGGCAATACGCTTTATGTTCTTGACGAGCCGACTTCGGGACTCCACACTCACGACGTTGGTAAACTCTTGGAGGTGCTGGCAGAACTTGTTGACCTCGGAAACACGGTGATCGTTGTCGAACACAATCTCGACGTGATCAAGACTGCTGACTGGGTGATCGACCTCGGCCCCGAAGGTGGCCAGAGCGGTGGTCGCGTCATCGCCACTGGCACGCCGGAAGAAATAGTGCAAACCGAAGAGAGCTTCACGGGACGATTCTTGCGCGAAGTTTTGTGAACGCTTACGAAATTTGTAACCGTTCACGAAGGCACGGAGAAGAATTTTTCCGCGTTCTCTCCTCTTCGTGCCTTTGTGCCTTCGTGTGAGAAAAAAGAACTCGCTGTTATGCGGTCTATTTCACACCTTCCACGACGCGAAAGATGTCGGTGTTGTCGATGAAGTCGCCGCTGTAGTCCCACGCTTTGGCGGCGCGTTTGTCGCGTCCGCGAACGTGCTGCGCGAACCGCTCCGAACCCGCACCGCGCGCCCAAAGTGGAACCAGTGCGCTGGTGTGGCCGTCATACGCATACTGCGCCTGCGGAATCGTTCCCGCCTTCTCACCGCGAATCGGGACGAACGCAACAAACTCGTCCTCGGTGTTCTTCTCTTTGTCTTTGTCGAACTTCCCGTTTTCGTTGACATCTTTGTAGGTGCCCGGCCCCCAGATTCCGCCGGTCTCGTGGTCGGCGGTGACAATCAGAAGCGTCTCGTCCCACGAACTATTTTTCTCAACCCACGCGACAATCGCGTCAATCGTCTTGAGCATCGACGTCGTTTCCCAGACGCAACGATTGATCTGCCGGTCGTGATTGGCCCAGTCTATCGCACCGGCCTCAACCATGAGGAGAAGTCCGTTGTCGCCACCTTGACTTTTGAGCGTGTCGAGTGCGTCGATTGTCCACGCGGCGAGAGTTGGGAACGTTACGCCGTCTGCAATTTTGTAGACTTTGCGAAGTTCGTCTTCGGCACCGCGCGGGGCCGATTCACTCAAACCATCGACTGGCGGAATCGACATTCGCGCCGGAGCGATCTGAATGTGTCGTGGCTGAAGTTTTTGAGACATCTTTGAAATGCCGACGATTTCGTTCCAGATTTCTTCGGAGCCGACGTACTTGTATTCGGTTTTTCCGTCCGGTTCGCCGACGAGTTTGAACGGGTCGCCCGCACCAGCGACGACGCGAAGCGGAGTCTCGCGGTAGATTTCGGTGAAGATTTCGGCGTAGTTGTCGCGGCTCTTGTTGTGTGCGGCGAACGCAGCGGGCGTGGCGTGCGACGCTTGCACCGTTGTCACCGAACCGACAGCTTTGCCACGCTCGGCAGCAAGTTCGGAAAGGAGTTTGAGGCGTTTCGGCTCTGTACTGCCATCGAGTCCGATGCGTCCGTCGGTCGTCTTGACGCCGCTGAACATCGCCGTCGCGGCGGCGGCGGAATCGGTCGTCACCGCCGACTTCGACGACGCCTTCGCATTCGCAACCGACTTCCAAAACGCATCGGCGTTGTATGCGACTTCGTCGTCGGGGACGCTAACATCGGCCTTCGCCTGCATCAGCGTTGCCACCGACATGTGAACAGGGAACGCATCGAGCGACTGCTTTCCGAGTTCACCCGCGCGATAATAACTCGCCGCGCGGTATGCGTTGAACCCCATTCCGTCGCCAATGACGATGATGACATTTTTCGGTTCTGCCGCAACGCAGAACGTCACGCAGCAGAGTGCGACCAAACACGAACGAACGAAAGTTTTGAGCATAGGATTTTTGTGTGGGTGTTGGTTGGTGAAGAGAAATCAGTTCCGGTTCGGCATAGCCGAACCGCTGTGCGAGTGCAAATTTCCGAACAAGTCTATTCCCCCGTCAGCGTAAACATCAGTGCTTCTTCGCGGGCGAGGCCGGCGGCTCCGATGAACGAGGCGTAGCTGCCGAGTGTGGCGAACGAGATTTTGAGATCGTTCGCCAGTTCGCGGAAGACACGCGACTTGATCTCTTCGCGGATGCGATTAAGAAACCGTTCGCCCAGATCGGAACCTTTGCCGCCAAACATCATGTCGCCGCCGATGAGGACGCATTCGGGGTCGATTGTGTGTAGAATCGAGACCAGTCCGATACCGAGAAACTTTGCCGTGTCCATCACCAGATCGACAGCAAGCCTGTCGCCGCGGACCGCTTCTTCGTAGACCATCTTCGGCAAGTCGTAGAGGTCGGTTTTGGGCGTGACGCGCGACGCAAGAACGGTCGGGATACCGACTTCGATAAGTTCGCGTGTTCGGCGTGCGAGTCCGGTTGCGCTGACGTATGCTTCGAGATGCCCTTGCTGAAGGCAGTTGCACCACCGTGCTCCCGGTGACGGGTCGAGAATCATGTGTCCGCACTCGCCGCCGTAGCCGTGCGCACCGGAGATTTCGCGTCCTTCGACGATGATACCGCAACCCATTCCACGGTCGAGTTCCATCAGGCAAAGACTGTGGGCACCCTTCCCTTCGCCGATCCAGTATTCGCCATACGCGGCGGCGTTGGCATTGTTGCAAAAGCGAACCGACTTGAGTCCCGTCGCGGCCACGAGGCGTTCGCAGACGGGGAAGTCGGCCCAAGTTGGGTGGTTCGGCGGACGGTGGAGACGGTTCGTTTTCGGATTCATCGCGCCGGGAAAACTCAATCCAGCGGCAACGATGTCGGCGGTGGAGAGGCCTGTCTTTTCGAGCGCAACGCCGATAGCGTTGGCCATAAAGCCGATGCAGAGTTCGGGGTCTGCCGCCGACTCCATCGACGTTGCAAAATACGAGACGCGACGCCCATCGTTGTCGATGACGCCCATCTTCAAGAAACGACCGAAACTCAATCCGAGAAACAGCGGCGAAGACGCCTCTTCGAGCGGCAGCAACAACCGCTCTTCAGCCATCGTGATCGGTGAGGACGACATAGGGAACTCCTTGTGTGGGTGGGCAGTGGGCAGTGGGCAGTGGGCAGTGGGCAGTGGGCAGTGGGTTTGCTGGCGACTGTCCACTAACCACTTCCAGTATATCCCACAATTTCCCCAAGGCAATCACACCCCATTTTTTTGGCGGTAGTGGCATTCACGGGTCGGTCAAGATTTTGGTATTGCAAGAAACGGCGAAATCTGCTATGCTCTGCCAAAATCGTTTTGGTTTGTATGGAGAATGAAGTGAGAACGGAGGAAGGATTCAATGGCGCAGCGGAGTTTTTTGGTCAGGGAAGAGATGGAGTGTCGTGAAAACGTGCGGAGGGTGCAGCGAGCGACAGTCGCCATATCGACAGTGCAGGTTCTCAAAGTAACAGCGTCATCGGAGGTTCCACCAGACGCGATTCGAATCGACATGCGGTCTCTCGGTGGAGAGAGCGTGACGCAGAGATTGTGCGGTGAACTCGGTGCCAGCACGTCGCACGTTCCGTACAGTCCCGCCAACAACACGGCTTTTTTGTCACGCGCGCTGGCGTGGGTCAAGCTCTCGGCGTGTCTCATCGCAAAGGCGGCGAGACCCAATCTGCCAATCGTATTTGAACACATCGACGCCGCCAGCGAAGAGGCCCAGCGAGATGTCGCTCGCATAATCGAGTTTCATCACGAGCAACGAATTTCGCGGACATTCCTGCTCGTTGTAGACGAATCTTCCACACCGCTATCAGCAGCTCTACTCGCCGCAACAAGTCACACTCACGCACTCGCGCAGTGCGCGTAAAAGGCGAGCGGCGGGTGTAAACCCGCCGGTTGAACTACCAGTTGACGCCACCTGTACACAGTTTTGCAAATACGCTTCCCAACAACAGCCCGAAACGTAGCGTAGCGAAGTGAGGGAAGTGACAGCGATATACCGCGCACCGCCATTGACCTGATATTTTCGATTCGCTCTACTTCTTTTTGTTTTACCACGGAGACACGGAGAGCACAGAGAATACAAATCCTCTCCGTGCCCTCTGTGTCTCCGTGGTAAAATTCCGAATGCCAACTTTGTGACGTGATGCAGTATAACGTCAGTGTTGGTAACGCCGAGTCTTCACTTCCCTCACTACGCTCCGCTACGTTTCGGGCTGTTATGCGTGTGGCGAAACGAAGAGCATTGTACTAGTGCATCAGCCGCCGAATACGGCGGATACCAGTACGCAAACATCGAAATTCAAAGAACAAAGTCGTTTGGTTGTTTACTGGCGGGTTTACACCCGCCGCTCGCTTCGCCATCGGAAAAGGAGAATCCTTAAATGTCCCACACAAAACTGATCTGTCTCACCGTTCTCGGACTCGGCATGTTAATTGGAATGGCCACTGCGCAGCAATCGCCAGAGGCGATAGTGCCGCCGGGGCGTCCGCAAACGGGCGTTCCGCCGCGCGGTATGCCGCCGATGAATCCGATGGTCTTGCGGCAAGCGTATGGCGACATGATCCGCGAATACCGACAGATCGAACAGATTCTCGGAAAGATCGACCCACGCGACCAACGACTCCAAGAGACACTCAAATCGCAGCGCGACGCGATCTCCGAACAACTCCGCGACGTTATCACGCAACTCGAACAACAAGGCGTCGAACTCCCGTCGCCGCCGCCGGAGTCACTCCGTCCAGCGAAAACGAATACCGACACCGCCGAAGTCGGTGACGAAACGCGGACGCCGTCCACCACGCCACCGCGCGATGTCCCGCGAGACACGACACCACCGCGCGACACACCATCGCCAGAACCGCGTCGTCGTCCGAATCAGCAACCGCAACCGATATTCCCCGCAACGCCTGCGGACGCTGGTTCCGCAGCGTTTCCGCAGAACGTACAAGCGGGCGTTGCGTCATCTGCCGATCAACTTCTCTGGAACACTTCACCTATCGGTCAGAGAACTTTCGACGAAATCGCAACGCTTCGTACAACCGTCGAGTCGCTTCGCAGTGAAGTAACGTCGCTCCGCGAAGAGATCAAAAACCTCACCGTTCAGATTCAGCTTCTCACCCGCAGCGTCGCTGGTACGCCGAATGGCGAAAGGTAGTCGATGCTCTATCTTCGCAACATTGTTTACGTCGTTCTTGTGGTTCTTGCGTTGCCGCTTCTTCTTTGGCGTTCGGTGATGCACGGAAAATACCGCGATGGCTGGCGGGAAAAGTTTTTGGGCGACGTTCCAAAACTCGACGAGCCGCGCGGCGTGCGGCTCTGGTTTCACGCCGTCAGCGTCGGTGAAGTGATGCTGCTTCGTCCGCTGTTGGCACTCATTCATTGTCGTCACCCAGAATGGGAATGCGTCGTCTCGACGACATCGCAGGCTGGAATGGAGCTGGCCCAGCGACTCTTCCGCGACGACCATACGGTGTTTTACTGTCCGCTAGACTTTAGCTGGAGTGTCCGCCGCGCCGTCGAGCGAATCGCGCCAACGATTCTCGTTCTGGCCGAACAGGAGTTGTGGCCAAATCTCGTCGCGCTTGCCAAACGTCACGGTGCATCGGTGGCAATTATCAACGGACGTTTCAGCAGTGCGGGTTTTAAGCGATACCGGTTCGCGCGAATCGTCTTTCGTTCGATGATGCAGCAGCTCGACGCCGTCGCTGCGCAGAGCGTTACTTATGCAAACTGCTTCGCCGCACTCGGCACGAAACCGGATCGCATTCACGTCACCGGTTCGATGAAGTTCGACGGTGCGCAGACCGACCGCCACAACGCAGCCAGCGAACAGTTACGAAAACTTGCGTCGATCACCGACGACGACGTTGTATTTCTCGCAGGCAGCACGCAGAATCCCGAAGAGAGTCTCGCTGTTGACGTTTACGAATCGTTAGTTGAAAAGTTTCCGCAGTTGCGGCTGATTGTTGTTCCGCGTCATCCGCAGCGGTTTGACGAAGTTGCGGCGATGCTAGAATCGCGTCTTGCGCCGCGCGGAGTTGCGTGGCAACGTCGCAGTGCTATTGACAATACGGTTCTTGGCAAGGCTGCTCTCGACAAGACGCCGCAATGCAATACAATACCGCCTCGGATTTTGCTCGTTGATACGGTTGGTGAACTCGGCGCGTGGTGGGGGACGGCGGACATTGCATTTGTCGGCGGGAGCCTTCACAAACGCGGCGGACAAAACATGATCGAACCTGCGGCTTACGGTGCGGCGGTTTGTTTTGGCCCGAACACGTCGAACTTCCGCGACATCGTGGCGATGATGCTGGAGTCTGACGCGGCGGTTGTCGTCCACGACGGTTTTGAGATGGAGACGTTTGTCCGCCGCTGTCTCGAAGACGTTGCGATGCGAAAGTCGCTGGGTTTGCGAGCGCAAAAACTTGCCCAGCAGCAGCGCGGCGCAACCGAAAAAACGCTGGCAATGCTGGAGACATTGCTGTAAAAGAATCGTAACCGTTCACGAACATTTACGATTTGCACGAAATAACAGCCGGAAAGGAGCGTAGCGTATTGACGGAGTTGTGGTCTACACTTGTTCTCCGTCAATACGGCGAGTACGCCTCCTTTCCGGCTTCTATTCGATTCGTGACGCAACGAAACGAACCGTGAACGGATACAAGAACAGGACTGGCCGAGTGGCGGAATGGCAGACGCTGGGGATTTAAAATCCCTTGCCTGTAATGGGCGTGCGGGTTCGACTCCCGCCTTGGCTAGATTTTGACAACGCCGCAGGTGTTATGTTTTGTGACACTTGCAGTTGTTGTGTCCTGCGTTTTCTGGACAGGAGGAGGAGAGACGGTTGTTGTTTGGGAACCCGCTACGGGGACGATTAGACTTGTTCCACAACACAAAAATCGTTACAATTCGTTGGCTATGTTTGTATATCGTAAACTTTTTAGAAGGATCATTGAGTTTTGTAATTGACACAATAGGTCAATCAAGCTACAGGTTTCAACTATCTAAAGAGGAGGTGATTTCGATATGATGGAGTGGCCGTTAGTATACCGACTATAGCAATTGTCGGTGGATCGATGCAGCGTAACCGCTTATTTATGGAAAGGCTTGGGGCAAAAGGAAAAAGAGGAGTTGGTTCAGTATTATTGTGCAGCAAAAGATATTGATAACTCAGGTGGTCAACACTCTGCCTCAAAAACTTTTGGCGTCATATATGGGCTTCATGTAATTCAAAAAACAAACATTTTTGATACAACTGAGTATGGCTATGGCTTTTAAATTATTGAAACACAAATACTTTGCAGCATGTTTAAGATCATTTATGTTTATCCTTTTTCTCAGTGCCATGCTGATTCCAGGAGCATTTTTTCTGGAGTGGGGAATGCGAAGTTGGGATGACAGAATCATTAAAAATGAAATCATTTTACTGGACAAAGAGATTCCACTTGAATCTGAACGTTACGAGAGCGATAGTGGTTTTTCCATCATTAAACCGAAAAATTGGATATCCAATGAAAGAATGAATTCAAAAGATAGTGAAGATCGTATCCAGTTTTTTTCAAATTCTACACGAAGACCGCACATGGTTTCAATCGAATTTCTCAACGCAGATATGCTTCGAGAGCGAAAGGATGTATTTTCATCACATAAGATAATACAATTTCAGGGAAAAGAAGAGATTCAATACGCTAAAATTGTTGAGGCCCCTCGTTCAAATTTTGGTGAAATGAATTACCAGTCTACTTTTTGCCTGACGTTGAACAGAAACGCCAAAAATTATAAAATTGATATTCTGCTTCAGGGAAAATATAATGAAATCCCCAAAGGATTGCTAAAATTCCTTGAGACTTTTATAGTCGCTAATGACAAGATGTCTGCCGATGGAAAAAGTGGGCGGCGTAGTGTCTGCCATATTTGAACTCTTCCGAAAACGCCGAGTTCAAATCCATGCTCCGCCTGTAATGCGTGACCGTTTTGGTGCCCTGTCCATTCGGCTTAAACGTCCCTTTCTCCGCTTTTTTGATGTGCTGCAAAACGCTGCATCTCCCCAAATCAAAACGCCGCAAAGTACCGTAAAACGTAGAGTCAAACGCAATCTGCCGAACAGAGCACGAAGCGTGAGCGAGTGAATTTTGCTTTGATTTAAAATCCCTTGACCGTAAGGTCGTGCGGGTTCGACTCCCGCCTTGGCTAGATTTTGTTCGTGAACAGACGTTCACACCCCCCACAGCGAGACTGGAATCTTGAAGACAATTTTCGTCACCTTCGCTGCGGTCGTTTTGTCGGCGGCCATCTTTGGACGGTGCGCGTCGTGTGGGAAGAGTAGTGCGAACGTCTGCGGGACGAGAATAACACTCGTCGCCCCCGAAACCGCACGCTCTTTGTAGAACTGCATGTCGCGTTCGGTGTCGTAGGGGGCGTCGCCAGTGAGACCGCTGGTGTCAACGACATCAATCCGTTCACGCCCCGCCAGTACGATCTGGAGGTCGATCATCTTGCGGTGCGACTCAAATCGCGGCCACGCATCGGGCAGCAGCGTTGAGTAACGGTCAACGTTGCCAACAACTGGTTCGCCGCGAATTTCGACGCGAACTTGTGATTGGCCCAATGCGTCGGCGGTTTGCGCACCCAACTTCGCAACCGCCGCAGAGAGCGGTTCCCAGAACGATGCGGCGAGGTAGAAACCGATGTGTTGTGTTGAGGCCGTAATCATGTTCTCATTCCTTCACACGTTCGATGTATTCGCCCGTTCGCGTATCGACGCGGATCATCTCGCCCGTTTCGACAAAGTTCGGAACGAGAATCTCTGCACCGGTATCGACTTTGGCAGGTTTGGTGACGTTCGTTGCCGTGTTGCCGCGGACGCCCGGTTCGGTGTACTCAACTCGCAAAACAACGTGATTCGGTGGTGTCACGCCAATCGGGTTGTTGTTGTAGAGCATCATCTTGCATAGCATCCCCTCCTTGAGATACTTCCACGCATCGTCGAGCGATTCGCGGCTGATCTCGTACTGTTCGTAGGATACGTTGTCCATGAAGGTGAACGTGTCGCCCATCGCGTAGAGAAACTGCGCGTCGATCTCGTTGATGTCGGCGGCTTCGAGCGCGTCGCCGCTCTTGTAAGTGCGGTCGAGTACGGTGTCGCGGAGGAGGTTCCGCAGCTTGCATTTGTAGAGTGCTTGCCCCTTGCCGGGTTTGACAAAGTTGCACTCAATCATGATATATGGGTCGCCATCAATTTGTACCTTGAGGCCGCGACGGAAGTCGCTGGTGTTGTATGAAGCCATGATGTTTTTTTCTCCTGTGTGGAATAGTGGTTGGTAGTTCAGGTTCGGCATAGCCAAACCCTCCAGTAGTTTAGGTTCGGCATAGCCGAACCCTCCAGTCAGCAACGCCGCAGGCGTTTGGAGGGTTCGGCTATGCCGAACCGCTGTACGGGTGCCTGCATCACCCGATCAAGAGTCCGCTGGCGGCGAGGTTCGCAAGTCCGTTGCGGACGCCGTTTTGGATGATCTCGGTGACAGTTTTTGTGTCGGTAATCGGTTTGCCATCTTGGTTGATCGTGAAGTGACCGGATTGACAAAGTTCAAACATCTTCCGTTCGAGTGCGGCGATGTCGTTTGTACCGTCAAGGAGCGACAGTAGACACGCGATAAACGGGTCGATTGTCATAACGCTGTGATGGGCGGTGGTGACGATTTTCGTTTGACGCGACAAGACTCGCGCTATCGGAAGCGCAAGTGGTCGTTCGCTCACTTCGCGCACCGCCCGCGACGGGTAGGCGTGAACCGAAATACCACCCGCAAAGAGAACTCGCAAACCGAACGTGAGAAGTGCCTGCTCGACCGCTGCGGAGTCATTCAGTCCGTAAGTCTCGTTCGCCATTTTCACAACATCATTGAACGCAACTGGCGAGTGCGTCTGCTGACAAAGCGTCAGAAATGCCGCCGCGAGAAACTTGTTGTTGACGGTGAGATTGAACGTCCGTCCCTGCGGCATCGTGTGTTGAAACGTCAGTTCCGAGTTGTCCAGCGGCGACGGAACTTTAGAACCTTCCGCAAGATGAAGTCCGTTAGACTTGAGGTAAAACTCCTTGATCTTTTCGAGCGGGATTTCCCGCGTTATCGCCGCACCTTTCGGTACAAAAACCGACCAGCGAAAACGGCGATTCGTGATGAAGTCGAGATACTGTTCGATCTCTAAAAAGTTCCCCGTTTTGAGCGAGTCGCGGACGCGGGCATCGTAGTTGTCGAGATACATTGTCGCAAACGACGACGAATCAGCCAAGTATTGAAGACCGTTTTTGTCGGCCTCGGTGGCAACTTCGTGAAAGTATAACGGGTTGTTTTCTTCTTCGAGGTATTCGTGCAAGAAGTACGAAACCTGTTTCCCTTCGATGCGGGTTTTTTCTTGACGAATCACTTCCCGCATCAGACTCCCTTCGGGCTGCATCTCTTCGACGAAGTTCAGCAGCGCGAGAACTTGCGAAAGTTTGTCGCCGACGTTTTCAAAACGTTTGGCGTGAAAGACCATCATATCGCGGAGCGACTTCACCATTCCCCAACCCGGAAGCGTGTTGTAACTGATGAACGCCATTCCGCTTTCGGTGAGGTGGTCGCGGCAGATGCGGAAGATCGCATCGCGGACTTCTTGCGGCACCCACGAGAAAACGCCGTGACAAATGATGTAGTCAAACTTCCCCGCATCCGCCGGAAAGTCGGTGATCGAAACCGTTTCGAGTTTGACATTTTTGAGACCAAGTTCGGTGACTATTTTGTTCCCCGCCCCGATCTGAACAGGCGACAAGTCGATCCCGTAAAACTCGGAACCGGGGAACTCGTCTGCCATCGGAACGATGTTTCCGCCTGCGGCGCAGCCAAGTTCCAGCACGCGACACTTGCGGCAATCGGTCGCCGCAAAGTTGAAAATTTTCCCCACCGTGAAGAGGTGCGCAATGTGTGACTGCGCGTATGGAAAACTCTCGTAAGGGACGGTGTCGTAGGCCTTCTGTGTAGTTGCTGTCATCGGGAGTGGGCCTTTCTTTTGAGGAAACTGGGAAACATATACTCTGTCGAAACCGCACGGCAATATCGGCGGCGGATTATAGTATAAAATGGCGTTTGTGTTAAGGGCCTCGCATGAAGCACGCGGCGACTTCCACTGCATCGAGTTTTCCCCCCTGTTCACGCATCGCGTTTGGGACTATAATTTCTGCGGTTTCCACCGGTTGGGTGAATGTTTTCTACCCAAGTCGATTTGAGTACGGTTTTGTTTGGAAGTCTCTCCCCACATTCGATTGAGAAAAAACTTATGTTGCGAAAACAAACTTGCGGTGAACTTGCGAAGGCCGATGTGGGACGTGAAGTCACGCTTGCCGGTTGGGTCGATAGTGTCCGTGACCACAGCGGCGTTTTGTTCGTCAATCTGCGTGACCGTTACGGCATCACGCAGATCACGTTCACAACCGCACTCGGCGGCGAAATGTTCGAACTCGTTCGCTCGCTTCGCAACGAAGATGTCGTTCAAGTCGTCGGTACGGTGCAGCCGCGTCCAGAGGGGATCGTCAACAAAAAACTGGCGACGGGCGAAATCGAAGTCCTCGCATCGAAGCTCGTCGTTCTCAACCGCACGCAAGTCGTGCCGCTGATCCCGTCGGCACCGGAACTACCGTCGGAAGAGACGCGACTCAAATACCGTTATCTCGACCTGCGTCGTCCGGCGATGCAGCGATCATTGTTGTTGCGGCACCGGATCGTCAAAACGATGCGCGACTATTTTGACGCGCAACAGTTTGTCGAAGTTGAAACGCCGATTTTGGGGAAGAGCACGCCCGAAGGGGCACGCGATTATTTGGTGCCGAGTCGCGTCACGCACGGAACGTTCTACGCACTTCCGCAGTCGCCGCAGCTCTACAAACAACTTTTGATGATCGCCGGCTACGACCGCTACATGCAAATCGCCCGCTGTTTCCGCGACGAAGATTTGCGTGCCGACCGGCAACCGGAGTTCACGCAGCTCGACATCGAAATGGCGTTCATCGAAATGCCCGACATGCTGGAGATAATCTCTGGCCTCATCGTGCGACTGATGCGCGACGTGCTCGGACGCGAGATCACGCTTCCGATTCCGCAAATGACTTACGACGAAGCGATGGAACGTTTCGGTGCCGACGCGCCCGACTTGCGTTTCGCTATGGAACTCGTTGACCTGACCGACATTGCATTGAAGTGCGAGTTTCGCGTATTTCGCGGCGTCGCGGAGAGCGGCGGACGAGTGCGTGCGATCAACGTGAAGGGGGCTGCCGAAAAATTTTCGCGGAAAGAGATCGACGCGATTAACACTTGGGCGGTCGAGAACTTTGCGGCGAAAGGTGTCGCGTGGCTCAAGGCCGACGCATCGGGGACGCTCACCGGATCGATGGCGAAAAACTTCACGCCCGAACAACTCGTCGCTATCGCCGAACGCCTCGGTGCCGTCGCGGGTGACATGCTTTTTTTCTCCGCCGACACGTTCGACAAGACGAGCCAAGTTTTGGGGAGTCTGCGGCGGCGACTCGGTGCGGAACTCAAACTCTATTCGCCAGACGAGATGAACTACTGCTGGATCGTTTCGTTCCCGATGTTTGCGTGGGACGACGAAGAGAAGCGTTGCGTGGCGATGCACCACCCGTTCACCGCGCCGCGAACTCAAGACGTTGCGAAACTCGAATCCGATCCGCTTGCGGTGCGTGCGCAGGCTTACGATTTGGTTTTGAACGGATTTGAAATCGGCGGCGGTACGATTCGGATTCACGACCAAGAGTTGCAGCGTCGCGTCTTTTCGCTGCTGGGACTTTCGGACGAGACGGCGCGGAGTATGTTTGGATTCCTTCTTGATGCGCTTTCGTTCGGTGCGCCGCCGCACGGCGGGATCGCGCTTGGCGTTGACCGGCTCGTGATGCTCTTCGCCGGACTCGACAACATCCGCGACGTGATCGCATTCCCCAAAACCGCCAAAGCAAGCGACCTAATGACCGCCGCACCGAGCGAAGTCTCACAGCGTCAACTCGACGAACTGGCGATTAGACACGTTGAGAAAAAGGACGTGTGAACGGCGGCTATCCCGTGTGCAATAACAGCCGGAAGGGAGCGGAGCGTACTGACGGAGGTGCCTGTCAATTTTCGCAACTGTACATGTTTTTTTAGGATTCTCACACAAAGGCACGAAGGCACAAAGAAGAATTTTAACGCGGAAATCGCGGAATGGCGGAAAGACACCGAATTCTGAATTCCGCGTTTTCCGTTTTTCCGCGTGTTCCGCGTTCTCTCCTCTTCGTGCCTTTGTGCCTTCGTGTGAGAAAAAAGAACCGCCATTAAAACATGCCGTCTCCTTTCCGGCTTCTATTCGTGGCGTGACAAGAAATTGGAGAACACCACTTTGCGACTAGAAATCCTTGTCGAAGATGCGTCGGGCAAGATTGTGCTTGAGAGTTTGGTGCCGAAGGTGATTGGGGAATCAGGGTCGCCGCACCGGTATCGGATTCTCAACATTCAGGAGATCAAGCATCGCGTAATGGCGCGTATGCCACGTCACACCGCGCGGACGTTACCGTGGGACGAAATCATGTTCGAGACGCTCACCGTTTCGCTCCGCGCGTATGGACGTTCGTTACCGCCGGAGAAGGGTGTTGTCGTTATCGTTGTTGATAGTGACTACCACGATCCGCGCGAGTTTGCGTCGCAGCTTGAGTCGATTGCGCCGCGTCTTGATCCTGCACCGCACGCTGTCGTTTGCCTTGCGACGGAAGAAGTTGAGGCGTGGCTTCTCGGCGACTTGGCGGCGGTGGTGGAAGCGTATCCGGCGGCGCGACAAAACCTGCTCGCCGCTTACGAAAACGACTCCATCTGCGGGACGTGGGAAACTCTCGCCGATGCCGTATATCGCGGCGGTGCGGCGAAACTCACCGCTATCGGCTATCCCGAACTCGGTCGCGTAAAGTGCCAGTGGGCGACGAAAATTTCCCACTTCGTCGATGTCGATGAAAACGACTCACCGAGCTTCCAAAACTTCCGCGACACGTTGCGACAACTCACCGCAAACACAATACAACAATGAGACTCGCCGTAGCATCACTCAATCAGACGCCGCTCGACTTCAGCGGTAACGTCGCGCGTCTTCGCGCTGCGGTTGGCGTTGCGGTGCAGCAAAACGCCGATGCAGTTGTCGTCTCGCACCACGCGATCATCGGCCCCGACGCGGGACGACACGCATCGTGTCGCAGCGTGAAAGAACACGCCGCCGCGCTCGCAGCAGAAGTTTTGCGTGAGTCGCCAATACCGATCATCTTCGCAGAGTCGGGCGGCGGGGATGTTTGCGGACACCAAATCACAACACCGAAAATCGCAACACCGTTTCTTCTCGGACGCGAACAAGAATTGCCGTCAAACGCCGGAATCGTCGCCGTCGCGCCGCCGCTCGGTTGTCCGGCTGGACGGTTCATCTATGACGGCGTTGCATCAATTTGGCGAGACGGAAAATGTCTCACGCGATCCGAACCGTTCTCGTTCGCGCCGTTCGTTCTCGTCGTCGCCGACATTGATTCTGAACCGCGTGCGACGACTGTAACGCCGACAAACTTCGATCTCTTCGCACGCTGCGTCGCGCTCGGTCTCTTTGATTATCGTCGCAAGAGTGGTGCCGAACGTTTCGTGCTGTCACTCAGCGGCGGCGCAGACTCAGCGGCAGTCGCAATGCTCGTTCACATTGCAAACCTGTTCGCAGCCAACGAACTTGATACTGTCGTACCAACGTCGAAAACGTTAACGTGCGTCTATCAAGCGACGGCGAACAGCAGCGAGACGACACTGAACGCGGCCCGCGGCGTCGCCGAAATGATTGGGGCGACGTTTCACACTGCCGACGTTCAACCGATGGTCGATCTCTACTCGCGTGCGGCGTCGCAAATAATCGGACGCGATTTGTCGTGGGATCGCGACGCGGCGTCGCTGCAAAATATCCAAGCTCGTTGTCGTTCGCCGCTGGCGTGGATGGTCGCAAATCTCACCGGCGGCATTTTGCTGACGACCGGAAATCGCAGCGAAGCGACGCTCGGCTATTGCACGATGGACGGCGACACCAGCGGCGGACTCGCTCCCATCGGCGGGATCGACAAACCGTTTGTGCGCAATTTTTTGCAATGGCTTCAGCGTGATGGAATCGTCATCGGTTCGCAGCGTCACCGTTTTCCAAAACTCGCGTGCGTCACCGAACAAGAACCGACCGCCGAACTCCTCCCGCCTTCCGCACACCAAACCGACGAACGCGACCTGATGCCGTACACGCTCCTCAACACGCTTGAGAAACTCGTTATCGGCGAGGGGATTGTGGCAACTTCCGAACTCGTCCAGCGACTCAAATCGCATCCGCAGTTTGGCGAGTGGATTGCGAACAGTTCCGCAGCGCAGCTCGACGTTTACGTCAAGAAATTCTTGCGACTTTGGCAAGCGGGGCAGTGGAAGCGTTGCCGTTACGCCGTCGCGTTTGAGATCGACGGCGGTGCGCCATCGAGCGACGAGTTCGGAGATTATCCGATTCTTGCGGGTGCGGTGAGTGGCGGTTAACCCCACGCAGTCTCACCGCTTGATAGAAATGCGTCGATGTCGCGGGCGGCGGTTTTGCCTGCGCCCATTGCGAGGATTACCGTCGCCGCTCCGGTCACGATGTCGCCGCCAGCCCACACTCGCATCTTCGACGTTCGCCCCGTCTCCGACGCGACAATATATCCCCACTTATTGAGATCAAGACGCGACGTGTTCTTGGTGAGAATCGGATTCGCCTGCGCACCCGCCGCAACGATCACGCAGTCGGTCTCAAGACGAAACTCGGAGTCTGGAACGACAACGGGGCGTCGCCTGCCGGATGCGTCGGGTTCGCCGAGTTCCATCTTCACGCACGTCATCGCCGCGACACGACCTCGGTCGTCGCCGATGTACGATGTCGGATTTGTCAAGAACAAAAACTCGACACCCTCTTCTTCGGCGTGGTGAACTTCTTCGGCCCGCGCCGGAAGTTCTTCACGTCCGCGACGGTAGACAATCTGCACCGACTCCGCGCCGAGACGCAGCGCACACCGCGCCGCGTCCATCGCAACGTTGCCGCCGCCGACAACACAAACTCGACGCCCAACGACAACCGGCGTACCGTAGTCGGGGAACCGATACGCCTTCATCAAGTTGATCCGCGTGAGGTACTCGTTCGCAGAATAGATGCCGCCGAAGTCTTCGCCCGGAATTCCCAAGAATTGCGGCAGCCCCGCACCAACGCCAATGAACACCGCCGAAAATCCGTCCGCCAAAAGTTCATCAATGAGATGCGTCTTGCCGACAACTTCGTTTCGCTTGAGTGTGACGCCGAGCGATTGCAAGTACGCAACTTCTTTTTCAACTATCGCCTTCGGCAACCGGAACTCTGGAATGCCGTACATCAGCACGCCGCCCGCCTTGTGAAACGCCTCGAAGATCGTGACTTCGTAACCGAGTAGCGCGAGGTCGCCCGCGACGGTGAGGCCCGCTGGCCCCGCGCCAACGACCGCAACACGCTTACCGTTCGACGGCGGCAGCGGCGGGACTTCGACGAGGTTGTTCTCGCGTTCGTAGTCGGCAACGAATCGTTCGCAACGTCCGATGGCGACCGGTTCGCTCTTCTTCCCCAAGATGCAAAGTGACTCACACTGCAACTCTTGCGGACATACGCGACCACAAACCGCCGGCAGTGCGTTTGTCTTTTTGATCGTCCGCGCCGCCGCCGCAAACTTGCCGTCTGCAACGCGCAGCAAAAACCCCGGAATGTCAACCGCAACGGGACACCCCTCGACACACCTCGGCTTGCGACACTGCAAACACCGCTTCGCTTCACGCTCCGCCATCGACGAAGTGTAACCGAGCGGCACTTCAAGAAAGTTTTTCGCACGAACTTCCGGTGCCTGTTCGGGCATAGGAGTCCGCGCGGACTGTGGTGAGTTCATTGGGAGTGGACTATGTGTGAATGATGTGGACGCAGTGGACATTGCGGACTGCGTGAACAGTAGTTCCGGTTCGGCATAGCCGAACCCTCCAGTTATGGTTCGGCATAGCCGAACCCTCCAGCCATACACCGCACGGCGATTGGAGGGTTCGGCTATGCCGAACCGCAGTGTGAGTGCAAGTTTCCGAACAGGTCTATTAATACCGGTAGTGATCCGGCTTGAACGGCCCCGTCACGGGAATACCGAGGTATTCGGACTGTTTTTGCGTGAGCGTTGTGAGTTTGGCTGCGGCGTGTGCGAGGTGCAAACGCGCGACCTCTTCGTCGAGATGCTTCGGCAAAACGTGAACGCCAATCGGGTATTCACCCGGCTTCGCTTTCCAAAGTGCGATTTGGGCAAGCGTCTGATTCGTGAACGAGTTCGACATCACAAACGACGGGTGGCCCGTCGCGCAGCCGAGGTTAACGAGGCGTCCTTCGGCAAGCAAGATGATCGAGTGACCGTCGGGGAACGTGTAACGATCAACGAGCGGCTTGATCTGTTCCTTCTTGATCCCTTTGTACGATTCAAGCCCCGCAACGTCGATCTCAACGTCGAAGTGGCCGATGTTGCAAACGATTGCGTCGTTCTGCATCTTCGCCATGTGCGACGCGAGAATAATGTCGCAGCAACCGGTCGTCGTGACAAAGATGTTGCCGAATGGGACGGCTTCTTCCATCGTCATGACATGATAACCTTCCATCGCCGCTTGGAGTGCGCAGATCGGATCGATTTCGGTGACGATGACACGCGCACCGTAACTCCGCATCGAGTGAGCACAACCTTTGCCGACATCACCGTAACCCGCAACGACGACACACTTGCCAGCGATCATAACGTCGGTTGCACGTTTGATTCCGTCGGCGAGCGACTCGCGGCAGCCGTAGAGGTTGTCGAACTTGCTCTTCGTAACCGAGTCGTTAACGTTAATTGCGGGAATCTTGAGTTCACCTTTGGCGAACATCTGATAGAGCCGGTGAACGCCGGTTGTCGTCTCTTCGGAGAGTCCTTTGACGCCTTTGATGATGTCGGCGTATTTTGTTTGGTGGATCATGAACGTGAGGTCGCCGCCGTCGTCGAGAATCATGTTCAGCGGTTTGCCGTCGGGGAAAGTGATCGTCTGTTCGATGCACCAATCGAACTCGGCGTCGGTGAGGCCTTTCCACGCATAGACGGGGATACCGCGAGCGGCCATTGCGGCGGCGGCGTGGTCTTGTGTTGAGAACTTGTTGCAACTACTCCACGTTACTTCTGCACCGAGGTCGATGAGTGTTTCCATCAAGACGGCGGTTTGGATTGTCATGTGTAGACATCCGGCGATTCGCGCGCCGCGCAGCGGCTTCTCTTTTCCGTACTGTTTACGGAGCGACATCAGACCGGGCATTTCGTTTTCGGCGAGCATAATCTCGCGGCGGCCCCAATCGGCCAGCGACATGTCAGCAACTCTGTAGGGGAGACGGTCGGTGTTAGACATTTTTGATTTTCCTTATGGTGTGTGGGAAGTAAAGGCGTGCCAATTCGGTGCGAAAGTCTACGGTACTTGTCCTTTTTCACAAGCCCCCCTCGTGTGAGTTGATGGCGTCCGCACCGACGCTCTTGCCGTTCCGCCGTGAACGGATATACTTCTGCCACGACAACGAACTTTGCGAAAAAACTCGGAGACCTTGCAATGAACCGTACACTTGCCGTTATTCTTTTGTGGAGTTTTGCAATGACGATCATCGGTGTTGACGTGCCGCAGATTTGGAGTGCGGAACCGCCACTGGCGGAAGTTCCGGCGGCGAACTACGACGAGGCGAAGATTCCAGCGTTCACGCTCCCCGATCCGCTCACGTTTTGTGACGGTACACCCGTTGTAACTCCCAAACAGTGGCAAAAACGTCGCGCCGAACTGCTCGAACTCTTTGCGCAAAACGTCTACGGAAAAACGCCAGTCGGACGCCCCGCGTCGCTCTGTTGGGAGACGACCGGCGAAGGTGAAGCGTTCGGCGGAAAAGCGATCCGCAGCGAAGTACGCATCTTTCTCGATGCCGACAAAAAGGAGACGCTCGTCGATCTTCTCATATATACTCCGAAGTCGGTGAACGCCGACAAAAAAGTTCCAGTCGTCTTGGGACTCAACTTTCGCGGGAACCACACTGTCACGAACGACACGGGCGTCGCGCTCGGTACGGTTTGGATCGATTCGGGGAAGAACGACCGCAAACTCGTTGCCGCCACCGCAACCGAAGAGACACGCGGTCAAGAGGCGTCGCGGTGGTGCGTCGAACAACTGATTGAACGCGGTTACGCCGTTGTCACCGCGTACTACTGCCAGATCGAACCCGACTTCGACGGCGGAATCTCGCACGGCGTTCGGCGCACGATGTCGCCACCAGCGGTAGCTGAGTGGGGAGCAATCGGCGTGTGGGCATGGGGACTGTCGCGGATTATGGACTACATCGAAGACGACGGCCTCGGCGGAAAACTCGACCCGCGTCTCGTGATGCTCACGGGGCACTCGCGTCTCGGCAAGACCGCACTCTGGGCCGGTGCGCAGGACGAGCGATTTGCGGTTGTCGTCTCGAACAACTCCGGTTGCGGCGGCGCGGCACTGACGCGACGTGAAATCGGCGAGACACTCTGGCGAATGAACACATCGTTCCCGCACTGGAACTGCGTAGCGGCACGCGACTACAACGAACGAGTGAACGACCTCCCCGTCGATCAGCACGAGTTAATTGCACTGATTGCACCGCGCGGCGTCTACATCGCCAGTGCCGAGGAAGACCGCTGGGCCGATCCGCGCGGCGAGTTTTTGAGCGGCCTCTACGCAGCTCCAGTCTATAAACTTCTCGGCACGCCCGGACTCGGCGAGACCAACGAAATGCCACCAGTCGGCAAGAGCGTTGGCGCGACGATTCGTTATCACATCCGCTCCGGCAAACACGATGTCACCGCGTTCGACTGGGAAAAGTACATCGACTTCGCAGACGAAATGATGCGGTGAAGCGTTAGGTGAATCCGCGGACACTCTCCTTCGTGTGAGAAAAGCGACACTACTTGAAAACCGTGAACGGATACCGTCGGACTAACGCTCTTCGTTCGCCTGCGGTTCAGGCACCAACAAGATTGCAAACGAAGCGAACATCATCAGTCCGGCCCCGATCCCCTGAACGAGTGAGAAGTGGTCGTGGTGAAAAATCACGCCACCGACGACGGCGAAGATCGGTTCGCTTGCGATGATGAGCGACGCTTGAGTGGTCGTCAACTGCCGCTGGGCAAACGTTTGGCAGAAGTAACAGAAGCTGCTGCAAACGAGTCCGCCAATCAAAATCGCTTGCCACGCTATCGGTGATGGCGATTGAATCGTTTCCGCAGCAGGAGCAATGATCGCGGCCAACACCGCTATCGTAAACAGTTGCACGGTCGCTAAAGGCAACGAATCGAGCGTTTTCCCCCAACGTCCCAGCAGGGCGATGTGAAGCCCGAACCCCATCGAACCGAGCGTCGCAAGCAAAACGCCGAAGCCCGTCGGCGGCGCAGAAGGTGTTGCCATGTCACCGACCAACGAAGGGGGGCCGACAAGCGTCAAAAGTCCGATCAGCGACAGCACAACTAGCACTATTGTGACGCGACAGATTTTGACGCGAAACAGAATACGATTGAACAAAATCGCAAAGACAAAAAACAGTGCCGTGATCAGTCCGCTGATCGAAGCTGTGATCCCGCGCATTGCTACCGTTTGAAAATAGAACGCACTAAAAAGAATAGCCCCAAGAACTACGCCACTTTTCAAAACGGTCGTGTCGATTTTTCGCAGAGCACCCTCGTTGTTGCTTCGCAGCGCACCTTTGTTGTTGCTTCGCAGAGCGAAAGGGAGCAGTACCAATGCACCAATCGAAAACCGTATCGCCAGGTAAGACAGGACACCGAACTCTTTTGTGCCATCTTTCGTCAAAGGAAAAGTGATCCCCCAAAAGAACGCCGTCAAGAGAAGTAAAAAAACTGCCAAACCTTTGTGCATTGTGATTCTTACTCTATCCGGTACAAATTCGTGCGGCGAAAAAGCGGCGGAGTTCGGGGAGGAAGTCGCCATCGGTCGGGATCGTGAGTAGTTCGACGCGGGCGCGTTGTAGTGTTGCTTCGAGTCGTTCGCGTCTTTGGTGTGCGAGCTTGACGAGCGATTCTCGAACGACACGACTCGCCGTATCGACCGTCACGATTTCACCCGTCTCGGCGTCGCGGAGTGTGACCAAACCGACGTTTGGAAGTTCGCTCTCGCGTGGGTCGCTGGGGACTAGTGCCATCAGGTCGTGACGGAGCGAACCGTGTTTGAGTGCGCGTTCGAGCGGTTTTTGCGAGCTAAAGACTGACGCGGTTGGAGAGTGGCGGTGTCGCGCGGGTGTGAACGGATCGCTCACGTCTATTTCGTCACCGAAGTCGCTGACCAAGAATATGACCGCACGGCGTCGCTGAACGCGGCTCATATAATCGAGTGCCATCGGGAGGTCGGCCCGTGCCGGAATCGCTTCGCTCCCAAGCAGTTCGCGGAGAAGGTGAAGGACGTGGTGTTTCCCTTTTCGCGGTGGGTAGTGGTGAACGATGCTGTCGGCGAACGTGATCAGCCCAACTTTGTCGCCGCCACGCATCGCGGAGAACATCAGTGTCGCAACGACTTCCATTGCAACGTCCCACTTCCGCCGGAGCGATCCGAACAGTCCCGACGCCGAGAGATCGACGAGGAACAGCACCGTGAGTTCACGTTCTTCGACGAATCGTTTGATGTATGGGTGTCCTTGTCGCGCGGTGACGTTCCAGTCGATTGCGCGAACGTCGTCGCCGGGTTGATACTCGCGGACTTCGCTGAATTCCATACCGCGTCCGCGAAAGACGCTACGATATTGACCGGCGAACAACTCGTCCACGGCCCGCCTCGCAACGATTTCAACGCGACGGACCTGACGAATAATTTCACCGAGCGACATTCCCGATTTGGGGTTTGAGTCAGGGTGTCCCATTGTTTGGCTCACTTGCGGGAGCGATCTGTTGTTGATTGACCCATGCGGGAATATCGGCGGCCCACGCGACGTTTTCGTCTTCTTCGGTGGCGGGCGTTTCTTCAACGGGTTCGGGCGGTAGCTGTTCGAGGACGACGCCGAGACGGTCGAGAAACTCGCGGTCGCTTTCTTTGTTTGGTTCGGGGACGAGAAACTCCTCCAGCAGTGCGTCGCGGCGTCGCAGCGCGAGGAACGTCAGCCCCGAAATCACTACAAAAAATAGAACCACTGTTACCAGCGGCGTGATCGGAATCTGGAAGATCATCGGTATCTGCGAGGTGTTTTTTTGCGCCGGGTGAGACACTATTCTACCACCACTACGCCCCAAAAACAGGGAGACCTTTTCACACCGACGCAATCGGCGCAGTCCGATTCTTTCAAGTCGCAACGGTTGATTTTCCCCGACGCCTCGGTACAATCCCGCATGCTGTGAACGACAATAACCCCAACAAATTCCGCAACAGTACAAAACGTAAACAACTTCAAAAACCATGACAGACTATTACAGCATTCTTGGCGTCTCAAAAGGGGCGAGTGATGGTGAAATCAAGCAGGCGTACCGCAAGCGTGCGCGTGAACTTCATCCCGATTTGCACCCCGACGATCCGAAGGCCAAAGAGAAGTTTCAGGAACTTCAAGAGGCGTTTGACGTTTTGAACGACACGCAGAAGCGCGCTGTGTACGACCGGTACGGAGTGAATCCTGATCGGATGAGTCAGGGTGCGAGTGGGCCGGGCGGGTTTCAGTGGTCGGGTGGCGGACAGTCGTTTGCCGACTTTTTTCGCAGTTACGGTGGCGGACGTGGCGGCGAAGAAGCTGTCCCAGAAGACATCGCGTCGATCTTGGGCGGGATGTTTGGCGGCGGAATGGGCGGCGCGAGAACGGCTGGCGGTCGTGGACGCAGGCCCGCGCCACCCACGCGCGGTAGTGACATCAATCAGAGCGTTGCGATTCCGCTCTCGCTGGCTGTTCGTGGTGGAAGCGTGGACGTTCGGCTTGAACGTCGCGGTGGTGTTCAAAACGTTTCGGTCAAGATTCCGGCGGGCGTTGAGAGTGGGAAGAAAATTCGGCTCCGCGGACAGGGCGAACCGTCTGCAACTGGCGGCCCCGCAGGTGACGCGATTCTCACCATTGACGTTACGGAGCATCCGCACTATCGTCGAGTCGGTAACGATCTTCATTTGCGTTTGCCGGTTT
This sequence comes from Thermoguttaceae bacterium, assembly GCA_051651625.1. Lineage (GTDB taxonomy): Bacteria > Planctomycetota > Planctomycetia > Pirellulales > Thermoguttaceae > JBOFSQ01. The sequence continues at coordinate 95,802 of JBOFSQ010000102.1, read as the reverse complement.
CGCTGCGCGAAGCTGTACTTGGCGGAACGGTCGAGATCGCAACGCCGCGCGGGACCGTCTCGCTCAAGATTCCGCCGCAATCGACGAGCGGAACGAAGCTGCGTCTCAAAGGGCACGGTGCGACAACGTCCGGCGATATGATCGTCGAGATCGAAGTCGCACTCCCAAAAGAATGGACGCAAAACGACGTTGAAGCAATTCGTAACTTCACAACACCCGAACCAACATTGCGCCAAGATATTCGGTGGGAGACGTGAACAAACATTTTGCCGCAAACTTGAGGTTTCAACATGTTTGAAATCGCCCCGCGTCCGCTGACGCCGCAAGATTTGGTTGACGATTTGGTGCTAACGTCGGTTGACGGCGTTGGGCCGATTTCGTATCGACGACTTTGCCAGCGGTTCGGTACAGCGGCGGCGGCACTCAAGGCGTCGGCGGATGAGCTGCGTCGCGTGGAAGGAGTCGGTACGAAGTTGGCTGGCGCGATTACGTCTGCGCGGAAACACGACGACGTTGCGGAGATGATAAAACTTTGCGAGCGCGAGTCGATTGAGATTGTCTCTGTCCGCGACCCGCGTTATCCGCCGCGACTGCGTGCGATTCACGCGCCGCCTTCGTTTTTGTTTGTGCGCGGGTCGCTCGCAAACGCGACGCCGCTCTTTGACCGTCCGTGTTTGGCGATAGTCGGGACTCGTCGCGCGAGTTCTTACGGTCTTGCGCAGGCGCAAAAACTTGCGAAAGAGGCGACACAAGCAGGGCTGCTAATCGTCAGCGGTTTGGCGCACGGAATCGACGCCGCCGCGCATCGCGGTGCAATCGAAGCGGGCGGCGATACCGTTGCCGTTCTCGGTGGCGGAGTTCTCAACGTTACACCGTCCGCGCACCGCGAACTCGGTAACGAAATCGTCGCGCACGGTTGCCTCGTGAGCGAATACTGGCCGCACCACGAACCGTCGATGGCAACGTTTCCGCAGCGAAACAGAATTGTCAGCGGAATATCGCTTGGCGTTTTGATCGTCGAGGCACCGCCCAAAAGTGGTGCGCTAATCACGGCAAATCTTGCACGAAAGCAGGGCCGCGTCGTGATGGCGATTCCGGGCGGCGTCGATAGCGACAACGCACGCGGTTGTCACACACTCATCCGCAGCGGCGCGATTCTCGTCGAATCTATGAGCGACATACTCGCCGCACTCGCGTTCACTGCAACAACGCCGTCATTGGTGCCGAAGAGTACCGCCACACTTTTTGAGACACCGCCGACACCGCAGTCGCCGCTCGCGCCACAACCAACACTCACGCCAAACGAACAGACAATCTACGACGCCATCGGCACAGGCGGCCACACAATCGACGAAGTTCTCGAAACGACAACGCTCGGCATAGGTGTCGTACTCGCTACGATTGGCCAACTCGAACTGCGTCGGGTTGTCAAACGAGGCGAAGGGAACCGATTGCAACGTCTTGTCTGAATTGCGGCATTGGGCGAAGTCTTGCGAAACTTGCATCGGGCGATAGAATATGCCCCACTGTTCACGAAACTTTCACAGTTTGGGGATCGAAACGTATGAATGAGATACACGAAGAGTGCGGCATTGCGGCGGTTTATCATCTTGACGGTGAGGCGTCGCCGCTCTGTCCGAATCAAGGTCCAAGCGAAGTTTCGCGTCTCCTGCCGCGTATGCTGCTCGATCTGCAAAATCGCGGTCAACTGGCGGCTGGCATAACTACGTTTCGCCAAAATCGTCAACAGATCATCGACACCTACAAAGAAGTCGGTACCGTTTCGGAAGTCTTTCACCTCGCGCATCGTACAAAGTACGCGCAGATTATGGACGAATACGCTGGCAACGCAGCGATTGGGCACGTCCGTTACGCCACCTGCGGACGCGACGACCGTAGTTATGCGCAGCCGTTCGAGCGACACCACATCAAGAAACACAAGTGGTTTAGTTTTGCCTTCAACGGGCAACTTTCAAACTATGCCGCACTTTGTAACGAGCTTCTCGCCGACGGCAACACGCATCTCGCCCGCGAGACCGATACCGAAGTAATTATGCACTATCTCTCGGCGGCACTCTCCGCGATGGGTGAAGACGCCGACCTCCTCGCAGTGATGCAGTCGCTCGCGCAGTTCTTCGACGGGTCGTACAGCCTCGCATATCTCAACGCGATTGGCGAGATGTTCATCGCCCGCGACCCGCTCGGAATGAAACCGCTCTGCTACGCCATCGAAGGGAATCTCTTCGCCGCTGCCAGCGAGAGTGTCGCGCTTTTCAACCTTGGATTTTCGGGTGAAAGTATTCGGCCCGTCGCGCCGGGCGAGATGATCATCGTCTCGCCGAACGGAATTCGTTTCGAGCGGTTCGCCGAGTCTACGCGACAAGCACACTGCTTTTTTGAATGGGTTTACTTCGCCAACGTCGCAAGTACGATTGATAGCCGAAGTGTCTACCTTGCACGCAAACGTCTCGGCGAAGAACTTGCACGAATCGAATGCGAAGTCAACAACATAGTAATCGACGACGACACGATTGTCGTTCCAGTCCCCGACACCAGCAAAGGTGCAGCCGACGGGATGGCTTACGCACTTGGCGTGCCGTGTCTTGAAGGACTGATTCGTAACCGTTACAGCGGACGAACGTTCATCGAAGGCGGCGAGTTTCGGCTTCGCAAGGCCGAGACGAAGTACACGCCGCTCCGCGAAGTGCTCGAAGGAAAACGTGTCGTGCTCGTTGACGACTCGATTGTGCGTTCGACGTCGATGCGGGTGTTGCTGCGACGTATCCGCGAACTTGGGCGTGCGAAGGAGATTCACGTTCGTGTTGCGTGTCCGCCGATTATCTCGCCGTGTTTTTACGGTATCGACATGTCAACGTATACGGAGCTTTACGCGCCGCAACATTTTGATTGCGGTGCTGTTACGTCGTGGCGTATCACGCCGGAAATCGAGGCGAAGATGGCGGCAGATTTGGGCGCGGACTCGCTCCGTTATCTCCCCGTTGACTCGCTGGAGCGTGCGATTGGTATTCCGCAAACGAAACTCTGTCAGGCGTGCGTGACGGGAAGTTACCCGACACCGTGGGGGACGCAGCTCGCGCAGTTAGCGTTTGACGATCTTGTATCACTCCGCGCTGAAGCTGCCAGTGGGAACTTGGGGTGATGAACTCGCAGTTTTATCTCTATACCATTCGGACAAGGAAGTTCATCTAAAAATGTCATTTCAAACGAAGCTAGGTCTTGCGGCGGTGTTGCTACTTGTGGTGGCACTGGTTTCGTATCCGCTCGCGTTTGCGGGGTTACTGAAGATGCCGTTCGCGGCGGCGATGCGACTTGGGATTGTTCTTTGTCTTTTGTGGCTCGCGTGGAACGACCTCGCCCGCTTCCCACGATGGGCGTACGCGATGATCGTCGCCTCGGCTGTCGTCGGTGCGATTTGGCCGTGGTCGCTGTGTCTGATCATTCCGGGGTTTTTGCTGTTCCGTTTCCTGCGGCCATCGTCTTCATCGACGAAGAAGAAATGACGCTGATACATTTTTCGTGGCACTCGCTTTCTTATTACGTCACGTCAATAAGAACACGAAGCGTAAGCGAGTGCCCTGAATCATAACACGCTAACGACAACGCGACCAAATTCCGTGAGCACCTACCATTTTTCCAAAAGAAACAGTCGTCACCAATGTCGTTCATAAAGTGGTTTCAAGATTGTTGTCGTCCGCCGATTGGGGCGGTTGTGCGGCAGATTGTCGCGCTGGAGCCGCGTGTGCAGGCGTTGTCCGACTACGAACTGCGGAAGGCGAGTCTCGCGCTCCGTTATCGCGCACGCTGTGACGAGACGCTCGAATCGCTGCTGCCGGAGGCGTTTGCACTCGTCCGCGAGGCTGGACGGCGAACGTGCGGAATGCGTCACTATGACGTTCAACTTCACGGCGGAGTTGCGACGTTTCGTCACACGATTGTCGAGATGCAGACCGGCGAAGGGAAGACGCTTACCGCAACTCTGCCGCTCTATCTCTACGCACTCGCCGGACGCGGTGCGTATCTGGCGACCGTCAACGATTACCTCGCCCGCCGCGACGCCGAACTAATGACACCGATCTATAACGCACTCGCAATGCGCGTCGGTCTCGTTCAAGAACAGATGCCGCAACCACAACGACGCGACGCCTACGCCGCCGACATAACTTACGGCACCGCAAAAGAATTCGGTTTCGATTTTCTCCGCGACCGACTACTGCTCCGCAATATCCGCGAAGGACGACGCGACATCGTTGGCTCGCTCCTCGGACGCGAAAAAACTTCTGGCGATCTCCCCGTGCAGCGTCCGCCGTTCTTTGCACTCGTTGACGAGGCCGACAGCATTCTCATCGACGAAGCGAGTACGCCGCTCATAATTTCGGCGCGACCAACAGAAGAGCAAAAAGCGGAAGTGGCCTGTTATCGCTGGGCCGCCAGCGTTGCGCCATTATTCCAAGAAGAAGACGACTACACCGTCGAGCACGACAAAAAAGAGGTCACGCTCACCATCGCAGGACGCAAACGGGTTCGGCAACTTGGTCACAACACCGAGATCGAATCAGTCGGTCTCGCGCACCTCTACGCCGACGTCGAACGCGCGATTCTCGTTGCCCGCGACTATCATCTTCATCAGCACTACATCATCCGCGACGGTGAGATTGTAATCGTTGACGAGTTCACTGGACGACTTGGCGAAGGGCGAAAGTGGCGAGGCGGTATTCACCAAGCGATTGAGGCAAAGGAAGGGATCGACATCACGGTCGAGACAGGCCAAGCGGCGCGAATCACGGTGCAAGATTTCTTTCTGCGTTTTCCGCACCTCGCCGGAATGACGGGGACAGCGGCGTCATCGCGCCGCGAACTGAAGTCGATTTACCGTTGCCGCGTTGAGACCGTCCCGACGAACAAACCGCCGCAGCGCAAGCGAATGCCAACGCTTCTCTTTCCCGACGAAGAATCGAAGATGGATGCGATTGTTGACGAAGTTGCTGACTTCCACCAGTCGCAGCGACCAGTTTTAATCGGTACGCGCACCATCGACAAATCGGTACTCTTGTCTGAACGTCTCTCTGCGCGTGGAATCGAACACCAAGTTCTCAACGCCAACTTGGTCGCGGAAGAGGCGGCGATTGTTGCGCGTGCGGGCGAGGCGTCGCGAGTCACGGTTTCGACAAATATGGCGGGACGCGGCACCGACATCAAACTTGCGGATGAAGTCGTCGCGCTTGGCGGACTTCACGTTATCTGTACGGAAATGCACGACTCCTCACGCATCGACCGCCAACTCATCGGCAGGTGTGGACGACAAGGCGATCCGGGGACGTATCGTCAATACTTGTCGATGGAAGACGAGATTCTTGCGAAGGCGTTTGGAGTACGCAATGCGAAGTCGCTTGACCGCGCCGTTCGCGTCTTCCGTCGTGCGCAGCAGCGAATCGAACGCAAGAGCTTTCGCGCACGCAAAGTGATGCTCTACTACGAAAAAGAACGCAAAAAAGCCCAGCGCACGCTAGGCCAAGACCCGTACCTCGACGCACCAGATTGAGTGGCATGTGGTGAACCGATTCGCACCGATCAATCACTCGCACCTCGCTGAAATAGAAGCCGGAAAGAAGGCGGCAGTACCACTTCGCCGCGAAAGCGGGAATCCAGAATCATAGCGGGAAGCGTAAGCGAGTGACCAGAACAATCCGAACACGAAGCGTCCGAATAAGAACGCGAAGCGTAAGCGAGTGCCAGAATCACTATTGTGCGCAGAACTCGTTTGGCGTGAATCCAGAATCGGAGCGGGAAGCGTAAGCGAGTGACCATCATCGCCATTGGGCGTAGAACTTGTCATTCGGTGCAACTGGGAACACGGGCATCCCGCCCGCATGTGCGAGAGTTGACGCCAACGCATTGCAGCCAAGACACCCGCGCGTTCCGACAAAATGCCATGCACAATTTCCCCCGCGCGTCTCGCTTGCCAAAAACGCGAAAACCGCTATGCTCTCGTGTCCAGTTGTGTTTGGATTCCGACACCGCATCGTCATTCCCGCAGAGGCGAGAATCAGAATCGGAGCGGGAAGCGTAAGCGAGCGACCAGAATCGCCATTCAACGCCGCGAACACAGCGTAGCGTAGTGACCGGATCAGAAACAAGGACGCACCAATGAAATACGCTAACATCCGCGAAGAAGAACTCAAGAACAAAGTGGCACACGATTACTTCGCCAAGTTCGACAGCACGAAAATCGTCGGCAACATCGACTTCTGCATCTCTGTCCCCGACGCTGGTGCGCAAATTCCGCTCTTTGAAGTCAGAGCGTTTCTCTGGGCGGAAGCGAAGAAGGGCAAGGCCGACGTTATCAAGTCGCTTGTGCAACTCATTCTCACGATTGGAAAAGCACGAACGTTCGACAAATTTCATCCGCCCGCATTTCTCGGCGCGTTTGACGCCGAAAAAATCGCCTTTATCCCATACAGCGAAATCCACGACATCTTCTACGTCAGCGACTTCAACTGGAACGTCGCGCCGTCAAACCACGAGACGAAAGAATTCAAACTCGTCTACGAGAAGGTCAAAACGACGATTGAGGGTAGCTCGCCACTTTTCACGTTCGGGAGCGACGACGCAGAAATCAAATCGTTCGTCAAAGACAACTTCGTCATCGGCAAAGACGATACATCAAAACTGCGAATCGACAAAAACAACTTCATCGTCGTCTACAATAAGTGGCTTGCAACCGTGAAGCCGACCATCGCCGTCAACTGGGACGTTGCGAAAAAGATCGGCATCATCGACGGCGATTTCTACCTCGCCGATTTGCTTGCGTCCGAAAACGAAACGCTCAAAGAAAAGCTGTTCGTCTTGCTGAAACGCGACCACTATGAACTTGACCGCAAGGTCACGCAAGCTGGAATGTTTAGCTCGACAACGGCGTCGTTCACCGACAAGCAAAAAGCACACACGCAATTTTGGAACAAATACGAACGCCCGCCACGCGAAGAATACTGGGACTACATCGTCGAACGCCGCGACTTACTCGTGCCGCAAGACGTGCGCGAACGCAAAGGTAGTTTTTTCACACCGCAAATCTGGGTGGAACTTTCGCAACAGTACATTGCAGGCGTTTTAGGTGAAAACTGGCAAGAAGAATACTACGTCTGGGACTGCGCCGCTGGTACGGGCAACCTGCTCGCCGGACTCACAAACAAATACAATATCTGGGCATCAACGCTCGACCAACAAGATGTCGAAGTCATGCGCGACCGCATCGAGAACGGTGCGAACTTGCTGAAAGAACACGTCTTCCAATTCGATTTTCTCAACGACGATTTTGCAAAGTTGCCTCAATCGTTGCGTGAAATTGTCACCGATCCTGAAAAACGCAAGAAGTTGGTGATCTACATCAATCCGCCGTATGCGGAAGTTGCAAGCAAGGCGGTTAAGGGCAAGGTTGGCGTGAATCAAACGGCTGTGCATGAAAAGTACGGCTCTGTTTTGGGAACTGCTGGACGCGAATTGTATACGCAATTCTTTGTCAGGATTTACGCCGAACTCTCCGGTTCAATTCTTGCGGAGTTTTCAAAGCTGAAAGCTCTGCAAGGTTCAGCGTTTGAAAAGTTTCGGAAGTTTTTCAAGGCAAAGTTGGCGAAGTGTTTTGTAGTTCGTGCTAACACGTTTGACAATGTTAAAGGGAATTTCCCGATAGGTTTTAAGATTTGGGACACTTCGGTGCAGACCGAGTTTAGCAAGATCAAAGCAGACGTTATTGACGATCAAGGTCGCGTTGTTGGGCGAAAGAGTTTTTATTCGTACAGTAAGGGACGTTACATCAACAAGTGGATTTCGGCCCACAAAGCAACCAATAACAACTCGATTGGTTTTATGGACGGGATCAATGGGAACGACTTTCAGCACAACAACATTGTGTACATTCTCAACACGAAAGACCAGTTACCGAATCCGCGTGGCATTTGGGTCAACTGGGAAAACTTGATTGCCGCCAGCATCTACCTTGCGGTTCGCAAGTGTATCGAGGCGACGTGGCTCAATGACCGCGACCAGTTTTTGTTTCCGAATAAAAAGTGGGAACATGACGCAGAGTTTCAGACCGACTGTTTGACGTACACGCTTTTCAGCAACAACATTCAGTCGCAACACGGCGTCAATCACTGGATTCCGTTTACGGAGAAAGAAGTCAACGCTGGTGACAAGTTTTCCAGTCATTTCATGACCGATTTTATCGCAGGCACATTGAAGCAGAACGGCACGCAGCACCCCATCACGCCGCCGCGTACGACGCCGTTACAATTTTCGGATGAAGCCAAAGCGGTTTTTGCCGCGGGCAGAAAACTGTGGACGTACTATCACGCGACACCGAACTGCAACGTCAACGCCTCGTTTTACGACATCCGCGAGTTTTTCCAAGGACGAAATGCAAAGGGGACAATGAACGCCCGCAGCGACGACGAAACGTACACGGCGTTAATTGGCGACTTGCGTACACAACTCAAACTCCTCGCCCAAAAGATTGAGCCGAAAGTTTATGAGTATGGGTTTTTGAAGCGGTGAATGTTTTGCACGTTCGCCACGTCGTCATTCCTGTTTTACAAGACATCAATTCTCATGGCAAATACACAAACCACCGCCGAAAATCGGAAAGAGTATTTTCTAACACTGACAGAATATGTTTCTGTGGCTGAACAAATAGATGAGACCAATGTTGTGTATTCCGTGCGGCTTGGCGAACTCACACCAGACGAAGCAAAATCTGTCGAAGAATATGGGCAGGGTTTTAAGTGGGCGAATGACAATTGCGCCACCGAATTGAAGGACACCCTCGTTAGAAATGCCACCAATGCCGAGCAGGTAATTTTCACTGTTGACAGCAGTGACGCTCGGTTTATAGAACTTAACGGAACGACACGTCGCTCTATTAGAGGTGGAAAACCTTTTCGTACAAAACTTACTGTTGATCTTCCAAAAGGTAGTGACTTAACAGCGTTAGACGAGGCGTCATCACGTTTCAAAAACGCCGAATCAGAGGAAATTACAGGCGGAAGCGAACTCACCCGCTACATTATGAATCTATGCATCAAGAAGGCTGCGAAATTGCGAGAAAATCCAATGCCGACGGAGTCAGGAAATTGCATGAAGTTATGGATTAGAAATGGGGTTATATTATCCGGTGCTCTGATAATTGTGGTGAGTGTGTTGGTGCCAGCAGTAGCGTACATAATGGGTGGGATAGTATTGAGTGTTGTGACAATCGTGTTAGGCAATTGGACTTGTAAACGCTTGGGGCTACTGTAAACTGACAAACGATTCGCTGTTTCCGCGTTTGCTTGTCGCGTGTGGTTTAGATTCCCGCCGAGTACGCGGGAATGGCGAAGTGGGCGGATACGACTGTGTTGGCGACGATTTCACTGCCCGTCAGTACGCTTCGCTCCATTCCGGCTGTTATTGCATTGCGATTCATTTCATTTGTTCTTCGTCCCGACGGGACGGCGTGTGTCGAAAACTTTAATGACCGGCGGTGAGTGCAACTGCGAGAGCGGTAAGCGTAACCGCCAGTAGACGCCGCGCACAACACGAGCGTCCGTAAGACGCCACTTATCGCACGCGACGGGTGTGTAAGCCCATCGCCTACCTTGGTAGCGTCACCGGCGGTTACGCTTGCCGCTATCGCAGATGCACTCACCGCCGGTTATTGAGACATGACGCTATCATCGTTGAAGCCAAAGTTTACAATCACCAACGCTATTACATCGGCGTTGACGCAGGTTGAGCGTGCGCGTGGTTTTCTTGAGGCGGCAACGCTTTCGGAAGTCTGGCTCCGCGCGATGGGGCATCGCGCTTTGCTTCTCGAAGCACATCACACAACGCACATCGAAGGGACACAACTTACACTCGAACAAGCAGAACTTCTCTTCGCAGGAAAGTCCGTACCTAATTCTGATCCTGACGATGTCCGTGAACTGCTAAACTATCGAACGGCGTTCGATCTCGTTGCAGACTATTTGGGGAGCGGAATGCCGGTCACCGAAGGACTTGTGCGCGAGATTCACCGTCAGCTTGTAACTGGTGTTCGTGGCGACGCGGCCAAGCCGGGCGAGTATCGTTTGGTTCAGAACTTCGTCGCCAATTCCGCGACGCAGCAAGTTGTCTACACGCCGCCACCACCGCAGGATGTCCCAGACTTGATGCGCGAACTTGTCGGATGGCTCAACGAAACAACCGACATTCACCCCGTCTTAGTAAGCGGCATCGCGCAGTTTCAACTGGTTCACATCCACCCGTTCGTCGATGGGAATGGCCGAACTTCGCGGCTGCTTTCGACGCTTTGCCTTTATCGTGCGGGGTACGACTTCAAACGAATCTTTACCATCAGCGAGTATTACGACCGTGACCGGCCAGCGTTTTACAAGGCGATTCAGAGCGTCCGCGATACCAACATGGACATGACCGGTTGGCTGGAGTATTTCACGCAAGGTTTGGCAACGCAAATGCGAGAAGTGACACATCTCGGTCAGCGGGCGATTCGTCGCGACGTTTTGGCAAAACAGTTTCAACTAAACGAGCGGCAGTCGGCAGCGGTTGCCTTGATGGTTGAGCATGGCAAGGTTACGATGTCTGAACTCGCAGCCGAGTTTCCAACCACCAGCCGCCGAACATTGCAGCGCGACCTCAAACTACTCGTCGAGAAAGGTGTCTGCGAAGAATCGGCGGCGGCCACCGACCCGACAAAGGCCTACGCCATTGCAAACGGCGTGTTTTGACCATCCGAGAACTTACTGTGACAAGCTGTGACACGTTACTGTGACAAAAACCCCAACTCTTTGTCACAGTAACGTGTCACAGTGTGCGAACACACAAACACCCATCAACAATGACTTCAAACGACAGCGACCATAACAAACAGCAAGGACGCCACCTGCGCCGTCTTCTCGGTGGGACGGGGATTGCGCTGGCCGAGTTTGTACTCGGTGTCGGCATCGCCATCTTCCTGACGCCGTACATCGCCGGTACGCTCGGTGATCGTCTCTACGGAATCTTTTCGGTTGCAGCGGCGTTTGTTTCGTGTTTTTCGATCCTCGACCTTGGCATCGCTGCGGCGGTCGCGCGTTTCATCACGCTCCACCACAGTCGCGGCGAAAACAAAGAGTGCAGTATCCTAGCCGCGAACGCATTCTTTCTCTATCTCGGACTCGGTTTCCTCGGACTCCTTGCCTCATTCACAATCGCTGCGGGGATGTACTGGGTCGCACCAGCGATGGAAGACATCAACCTCTTCGCCGCAACGATTGTCATCTTCGGACTGTCGTTTTTGATCGGACTCCCAACCAACGCACTCACCGGCGTTGTCATCGGGACGATCAATCAACATCTATCAGCATCACGCAACTTTTTCTTTCGATTTGTCGGTGCGTTCGTTTCATTTTTTACAATTTGGAATGGCGGCGGAATCGTTGCTCTAGCGTTGGTTTCGGCAATAATGTCGGTATTCAATGCACTGGCGATCTACTGGCTTGCGCGGCGGTGTCTGCCGGAGCTTGCACTTGCACCTTCGGTGCTCGACAAAAATCACGTTCGCAATCTCCTCACTTATGGTGTCTTCGCCAGTATTTCACAGATGGGGAATGTTATGCTGATTCAGACCGATGCGATCATTCTCGCATTTTACGTCTCGTTCAGCGTGACCACTCCGTATCGGATTGTCATTGCCAATCTCGCAGATTATTTTACAAACCTCATGTGGAGCCTGTTCAACTGGAGCACCACATGGATGACACACCTCCACACACGCGGCGACCGCGAAGGGCTGCTCTCGACGTTTCGCTTTGCCCACAAATCGGCGGTCTACATAGCGACGTTCATCGCGTTTGGACTGATCGCGTGGGGCGAACCATTTCTTCAGCGGTGGATCGGAAGGGAACACCCCGAATGGGTTGACGCCTACCCAGCCCTCGCGGTGACGGTCGTTTACATCTGGCTTCTCCGGTCTCAAACGCCAAATATCAATTACCTTTACGCAGTGGCGAAACACCGTTACTATGCCTATCTAAATGTCGGTGAAGCGGCGATCAAGTTGGTCTTGACGTGTCTCTTTGTGACGCACACAAGTTGGGTGACGCAGTTCATCGACCCAACGTCATTTACTCTCTGTGGTCGCCACGTTGTCAATCACGTCTTTGCCGATACGCTTTTTGTTGCCGCAGTAGCAACGTTCTTACCCGGCATTGTCGGACGCGGGATTCTGTTTCCGCTGATCACTTGTCGTCTCTTGTCGTATTCGCTGATTCGATATTATACGGCGTGGTTTTGCAATGTCGCCTGTGCGCTGATCTCGCTGATTGTACCGGCGTTAATATCGTATCGTTTTCTGGCACCCACATATCCATCGCTGTTTTTGTGTGGTATTCTTTCGGTGCTGTCGTATGGAGTTGTTGTCATCTTGGTTGGATTTCGCAGCGACGAACGTCGCCGTATCCTCGCACGACTACGAAAATGAGAGGTTCATTTGACTGAAGAGTTTTTTGTACAGCTTTTGCTTTATGACATATTCGTCATCTTGACGGCGGGGTTCTGCGCGGGGGCGTTGTGTCGCCGATTTGCGATGCCGATGGTGGTTGGGTATCTCATCGTCGGTGCGATGATCGGTCCCGGCGTCTTTAACCTTCTCACCCCTACGCCAGATGAGAAAGACGTGCAGCCGTTTCTACAACAATCCGTTGACGCTGATTCCGCGCCGCCAGTGGAAGTGATGGTCAAAGAAGGCGAAGGCTCGATACTCTACGAAGAAGGACGACTCATCGAAGGACTTGCACTCCTCGGCGCAAATCTGCTACTGTTCTCGATTGGGATTCACTTTTCGCCGTCGGAGCTTTCACGAGTCTGGCATTTCTTTCTGTGCGGTGGTACGGTACAGATGCTAGGCGTGATAGTTCCAGCGTGGCTCATCGGTTCGTTTCTGCTCGGTGACTGGAAAAGCGGTCTATTAATTGGTGCGGCGGTGTCGCTGAGTTCTACGGTTTTGGTCTTCAAGTCACTCGAAGACTTCGGACAATCTATGTCGCCACACGGCCTTCGCGCCGTTGCAATCCTTTTGTTTCAAGACGTGATGACGGTTCCGCTCCTCGTCTTGATCGGACTACTGACGGCGATTCACACCGGCACGTCCAACGCTGAAGTTGCCGAAGACTTGATGGTGGCTTTTGGCGTTTTGATCAAGGAAGCGGTGCTGTTTACGCTATTTGTTGTGGCACTCCGTTATGTGTTTGTCCGCTTTGGTGTCTCGATGCTTGCGCAGCAAAAGAGTGTTGAACTGCTAATTCTCTTTACGCTGCTGCTAATCATCGGAGTCACGTCGGTTGGGCTTGTCCTCAATCTGCCATCGGCACTCGGCGCACTCGCCGCAGGTTTCATCTTGAGCGAGACACGTCTTACGAAGTCGATTGCCGCAGTCACGATCCCGATGCGTGAAACGTTTGCGGTGATCTTTTTCGTATCCCTCGGCGCACTGTTTGTGCCAACGACGCTGATAAACAATCCGGCATCGACAATGACAATTCTTCTCGCGTGCATTTTCGGGAAGACGTTCGCCGCCGGAATCGCTTTTCGTGTACTCGGTTTGCCGTGGATTCCAGCGTTTGCGATGGGACTCGGTTTGTCGCAGCTTGGTGAGTTGTCGTTCATTCTGCTTTCGCAAGGGAGTTCGGCAATCGGCGAAGTGCTCTACCAGCAAGTTCTGTTCGTTGCGATGGTGACGATGATCCTCACGCCGTTTCTACTCAAGCTCGCGCTTCAGTGGTCGTCGCCGCACCTCGTCTCCGAAGGCGTTTCGCATCAAACGCACTCGCTATACCCCGACGACGACCGCCAATACGCCATCGTCATCGGACTTGGCCCAGTCGGGAGCCGCATAGTTTCGTTTTTGGAGATGTCGGGGTTCGACGTCTGCCTTATTGATATGAATCCGGTAAACGTTCACGCCTACGCACAGCAAGGGTTTCGTACTGTTGCTGGGAACGCGACCGATCCGAAGGTGCTTGAGATCGCCAAACTCTCTCGGTGTTCGCTTGTGATCGTGACTGTTCCGAGCGATCAAATCGCGCAAGAAACAGTGCAAGTTGTTCGTGAACAAAATCGTGACTGCATCGTCGTCGTGCGATGTCATTACACCGTTAACGCAAACCAGATGGAGTCGCTCGGAGCGAACTTGATTGTCTGCGAAGAATCCGAAGCGGGCGGTGCGATTGTCCGCGGAGTGCAGCGGATGATCGAAGTGCGTGCGGGAACGGAGAGTAGAGCGTGAGTGCTCACATGATTGCATGCATTGCGAGCCGCCCTTTTTTCTCACACGAAGGCACGGAGGCACGAAGAGAGGAGTGAAGTAGGAAAACTCCTTCGTGCCTTTGTGCCTTTGTGTGAGGCTCCTCCTCAAAACTTCGTGAACGGGATACACCGCAGAGACAAATCGTGAACGATTCAAAAATCATCACCTACACGCGCGACGCGATGGCAGGCGAGTTTCAGATTGAGGTCGTCTCCGGGCGAGACGATTCTGTCGCAATCGCCGCTGTCGCTGCGCTCGACGAAGTGACGCGGCTAGAGTCGATTCTGTCGGTCTTTCGGAGCGACAGTGTTGTTGCGCGTCTCAACGCTTCGGCGGCTTACGTTGCGGTAACTGTCAGCGATGAGGTGATGCAACTCATTTTGACGGCAAAAGAAATGACGGTCGCTACGGACGGCGCATTCGACATCACGAGTTATCCGCTCACGCAACTTTGGGGAAGCGCGAAGCGCGAACGACGTATTCCGACAGACGCAGAAATTGCTGCGACGCGCAGACTTGTCGGTTGGGAAAACATTGTCATTGATGTTGCCAATCGTACTGTGCGATTTACCGAACCGGGTGTTGGAATTTCGTTCGGCGCAATTGGCAAGGGGATGGCGGTCGATGCCGCTGCGGTTGTTATGCGGCGTTACGGAGCCTGTGACTTCCTGATTCACGGCGGGATGAGTAGCGTCATCGCGCACGGCAACGACGGCGCAAGCGACGGCTGGACTATCGGTATTGCACACCCCGTTGTCCCGACAAAGCGGCACGGTCACTGCGTTGTGCGTGACCGTGCGCTTGCAACTTCGGGAACGCAAAAGCAGTTTTTCCGCTACGCAGGAAAACGGTTTGGACACATCATCGACCCGCAAACTGGCGTCCCCGCCGACGCTGGTGTTCTCGGCGTGACCGTCTTCGCGCCGACCGCCGCCGAGGCCGACGCACTCTCAACGGCGATGTTCACAATGGGACGCAAACGTATCGAGACGTTCATCGCAGAACGCTGCTACGATCTGTGCCTAGCCACTGTTGCCGACAACGCTATCGGATACGAGATCACGACGACGTTTGCGGTTTCGCCTTGAGGGGCACAAAAAACTTTCCACCCCTCGCTTGACTTCTATTTGTCGAGTGCTAGACTTCGCTCGTGCTCTGAAAAGTTTTTTGCTCTCTTGTGGTTTTACGCAGCGGGCGTCCGCTGCGAACTATGTTCGATGTCACTCTTTTAGAATAAGGAGAACACGATGTACAACGCGCGTTTGAATCAGATGGATGTCAATCCTGTTAAGATGGGGGGGGGGCAGTTTACGCAGCCCGCGTAAATCTCAACGTGGTATCACACCACACAACACACCACCACTTCTCACTCTCTTTCGTGGCTTCACTCTGGTGGAGCTTCTGGTGGTGATAGCGATCATCGGCGTCTTGGTCGCACTCTTGCTCCCCGCCGTCCAAGCCGCACGCGAAGCCGCAAGACGGATGACGTGTACGAGCAACCTCAAAAACATCGCACTAGCGATGCACAACTACCACGATACCAACAACTCGTTGCCGTATGGTGGACTGCCGGATGATTACACCTTCTATGATGTGTCTCCACCTCCCGGTACATTCAACTATGACAGCCATTCGTGGGTCTCGCGGGTGCTGCCGTTCATTGAGCAGACCGCTCTCTTTGAAGGGCTTAACTTTAATGACCCTGTAGGAAGGTATGGTGGAACAGGTCACTACAACTTCCGCCGCGCCAACATCGAGCTACTACGGTGTCCGACACCAAAGGTTGTAATGGCAGAGCCGGGAAACAACGACTATGGTATCTGGCGTGATACTTACGTTGCCAACATGGGAAATACTAATCTTGGTGGCTACGATGGAAATGTAGGCGAGACCCCTATCATTACGAGTGCCACCTACAAGCATCTTGGTGCTCCATTTGGCATTGGGCGGTTTACGGATTCAGCTTCTCCAAAAGGATACACTCCGTTCATCACCGGAATGGCGGCTGCGAGTGATGGTACTAGCAACACTCTCTTCTTCTCCGAGGTTGTTCCACCAGAAAGTAATGACTACAAAGGTTATGTAGGCATACCGCGGTATGCTGGTGGGGCTGGGTTCACAACTTTTTCTGCGCCTAATGGTACAACAGACAATCTTGCTCGGAAGTGTTATGACCAAGATGACCCCGGAACATGTGTGCAAACTTGGAGCGATGACCATTGGAAGGTTCCATTTGCTATTGTTACCGCGCGGAGCAAACATTCTGGTGGCGTCAATGCAGCACTGATGGATGGTAGCGTTAGGTTTGTCCCATCCACGGTTAACATTGATGTATGGCGAGCCGCTTCGACGACGCGCGGTGGTGAATCGCTTGGTTTGCCGTAATGTTTGGTTGTGACTGTTGGGTATTCAATTTCATTTTGCTAGAGGTGCAATGATGGCGCGATATTATTCTTTGATTGTACTGGTCTTGCTCTGTGGCGTTTGTTTGGTTGCGGGATGTACTCCTGCACCGGAAGGAACAAAACTCTCCGGCAGGGTGACGCTCGATGGTGCCCCGCTTAATGGCGGCCAGATTTCGCTTGTAGATATCAAAACGAACGAACCAGTAGGTGGAGGCATCAAAGGTGGAAGCTACTCGCTACACATAAAGCCCGGAGAAAAATCGGTGCAAATCACCGCGACCCGCGTAACGGGCAAAGTGCCACGCGACCCACGCGCTCCAAATGGAGAGATGATCGAATCAACCGAACAGTATATCCCTGCCGCATATAACTCGAAGTCAACACTCCGAGTCACCGTCGGTGACAAGAGTCTCACGCAAGATTTTGAACTCAAGACCGACGCGAAGTAACCGGTTTCCGTCGTTCGCGCATGAAAAACCATCTTATGGGACGTATAGGGCATATATGTCCTATGGGCCAGTGAGACATTTTCCATAAATTTCCCGTTTCAACAACACTTCTTTCACAAGGAGACTTTCCAATGAAAAAGACAAATCTTTTCCGTGGCTTTACGCTGGTTGAACTGTTGGTGGTGATTGCGATCATCGGTGTACTGGTGGCGTTGCTCTTGCCAGCAGTGCAAGCCGCACGCGAGGCGGCGCGACGAATGCAATGTAGTAACAAGCTAAAACAGCTAGGGCTTGCTATGCACAACTACCACGACCAAAACAAAGCTTTCCCCGGTATGGGTGGTTGGCGTGACGGTGCTCGGGACTATGCAGCACTATCCCCGTTCGTGTTTGTACTCCCCTTTATGGAAGAGACCGCGCGATACGACAAAATTGCCACAGACTTACCCGGTTTCAAGTGGCAACATCCGAGCTACTCCGATTTCGCGGCTCTTGCGTGTCCCTCAAACTCAAACAACAAAGGTAAGGGGCCACTTTCAGAACACCAGACTACTTCCTACGGCCTTTGCTGGGGCGATTCAATAGATATGGTGAATGAAAACAATCTCAAACCCTCACGCGGTATCTTTGGGCAGCGTTACATCTGGAATTCAACGGGGGCCATTGAAGATGGCACATCAAACACAATTATGATATGTGAAATCCCCATTTCGCCCAACCAAGGGAGCCGTTTGGTCAAAGGCGGTATAGCACTGTTGCCAGATGACGGTAGTACCGATTGGCCAAACAGATGTTTGGCGGCGATGACAGGTGGTGATGGTAAAAATTTTCCGACGACAACTCCCGTTCACAATGTCTCCACGGCGACTTCTGGGACGCCACCAGCTCCGGACGATCAAGTTGGCGCACGCGGCTGGTCATTTGTTTGGGCCGAAGTACCGTGTTCGGGATTTATAACGACCCTTCCTCCCAATGGGCCTTCGTGTGCGCGTAATGGGCAGCGTTTTCATGGGATAATGACGGCGGGGAGCGACCATAGTGGTGGAGTCAACGCGCTATTAGCGGACGCCTCTGTGCGGTTCGTTTCGCAAACAGTAAACAGTGGTGATCCGTCGATACAGCGGCCAAACACACTAAAAGGCAAGAGTCCGTATGGCGTTTGGGGTGCGTTAGGAACTCGCAGTGGTAAAGAATCAGTAGCGTTGCCGTAGTGTCATGGTTGTACCGTTAGCGGTGTTGGTTTCTTTGTCATTTTTGAAGGAGTGAATTCTAATGAAGGTGTTTGTCTCTTGTGCGTTGATGGCTGTAGTGACTTTGGTATGCAGTGGATGTGGCGGTCAGCCACTGCCGCCCGGTTTCCCCACAAATTTGGTGCCTTGCGAAGTGACTGTCACGAAAGGTGGCAGTCCAATGGATGAGGCAGACATCTTGCTCGTTGCTAATAGTGGCGAACAAGGAGCTTGGGTCGTTTCTGGTCGCACCAGCGCGCAAGGTGTTGCGACAATTTACACGACTTGCGTGGGAGTGTCTAAACTGGGCGCACCGGTTGGTGGTTATAAGGTTGTCATTAACAAGGCAAATCCGCCCATTGTTGATCCCACGCCACAAGCTACCATTGATGCAATGGAGTACGAAGCACGTAAGGCTCACTCTGAAAAATTGAGTCAAAAGTACAAAGCATTGCCGCCGCTCGTTCCAGTGGTACTATCGAACGCGACTACTACACCGGTTTCAGTTGAGGTTGCGGCTTCGGGGAAAACGCTGTTGACCGTCAACGTTGATGATTACGCCAAGTAGTTTGGCCATACCCTTTTCGGCAACGGTCGAGAAGGGTAAGCCAAATGTTTTTGACTTTGACTTGAAGTCGAGGTAGTGGTTATTTAGCGGTGTTTTGTTTGTAGGGCGGGCATTCGTGTCCGCCCTTTGTTTTTGCGCCGCTGTGTGTAGAATCGTGGCAGTTGGAATGCGTACACACAATAGGAGGAATCACAAATGACCGCATCTATTGCTGAAATCCAAGAAGTCCTTGACCAAGTTGCCCGCTACAACGCAGAGGCCGCCCGCCGCGATGTAGAAGCCGCAGACCGTGCAGCGGAAGCTGAGAAACGTGCTGCGGAATCCAATGCCGCTGCTGAAAAGCAGATGGCAGGGTTACGGGCATTGCTCGACGAGACCGCCCGCCTCGCCAAAGAACGCGATGCGAAATACAACTCCGTCATGGAAGCAGAGCGTAAAAAGACCGACGCAGCGATCCGGAAGGTATCGAACGAGTTCCACGACAAGTGGAGTCGTCTCGTGGAAGCGTTGGTTAAAAACCAAGTTATCCCGCTACTAAACTCACGCGGGATTCCAATCCAGCGGACGCTCGAACGCGAAAAGGGTTGCGTTAATGGTCAGAATTTCGAGTTTGACATCATTGCCAAAAACGGTGACTCGATTGTCATCATCGAAGTGAAAACGACGCTACGCCCTGACGACGTAAAAGAGTTTCACAAAGAACTTTTACACGCCAAAGAGTGGCTACCGGAATACGCACATCTTACGATTTACGGTGCGGTTGCGTTTTTGCACTCGGTTAGCGAAGCCGAACAGTTCGCACAGAAGAAGGGGCTTTTTACCATTCTAGCCACCGGCAAAGGTGCTACCATCACAAACCCCGAATCGTTCAAACCGAATGAGTGGTGAATATGCGTACGTTTTTGTTTTGGGTTGCGGCTGTGATTGCGGTTCCGCACGTCGCTGCCGTTGAGACTCGCCCCAACATCGTCCTCATTCTTGCCGACGACGTTGGCTACTCCGATCTCGGCTGTTATGGTGGCGAGATCGCAACGCCGTGTCTCGACTCACTCGCCGCAGGCGGCGTTCGCTTCACGCAGTTCTACAACACGACGCGATGTTGTCCGTCGCGCGCATCACTCAACACTGGTCTCTATCCGCACCAAGCTGGCATCGGACTTATGGACGGTCACTCGCAACGACGCGGCTACGAAGGTTTCTTGACAGACCGATGCGTTACGCTTGCCGAAGTGCTCAAGTCCGCTGGTTACAAAACATTCATGTCGGGCAAATGGCACATGGGAACGGAATCTGGCCCGATCCGTCGCGGGTTTGATGAATACTTCGGACTCTTACGCGGCCACTCGTCGTCGTACTTCACACCGAAACCGCATGTCAGGCTCCCCGATGGGCGTCCGATGCGAAACTACGCCGAAGGCGAATACTACGCGACGGATATCTTCACCGACTACGCTCTCGACTTCCTCGCCGAAGCGCGTGAAGTCAATGTAAATGGCGAGCGTCCGCCGTTCTTTCTCTACGTTGCGTACACCGCGCCGCACTTCCCGCTCCACGCACCGAAAAACGAAATCGCAAAATACGCCGATGTTTATCTCAAAGGTTGGGACACCGTTCGCAACGAGCGTTTTGTACGTCAACAAAATCTCGGCTTGATTGATGCAAACGTTCGTTTGACGCCGCGTGGCAACGTCCCGAAAAACTGGGCCAACGCCCAAACCGGTTGGGCCGACCGCGACAACCCCGCGTGGGACACGCTCGATGCTGACCGCCGCGCCGACCTCGCACGCCGAATGGCGATCTACGCCGCGATGATCGACTCAATGGACCAAAACATCGCACGCATCGTCGCCGATCTCAAGCAGCACAACGAACTCGATAACACTCTCATTCTGTTTCTGTCCGACAACGGAGCGTGTGCCGAGTGGGACCCGTTCGGATTCGACGACGAATCAGGGCCGAAAAACACGCTCCACACCGGCGACGCACTCGACACGATGGGGAGTGCGGGAACGTATCACAGTGTCGGGAGTGGTTGGGCGAATGCGTCGAATACGCCGTGGCGGCTCTACAAACATTACTCGCACGAAGGTGGCATCCGCACGCCGCTGATCGCGCACTGGCCGCGCGGAATCACACGTCACGGCGAACTCGAAAAGAGCGTCGGTCATATAATCGACTTTATGCCAACGGTCGTCGAACTCGCCGGTGCGACATATCCAACAACTCGTCAAGAGAAGCCGGTCTTACCGATGGAAGGGCGTAGTCTTGTGAAGGCGTTCGCGGGGCAACAAGACTCGCCGCGAACGCTCTTTTGGGAGCACGAAGGGAATCGCGGCGTGCGTGAAGGCGATACGAAACTGGTCTACGTTGGGACGCGCGGTGTGTGGGAACTCTACGACCTCGCCACCGACCCAACCGAAATGAACGACCTCGCTCCATCACAACCTGCAACCGTTGAACGACTCGCTGCGGAGTGGGAAGCGTGGGCGCGGAGGGCGTATGTTACTGGGCACTAATGCTTTGTGAACGGTAAATCTGGGATTGCTCCGAAATTTAACCACGGAGACACGGAGAGCACAGAGAAGACAAATCCTCTCCGTGTCTCCGTGGTTGAAAAAAGACAATCCAAAGACTTCAATTTTCCAAAGCACTAGCGGAGTTCTGCCAGCGTGCGAAGTTCGTTGTAGCGTGTGAGATAGTTACGCGGGCCGAAGAATGCCGAACCGACGACGAACGTGTTCGCCCCCGCCGCCGCACACTCTGCAATCGTCGCTGGTGAAATGCCGCCATCGACAGAGATCGCAAGCGTTGGATGCGCGACCGACCGAATCGTCGCCAGTTTTTGAAGCGCAACACGGTCGAACGCCTGCCCGCCAAACCCCGGCATCACACTCATAACAAGCACAACGTCACACTCGCCGACAAACGGAATAAGAGCGTGTACATCTGTTGGCGGATTGAGTGAAAGTCCGGGGCGCGCACCGAGTACACGGATCGTCTTCAAAATTTGTTGCGGCTGTGGAACGGCTTCGATGTGAACCGTGAGCCAGTCGGCCCCCGCGCGTCTGAACGCCTCGATATAACGTGACGGCTCCGACAGCATAAGATGAACATCGAGCACACGGTCGGTCGCGCGGCGAATCGCTTCAACGACTGGAATCCCGAAACTCAAGTTAGGGACAAAATGCCCGTCCATAATATCGAGGTGAAAAACTTCAACTCCGGCCTCCTCGGCTGCACGAATCTCGCGTGCCAAGTGCCCAAAGTCCGCTGCCAGAAGCGACGGACACACTATCGGGAATGTTGGTAAGACGTGTTGAGATGTCATAGTTATCGAGTGCAAGAGTTCGTGTGACCTTTTTGGCAATCCGTTTGCCTTCACAAGTATCTCCGTTGCGACGGCATCGTATCCACTTCACGCACATTGCGAAGGGGGGAGGGAAGTTTTGGCGATCTGTTTCATGTCACCCCTAGACGCCGGTGCGAAAAGCGGGATAATTCCCACCGTGACTGTTCACGAACGTTAACGCTTCGCACGGAATAACAGCCGGAAAGGAGCGGTAGCGTATTGACGGAGTTGTGGTTTACACTTGTTCTCCGTCAATACGGCGAGTACGCCTCCTTTCCGGCTTCTATTCGTGGCGTGACGAATATGTGTCCTCGTCGTTCGTTCGTAGTATCCTTCGCCGTTAACATGAGGTTTGTAGTATGACGACAGCTTGTAAATGTGAGACACCGGTCGCGTCGAAACACGATGGACAGCAAAGTAACATCGACGCCATCTTGGCTGGTTTTCCAAACGCCACGCGCGACACACTCATCCCGATCTTGCAGGAAGTGCAGAACCGGCAAGGGTATCTTTCGCGTGAATCGGTGGTGGCAGTTGGGAAGGCTTTGCACCTCCCCGCCAGCAAGATTTATGGCGTGGCGACGTTTTACAATCAGTTTCGTTTCACGCCGCAGGGGAAGTTTCACGTCCAAGTCTGCCGCGGGACGGCGTGTCACGTCAAGGGTTCGCTTGGCATTCTCGATGCGCTCAAACGTGAACTCAAAGTTGAGGCCGGTGAGACGACGCGCGATGCTTTCTTCAGTCTTGAAGTCGTTGCCTGCATCGGTGCCTGCGGACTCGCCCCCGTCATCAATATCGACGGCGACTTCCACGCCAACTTGACGACGCAGAAGATTCCATCAATCGTCAGTGCGTATCGCAAACGCGGGTAATCCAGCGAGTAATCCACAATGTCTCTATCCGGTTTGTCGCACGATGAGGTTGTTCAGTCACGAAAAGAGTTCGGTCGCAACGAGCTAACGCCACCGCCGCGCGAGGCGTGGTGGTGGCTGTTGCTGGAAAAGTTTCGTGACACGACAATCATAATTCTCATCGTCGCTGCGACTGTCTCGCTTGCGATGACCGCCGTCGAGCGGTTTCTGCTCCACCACGCCGACGCCAGCTTCATCGACTCGATTGGTATCTTTCTCGCAATTGCTCTGGCTGTCCTCGTCGCCTTTTTGAGCGAACGCCGTAGCGCGAAGGCGTTTGAACTTCTCAACCAAATCAAAGACGACATCACGATAAAAGTGATTCGTGGCGGCAAAACCGAAGAGGTGTCGATTGGTGATGTGGTAGTGAACGACCTAGTGCGTCTCTCACTCGGCGACAAGATTCCAGCCGATGGTGTCTTTGTCGAGACGAGTGGGTTGTCGGTTGATCAATCGCTGCTGACTGGCGAGTCGATGCCCGCCGAGAAGGAAGTCGATTCGCCCGGATTTCGTGGTACGATGGTCACTGATGGACACGGGATTCTTCGTGTCACTGCCGTTGGCGACTCGACCGAAATGGGGAAAATTGCAAGCTCACTCGGTAGCGAAGCGACGCCCGACACGCCGCTTCAAGAAAAACTTGCGCGACTTGCGAAACAGCTCAGCGTCATCGGCATTTCGGCGGCAACGCTCATTTTTATCGTGATGGTGTTGCGTGCGGTGCTGCTGGCGACGGGTTCGGAGGTCGCCGGATTCGATCTCGCTGGCGAAGTGCTTCTGGCGTTCCTTGTCGCGGTGACGGTCGTCGTTGTCGCCGTCCCCGAAGGACTGCCGATGATGGTGACGGTCTCGCTGGCACTCAACATGATGAAGATGGCCCGCGAGAAGTGTCTCATCCGAAAACTCGTGGCGTCCGAGACAATCGGTTCGGCGACTGTCATTTGCTCCGACAAAACAGGGACTCTCACACGCAACGAGATGCGAATCGTCTGGGCGTGCAGCGATCTTATTCCGAACAGCGGTGACGCGCCGCCGAGTGACGCACTTGTTCGCGGAATGGCAATCAACACGTCTGCCGAGTGGCAGCGTAACGAAGACGGCAAGGGGCGCGGCATCGGCAACCCGACCGAGTCTGCGATGCTGGCGTGGCTCGACTTGCACGGCATCGCTTATGCGCCGATCCGCGAGACTGCTGACCGAACGAGTGAACTGGCGCACAACTCCGCACGCAAACTCTCGATAGTTCAAGTGAAAGAGTCCAGCGGGCGAGTCTGCCTCATTAAAGGTGCGCCAGAACGAATTCTTGACCGCTGCACTTCGGTCTTGGTCAATGGTCAGTTGTTGCCGTTTGACACAGCCCGCCGCGCGACAATCGACCGCGCGATGATCGAGTCGCAGCAGCAAGCACTTCGCGTCATTGCCTTTGCGCAGAAAGAGAGTTGTTCGCACGATTGCAACGAAGATTGTTTGTTATGCAGTGGTCTCACGCTTGTCGCCTTGATCGGGATTGCCGATCCGATTCGTGAGGCGGTTCCGGCGGCGGTTGCGAAGTGTCATCGTGGCGGGATTGATGTCAAAATGATAACTGGCGACGCACTCCCGACAGCACGCGCTATCGCAACGCAAGCGTCGATTCTCTCATCTCCGCCGCGTGAGGATGAACTCGTTCTCACGTCCGAAGATTTGGCACGCATCGACGATGACGCGCTCCCGCAAGTTGCGCTTTCGCTTCGTGTCCTCGCGCGGGCAACGCCGATGGACAAACTGCGGCTCGTCAAGGCACTTCACAAAACCGGTGCTGTCGTCGCAATGACTGGCGACGGAACCAACGATGCCCCCGCGCTCAAGGTTGCCGATGTCGGTATTTCGATGGGGATCACCGGAACGGAAGTCGCCAAGGAGGCGAGCGACATAGTTCTACTCGACGACAACTTTACGACTATCGTCACCGGCGTTCTCTGGGGACGCACGCTCTACCGTAACATCCAGCGGTTTTTGCAGTTGCAGCTTTCGGTAAACGTCGTCGCGCTCGTTTGTGCGGTGCTGGGGCCGCTCGTTGGCGTACCATTGCCGTTTACAGTTGTTCAGCTATTGTGGATCAACATTATCATGGACACCTTCGCCGCCATCGCGCTCTCGTCGGAGCCGCCGCGACCGGAGTTTATGCAGCAACGCCCCGTCCCGCGACACGCCGCCATCATCACCCCACAGATGCTGATTACGATCTTGATCTGTTCGCTTTGGCAGATCGGTTGCCTCTTCGCTGCTCTATGGTGCGGATGGTTTGTTGAGCACGGCTATCAATTTGGTCTCGTACAAGATGACAAGACGAACATCGAACCGCTCACGGTGTTTTTCACGGTCTTTGTGATGTTCCAATTTTGGCACAAGTTTAACTGCCGTGCATTGACGGTCGGCGATTCACCGTTTACACTGTTATACAAGAATCGTCCGTTCATTGCGATTGTCGGTATCACGACGCTGGTACAGATCGCAATGGTGCAGACTGGTGGCGTTGTCGGTCAGGTGTTTCGTACAGTTCCGCTTTCGCTGACGCAGTGGATTGAGATCACTCTCTTCACCGCGACGATCATACCAGTTGGCTACGCGGCACGGTGGATCGCAGCCAAACTTCACACTAATTAATCTGCTGAAAACCAAATGACATTCACACCCGAACTTTTGCAACGTATGTTGTTGCGTGCGGCGGAGTCGCTCACTTCGCAGCGTGCGTATCTCAACGAACTCGACGCCGCCATCGGTGACGGCGATCACGGCACCGCCGTTGTCGCGGCTTACAACGCTGCCGCAGAAGCTGCGGCGAAAGCGGTTGCAGAAAAAATGTCGCTGGCCGCAATGTTTGAAAAGATCGGCTGGGACGTGATGAGTGCAACGAGCGGTTCAACGAGCACGCTCACCGGTTCATTCTACATGGGAATGGCGACCGCCGCGTCCAGCGATTCGCTCGACACCGACGCCACCATCGCCGCGTTTGAAGCGGGCCTTGCGAACGTTCGCAAGGCGACGAAGGCGAACATCGGTGACAAAACTCTCATCGACGCGCTCCTCCCCGCGATTGACGCGATGTCGTCGCTTCGTGGACAAAACGCTTCTCTTGCTGCGATTTTTGGTGCTGCCGCAAGTGCTGCCGAAGCTGGCGCGGCGACGACAAAAGAGTTCACCGCCAAACACGGTCGCGCCCGCAACTTGGGCGAACGCTCACGCGGTCACATCGACGCCGGTGCGACGAGTACCGCAATGGTCTACCGCGCGTTCGCAGACGCGGTTTGATGTTTCGTAATCAATTCAAACCATCACCATCTTGAGTATATGAGCACCGCAACATCACGCAACGCCGCACTGGCCACCATCGAAGTATGGGAGGTCATGCTCGACACCGCGACGATCAAGTTTTTTGCGCCGCTTCGTGTCGTGCCGCATGTCGTCCCGCCGGAAGATGCAACTGACACGCCGCTCTTGGTCGTTGAGATTCCAGAACTTGGCGTCGTTGCACACGGAACAACTTATGACGACGTGCGTGAGTGTCTCCACTCGTGTATTCGTGTCGGGTGGAGAGAATACGCCGAAGAGGACACAAAAAACCTCTCGCCACTCGCGCAAGGATACCGTAACAACTACCTCGCTATGGCGGAGACCGTTGCTTATGATGGGTAGAGTTCGTTCCGCACGCGACATTGACGCGTCGCTGCGACGCAAAGGGTTTAGCCGCGTCGTCGATGGCAAGCACGTCCACTTCTTTCTGCGAACGACTCGCGGTGGCAAGTTGGGCGTCTCGACGCTCATGAGCCACGGCATGGGTGGCACTGCGATTGGCGACAATTTGCTCTCGCTGATGTCGCGCCAACTCCACTTGTCGAAGGTGGAGTTTTTGAACCTCGTCGATTGCACGCTCACTGAAACAGAATACCGTGAGTTGCTCACCGAACGTGGCGTTCTTGAAGGATAGACCAGAGTTCCGTAATGTTTCAAACTTTCAGAAAGGAAAAAACAATGGCATCGCACTTAATTCTTGGCGTTCATGTGAAGAGTTTTTCGAGAGACTCGGCGCAGGTGCAGACAATTTTCTCGGAGTATGGCTGCGAGATTCGCACGCGACTCGGTTTGCACGATGTCGCCGACGGCGTATGTTCGCCGCAGGGACTGATTCTCGTTGAGTTCATCGGCGGGCCGCAAAAAGCAGCAGAGATGACGGCGAAGCTGACAAAGATCGCCGGAATCGAAGTCAAGCAGATGACGTTCGACCACTAAACGAAGTTACCGCGAATAACAGCCCGAAACGTAGCGTAGCGATAGCGGAGCGGAGTGAGGGAAGTGAAGACTCTGCGTCCTTACACTGACGTCAACGTCGTCACTTCCATCACTCCGCTATGCTACGTTTCGGGCTGTTGTACGAAGCGTAGCATAGCAGAATGGTATACTAGATTGGAGTTACAGCGTGCGTTTTCCGTTCTCGCTTGTTCGTTCGATGGCGTGGTACATGATGAAGTGTCGGCTGCGTGGGGAGCGTCGTTTCCCGCTCGTGTTGATGCTTGAGCCGTTGCACGCTTGCAATCTGCACTGTCGCGGTTGTGGCCGCGTCCGCGAGTACGCCGACACGCTACACAAGCGAATGACGTTAGAAGAATGTCTCGCGGCGGTGCGTGAGTGTCCTGCGCCGACGGTGAGTTTGTGTGGCGGTGAACCGCTGATCTACCCCGAAATTGTTCCGCTCGTCGAAGAGATTCTCGCTTCTGGACGACACATTTATCTCTGCACAAACGGACAGAAGATGTCCGAGAGCGTGCCGCTATTCACGAAACTTCCGCGACGTGAACGGCTCTTCTGGAACGTTCATCTTGACGGCACCGCTCCAAATCACGACGCGATTGTCGAGAAAGACGGCGCGTTTGACCGTGCCATCGAAGGAATCCGCGCAGCGAAAGCGGCGGGGTTTCGCGTCTACACCAACACTACGGTTTATTCAACAACGAGTGTCGGCGACTTGGTTACGCTCAGCGAACAGCTTCGCGCAATCAATATCGACGGGATGATGATTGCGCCGGCGTTTGGATATGCGTCGGTGATTGAAGAGTCTGCATCGTCGAGTGATTTTCTCACACGCGAGCAGACACACAAATTTTTCACCGAGTTGCGAAAGCTGATTGATCCGCGTCTCTTGACGGCGACGCCCGCGTATCTCGATTTTCTGTGCGGATTGCGTCCGCTGCCGTGTGCGGCGTGGGCGAACCCGACGTGCAACATTAAGGGTTGGAAGTCGCCGTGTTATCTCGTGACCGACAAACACTGCGACAGTTATCACGCACTCATTAACGAGACCGACTGGACGCAACTCGGTTGGCGTCCGAACGGTGACTCATACGACCCTCGCTGCGAACACTGCTTGATGCACTGCGGCTTTGAACCGTCCGCCGTGCTAAACGTCGGCGGAATCGGGCCGCTGGTGACGATGGTGCGGTGGATGTTCTCGACGTGAAATCCGTTTGTGCTGCTTCACCAATCGAGCGGCTTCTGCCAAGTTGAGCGGAGTTGCGTTACTGGTTCGTTGACGAGCGGCGTCTGCGTTGTGCGATGAATGTTGAGGTGTGTACCACCGACAGTACCAATGTACGCCGCGTTTGGAACGAGCGACTCAAACGCCGCCGCGTTTTCCGGCGTCACTTCGCAGACGAAACGCGAGTTCGACTCGCTAAACAAAACCACAGCGTCGCCAAACGCAGTGGACGCAGAAAGTTTCGCAACGTCAATGTTGGCACCAACGTCGCCAGCGATACACATCTCCGCAAGCGCGGCAGCGAGTCCACCTTCGCTGATGTCGTGGCATGCACGCACCAGTTTTTTTCCCATCGCCTTGTGAAGCTGAACAAACGTGTTGCGTGCCAAAACGTAATCAACTTGCGGAACGTTGCCGCACAGTCTATCGTTCGCCGCAAGACGTACCAAATGCAAGTGCGAACCACCCATCTCGTCGTGCGTCGCGCCGACTTGGTACACCAAGTTTCCAGCAGTCTTAAAGTCCATCGTCACGCACTTTGAAACGTCGTCGATCTGTCCCATCGCGGAGATGAGCAGCGACGGCGGAATCGAGATCGACTCGCCGACGTCGGTCTTAAACTCGTTGTTGAGACTGTCTTTGCCGCTGATAAACGGCGTCCCAAACGCGATGGCTGCATCGTAACACGTCATCGCCGCACGCACGAGCGAGCCGAGCGTCTCCGCACGCGACGTGTTCCCCCAACAGAAGTTGTCGAGTATCGCTATCGTCTTCGGATCGGCTCCGACAGCGACATTGTTGCGAATCGCTTCGTCTATCGCCGACGCCGCCATCGCCGCAGTATCGAAGTCGCCGAAGTGCGGATTCATCCCGCACGACAACACAATCCCGCGCCGCGACGAAATTTTCGGACGCACAACCGCTGCGTCACTCGGCCCGTCGTCGTGTATTCCCGTCAGCGGTTTCACGACGCTGCCGCCTTGGACTTCGTGGTCGTACTGCCGAATGATCCAGTGTTTACTCGCCACGTTGAGCGAGGCGAGAATTGCGCACAAGTCGTCGCCCCAATTCTCGCCACGCGGCGTGAGTTTCGGAGATGATGCGATTTTTTTTACCGTATACACCGCGTCGCGCACCACCGGCGGACGACCTTTGTGGAGAAACGACATGTCGAGATCGCCAACAACTTTGTTGTGCGAACGCAAAACGAGTCGCCCCGTCGCAGCGAACGTTCCGAGTACCGTCGCCTCAACTCCTTCGGCGGCACAAAGCGAGTGAAAAGTTTCCCACTTCTCTGGCGGAACGGCGAACACCATTCTCTCCTGTGCTTCGGAAATCCAAACCTCGGTGTAACTCAAACCGGCGTACTTCGTCGGTATCGAATCGAGATTAACGTCGGCACCGAGCGTCTCGCCCATCTCGCCGACGGCACTGGAAAACCCGCCCGCTCCGCAGTCGGTGACGGCGTTATAAAGTCCACGGTCGCGGGCTTGCAGCATCACGTCGAGTACCATCTTTTGCGTAATCGCGTTACCGATTTGAACCGCGCCGCCCGAAATAGTTTCGCTCTCGTGCGTCAGTTCTGCGCTGCTGAATGTCGCGCCGTGAATCCCGTCGCGCCCAGTGCGTCCACCTAACGCAACGATTAAGTCGCCCGCCTTCACTTCCTTGAACGACATCTCGCGTGGCAGAATACCGACGTTGCCGCAGAAGACGAGCGGGTTGCCGAGATACCGCTCGTCAAAATAGACCGCGCCATTCACAGTCGGAATCCCCATACGATTCCCGTAATCGCGGACGCCGCTCACAACGCCTTTCATCACACGACGCGGATGCAAAACGCCGCTCGGCAATTTTTCGTGCGGAAAATCTGGCGGCGCGAAACAGAACACGTCGGTACTGCAAACCGGTTTCGCGCCCATTCCTGTTCCCATCGGGTCGCGGATTACGCCGCCGAGTCCGGTATTCGCACCGCCGTAAGGCTCGATTGCGCTGGGGTGATTGTGCGTCTCAACTTTGAAGCAAACATTCGTCTCGTCATCGAAGCGAACGACACCAGCGTTGTCGGCGAACACACTTACGCACAAATCATCGGCCCCGCGCTCGACACGAATTTTTTGCGTTGCGGCGAAGATCGTTTCCTTTAACATGTTGTCAAAACGTCGTTCGCCTTCGGGACCGCGATAGTGAATCCGTCCCGCAAGAGTTTTGTGACTGCAATGTTCGCTCCACGTCTGCGCAACGGTTTCGAGTTCGATGTCGGTCGGGTC
The DNA here is from genome assembly GCA_051651625.1 of Thermoguttaceae bacterium. Lineage (GTDB taxonomy): Bacteria > Planctomycetota > Planctomycetia > Pirellulales > Thermoguttaceae > JBOFSQ01. Next base: position 64,774 of record JBOFSQ010000102.1, on the reverse strand, counting down.
GCGGTCGAGTGACTTGAAGTGTTCGCGGATCGTTCGCATCTCATCGAGCGAGAGATAGAGTTGCCCGTCGCGCGAGAGTTTTTCGAGTTTGGTGTCGTCCATTTCGCGGATGGCGACTGTGCGAAGAGTGAACGTGTAGTTCGAACCGTGTTCGATCTTCGTGAACGGAAGTTTTCCAAAGACGACTCGTTCTATCGCGTCGTTGGCAAGGAGCGTTGCGAGTCCGCGAATTGACTGCGGTGATGCGATCCAGTATTTCGTGAACGTCGCAACGGCGGTGGTTTTGATACCGATTTCGGCCAGTGCGCGACGCGCCGTCTCGGCGACGGCGTCGGTGACGCCCGGTTTTGGAAGGACGTAGACAACCTCCGTGTCGTTAGCACTGCGACCGAACGACGCAAGGAGAGCATCGTCCTCCGCCTTGGCGACGACCGCACGCTCGACGACTGAATCGACGAGAAGTTCTGCGGCTGCACGTTCCGCGTCGCTGGTCGTGATGTCGCCTTCGATGAGGTAACCGTGTGCGGTTGCGACGGCGAGTTTGGCGTCTATTCCGAGATCGCGTGCCTCGGTGATGAGTTGTTCGGCGCGGATGTCGCGCTCGTTCGCGGTGGGGTGAATGTCGATTTCAAAGAGCATGGAGACGTGATTTGTGGTTAGGTGGTTAGTGAGTGAAAAATCAGAGCACGAAGCGTAAGCGAGTGACGAACTTATTCCCCATCGATTTTGGCGACGCGAAACGTGTACGGCTGTTCGGGGACAGACACTTGAACTTTTCCGTCTTGTGTTTTGATGATGTAGTTTTGTCCTGAAACGGGGTCGAGAAGTTTTGTATTGACGTTTTGATTTAGCGCGAGCGAGACGGCGATGAATGTCGCTTCCATTGCGGCCTGTTCGTAGGCCAACGCCTGCATCGTGTCGGCTATATGTCGCGTGAGGAAATACGCGATCACCGCTTCGTTGTTTGCTTGCCAAAGCGCGGCGATTTTCGTTTCGATCTCAAGTACGTCTCGTTTTCGCTGGTAGTATGGTTGCGCCGAAAGCTCGATGATTTTGCGCATCGCGCGGAGATAAGTTACTTCGTCGGCAGAGATCGTTTTGTAGAGGTTGATGACGACACGGTCAAAACCGATCTGACTCGATTCAATGGCGTCGAGTTCGTCTGCTTCGAGTGCTTCGTCGAGTCCGTACCTGATGGCGATTTCGTAGACTCGCATTCCGGTCGCGCGGTCACCGATCCAAAGACGCGGCTCGTTCGGTGCGACGGATAACGTTTTGTAGAGCATCGCGCGAACCGATTCAAGATGCTGCTTCGCAAATTGTGGGTGAAGTACGATTGTCTGCAAGACGTTCAAACACCGCAGACGAATCGCGCGAACTTCGTCGCGCGTCACTACGTTTTCGAGCGAAGATGCCAAGTCTGCAATACGCCAAGTCGATGCGAGTATTTTGATCGCGTCATCGAGTTGGCCAGCGTTCAGTGCGCGGGCAATGTCGTATTCCGACACCGCTGCGAAGAGACGCATCAAATCGGGGATGTTTGGGTCGGGGTAGACGCTGCCGTCTTCCGCTTCCAGCAAGACAAACTCAAACGCGGTTTCCGTGTTATCAAGCTCCGAACGCAGACGCTCCATCGCTGGCGACAATTCTTTCAAGATCGACTCTACCGGAACGAGCGTCGCCGGTGAGATTCCCCAAACGTCGCCAGTTGGGAGCGATTTGTAAAGTGCGTCGCTCTGCGATGCCGCCGCGCCGTGGGGGGCATAAGCGAGAAACAGTTCACGCAGCGATGCGGCGAGATTTTGCTTCGGCGAAGCGGTGTTCCCCAAGAGAAATGCCGGTGCCTCACCTGCGGCAATAACGTCGCGTACCTCGGTTATAAGGTCGGCGTGTTTGGCACGCCGCGTCGCTTCAAGACCACGAAAATACTGCCCCGGAAACGTCTTGCCGCCAAACACAATCTCGGCTGGGAGTTCCGTGTAATCGACCGTAACCGGTTGCCGCTGCCGTAGCGACGAGTGCCACATAAGCAGCCACGTCATGCCGACAACGAACACTAGAAGACCAACTCCAAGCAACTTTGCGTGATGTTCACTCCAAGACGTGAGACGCTCGACAAAATCGCCGCCACCACCAAACACTCCCGCACCAATCGGACGCCCCGACTCGTCACACTTGCACCCGTGCCGAACCGCGCTCGACGTACCGGCAGCACCAAGCGCGCTGCGATGCTGCTCCGTGTCCAGCGACGAAGATGCTGTTTGCTCGGACGAACTTGTTTCGGTTTCGGAGATTGACATTGGAAACGTGGATTGGATGGTTGCGTTCACGGAGTTGATCGCGTGCAATAACGGGCGTGAATCTAACTCGACAGTTTTCCAGCCTGTTTTCCCAGACGCTTCTCCTCGGCTTTCACGCGACGTTCCAGTTTTTGGATGTCTTCTTCGGGCGGGAGATTTTCGGGCTTGATGTTGCGCTGGCCAAGCGTGGCACGCACGCTCTCATTGTTCTGCACATGCTCTCGCGTGATGGTGCGTTCACCATGCAAGTCGTTTTGCTGTACGTTGTGATTGGTCATTTCGGTGGCGAGATTTTTCGCGGCGATAGTCAGAGCCGGTAGAAAGTCGGCAAGGGCGCGAGTTTTGGTGATGCCGTATCGCTCCTTCATCGTCTGCGTGGTGTTGCCGCCAAACAGTGCCGCATCTCCACTGGAACGAATTCGCCCGAACCCAACTTCGTCTACACCGCGCTCGTAGATGTTTTTTGACAGCGACTTTTCCGATTCCCGCAACCGCTCGCGTGCATCGAGCCGCGCTTGCAAACGCATCCGCTCTTCAATCAGTTCCTGCTTGCGCGTTTGGATGGCGAAGTAACTCTGAGCGAAGGCGATGGCTTCTTTGCGTGGGTCGCCGTTCTGGGCGACGAGATAGCAGGCGTAGCGAGTGAGCATGAAATCCTCGACTTCACGCTCACCTCCTTTCCCAATCACGATCATTTTCGTGACGCCACGAAAATGATCGTCGGGCCTGTAACCGCTGGTTTGACAAGACGTTATCGCGCGTGCAATAACGGTTTGAAAGTTTTCCCAACGGACGTACCCAAGCGGCTCCATTAAGTCGCGGGCGAACCAAAACTCAACGCCATCCACGGGCGTGTTGTGCCCCAAAGAATCAAACTGGTTTTTCAGCGTCTGAATCATTTCTGTTTGCATAGCAATTCCCCTCTGCCGACCATTTTCCCGGTGCCGGGAAAATGGTCTGGTTAATTGTTGATTCGGTATGCCGTGAACGGTTGCATTGCTTTCAATGTGAATGACCTTCGTGATCGTGTTGCCCGGTTTTTTTGAGTGGTGCCTGATACGGGACGCCGCTGATTTCGACGATTGCCATAGCGTTTCCTTCCCAACCTTCGCAGTTGAGTGCTGCGAGTTCGGCGTCGGTGAGTGTGAACGTCGCGGGTTTGCCAGCCTCCTGCGGCGAACGAGTCAGCGTGAAAACTTTCGGCTGGCCACCGACAACGAAGTTGAGACGTACTTCCTGCGCATCGACTTCACACGGATCAAAATGTGCGTCGGTCAAAAACGCTGTCACCAGCCCCGTTGTCTCCTTCTCGTCGATGATTTCCATCGCGTATTTGTGGCCGGGAAACTCGACCAGAACCTCGTTGTACTTCGTCGCGTGGAGCGCGGCGTGTGCGTCATCGGCACTTTTTGCTGGGGCCGGAGCCGGTGCGTGACCGTGACCATCGTCGGCGGAGTGTTCATGTTCACCACAACCGATAGCAAAAACCAACAGCGACACCGAAACCAGTGCAAAACAAAAACTGCGTTTCATTGTGAAAATCTCCTTTGGGGTTTGGATGTGTGAACAACGTCAAACTTGCACAACGCGCAAGCGTTCATCGACTTGTTCTTTGAGTGTACGTTCTACTAGATACTTGATCGTCGAACCGGCACCGGCGCAGCTTGCACACGCGCCTTGAAGTTCCAAGAATACGGTGAAGTCTTTGATGTCGATGATGTTGAGGTCGCCGCCGTCGCGCTGAATCATCGGGCGGATATACTCGATGAGAACCTTCTCGATTTTCTTGGCAAGTTGAAACGGTGAGAGACTTTCTTCTCGCGGCGAAGCGGTAACGTCCGACGTTGGTCGCGTCAGTCCGGCGAGGTCGAGCGGAACTGATCCGGCGAGTGGAAGTGCGAGTGAACCGCTGGTTTTTGCGGCACCGGACGAGTCTTGCCCCCAAACTGTTTGCAGCAAGTCGGCCAGTCCGCCCGGCGCGTGGTGACACGACATACACGCACCGCCCGCCTTGAGCGCGGCGGTCACTTCCGCGATAGAGTGTAAGTTTAGTTCGCGGATTTTGCGTTTGAGATACGGCTCCGAGAGCGAGAAACACTTGCAGACGATTCGTCCTTCTTCTTCGTCGCCTGTGTGGATGTCGATGCCGAGCGACTCAAGCGAGACGCCGCGACGCTGCGCCCAGTTAAAGACCGCCGCTTGCAACGCCTCCGCACCCATCACAGAACAATGAACTTTCTGTTCCGGCAAACCGTCGAGAAAATTAACGATGTCGGCGTTGGTGATTTTGAGCGCGTCTATCGGCGTGAGACGTTTCCCTTCGAGGATGCAGCACAGTGCTTCAGACGCCGCGATTGCCGACGTACATCCAAACGTCAAGTAACGCGCCTCAACGATGACATCGCGCAGCGGATCACTCGCGTCGCGCTCGACACGAAACGTAAACCGCAGCGCATCACCACACGCAACCGAACCGTGTTCGCCGAGTCCATCGGGGTCGGTGATTTCGCCGAGGTGCGTCCCGGGTTTGCCGTGGATCGCATCCATAAAAAGCTGCTTCGTTTTTTCGCTGTATTCCCAAGCCATGTTGTGTTTTCCTTGTTTTTTGGCACTCGCTTACGCTTCGTGTTCTTGTTCTGGGCACTTGCTTACGCTTCGTGTTCTGATTTGATTATTCTGGCGCGGCGTGGGTGTTGTCGCGTGCGCGGAGCGGGTCGTCGGCGTTCGACGCTTCGGCGGCGACGATGCGTGCTGGGATCGTTACCGGCACGACGATGCGAACAAACGTCTCGTTCGTGAAGTCGATGGATTCGTTGTTTACAACATCTGCACCGGCGACGACGACGCCACGGTCGGTCTTGAGTAGTTCGCTCATGTCGAGAATCGCTTGATGCTCGCTGTAGAGACCGATGCTGTCGTAGCCGCCAAACCACTGGTAAAATCCAATCGCACGCACAATCGATCCACAATCGCGCGACTGTGGATTGTAACGTGCAATTTTCGGAGCAGAAGACGTTGCACGCAAAACATCCGCAACGTTCATCCGGTAGAGAAGCTCACGCGGTTCGCACCGTGAAAGGTGCGATGTGACTGCAACCGTCGCCTTCGGCGCAACATCGCCAAGTGTTATGACCCAACGACCGTAAATCAAAATCGCATCGTGGAGCGTCACATCGAGCGGGTTGCAAAACGTCCCGATTGGGATCGCTTGCTCCTCCGTTAACGTCGGTTTGAGCATTGACGACACGCAATCAATCTGCGCAGCAACTCCACCGAACGACTTCGTTGAACGCACCGCCATCGGTACTCCCAAAAGTTTTGCGCCATCGACGCGGTACGCTTCGCTCCACAAACGCGGCGTCACCGTCTTCGGATTCATCCCGCCAAGTCCGCTACCAGTGAGACCGAACCAGCACCAGTATTTTTCAACGTTGTCCGCAGAACTGTCGCCGAAACTCTCAACTCCCGAAGTGACCATCGGGACGTTGTAGAGTGCGTCGCGCGGCGAATACGCCGACGCCCAAACTGTTTCGCGGACAGTCTGCGAAGTCGTATCAATGTCAACGAGCGAGACCTGCTGAATGTCGATGTGCAGCGGATTATTTCCGACTCCGAGCCAGTACGCACCGACCGCAAATATCGCAATCGCCAGCGGAAACGTGAGCCATGTCAACTGCGGACGGCGAAAAACTTTGTGAACGAGCAGATAATCGCCGACGCCGATGACAAGAAGATAACCACACATCATCAGCAAAATGAGCGAGAACGGGACGTTGACGATTTTGTGTCGCGCATCGAGTGCGGAGCGCATCTGGCCGCTGATGTCGCTGTAACCGAGTTGGATCAGCGTTTGCTGCGTCGTCGTCGAGTTTTGTCGAACGTCGTTCCATCCAAGAAGACGCAGGAGAAGCGTTGGCCTGTCGCGCCAAGTTCGCAGTGGTGCTGCGTCTAGGTCGCCGCCAAAATATGTGATTGTTCCGATTCCGAATGCACTCCGCGACGCGATCACGAGGTCGCTTTCTTGCGCCATCACGACGCCGCGCGGCTGCGTGAAATAAGGCAACCGCACAAACGGCGACTCCGAACTCCCCGTCATAACTAGCGGCCTGTTGCTCCCCGCGAGGAGTGCTATCGGTTCGCTGTGACGGAGCATCGTCATGCGTTCGTACTTTCCGGGAAGGAGCGACGCGAGCGGTGCGTCGTCGCCTTTGCAAAGTACGCCCGACTCGGCACCAGCGAGCAATACAAGTTTGCCGCCAAGCTCAACCCAATTTGCAATCGCACGAACTTGCGGCGACGAACCTTTGCGGCCAGCAAACACGTCGGGCGTTGCTGCTAGAAAAACCATTGAGATCGCATCGTAACCGCGCCACTCGTCGGGGAGTTCGTCGAGCGAACGAACGCGAGCGATCACGGGACGCCGGTGTTCGGGGAGCCGCAAGAGCGCGACCGCATCGGCGAGTCCGAACGGATCAACGTCGTTCTCGTCGCCGCCGACAACGAGGTAGATTGGTCGTTCGTTCGGAACTGGCTGCGTGAAACGACGTGGTCGCTGTGGCGACGGCGGCGCACCCTTACCGAACGGTTCGTTCGGAGCGATGGTGACATCGAGTCGCTCGCCGCGAAGTGTGAGTGAGCCGCGAGCGCGACCGAGTTTCACATACCCAATCCGCCGCGAATTTTTCAACTCGTTTGCATTGTTCGCGTTTGCAGTGAAGACGACGTCAACGCCATCGGGGTCACTCGCCACCATTTCGATTGGTGCATCGTCGGCGATTCCATCAAGAAAAACTGGTGTCCACGCACCGTTCTTGTAGTAGCCGCCGATCCCAACGTCTACGCCGATCCCTTCGTCGGGACCGACCGGCGCGGCGGTACCAACGCTGGTAACGACAAACAGTACAAGCATGAGTAGTGTGCAACGTAGTATCATGAGTGGAATCGTACCAAGAGTGTGCGAAGTGTCAACGGGGCTTGCCAACGCGGCGATTTCGGATAAATTGCCGCAATGCGTTACCTAGCTCCATTCCACCCGAAACGTCACCCACACTTTTTCGCCGATGTTCTCATCATCGGCGGCGGACTTGCGGGGTTGCGTGCGGCACTCGCGGTTGACCCGCGACTTCAAGTCCTTGTCTTGTGCAAAGGCGGACTTTACAATTCCAACAGCCACGCTGCCCAAGGCGGAATCGCCTGCGTTTGGGCCGAAGGCGATTCGGTGCAAGCGCACGTCAGCGACACTCTCATCGCAGGGTGCGGACTGTGCGACCGCGACGTGGTTGAACACGTCGTCTCCGGTGGCCCCGCCGAGTTGCGACAGATGCGCGAGTGGGGCGCGAAGTTCGACCTCGACTCCAGCGGCGAACCGATTCTCACCCGCGAAGGCGGCCACGGAACTTCGCGCATCCTCCACGCCGACGGCGACGCGACCGGAAAAGAACTGATCCGCACCGTCGTTGCCGAGGTGTTGCAGCGTCCCAACATTCGCATCTGGGAAAACACGTTTGCGATTGACCTGTTGACCGCCCGCGATGATTGTCGCGGGGCATTAGTTTACTGGCACAAACAAGGCGAGAAAGAACTCGTGTGGGCGAAGCAAACGATTCTCGCAAGCGGCGGCGTCGGGCAGATTTACCGCGAATCGACGAACGCCGCAACCGCAACCGGCGACGGCGTTGCGATGGCGTTGCGGGCCGGAGCGACGATCCGCGACATCGAGTTTTTGCAATTTCATCCGACGGTTCTGTACATTGCGGGTTTGAGTCGCAGTCTCATAACGGAGGCGATGCGTGGCGAAGGCGCGCGTCTCGTTGACCGTCACGGCGTAAGATTCATGCCCGATTACGACTCGCGTGCGGAGCTTGCGCCGCGTGACGTTGTGAGTCGTGCGATAGTGATGCAGATGCAGAAGACGGCGAGTCCGTGTGTCTTTCTCGATCTGACGCACCGCGAACCCGACTGGATTTACAAACGTTTCCCCGGCATCACGGAGATATGTCGTTCGTTTGGAATCGACATCGCGCGCGACCAGATTCCGGTGCGACCGGGGATGCACTACACGATGGGCGGCATCGAAGTTGACCGCAACGGCGCGACTTCGCTCAATTCACTTTGGGCGGTCGGCGAGGTGGCGAGTACGGGGCTTCACGGTGCGAATCGTCTTGCGTCGAACAGTTTGCTTGAGGCGTTGGTTGTTGGTGCGGCGGCGGGACGTGGTGCGTCGCAGCGCGTGGCCGAGTCGGGCGACGATTACAAAATCGAGCCAATCGACAATCCGCCGCTTGCGTCTTCGGGCGACACGATTGTAGCGTCGCTTGACCTTGCCGACATTCGCAACTCGCTTCGCAGTCTTCTTTGGCGTGAGGCGGGGATTGTGCGAAATGGTCAACAGCTTGCGGAAGCACTCCGCGACTTAAGGCGGTGGTCGCAGTGTCTTCTCGCCGAACAACTGACAACGATTGAGGGTTGGGAACTGCAAAACATGTTAACTGTCGGCGACTTGATTTTGCAAACGGCGTTAGCGCGTGAAGAGTCTCGCGGTGCCCACAACCGCGAAGACTTCCCAAGAACGGCCGCACCAGAACACTCGCGAAAGATGATTGGGTGAACGGTTGTCAACATCTTTCACAAAGGGATACCACATCATGTACCTATCACATCTTCACGCTGTCAACTGGCGTAACTTCAGATCGATTGATGTCCCGCTCAACGAAACGGTTTATCTCGTTGGGCCAAATGCGTCGGGCAAGTCGAACTTCTTGGACATATTCCGTTTTTTGCGAGACATCGTTAAAGATGGTGGCGGGTTACAAAAAGCAGTCGCCGACCGTGGCGGGATTAAGAAAGTTCGGTGTTTGGCGGCACGAAAACAAACTGCGGTGACGCTCGACGTTTCGCTGTCGAAGAACCATGCTTCGGATGAGCATGACTGGAAATACCGACTCACTTTTCACGGAAAACAGATGGATCGTGTTCGCATTATTGAAGAATGTGTTACTTGCGATGGTAAACTGATTTTGAATCGTCCGACGAAGGAAGATTCCGAAAAGGACCCGGAACGCTTGACGCAGACATACCTTGAACAGATCAACAGCAACCAAGAGTTTCGTTCCATCGCCGACTATTTTCGTGACACGCTCTATCTACATCTCGTTCCGCAGCTTCTCAAGTATGGTCATCAACTCGCTGTTCAACGGATGGAATCCGATCCGTTTGGACAGGGATTCCTCGAAGAAGTGGCCGCAACGCCGGAGAAGACACGCGATTCGCGTCTCAATCGGATCGGAAAAAATCTCCACGCTGTCGTCCCACAATTCGAGCGATTGGCATTCAAACGCGATGAGCGAACGGGATCGCCTCACTTGCAGATTTGCTTCAAGCACTGGAGAAAAGCGGGGGCGTTCCAGCAAGAAGACCAATTTTCCGACGGGACGCTACGACTTATCTCGCTCCTTTGGACTCTCATGAGTTCGAACCATTTGATCTTACTTGAAGAGCCGGAGTTGTCTTTGCACGGAAAGATTGTGGAGCAGATTCCGCAGCTTTTCCGCAAGATGCGAGCAAGTCGCAAAATTGCCGGTGGGCAGATTTTGGTGAGTACGCACAGCGAACAAATGCTATCTGATAAAAGTGTCGATGCGGATTCGTTTTTGATGGTTCACCCCGGCGCAGACGGCGAGGCATCAGGTGTTGAACCGCTCAATAGCGAGCAAAAAACCATGATCCGCGCAGGTTTATCACCGGCGGATGTCATTTTCCCTGTCACAGAATTGCACGTCGGAGGACTCGATTCATGACAACGGCATCACAGTTTGTCACCTTTGTCGAAGACCTGCCATCGAAGGAGGTGCTCATCAAGATTTTTGGCGTACTGACACAAGAGACGAGCCATGCGTTTGCGTTTCAAAATGGATACCCGTATGTCGTTGACTCAAAAGTTCGCAAAAAGGTTGTGCCGTGTATCAACATGGGGCGAAACGGCTTTCACGGATTCGTCCTGCTTGATTTAGATCAAAGGCCGTGCGCTGGGCCGCTTCTCCGCGAAATTTTGGGACTCAAACCAAACGCGCCGATCAACTTGCCGCATCAAACGCTGATTCGGGTTGCCGTTCACGAAATCGAATCGTGGCTCTTGGCGGATCGCGAGGGATTCAGCGACTATTTTGCGATTCCGATCAATAGCTTGGACAGAAACCCTGACAGCATCGTTGATCCGAAAAGACGCCTTCAAGACTTGGTACGGAACAAGTCCAAAGCCAAACGACGTTTTGCTAAAATGCTTCCAAGTGCGAACGCGAGTATCGGCCCCGAATACAATCGGCACTTGTGTCTTTTTGTACAAGAAACGTGGGAGCCGCTGCGTGCCGAAGAAAACTCGCCGAGTTTGAAACGCACGATGAATAAACTGCGCGACTTGGTTCCGAATATGTAAAAATGATGCGTGAACCTTACAAAAATCCGTAACCGTAAAACCCACCATATTCGGCCTGCAATTTTTTACCGACTCAAACACAAAAATGAAAACATCATCTAAAAAACGTTTACCGCGCGAGGTGGTTTTTGGGAACGTCAAGATTGGCGGCGGGAATCGTGTTGCGATTCAGTCGATGACGGCAACGAAGACGACCGATGTAGCGGCGACGGTGGCGATGGTGCGTGTACTTGCGGCGGCGGGTGCGGATGTTGTGCGTGTCGCGGTCGATACTCCACGCGACGCCGATGCGCTCCGCGAGATTCGCACTGAAACTACTGGCATCACGCTCTCTGTTGACCTTCAAGAAAACTGGCGACTCGCCGAACGCGCCGCGCCGTGGGTCGATAAGATTCGGTACAATCCGGGGCACCTTCATCACGTCGCCGCGTCAACGCCGTGGCAAGACAAGGTGGCGTCGCTGGTGGCGATGGCCCGCGAACACAACGTCGCGCTGCGTGTTGGTGTCAACTGCGGTTCACTCGATCCGGTTCTCGCCGATTCGCCTGATGCGGTTACGAGCGATGTCGCGCTTGCGAGTGCGGTCGCGCACAGTCGTTTTCTCGACTCAATCGGATTTACGAACTATTGCGTTTCGCTCAAAGATTCTGATCCGCGTCGCGTCGTCGCTGCGAACCGTGCGTTTGCGAAACAGTGTCCAGAGGTGCCGTTGCATCTCGGCGTGACCGAGGCGGGAATGCCACCCGAAGGCGTTTTCAAATCCCGTTTGGCGATGGAAACGCTGCTCGCAGACGGAATCGGTGAGACACTTCGGGTATCTCTCACGGTTCCGAACAGTCGCAAACACGAAGAGATCGACGCAGGGCGACTCATCGTTGCAAACGCGGCACGCGGTATCGTGCTAACGGAAGCCGAGTGGTCGCCGAATCGGCTCAACATCATCAGTTGTCCGAGTTGTGCGCGGGTTGAGAACGAGGCGTTTGTGGAGCTTGCGGAACGAGTCCGCGAGGCGACACTGTTTGCCAAAGACAGGCCGTTAACAATCGCAGTGATGGGTTGCCGCGTCAACGGCCCCGGCGAGACCGACCACGCCGACTTCGGAATCTGGTGCGGCGCAAACAGCGTCTGCCTCAAACGTAAGACCGAAACTATCGGCGAGTTCAGTCACGATGAAGCGATTGAACGACTTGTGTGCGCAATACGCAAATTGAGCGACCGGTGTGATGTTTGTTCACGACCGATTTCCACACGCATCATTCCCGCAAAAGCGGGAATGACTAAATAAGTTGCGACCAGTAACACCCACTTGGGAATATCGCTCTTCTATTCACCTTCTACAGGCAAATCTGGTTTCTCATCGCCTTCAGTGTTTTCGTCACTGGGCGTTATGGCGGTCTGTTCTTGTGTTGGCGTCAGAACTGGCATTGGCGGTCTCGCTACCGGTTCGCCCTGCACAACCTCTGCCGGACTCATTGCCGAGAAGTAAAGACGGACTACAGCGTCCTTGGCGGCAAAACCAGCTATTACACCGAACAAAAATCCGACGAAAATCGACAGACAAACCTCGCGGCATTTACAAGCACCTTGTTTCGTCACACAGCAGCTATCACTGCTATTTTGGTTTTGAACTGTACTTTGAGCCATGAAACTCCCCCTTTTTGCTTGAAACTATTTATGCTCACTGACCAATACACCAACGCGGCGCATCAACCAAACGAGCTTGTTTATCTTTTCTTCTTCTCTGGTTCCGTGTTTCGTTCGACTGTGAAGTCAAAACGCCCCCTTTTCGTCACTTCACACGTTAGACCAGACGTGTCAGGGTCGCCATATTTCAAGTCGATGTCTGAACGGTAAACAAGTTGCTTTGCGTTGTCATCGCTGATACACTCTTGAAAACCTCACAAGTACACTTTGTATGTTCCCGGTGGAAGACCATCAGCGGCTTTTACGGTACTGAAGCTGTATAACCAGTCAGGTTTTAGTTAGCCACGCGATTGAAGCTATCTAGCGTGAAATTGTTCGTGGGAGGCGAACGCCGGGGCCCATTTTGTTGCCGTCTCCCAAGTCGGCGCGAATAGCGTTTGCTGCTGCATTGAGTCGCGTGGTGACTTCAACATGCGAGGCGGAAACATCTGTTGTCTCGCCAATGTCATTGTCCAAGTCGTAGAGGGCCAACGCAACCCGCTGACTTTGATATTTCGCAGGCGTTCCACCGCTTCCTGCTGGCTGCCCGCCCAGTGTCCGGACTGCGTGCGGGAAGACGAGTTTCCAGCGTGTGTCACGAATCGCTTGAAGTTGCCCGCCAAAATAAATTGGGTAGGCCGTGTGCGGCGACGTGGCATTCGGTTCGCCAAACAAAAGCGGGGCGATGTTATGCCCATCGATGCGACGAGCGGGAAGCGTGCCGCCGATAAGTTTCGTCACTGTTGGTAAAATGTCGATCGTTGCGGCAAGTTCACGGCACTCCGTTCCCGCCGGAATTCGTCCCGGAAACCAAGCTACTGTCGGGACACGGACACCACCCTCAAAACTCGTTCCTTTCCCTTCGCGGAGTGGGCGAGCACTTCCGGCATGGTCGCCATATGGAAGCCAAGGCCCGTTGTCCGAGGTGAACATTAGAGCGGTTTTCTTTTCTCTGTGTCCTTCATCCTTCGTGTAGTGGCAGCCAGCCAGAGTTTCCTGCTACCAAGTGGGTACAAGATAACGTAAAATGCTCTAGCAGCGTCTTACGCTCTAATCCGCAGCGTCGTAACGCCGCAACGACTTCCCCAACTGACCAATCGACTTCCATAACAACATCACCAAAAAGACCGTGGTCACTTTTCCCCGCAAATCGGTCGCTGACAAAGAGTGGAACGTGAACCATCGTGTGCGGCAGGTATAGAAAGAACGGGCGATCTTTGTTGCGTTCGATGAATGAGACGGCATGTTCAGTGTACCACGTCGTGAGTTGACTCTGCGTTACAGCATCGACGTTGTCGTTCACCACAACTGTCCCATCAAAAAGTGGAAGAGGAGGATACCGACCTTCTGGATGGTTGGGCGGCCACATATCATTCGAGTATGGCAGACCAAAATACTCGTCGAAACCTTGCGACGTTGGGAGAAACTCCGGCAGGTGTCCGAGGTGCCACTTGCCGAAGCATGCCGTCGCATATCCTTCACGACGACAAACTTCAGCGATTGTTTCTTCATCTGGATCAAGCCCAATACATGCGTTGGGAAAGAGCGCGCCTTCGACACCGACGCGGCGATGATAGCACCCCGTCAAGAGCGCACTGCGCGATGCAGAACAAACCGCCGAAGAGACAAGAAAATTGGTGAATCGCCGGCCTTCACTGGCGAGACGGTCGAGGTTCGGCGTGGGAATCTTGCCGCCGAAACTACCGATGTCGGCGTATCCCATGTCGTCTATAAAGATGACGATAATGTTTGGACGCGGATCGTTTTGACGAACATCGGCGGCGGAAAGGTTTTCCGCTGCTGACGAACAGAAAACGCAACCGCCGAGCAGGATCGCACACCAAAACAACCTCACAACACACTTCATTTCTTCTCCAAACTGAAACATCACTCGTGCAATCAATTTGTTATTATGGGGAGTCCATAAATCATCTAACGGGTCGTAAGCCTTATCTCGAATTTTTTATCACCACGAGAATCAACAACTTTTTCTAAACCAGAAGTATTCACGTCATTATATCTCGTTGGAACAATGGCTTTCACTAATGGTTCAGGGGACGGTGGCAACCGCTTTGAATTCTCGTCAACATCAGCAGATTCATCTCTTGCCTTTTGTTCTGGCGTTCGCAGGTCGGTCATTTCGGTCTTTTCGACTGCAATCAAATAGGTGCCCGGGAAAACACCGTCCCCCGGATTCAGCGTCATCATCGAAAAAGTACCACCTTGCCCGCTGATGGCAGAAGCAGATCGCAACGCCACATCTTGTCCTGGCTTTGGCGCAAATAGAATCTTGGCATTTTCAATCGGCTGGTCGTCCAGCAACACCACGCCGCGCATCGGTACAAGGCCTTCTAATTGACTGGATGACGAACATCCCAACAGTCCCGCGACAATTACTACAAAAACCCAGTGGTAACACTTCATATCCGCCCCCAATTTCAACGCACACATGTCCAAAAACAAGAGAAAACGAGACCAGTACTACAAACGTTTTGCTTCACCACAATTGACTGTCCCCATTGCGCCCCACACGCCGTAAGGCGACTGTTGCAATCCCGCTGGACGCTGTTGGTTTAGATCGCCAACGTCAACAGTATCAGAAACAAAAGACACAGCTCCGTCAAAAATCGCAACATTCACCCCGCCGGGATGGTAGCTCGTCGGTGGCAAGTAAGCCGCATCTTGCGGGATACCAAGTGCAAAAATTGAACAGGAAGGCCCGTTGGGGGCGATCGTCGTATTAAACCAAGTGAAGCACATTCCATGATCTCCATAGCGACGCCCACCATTTACTCCGTTAATTGTGAACGAACCATTGTTAAAGGTGTTGTTTCCCCCCTTATAGACCATACAATGCGTTTGGGGGGCGGCCAAACCTATTCCTGGGGTTAATCCGGTTACGATCAATATACTTCCTCTTGTCGTATTCGCCCCAACGGCATAAGGGTTCGTGCATCGCTCCGAAAACAACAGTGTATTGCTCAAACCATCGCTGATCACTGACAGTGATTGCGCCGTACCAATGGGAAAAGCACACCGTTTTGCACGGTCCGTAGGCGTAACATTCGACCCCACATTTGTCCCCGTGGTGATATTGTTGTTTGGGTATGCCCACCCAAAAGGAGCATCAGCTTGACAAAACACATAGCTCGTCCGCGTTTGTGTTTGATCAGTCGAAGTCACTGTTGCATTACCCGGCGGAGTAAATGGCTGGCAAAGGGCGTAGCTATCCGATGGACACGCAAAGCCTGATAATGGGCCACAGAACGCCTGTAAGTTACGGTATGGGCTCACACTCAACCCATTGCTTGCGATTTCATCGTACCGTGCAGTTTCCTCTATAAACGGGAGCAGTGATATAAAGCCGCTATAACAATTGGTGGCGGTAGTCCCATTCGGGGTCCCACCAGTGCGCCATCCTTGAGTCGGCAACTCGCGTCTGACATCGACAAAGTTGTGGACTGACAGGCCAAGCTGCTTCAGTTTGTTCGTACACTGCATTCGTCTTGCGGCTTCGCGCGCGGCCTGTACAGCGGGAAGCAAGAGTGCAACCAGAACGCCGATGATGGCGATCACTACGAGAAGTTCAACGAGCGTAAAACCGCGATTGCGGCGTCGAGAAGAGGTGGAGCAATCGGCGTCAGAGAAGACGCCAAAGACATCGCAGAGTTTACCAATTCTGCCCCCCCCCCCCAGCTTAACATCACAATTAACACTGTGCGTACCGCAGGCGGCGCACGCTGCATCGAGCATTGTTTCGAGTCCACAAACGAAAATCATCAGCGTCTTGTACATCGTCCATCTCCTTTCACAAAAACTAGGCGGGAAAGACCAAACACGAAACCAACTACGGAGCGGAATCGTAGCGGACGACGCGCATGCCGTCAATGGGGGCGTGTCGTTTTTTGAGCATTGTCCGCGCTGTCCAGTCATACTCAACACCGCATTACACTCAAGACGGTTGAAATTTTCGTAACCGTTCACGGTTTGTTCCATTTTGTTTTACCACAGAGGACACCGAGATTCCATACTCTCTGCGAACTCTGTGTCTCGGCGGTAAATTTGAGGAAAGGCACGAAGAGGAGAGAATACTGAACTTCCGCGTCTTTTCGTCCTTCTGCGTTTTCAGTGTTAAAATTCCTCTTCGTGCCTTTGTGCGAGAAAAAAGAACAACTCGTAAACGCAAATCCGTGAACAGATACAAAAAACAACGGGATGGAGAAAACTCCATCCCGTTTGCGTACTCGTCATCAGTCACAAATCACAGGGCTTCCACGAGTCGGGCGAGTTCGGCGTTGGGCGCGAGCCGTTTGGTGGCGTGGGCGTAAACCGTTTTCGCGTCGTCATTACGTCCCTCGTTCACGAGCGACTGAATCCAGTGATAGTAAATGTTGAGTTGGTTTGACTCGAAGTTGCTGTAAGTCGCGTCGAGTACACGGCCTTCGTCCAGCAAACGAGCGGCGAGGTCGAAACGATTCTTGTTCGTTGCGAAGTCGATAGCCCAGTTGTTGACGGTTGCCATCAGGTTGCTCCACGCGGCATCGCTTTGGGCGTCAAGGAGAAGTGCCTTGGCGTTGGCGGCAGCTGCGAGTTCGTAGTTTTTGGCGTTGATTTCGTCTACGCCTTCATTGTAGTAAATCATCGCCACGAGTTGCACGGGCGTAACCTCTCGCATCTTTGCGGCAACGTCTGTGGCGACCGGTTGACCAGCAGCCGAAGCTGTCTTCGCCATCGCGGTTGCAACACGAACTTCACCAGTCAGCGAGAACCAGTTCGCACAAGTCGTCTCAACGTCGAACGAGTTTCCGTGCGTGTAAACGCGGCTCAAAACGTGTCCCGGCTTCTCAATTCCAGTGGCACGAAGTCCGAGGCGTTCAACAAGAACGTTGTACAAAATCGTCGCGCTGACGCAGTTGTAGTTGCCAGTCTTGAAGACGTGCGAAATCTGACTGCAATCGACTTGATACTCACCCTTGAGGACGTTGTTGTGCAAATACTCGAACACGATCTTCGCACACACGGCATCGGAGTCGGCACCTTGAGTTACCGTCACCATCGTTCGCAATTCCTTTAGCATCGTCTCGACGCGGGCTTCGCACTCGCGCATCTGGCGTTCGTCGCGCATCCCCTCCGCAATCAATGCGGCTGTCAACTGATCGAACGAGTTCCACTGGCCGTCCATTGCGTCGGCGAGCATGCGTCCCTCGATTGGGTCAACACGCTTCGCCATAATGTAATAGTATTCGCGTGGCGAGAGTCCGCCTTGTTCTTTGAGCAGACGCCGGTTGATGCGAATCATGCAACTGTCGTTCGGCACAACCACTTCCGCGGCCTGCGACTCCGTTAGCACGCCCAAAAGTTGGATGCCACCAGAAGTGTTCGCCGCCGATGCCACAGTTTGATTTTCGCGTAACTCCGCCGCCGCGACACCGCTTGCGTCCAGTCCGCCAAACACCAGCAGCAACAGGGCGACTCCGCCGACAAACAGCCGGAAAACGCGGTCACCGCGAAGCGACGCAAAAACTTTGGTGAGGATTATGAGCGATTTCATTGCGGTATTCCCAAGAGGACGACGACCGTCCCCAACGGCATTATAACCCGCAGAAATAACGCGAGGCCAAATCGCTGAACCCGATTTCTCGCTTTCACTCCCCAAAAGACAAACGTCAAGCGGATTGTAACGGTTAGCTAAAGTGGTCATGGAATGTACTCCTTTTGAAAATGTGTGAACTCGTTTGTACGCAAAGAGCAATGGACGTGCCACGCTTGGGCGGTTAGCGCGTTCGCCACAACGAATCCGCAGTCAGCGGCCACAACAGAATCCGCACTCTTCCCAAATCGCCCACTCACTCGCCCGCGACTTTTCGCCCTTCACTTGCGGCGAACGATTTGGTACGATTCACGTTGTAGAAGTTTCAAAAACGTGTGGCCCGCACAAATGGTTCGTGTTGTTTGCATAGCCAATCAGAAGGGTGGGGTCGGCAAGACGACCACCGCACTAACGCTCGCCGACGGCGGCGCGAAGGGGAAACTGCGGACGCTACTGATCGACTTCGATCCGCAATGCAACGCCACCAGCGGACTGCAAGGAACGCCGATTGTTGATCACCCGCTCGTCACTGGCGAACCGATTCAGAGCTGCGTCGTACCGACGCCAACTGCTGGCCTCGACCTGCTCCCCGGCACGCGGCGGTTTGGCGAAGTCGATGCACTCGCACGCGGCAACCAGCAAGCGATGAACAGAATGGAGTCACAGATCACGCGAGAACTGGCGCGTTACGATCTCGTTTTGATCGACTGCCCGCCGTCACTCGGACAGCTCACGCGACTCGCACTCGCAGGTGCATCAGAAGTTGTCGTGCCGGTGCAGTGCGAGTATTTTGCGATGGAAGGTTTCGTCCAAATGATCGAGGTGATTGGCGAAGCGATTCGTGCTCGCAAGCAGAAGCTGGCGGCGAACAGTCCGAAAGGACAGCTCAAGTTCGGCGGCGTTGTCTTGACGATGTTCGATCACCGTTTGGAAGTTTCACACGAAGTTGAACAGCAGATACGCGACTTTGCCGGTGACGCCGTTTTTGAAACGGTCATCCCGCGTGACGTTGCTTTTACGGAGGCGTCGAGTCACGGCGTCTCGATTTTTGATCACGCTCCCCGCTCGCGCGGCGCGCGGGCTTCGCTCGAACTTTGCATGGAGGTATTTGAACGTGGGTAAAGAAAAAAGATTGGGTCGCGGACTCGAAGCACTCATCGGACGTTTCGCGTCGTTGGACGACGATGAAGGTGCTCGCGTCGAAGCGGAAATAGAGGCCGCCGCAACTGCAACGGGCACCGATCCGGAGCGTGTCGATATGATGCTCATCGACCGCAATCCGTACCAGCCGCGTCAAGAGTTTGACGAGGCCGAACTCGATTCGCTCGCCGAAAGTTTGGCAACGCACGGTTTGCTTCAACCGTTAGTCGTCCGCCGCGACGGTGAACGTTATCAGTTAATCGCTGGTGAACGTCGTCTCCGTGCGGCAACGCGAATCGGCTGGACAGACATTCCCGTTCGGATTGTGGAAGCCGACCAGCGTGGAATGGCCGAGATCGCACTCGTCGAAAACTTGCAGCGGCGCGACCTCAACGCACTCGAAAAGGCGCAAGCTCTCGCCAACTATCTCGCAACGCACGGCGGACGCCACGAAGACCTCGCCAAACGTCTCTCGATGGAACGAGCGTCGGTATCAAACTTGTTGCGACTGCTCGAATCGCCGGATGCGATTAAAGAAATGGTGCGAGAGTCAAAAATTTCCGCTGGTCACGCGCGGGCACTACTCTCGCTCACCGAGGCCGAGCAACTTGAGTTCGCACAGCGAATCGTAGACGAAGAATGGAATGTACGCACGACCGAGTCCGCAGTCAAAGAACGGCAACCGCAAGCGGCGTCATCCAACGAATGGACGATGATCGACAGCGACGGTGAACGCAAACCCGTCACCGCCGACGTCGCCGCCGCAGTCACGTCTGCTCAAACGCAGCAACTCGAACAGGAACTGCGTAGCAATCTCGGCACCAAAGTCACGCTTACTCACAAAGGCGGCAAAGGAAAAATTGTGATCCCGTTTGGCAGCCACGCCGAGTTTGAACGCATCTACGCATTGCTCTGCAAGACGCCGCAAGCAAAGAATAGGATGGCGTGAGAATATGTTTATAGTTTGCCCCAACGGGGCAGCAAGAACTTAGCCGTGGGTGAGCGAAGCGAACCCACGGTACGGCCCCCCAAAATCCAGAAAGCCCCAACGGGGCGAAAGAACATTTGTGTGCGGCCCAATTCTTGCGCCCCCGTTGGGGCTACCGATTCTGTTTATGTCGCCTACCGTGGGTTCGCGGAATACCGCTCACCCACGGCTAAGTTCTTGTCGCCCCGTTGGGGCTTCGGATTCAATGCGAACATATGCAATCGCTTCGATAACGTTTTCACTTTAGATTCCTGCCTACGCAGGAATGACGAACAATTTGTGAACGCATGATATGCTTCGCACGATTTTGATGATACTGATTTTTGTTCCGGTCAACTTCGCGTTGGGTTATCTCATCGCGGTGCGGCTGGGGCTTGCGCCGCCGACGTTGAAGGACGCCGCTACAGAAGTGCGTGACATTGTGCAGTGGTTGCGTGGATTGATCGTCCCTGTTGTTGACAACTTGCGTGGGCAGGTGACAGCGTTTCGCGCACGGTTGGCTCCGATCTTCGCGCACGGCGAGTCGATTGTGATCGGTTATGTCGAGAAAATTAAAACGCTGAAAGAGCGGTTCATCCCGCAGAAAAAAAAGACTGATACCGACATCGGTGCCAAAGACCTTGTCGTTGAACCGACTCTCGCCGAAGCGGTGGCGTGGGTCGAGGCGACACCGATATACGATCAAATTGCCGACAAAACCCGTTTTGGAACTGCCGACGCCAACGCCGCTGGCGGCGGAAAGTGGGGCGACGGCGGTGGCAAGGGCGGGGCGTTCATGATCAAGAAACGGCGACTCGAACAGCTTCGCACGGGGCAACATCTGATCGAGATGGACAAACGTATTCGCACGCTCCGTACTGCCCCCAACACCGAAGCGTTTCTGCAACTCCTCGCCGACTTTCAAGAAGACGGCAAGCAGATCGAGACACTTCTTGCGAGTTTGATTCGTGAGGTCAAGGCGCGTGCGCCTTACGCGGGTGGAAGGCTCAATGAGACTGTCACGCGACTCGACACGTTAAGTGCCGAAGCGACGCCGACGCTAACATCACTTCTCGCCGAAGTCACAAAGATCGAAACCGCAACCAAACCTGCCGGTGCCGAAACGCCGCCGTCCGAAGCTGCCGCCGAAGGTGAAGGCGAAGCAGCACCAAAACCTGTGCCGCAAATCCCAGATGAAACTATCGCAAAGTCGCTCGAAACTCTGTCGCCGCTCTTCGACAAACTCGTGCGTCTGCGGCACAAAATCCGAGACGTTCAAACCGAGATCAACACGCTCTACGCGCGACTCGACACAAACTTTGAAGAACTAAAGCCGGAAGACCTGATCAATAACAATTTCAACATGACAAACCGTCTCGGCATCGAATCGTCGCTGGCCGAGTGGTGGCGGACGAACGTACAATCGACGGCGCGACTTTGTTTTGCACTGTTCGACATCAGCGGAACGCACGAACTTAACGAAGAACTTTCAATCGCGGTCGTTGATCGTATCTGCCGCGTGCTTGGACGCGAACTTCGTATCGCGTTTCCACAACCGACAACGCTCGTTGGACTCTTTTCGGGACAGTGTTTGTGTCTGGCAACGCGACACCTTTCATTTGACGAGTTGCGTATCAAACTCCAGAAGTGGCAGACGCGAATTGAGGCGACTCCGATTGTGTGTGAACACGACGGCATAATAAGTGAAGTGAAACCAGTGCTTACGATTTCGCTTGTTGGTGTTAGCGCAAAACAGAGTGAACAGGATACTTACGCGAGAGCGGAACGCGGTATCGTTGCGGCGAAGAGTGCGAAACGCGGATCGTTCTTCGTCACGTCGCCCGATGCGGCGGAAGCGGTTGCGGCCACCGTTCCAAGCTCCACAACAACACAGGCGACAACTCCGTTCGATCTCAAGTCGCTAGAGATGTGGGAAGAGATCGACGCCACGTCTGCCAAACTGCTAACGAACCCGCAAGACACCGCGTTACTCATCCACCGCGCGACAACTGCACTCCGCATCGGACGTTCCGAAATCGCCCAAAGCGACTTCGATCAAGCCATCGAAACCGAACCCGACAAAATCATCCACTACATCAATCGCGGAATCTTTCGGCGATGGCAAAAAGCGTATCACACCGCGCTCGAAGACTTCAACAAAGTCTTCACGCTACAACCAGTTCACGCAACGGCACTCAAGAACCGCGCCGTCACATACTTCATGGACGGAAACAAATCCGCCGCCGACTCCGATTACCAAACACTACTTGAACTCGTTCCACCAAAGAAGGCGTAACCGTTCATGGTTGATTCCTGTATCCGTCATTCCGCCTAATCCGTCATTCCTGCGTAGGCAGGAATCCAAATCACACGCATTGCCGACACGATTGCACATGTTGCGTCGTATTTTTGCGCAGGAATGACGTAAAAACACATGCAATCACTCCGATGACACCTTCCCTTTAGATTCCTGCCTGCGCAGGAATGACGAAACAAACCGTGAACGCTTACGAAAAATGAACCGCACCAAATCACTTCGCACGATTCGTTCTCTGTTTGTGGCGTTTTTGACTTCGCCGTGGGGGATTATCGTGCCTTTGACGGCGATTGCTCTGCTTGTCGGCAGCGGTCTTTGGACGGCGTTTTTTGTTAGCAATCCGGCCCTGTTTTGGGACCAGTTTGAGACGACACCGCCGCGCGACTTGCCGCAAAAACTGGAACTGTTCACGCAAACGCAAGAACTGACAATCCCCGTTCTCGTCGCCGGGCTTGGTCACAAACGCGAGGCGATTCACACTTTTTGTCGGCAACAAATTTTGACGTGGTTAACGTCCGATGTTCCGCTCGATGGCGAAGGGCAACTCAAACGGTGGGAGCGACTAGCGACAAACCTTGCCGACATGTCGCCGTCGTGGGGGCCGAGTGGGCGATGTGCCGCAGCGGAAATCGCGCGGACGATGTTACACCGTTTGCCATCTTCGCCTTCGCTCTCTCAAGAGCCGTTCACCGTCACGCGCATCAATGATGCTTGTGTGGAGTTGATCGGCGGCGTTGACGTTTCGCAAGAAATCAAGACGCGACGCGATATGAGTTTGGCGTTGTCGCGTGGTGGCCCGCCGAGCGAATGGAGCGAGACGACCGAGGAAATGTTGGCGGCGACGCAGTGGCAACGGCAGAAACCGACATCAAACTTCAAGGACTCCGCCCCCGAAACGATGCTCGCCGCGCGCGACGCAACCGCTGCCAGACAGGCACTTACAAGTGCGTTCTCACGTCGCGGCTCTGTGGTGGAAGATTCAACCGCGACACTTGTCGCGTCGCAAAATACGCCAGCCAAGATCGGCGAACTCCACGACGACACCGGACAAACCAAGATCGCGAGTCGCGTCACGCCGCTCGCCCCGCCGATTCGTCGTACAAACGATTCGACACTCGAACCGGTCGAGTTAACACCGCTCGGAAGTGTTTCTATCGACGATATTAATCAGTGTTCGCCGCCAGAGTTAATGCGGCTGCTCCACCATCCGAGTGGCGTTTTGCGTAAACGCGCCGAAGATATTTTGACAAGTCGTGATCGACTTACGCCAGAGCTGATGCGGCTCGCGTACCGCTTGTATCATCCCGACAAAGCGATTCGGTTAGAACTGGTATCGCAACTTCCGGGCGTGATTGGCGTGACACCGATCTACTGGTGGGACGCACTCACCGCAGACCCGCACCCAGACGTTCGTTATGCGGCGATTTCTTTTTTGGCGACGCTTCAAGACCCGCAGATAAAACAGCGGGTCGCCGAACTCTCCCGCGCCGACAACGACCCGCGCATAACGCGGATCGGATTGCGATAGAACGCAACAACATTTTTAGAGCGACTTGCGTGCGATGGCGACGACCGCCTCAAACGCGGCGGGATCGCAGACGGCCATGTCGGCCAGCACCTTGCGGTTGAGGGCAACTTTGGCCTTCACCAAACCAGCGATGAACTCGCTGTAACGCATCCCCATCATACGCACAGCAGCGTTGATGCGAGTAATCCAGAGGCGACGATAATCGCGCTTCTTCGCACGCCGGTCGCGCGTTGAGAATGCGTCGGCGCGAACAATCGTCTCTTTAACGGTTCGCAGCAGCTTCCCGCGCCCCGAACAAAATCCTTTGGCCCGTTGAAAAATACGCCGCTTCGATTGACGCCGCGCTGCACCTTTTGAAGTTCTCATGAGAGTCTATCCGCAAGAAAATTGTGTGAATGTTGTTGTTTCGCTGACGCGATTTCTGAACCACGACAGGATCAGGACTCGTTCGGCAAGACTCGCAAGATACGTCGCGTCTCGGTCGCCGATAGAACGCCCGTCCCACGGAGTTTGCGTTTCCGCTTCGTCGTCAAACGCCAAGCCAAGTGGCTCGTTCCGCTACGGCGGTGTTTCACCTTACCGGTTCCTGTCACGCGAAATCGCTTACTGACACCTTTGTGCGTCTTCTGCTTGGGCATATTGATACGTCCTTCTTTTTCTTGAACCTGCTTATTATGCTCGCCAGACGGTCACGAATCTAGCGGGCGGGATTGTAACCGACAAACGCCACACACCAAGGGGGGGAGGCGAGAATGACTAAACCGTCTTACGCATCTTACCATTCTTTTGGCGTAAACGGTTCAGGGTTGGTGATGACGGCACCGTTTCCAGTGGCGACGATGGTGAAGAGTCCTTTGCTCTGCGCGAACTTCGCGGCGTTCGCAGCTTCGTGCAAGAACGCTACCGCTCCAATCACGCGACGATTGTAACACTCGCTCAGCGAGGCGCGTGCGTAACCCAACTTCGTAACGAACTTCTCAACGTCGTCTGGCCGCAACGTCGTTTTCACTTCAACGAGAACGACTTTGTCGCCATCGTGAGCTATGATGTCGATCTCAAACTCTTTGCCTTCGTAGTGACCGGTGCGCCGTTCGGACGTGTCCATAACGGGGATGCCGTAACCATTGAGAAGCGGCAACAACTGGTTCTTGACGAGCGATTCGACGAGGCGACCCCACTGACTATGAAAGTCGTTCGCAATTTTGCGAACGACCGCCTCGGTCTTTCGCTGCGACGCCTCGGTCTTTTTACGTTCTTCGTCGATAGACGCTCTCAACAGCGCGACGTTGTCGGCTAATATCGCTTTCAACTCCGCAGTCTGCGCAGCGTTGTCTGCTATGATAGTGTCAACGCGACGAGAGAAATTGGCGACGATCTCTCGCAATTCATCCATTGTTGTCATCGGAAATCTCTCCTAGTGAGTAGCCGCTTGGCAACATCTCTGAATTCTTGTGGCGTGTCCATTACAGTCGCATTTTCTGGTCCTCGGCGACCACTTCAGCCACAACTTGGAGACGCAGTTCTCTCTCCACTCCAAGGAACGCTTCAATGTTGGCAGGACACACAACGACCTGCAACCCATCAAACCGCGACGGAATTTGTTGCGACTCTACAAGCAACTCAACGCGCGACTCGGTAAAACTGTTGCAGTCATTGACGTGAAAACCTCGTTTTTATTGCAACCGCTCACGCCCCCCCCCCCGCAAATGCGGGAAGATTGAAATTGATCGTGAACAGTTACAAAGAACCATAATCAGCGACGCTACTTGCAAACCGTGAACGGTTACAATCACGTTTCCTAGAACCACCCCATCGCTTCAAAGCTGAAGCGAACGACGAGGCCAGCCGCAACAACGCTCACCATGTTCATGAGTTTGATGAGAATGTTGAGCGACGGGCCGCTGGTGTCTTTGAATGGGTCGCCAACGGTGTCGCCGACGACAGCCGCTTTGTGGGCGTCGGAACGTTTGCCGCCGTGGTGGCCAGCTTCGATGTACTTCTTGGCGTTGTCCCACGCACCGCCCGCGTTCGCCATAAAGACCGCAACGCAGAATCCGCAGGTGAGCGTCCCAACAAGCAAACCAATCACGCCCGTCACGCCGAGCACCATGCCCGTCGCCAGCGGCACGAAAAGACCGAGAAATGACGGCCACATCATCTCACGCTGCGCAGCCGCAGTTGATATGTCTACCGGACGAGCGTAGTCGGGTTTTTCGGTGTAGTCCATAATTCCCGGATGTTCACGGAATTGGCGACGAACTTCGTCAACCATACCGTAAGCAGCACGACCAACCGCCTGCATCGTCATCGCGCAGAATACAAACGTCGCCATCGCACCGATGAACACGCCGACAATAACTTTCGGGTTCATCAGGTTACAGCGATAGTAGGTCATCCAGTCCATCATCGTTGCGGTCTTGACCGGAACGAGTTTCGCACCCGTCGCCGCAAACGCAAGCGTTGGGACGACATTATTTTTGGCATCGTGCGCGACGTCGTCCTTGAGAATGCTCGGATCAATCTTCGCACCGAAGGCGATCTTTTCCCAAGTCCCCTTGATGTTACCATCGGCAACCGACTCAGGCATCGCAATGAACTTGTGCGCTTCTTTGCCAGCACCGTTCGACTTCACGACGAAACGGTCGTTGATCTTGTAGGTTGTACCAGCGGCGTCATCAGCACGGGCGACGACTTTTATCGCCGCATCGCCCCAGTGCTCAAATCCCATGCGAACTTCTTCGACGTAAGCTGCCAAGAGCGCGAGTGCGGTCAGAGCGGCAGAACCTATCGCAAAACCTTTTCCCGTCGCGGCGGTCGTGTTGCCAAGCGAGTCGAGAGCGTCGGTACGTTTGCGAACTTCAGGATCGAGTCCCGACATTTCGGCGTTACCACCAGCGTTGTCGGCAATCGGGCCGTAGGCGTCGGTAGCGAGCGTGATTCCGAGTGTCGAGAGCATCCCGACCGCAGCGATACCAACGCCGTAGAGACCGAGTGCGAACAGATTGACATCGGTGAAGTTGAAACCGTTTGAACATCCGAACGCAAGGAGTGTCGCGGCACCGACAACGAGAACCGGCACCCAAACGCTGTACATACCACCGGCAACGCCAGCGATAATCACGGTCGCCGGACCGGTTAGTGCTTGCTCGGCGATGTCACGAGTCGGCTTGTATTCGTCGCTTGTTGAGTATTCTGTCCACTTACCGATGATCCAGCCAGCGGCAAGACCAACGACTACACTCACGCCGACGTTCCATTGTCCATTGAGGAAGAAGTACGCCAAGCCAATCGACAGTATGCCGATCAATATGCTGGAGATGTCAACGCCTCTGGCGAGTGCTTTGAGGAGTGTACCTTGGTCGGCTTGCTCTTCGGTTTTGACGAGGTAAATCCCCATAATCGAGAGGAAAATCCCCGCCGACGCGATGATCATCGGGAGGAAAATCGCGTTGAGCATTTCGGCTTGCGTGTAAAACGCAGCAACGCCGAGAGCCGCCGTCGCCAGAATCGAGCCGCAGTACGACTCGTAAAGGTCGGCCCCCATCCCCGCAACGTCACCAACGTTGTCACCAACGTTGTCTGCAATCGTCGCCGGATTACGTTTGTCGTCTTCGGGGATCCCCGCTTCGACTTTACCAACGAGGTCTGCACCAACGTCAGCGGCCTTGGTGAAGATACCGCCACCAACGCGGGCGAAGAGTGCCTGCGTACTGGCACCCATTCCGAAGCAGAGCATTGTCACTGTTATCTGCTCAAGTGTTAGCGTTACGCCAAACTTCGGGAAGCCCCAATACAAGATGGCGAACCAAATAACGATGTCGATCAGTCCCAGACCGACGACCGTGAGTCCCATAACCGCACCACTGCGGAACGCGACTTGCAACCCTTGATTGAGCGACTTCTGCGCGCCAGCGGCGGTACGATTCGAGGCGTGCGTTGCGGTGACCATTCCGAAAAATCCCGCGAGACCGGAGAAGAGACCACCGGTGAGAAACGCGAACGGAACGATGCGGCTTTGCACTTCCAGTCCAAACGCGAGAAACGCAAGGAACATCGCAAGAATGACGAAGACAATCGCCACAGTGCGATACTGCCGTTTGAGGTACGCCCACGCCCCTTCGCGGACGGCGGCGGCGATGGTGATCATCTCCTCGGTTCCTTCGTCGCACTTCATCATGTCTTTGTAGAAGCGGACTGCGAAAATGAGCGCGGCTATTGAGCCGACCAGCGCGAGAAGCCACATGAACACAACACGGAATTGGCTGACGGTGCCGTCGTCTGTTGGGGCACTGTGGTCGCTGTGAACTGCGTTTGCATTTTGCGCGGCGACATTGGCAGCAGCTTTGGCAGCATCAGCGGCATCGACGGCGGCTTCCGCAGCAGCGTTGGCGGCAGCGGCAGCATCTACAACGACGGCAGTGTTGTCGGTGGGAGCGGGAGTTGTGGCGTCTTGCGCGAGAACGGCGGTCGCCGTTGTGAACGCCAACAGCGTGGCGGCGAGAGCGGCGCAACAGACGGACCAAGAGTGGCGGGTGAACAGCATCGAACGGGTCTCCAAATGGTTTGAGGTGGAAGAGTTTCCATGTAGTGAGCAGCAAGCGGCGCACTACACAAAGTCTGCCTAGATTATCGCAAGCGAAAAATTGTTGTCAAGGACGGACTACACGACGAACTTCTCTCGCACCGTTACACCCGTTATCGTCGCCACAACGCAAACCTAGTTAGACGCCGCTTGTGCAATACGGCGTGCGAGACGATAGCCTGCCTGCGTGCTAGAAGCTACGGACGAGTCGTTAGAGGTGATTTATGGTTGACGTAAAAAGTATGAATTTTGTCGGTACGGCGGTACAGTCACCACTTGAAGTATATCTTCGTGAGATCAACACGACTCCGTTGTTGTCGCAGCCTGAAGAGGTTGCGTTGGCCCGCGCCGTTGTGCGAGGCGAGATCGAGGCACGCGATCAAATGGTTCGCGCAAATCTGCGACTCGTTGTAAACATCGCTCGCGGCTACTCCGGCAAAGGTCTCGGACTCCAAGACCTAATCGAAGAAGGAAACCTTGGTCTTCTGCGGGCCGTAGAAGGGTTCAATCCCGAAATGGGAACGCGATTCTCAACTTATGCAAGTTACTGGATCAAACAGTCGATCAAGCGTGCCCTGATTAACTCGTCTAAAACGATTCGCATTCCAGCGTACATGCTGGAGATTCTGTCAAAGTGGCGACGAGCAAGTGTTCGTCTCCTCGACGATCTCGGTCGCACTCCAACGTCGGAAGAAGTGGCGCGGCTACTCGGTATCGCTCGCAAAAAACTCCCGATCATCAAGAAGGCGATTCTTGTTCACAACCTCTTACCGCAGACCGACAACGTTGACGCTGGTTGGTCGATGAACGAAGCAATCATCGACGAACGGCGTCACACCCCAGACGAAGAGATTCTCGCAAACGACAACCTAACATTCGTCTTGCGAGAACTCAACGCGATGGACGACCGCGAAGCAACTGTCCTGAAGATGCGGTTCGGACTCGAAGACCAAGAACCGCGAACGCTCAAAGAAATCGGTGAACAACTCGGCCTGACACGCGAGCGGGTCAGACAGATCGAGACGATGGCACTCACACGACTCGGCCAAAGTCTCGACGGTGTCCGCCGAAAATACGGCGCGGCGGGGTAGACCCGTTACGGGTCAATTTGTAGGCTTCGCCCTCCGTCGCGCCGCGGCCTCGATGGGCCGCTAGCGTTTTGGTACGGGAAATTCAAACCGGCTTCAGTATGGAGTTGCAGAGCGGGGTATCACCAAACTTTCCACCACGGTTTGTCGGGCTGTGGTGGTGGTGCGGGTTTCTTGCCCTTCTGTTTGTTGGAATCGGGACGAAGCGAGTGCAGCCCCGACGCCTCAACGTAAATCCCCGATGAGCCGCCATAGTCTTCACGTTGGGACGATTTCTGTTGCTGTTTGATAGCAGCTTTGCGATGCGGGTCAATTACTTCGACGATTAACGAGTGCCCGCGTGGGTTGGCGAAGGCGGCGTCGATGAATCCGAAACGACGCGCGATTCGGATTACGCCGTCTTCGAGAAGTTGATCGTAAGGAATCCCTTTCTCTTCGGGGAGAACGTCGCCAAAGTTTTCGATCATCTCGTCGTTCTGGATGTTGATCGCACGGACTTTGTGCGGGGCGTAGAAAAAGAATCCCGCCGACTGCGAGACATCTTCAACGAAGTACCCGATGATCCTTGTGCCAAGTTTGCTGGCACACTCTTCGCACGCGGCAACGTTGAGAATCATCGACATTTCGCGGTCGAGAACGGCGGTCCACGGGCCGCTCATAATCACCGCTTTGTGAACGCACTCGCGCGGCCTACCTTTACACGGCCAGTTTGTACGGTCCCAAATTTCGGCCAGACCGCTCGCGCGGTCGGTGAAGTGCGTCACTTCCAATCCGAACAGAGACATTACCTCCGAAAGACGTTGCGTGTGATCGCCCTCCAACAAAACAACACTGTGATTCGCACCCATGAGAACCTCCTCGAAAAAAGAGACGATATACTCAAGACGACTTGAATTTCCCGTACCGAAACGGTAGCGGCCCATCGAGGCTGCGGCGCGACGGAGGTCGAAGCCTACAAATTGACCCGTAACGGGTCTAACGAGGTCACTCCGTGACAGGTTTCTCCAATTTGTCAGCAGTTTAAGCTTTTCGATGACCGTTCACGGTTTGCAAGTAGCGTAGTCGATTGGCAGTTCTTTTTTGTTCACACGAAGGCACAAAGGCACGAAGAGGAGAGAGAACGCGGAAAAACGGAAGACGCGGAATGCTGAACTTCCGCGTCTTTCCGTCCTTCCGTGATTTCCGCGTTAAAATTCTTCTTTGTGCCTTCGTGCCTTTGTGTGAGGCTCCCCAAAAACAATGTACAGTTGCGAAAATTGACAGGTACAAAAAAAGAACTGTTCGTAAGTGCAAAATCCGTGAACGTTACGCTTTTTGTTTACTACGTCCACCGTACCACATTCCGCAGAACCACCGCGAACGCAAGAGTGGACGAAAAAGTCCCAGTGTTACCATCACGACTAGTAGCTGCGCGATTGATTGCGTCTGAAGTCGTCGTGCGGAGGTGACAACGGGAGGGTCATCGAGGAATGAAAATCGCAGTCCGCGCTGGCGTCCCCATTTTTTGAGACGCTTGCAAAAGTAGAGTTCTTCACCTGCGTAGAGTTCGGTCGGGAATCCGCCGACATCGTCGAACGCTTCACGCAGACAGTAGACGAAGCACCCTGCCGCTACGCCGAACGTCCGCGAGTACCACGCCCAAGCGTTTGTGAACAACTCCGCAGATAGTGGGACTTTGGTGTCGAACGTGATCCGTGCGCCGCCACCGTAAAACTCGCCGCTCTCAAGTCGCAGCAAAACGGCGGTGAGAAGGTCGCCAGTGAGAGGCGTGTCTGCATCGAGAAAGAGAATGTACCTTCCACACGCGGCCCGACCACCGGCGTTGCGTGCGGATGCAATTCTGTTGACAGGTTCAAAGACAACCTGCGTGCCAGCTTCGGCGGCTATCGCTGCGGTGTTGTCGGTGGAGTTGTTGTCAACGACAATGACTTCACCGTTTAGCGGTGCAAGTCCATCAGCGACAGAGCGCATCGCGTCTGCAACGCATTTAAGCGTCGCACCGAGAAGACGTTCCTCGTTGTAAGCGGGAATGACAATCGAGTAGTCGATGTCCATCGTGACGCTCCGAGGTGGTGGGCGTGAATCTAAAACCAGCGGGGATTATAGGTACGATTCGGCTTCAGTCAAGTTTGCGCCGACAATCCCGCTGCGCGGTCTCCCTTCCGCCTGTCGCCCTCACCGATATACTTACGCTAACTTCGCTTGGGAATGGCCCAGCAACACTATCGTCAGGAGAAAGTTTTATGTCGCGTCAGAAAAAAAGTTGTGTCCTCGCATATTCGGGTGGGCTTGATACGTCGGTAATTTTGGGTTGGCTTATGGACGAAGGCCTCGACGTTCACTGCGTCTACGTCGATCTTGGTCAGCCGTGTGAAGACCGGCAAGCGATTCTCGACAAGGCCAAGAAAATCGGGGCCGCATCGGCGCGGATCGTCGATGCCCAAGAAGAACTGTGCCACGAATTTGCGTTCCCCGTCTTGCAGTGGCAGGCAAAGTACGAAGGCATTTATCTGCTCGGAACGTCGATAGCGCGTCCGCTCATATCGAAAGTATGTTTGCAAGTTGCACGCGAAGTCGGTGCGGAATGTTACGCACACGGCGCGACGGGAAAAGGGAACGACCAGTGTCGATTCCAACTCGCCGCCGAGGCACTTCAGCCGAGTGTCGAGATCATCGCACCGTGGCGACTCGAAAAGTTTCGCGCCGCCTTCCCCGGACGCAGCGAGATGATACGTTACTGCGAAGATAAAAAAATCCCAGTGAAGGCGTCGCTCGCCAAACCGTACAGCAGCGACGAAAATTGTTTGCACATCAGTTACGAAGCGGGGATTCTCGAATCAATGGACACGTCCGGCGTGAACACTGTCGATTTCGGGATGTGCGTACCGCCGATGAAGGCCCCCGACAAGTGCGAACGAGTGACAATCACGTTTGAATCGGGCGTACCGGTGACGGTCAATGGTGAAAAACTTTCGCCGTTTGGTATCGTCAAAAAGCTCAACGAAATCGGTGGACGCAACGGCGTCGGCATCATCGACATGGTTGAGAATCGTTTTGTCGGGATGAAGAGTCGCGGCGTCTACGAAGCACCCGGAATGACGATCCTCTACGACGCGCATCGTTACGTCGAACAGTTAACGCTCGACCGCGACCTCATGCATTTGCGCGACAGGCTTGCGCCGGAAGTTGCCGAGATGGTCTATTACGGTTTCTGGTATCATCCGAAGTTTGACGCACTTCTCGCGTTCATCCGCGAGTCGCAAAAGTGTGTGAGCGGTGAGGTGACACTCGATCTCTACAAGGGGAACATTTTCGTCGCGGCGAGAAGCAGTGCCAACTCGCTCTACGACGAAGGTATCGCCACGATGGAAGGGAACGACGCCTACAACCAAACCGACGCTACCGGATTCTTGCGTATCCAAGGCCTCCCGTCGCGCGTGCAAGGACGTGTGAGACCGCGGAACTACTAGACCCGTTACGGGTCAATTTGTCGGCTTCGCCCACCACAAGACTGCGGCCTCGATGGGCCGCTACCGTTTTGGTACGGGAAATTCAAACCGTCTTGAGTATAAAACAGGCTGCCCAATGTCATTATTCACGCACAGCAATCACACCACCAGCACACAAGTTGCAAACGGCTTCTTTGGTCAGAGGCGGACGCGATTTGTCGTGTTTGGTTTGGTGGCTCTGATGATTGTCTTTGTCAATCTTGCGGTGATGCTGCGCGTCAATCATCTGATGCGGAGAAGTATCGGTAATGAGATTGTCTATCGCAGTCGCGTTGCCAGTGAAGCGGTTGCACACTTCTTCAGTGGCAACATCCACTCGATTCTTTTGCTCGACAAATACAATCCGGTTCACGCCTACTTGCAAGAGTGCAAAAACTCACACGACGCACACATCAACAAAAATCTCGACGCCGTACGCGACATCTTTTCTGCCATCGATCAGGCTTACATCGAGCAAAGCAACGTTCACGATGAGAGTGGTGTGATGAAGACACTCGCCCCGTCGTGGCTCGCCAGCTTTGATGGTGACTTCTGTCTCTCCGCACGCGACATTTTGGATGAGACAATGCAGCCAAAACCGTGGGTCACTAAAGAGCGAGACTGGTATCCGGCTGTCGCCGCCACAGGCGATAAAGACGGGATCGTCTTCTCCGATGCTTACATGGACTTCGAGTTTAACTCGCCGTGTGTGAGCGTCATCAAAAAGGTGTACGGTACCGACGAAAGCGGAAACCGCCAAGCCCTCGGCGTGGTCGGTTTCGACTTTTTTCTGATGACGGTAACAGAGGTCGTTAAGAGTGCATCGGATGGTTCGCACGGAATCGCAATGCTCGTTGACGGCAAGCAAGTCGTCATCTCTCATCCCAACTACGAGTTTGATGCAAACCGCAAGCTGAGCGACCTCGGTGCGGGGTACACTGAAATCGCTGCACTACTTCGCGGAGGTGACGACAGCGGGGTACGCATTGTCACCATCGACGACCATCCGCACTATATCGGTTTTAGTCGTGTTCCGATCCCCGACACCAACTGGTATATCATCACGATAACTCCAGCGGATATTGCCGAACAGACGGCAGCACGATACTTTTATTCGATGCTGCTTATCGGTGGTATTGACTTGCTGCTGTTTTTGTTCCCGATATATCTTTTTGTGAGTTCTGAACGCCAGAAACAGGCGGCACTCCACAAAGCGAAAGAGGCTGCCGAACAGGCAAACATCGCCAAGAGTGGATTCTTGGCAAACATGAGTCACGAGATTCGGACGCCGATGAACGCCATTCTCGGAATGACCTACTTGTGTTTGCGTACCAACCTCACCGATCAGCAGCGGGATTATCTTGAGAAGTCCCAGACGGCAACGAAAAATCTGCTCGGTATCATTGACGACATTCTCGATTTTTCAAAGATTGAAGCAGGAAAAATTGTACTCGAAGAGATTTCGTTTTCGCTCAAGCGGCTGCTACAAGAAGTGGTCGATATTGCTGGAGTTAAAGCGCAAGAAAAAGGTGTTGGCCTCCGCGTTGAATACAACGGACTAGAGACACGAAGTTTTCTTGGAGACCCATTACGGATTAGGCAAGTGCTGCTCAATTTCGTCAACAACGCCGCCAAGTTCACGCAGAAAGGGGAGATTGTCATTTCGGTTGCGTGCAATCGTGAAGTGACAGACGAAGTGGTTGAGTTAACGTTTGCTGTCCGCGACACCGGTATCGGAATGACACCAGTCCAACTGGAAAGTTTGTTCCACGCATTTACACAAGCCGACGGTTCGACGACGAGAAAATATGGCGGGACCGGGCTTGGGCTTGTCATCTCCAAAAACCTCGTCGAACTTATGGGAGGAAAGGTCACGGTTCAGAGCAAGTTTGGAGAAGGTTCAACGTTTATTTTCACCATCAAGTTACGCAATTCAGCGCAGGAACACGGCGATGGCACTATCGACACGTCCTCTCGACCGCTGCTGCGCGGTGCTAAAATTTTGCTCGCGGAAGACAACAAGGTCAATCAAATCGTTGCGGCGGAACTGCTGAAAACGTTAGGGGTTGAGTTGACTATCGTTGGTAACGGAATTGAGGCTGTTGAGGCGGTCAAGTCTAACAGGTACGATCTAATTCTGATGGATGTGCAGATGCCAGAGATGGATGGTCTTGAAGCGACGCGGCAAATCCGCAACCTCGACATCCATAATGCTCGCACCGTCCCAATTTTGGCCCTCACCGCCAACGCAATGGAGAGCGACTACAACAGCAGCATCAGCGCGGGAATGAACGACCACATCCGAAAACCAATCGAGCCGAAACGACTCTACGAAACGTTAATCAAGTGGATCAAAGTAACGCAGTAAAAACAAATTGGTAGCCGTTCACGGTTAATCCCGTCATGCCCGCGTACTCGGCGCGCATCCAGAGCTAACTCTGTGGGGTTCGCTTGCGTGAACAACGCTATCGCGTCTGCTTGTGCCGTATTCTCTAGGCCCCCGCCGAGTACGCGGGGGTGACGAAACGTAGTGTGAACGTCAACACAAATAGGAGATCAAAAATTGGACAAAGTACGAGTCGGGATTGTGATGGGTAGCGACAGCGATTGGCCCAAGATTAAGGCGGTTGCGGAGGTTTTGCGTGATTTTGGCGTTGCGTTTGAGGTGAACGTGATGAGTGCGCACCGGACGCCGGAAGTTGTTCAGCAGTACGCATCGTCGGCGCGTTCGCGTGGGATTTGCGTTATTGTTGCAGCGGCGGGAGGCGCGGCACATCTTGCTGGTGTCGTTGCGGCGCACACGACGCTTCCGGTCATTGGCATTCCCGTACCAACGGAACTTGCTGGCGGACTCGATTCACTTCTCTCGACGGTTCAGATGCCGGGAGATGTTCCAGTGGCGACAGTTGGCACCGGTTCAGGCGGCCCGCGCAACGCAGGAATCCTCGCCGTTCAGATTCTCGCCATCGGTGACGAAACTCTTCAACAGCGACTCGACGCATTCAAAAAAGAACTGTCCCACCGTGTCACCGAAAAGAACGCCAAACTGCAAGCTGCGATTGCAAAAGATTTTTGAATGTCTGCTACTTCTTCGCTCATCCTAATCGGTTATCGCGCGACGGGGAAAACGTCGGTTGCACGCATCGTCGCCGAACGTCTCGACTTGCCGTGGTACGATAGTGACGTACTCGTCACAAAAGCGGCGCAAAAATCTATCGCCGACATCTTCGCACAAGAAGGCGAAGAAGCGTTTCGTGACATTGAAGAAAACGTCATCGCCAGTATGCTGAATTCGCCGTGCGTTTTGGCGACGGGTGGCGGCGCAATTCTCCGTGCTGCAACACGCCAGCGGTTGCGTGCCGCAGGCGTTGTCGTTTGGTTAACCGCCACGCCCGACACGATTCTCGCACGCATCACGGGCGATCCCAACTCTGCCACAACACGTCCACCGCTAACATCGCTCGCCGCACGCGACGAGATCGAAACGCTTCTCAAAAAACGCAACCCACTCTACGCCGAAACCGCACACACCACCATCACCACCGACGAGAAAAGTCTCGACGATGTTGCAGAGGAAGTGTGGTCAGTGACTAGTGGTTAGTGATCAGTGATTGGTGGTTAGTGGCCAGTGGATTTGCTGGCCACTGACCACCAACCACTGACCACTCCGTCCTCAACCACCAAGTAGCCGCAAAACGTAGTTCGGCAACTGGTTGGCAATTCCCAACGCTTGAATGTTCGCCTGCGCCAAAACTTGCGCACGGGTCATGTTTGCGGTCTCTTCGGCGAAGTCGGTGTCGCGGACAACACTTTCAGCGGTCATGATCGCTTCGAGTGTGTCGTTGAGGACGTTGATGTTTGTATCGAGCGTTGTCTTCTGCAAACTTCCTAGTGCTCCGCGCATCGTGGTGATGTCTACAATCGCCTCTTCGATGATGCGATAACCTCGGAATGTGTCGGTGAAGAGGTCGGCGTCGTTCCCTTCGCGCAGTTCGTAGAGACGCCCCGACGCCCCACCGAGGTTGACAGTGTTTAGGTTGCGGAACGCAATCGAAATCTGCTGGCTCGTCACGACGCGCGGCCCAATTTGGAACGTCGCACCGCCGCCGAGAATCTGGAAGTTCATCGAATCGCCAGACTCAACGTGGTCGCCAACGGTAAACGTTAGACTCAATGACGGCGTGTTGAGCGAGACGTTCTGACCGTGCGCCGTCGCCTTCGCTCCGTTAATGCGAGCGATAACGTCCTCGCCATAACCGCGCTCCGTAACCGCGCCTTTGGCATCTTTGAGCGTGAAGACGCTCCCAGTGCCGTTCAGAATCAATCCCTGTACATCGACAAACTGATCACTTCCATACCCTTCCGAACGGAACATCAAATTGTAGTTCGCCGCATCCGCACCAAACAACAACTTCGCCCCATCGTAGTAACCCGGCGGATACGAACCGTTCACCGTCTTGAGAGTATCGTCGGAGAGCAAAACAGCCCCCGTCCCCTTACCGTCTGTCAAATCCACTTTGAAGATCGACTTTGTGTGTGGATCGTTCTCGATAAGCTGCTTGATGTCGCTCGCGGTTGTTACCGTATTCTTCATGTAAATCGTGATCTCTTTCGTCTTTTCATTGAGTTCGAGATAGAGACCATCTTTCAGCATATATGCCGGATAGACCATATTTCCGCACTCGTCCAGCTTTCCAGCGGGGACGTTGTCGGCAAACTTTCCGGTGAGCGTATCATCATTGATATAACGAATCGAGTAGTCATTGTAGGCCGGTCCCGGCTTGCGGGCTATGAGCGTGTACGATGCGGCCGCACCCGCTTGACTGGTCATCGTTCCCTTGGCGAAGTCAGCCTTGAACGCATAAGGTTTCTCGCAGTCGTCGTACCAACCAACAAAGCTGATGTCGCGGTTAATCTCTTTGTCGCATTCGTCGAGTGCAAACGTCGGCTGAAGGATTCCTTGACCAGCGGTGTCGTCGTCGCAGATGTTGTCCAAGTTTTCGCCGGGCTGCCTGAGGACACTCACGCTGATACCAGATCGCACGTTCTCCGGCAACGTCTGCCACCAAGTCGAAAACTGCTTCGCTGTTGTACTCGGATTCCCAGACTTGTCCGTCGCCAGATTGACAATGATCGTCCCCGGATCGAGCTGCCCGCCCTGCGTGACGATGCGGTCGTTACTGACATAATTAATAAAACCAGCATTCCCACCAACCCCAGATGTAACCGGCGTATACGTCTGTGCATTGAAAATCGAACCGACGAAATTGTCGCGTGTGATGTGACGAACTGCGGCATTGACATCTTCGCCTGCGGCCATCCAAACAGTCACTTGACCTTTGTGACCACCAGAATCGCCAGTGTTGCCAATGGTTGTGAACTCGTCGTTCAAACCGAAAAGTGCAGACTTTACAAGCGGCGGGCCAACAGTTACTGCACCAAAAAGCTCTGTGAGCGTATCCATTTGTGCATTGCGAGCAAACGATGGCGTCGCGGTGTAACCGATCCCAGCATCGTTTACGGCATTGATCACATCTTGCAAACAGATACTGTCTATCGAGAGCATACCGAGCGTGATGTCAACGGTGTTGGTAATCTTGTTGAACTTGACCAAGACCGGTTCGTC
Organism: Thermoguttaceae bacterium; assembly: GCA_051651625.1. Classification (GTDB taxonomy): domain Bacteria; phylum Planctomycetota; class Planctomycetia; order Pirellulales; family Thermoguttaceae; genus JBOFSQ01. Next base: position 26,034 of record JBOFSQ010000102.1, on the reverse strand, counting down.
TTGCGTCTTGTTTGTGTTCATGCGAATGGCAACATTATTGTTGATGTCGCCACGATCGTTGGCCGTGAGAATAAACGTCGGCTCCATCGGCACAACACCAGTACGATTATCAGTGAGCATACACTGCGCCGCAGCAAACGTGGAGCCGCCGTCATACTCAACCCAGCCTTCTGCCGGCGACAACGGAACCGCCGGAACCGGTGGTTTTACCGCATAATTCATCACCGTCGGTGCCTGACGAAACACAAACTGCACATTGTCGTACTCACCACCCTTCTTCTTGGCGGTGACGACGAGACTCGAATTCGGATTGACACCACTCAAAACTGCTTGCGCATAATCGACCTTCGGAGCGAGTGTAGTCGTGTCGATAGAGAGACTGCTCCCCGGCAGGCCCTTGACAAAACGGATGTTTGGCGAGTTGGTTCCGCCCAAGAATTGCAGCCCCGTGCCATCATACGGCGAGCCGTAGTAGGCGACTTCCGAAAACGCCGAAACAGCAGTGAGACCGTGTTGGCCCGCAGCCAGTCGCGTGACAACCGGCGGTGGCGACGTTCGGTCGTAGAACACCCCGCCAGCGTTGTCTCGATAGAGACGGTCCAAAAGTTCTGGACACATCACCGAGTTCCAGTAGAGACTGTTATTGAGCGCAGTGACGACATCGTTCCCCGTGCTGATAACCTTCCCACCAGTCACACCGCCATTCATCGCCTTGTCGCCAGTGAACGTCTGCGAGAAGACGTAACCGCTTCCGTTGTTGTCAATCGAGAGAGCAACATTGAAAAGCGCAGCCGCCGTCTCGCTACCGTGTGACGCTGGATCATTCAAGTCGAATGTCTTGCGAATTTGGTCTGCCGTTGTGGGTACGATACGAAATGCTCCCGGAACTGCAACCGTACCCCATGCGACGGGGATTCCAGCATCGCCCCAAGAGAACCCACTCTTCGACATGTGGCCAGCCGCAATGGTACCAACCGCACCAGTGTTGAGCACGAATGTATTCTGACCGATGCCAATGGATGGGTCTTGAAATTGGGCGAGAGCCGTTTCTAGTTCGGCGTAAGTCGTTGGCGTGTTTGTACCCACGCCGTTGTCGCTCCGCACGCTGACTTTCAGTTCGCCTGTCGCCGGATCGAACTTCACCACCGGCGGACGCGGGCCACTCGGTCCGCCATCGACTAGCGTCAGCGAAAACTTGTCGATTGCAGTTGTTCTGGGGAAGTTGTTTACTTCCAGAGTTCCCGGACCAGCGGGCGGGGTGGCTTTGACAAACGCTGTCGGGAGCATTTGGGGCATTGTTGCACCAAGATACTGCCCCGCCGAACCAGCCGTTGCTGCGTAAACGAATAGTGTCCCCGCGTCGCCACCGCTGTTGTTGGTATTGCCGATGACGTTGCCTAGTCCGACAACAGTGTTAGCTATCCCAAAGACACTGGTCGCCATCATCGCGCCGCCGAAGCTGAGCGAAAAAGTCCCTTCGTCTTTAACCGCCTTTTGAATGTCATCAAAGGTTACAGCCCCAGCGTTCGTGCGAGTTTGATCTACATAAACCGTGTAGGTACTGGAGGCGGCATCGTACTGTGCAACTGCATTGCGGTCTTTGAGAATCGACTGAGCGGTTGTGGCAACGAACTGAATTTTGGTGTTGTTGAACTGTGCGCCGGGTTGTTTTGCTTCGAGCGTAACGTACCCAGCAAGGTCAACACCTCCAGCATCCTTAAACGGATTTAGACCGTTAACATCGCCAATAACAGCCTTCGCGGCAACGGCGGTATCAAAGTATTTTGACACAACACCGTTTGCAACGGTACTTTCGTTAATAGCAGGATCATTGAACCCCGCATACGTCAAGAGACCATCGACGATGTTGATTTTGGTGTTGTTGTACTGGGCACCTTGGATGACGGCGGTGAAGTCGAGTGCGGTGTCTTTGGTTGTTCCGTTTGAATATCCGGTGGTGATGCTTCCACACCCCGCCTGCGCAGACTTCCACGCCTCGGTTTGTAAGTAGACATAGACCTTGGCAGGTTCGCCAGCACCGGGAGACTCGACATATTCAACGCGAATACCTTCCGACGTTCCTTCCAGAAACTTGACATCTACGCAACCAGCGTTCGCTCCCTTGGTGCCAGACTCGATGATCATGTCGTTGCCAGCACCTACGTTGCTGACGTATATGCGTCCGGCCATAGCATCGCTTCCAACTTCTGCGACGACGCCGGTTGAGTTCGTCATCTTGTTGATCACGTCGGCGATTTGTTGTACGCTCGTTCCTTTCTCGAACGGCTGCATTTGGAAGCCGCGATTTCCGCCCCACGATAGGTTGATTTTGTCGGCGGTGGCGGCGGCGTTGTAGTAGAGCTTTGCTTGTTCGGCCTTCGCAACAACGTCAACTGCGACGTCGATTGGTTTACCGTTATCGGGGAACGCGACTTGGCGAACGTTCATTGCTTGCAAACCTTTTCGGTCGATACCGCGTGTTTGGAAGTCGAGAGTTCCATCGAGAAGGTTTCCGCCCATGAACGACGTCGATGCGGCGATACGGTCGATGGCGTCGAGTGACGCATTGACTTGCAACTGGTTCGCAGCGATCATATCGTTACTCATACCGCCGGTGTTCGCGGCCTCCGTGACGAGGCCACGGATGTCGTTGAGTAACTTCGAGACTTCGTTGAGCGCGCTGTCGGCGGTGGCGATCATACCGTTTGCACGCTCGGTATTCTTGATCGCGGTTTTTATGCCGGTGATCTCTGAACGCAATATCTCGCTGGAGATGAGTCCAGCCGGATCATCCGCACCGGAATTGATCTTGAGACCCGTGCTCAATCGCGTGAGCGACTGCTGCAACGACGCCATGTTGCGATTGAGAAACTTTTGTCCCGTCAATGACGGAACGTTTGTCATGATTCTTGTCACGCCAAATTCTCCTTCTTGCCCGACTTCCTTGCCAGACCGCGAAACTTATCCCAACGTGCTCCCGTTGGGTACGCTAAAAACTGGGACGCCGCGTGTGTCGCGCCTGACGGCTGTACTAGATTTACACAGCTTGCCAGTCACACCGAAAAGTCCCGGTATCCGCTTCATAGTCATCGAAACGGTTGCGCCCAAAGTTTTAGCTTTGTTGGATGTTTTGAATCAATCTATCGTACTTCTTGTCCCTGTTTTGCGCGTTACGCAAAAGAGAAAACAAGCGAAGTTTGGGGCGAATAGAATAGCCCAGCAGATTGCGCAATTTTAGAAGTTCAGGTTCGGCATAGCCGAACCCTCCAGTCGTCAACGCCGTAGGCGTTTGGAGGGTTCGGCTATGCCGAACCGCTGTGCTGGTGCAAATTTCCGAACAGGTCTACTATTCAACGTTGCGCACGCACCTGAAACCGATGTCGTTATAAGAGAGCGTTTGCGGTTGCCACGTTCGGTGGAACGTTCGGTACGCCTGATCGCTATTCTTGGCACTCAAGAAAGAACCGCCGCGAACGACACGTTTGAAAGTTTTTTCGACAGCATACTCGTCGCTGATGCGGTACTCGCCACTTGGAAGACGCAGGGCTGTCATGATTGTCGCAGATGTCGCGGCGAGTTCGGGGTCGGTTGGGCCGAGCGGGTCGCGCGATGGCGAGACGGTGTAGTAGTCGCTGTGATAGAGATCGCGGCACCACTCCGCAACATTTCCAGACATGTCAAAAATACCGTAACCGTGCGGCGGAAACGATCCACACGGAGCGAGCGACGCAAAACCGTCGCTCACGAGGTTGTCTTTCGGAAACCAACCTTGCCAGTAGTTTGCCATCTCGCGTCCGTTTGCGACAAGCTCCGCTCCCCACGGAAACGGCTGGTCAATCAGTCCACTGCGAGCGGCGTACTCCCACTGCGCCTCGGTCGGTAGTTCTTTTCCCGCCCACTTACAAAACTGCTTCGCATCGTTCCAACTGACCTGAACGACTGGGAAGTCGAGCGTGTTTGTGACGGCTGGTGAATCTGGGCCGCCGTGCGGATCGTTCCCGCGCGGATTCCACCAACACGCACCGATCACCCGCGACCAACCGCGTTTCTCTTCACTGAAGACAAAACTCCAGCCGCGTCGTTCGGCGTCAGAACAATACTGTGTCGCGCGGACGAACATTCGGAACTGTCGATTCGTCACCTCGTAAACATCGATCTCAAACGGCGCGAGAACAACTTCGTGCGCGGGACGCTGATCGGCAACGTCACCGGAATCGTTCCCCATCCGAAACGTCCCGCCGTGGAGCGCGACCATCGGTGCGATCTCGTGTAGCACTTCCGACTCGCGCGGCGTGAGTTGTGTGAACGGTGTTTCCGGTGCGGATGTTGTCGCAAGTGCGGGCGTTGTCACCGTCGCCGATGGCGACGCGGCAGAGTTCGTTGGCACCGGCAATTCGCCAACACCACCAGCACCGCCGCCGCGTCCAAACGCAGTCGGACGCGAAAGAGTCGGCTCGTTCAGCGACGCGAACGCATCGACAACGGTTGTGTGATGACGCTCCGCAAGCCACCGCGAAAACGGCGTTGCGCCGAACACAATCACAACCGCAATCAGCAAGAGCGACCACGCGATAGTCCGTCCGTGACTCATTTGGGCCTCCTTGGATGGTAAGCATTCACGGATTTTGCATTTACGAGCAGTTCTTTTTTTCACACGGGGGCACAGAGGCACGGAGCATGATTGCATACATTTCGAGCGGCTCTTTTTTCGCACAAAGAACACAAAGGACACGAAGAGGATTGAAGTTGAAAACGTCGTAACCGTTCACGGATTTTTTGAGGCACGGATGTACAGAGAATAACCGGATTGATTTGTCCGCAGATTTCGCAGATTCACACAGATTTTTGTCTCTCGTTTCCACATCATTTATTGGCAGTTCTTTTTTGCGCACAAAGGCGCAACTCCTAGAACCAACAAAAACGCGACGAGAACAGTTACAACAAAATCTGCGACCATCTGCGCAATCTGCGGATTCATCTCTTCTTCGTGCCTTTGTGCCTTCGTGTGCAAAAAAAGAAACTGCCAACAAGGTATGAGGATTCATCCCCTCTCTGTGCCTCCGTGCCTCTGTGTGAGCAAAATACGCTACGTCCACCCCTTCATCGCAATCACCGCGTTATGTCCGCCGAAGCCGAGCGACGTTGAGAGCACGGCGCGAACTTTTCCCGTTTGGCCGACGTTTGGAACGTAGTCGAGATCGCATTCGGGATCGGGGTTGTCGAGGTTTATCGTTGCGGGAAAAAATTGATCGCGGAGTGCGAGCACACAAACAATCGCCTCGATAGCACCGGCGGCACCGAGGCAGTGACCGGTCATCCCTTTTGTCGATGAGACTTTGATCTTCATCGCACGTTCACCGAGCGCGGACTTGATCGCTTTGGTCTCGACGGGGTCGTTTGTCGGAGTTGAAGTTCCGTGTGCGTTGATGTAGTCGATGTCGTCGGGAGTGAGTCCGGCGTCTTGCATTGCACGGCGGATGGCGCGTGACGCGCCTTCGCCTTCAGGGTCGGGCGCGGTGAGGTGGTGAGCGTCGGCGGTCGCACCGAATCCGGCGACTTCCGCATAGATTTTCGCGCCGCGTCGGCGTGCATGTTCGAGTTCTTCAAATATCAAAATCCCCGCACCTTCGCCCATCACGAAACCGTCGCGGTCACGATCAAACGGACGGCTCGCACGCTGCGGTGTGTCGTTGAACGAAGTCGAAAGAGCTTTGAGCGCACAGAATCCTCCGATCCCGAACTCGTTGATTGTCGCCTCGGTTCCGCCAGTTAGTACGACATCGGTGCGACCAGAGCGGACAAGATCGAGTGCGAAACCGAGTGCGTCTGTTGCCGACGCACACGCAGTAACGATGGTGTGCGCCGCACCGCGGAGGCCGAGGTGCATCGAGACGTTTCCAGCGGCTTCGTTTGCGATCATTCGCGGAATCGTCATCGCGGGAATTTTCGACGGCCCTTTTTCAAACAACTTGCGTTGTGCTTCGCAGTCAACTTCCAAACCGCCGATTCCGTTACCGAGAAGGACGTTAACATTGTCGAGAACGACACCTTCTGTGAGCCGCGCGTCTTTGGCGGCTTCTTCGGCGGCGATCATAGCGAACTGCGAAAAGAGTGCGGTTCGCTGGACGAGTCGCTTGTCCATATATTGCGATGCGTCGAAGTTTTTCACCTCGGCTGCAACGCGGCACGGTACCGTTGACGCATCGAATCGCGTGATCGTATCGACACCGCAAACGCCACCGCGAATCGACTCCCAAAACTTCTCAACCCCAACACCGACCGCCGTGATCGCACCCATCCCCGTTACGACAACCCGCCGCCGATTCCCAAAACTCTGTGTCTCTGACATCGCCAAATCTCCATCGTGACAAAACTTTCAAAAGTGTCAAACTGGCGGTAAGTCTAAAGCGAAGTGGCGATTGTGTCAAGAGGAAAGACAATAGACCTGTTCGGAAACATAATGTTGGGGCGATTTGGTGGTTCTGGTTCGGCATAGCCGAACCCGCCAGTTATCAACGCCGCAGGCGTTTGGAGGGTTCGGCTATGCCGAACCGCTGTGCGGGTGCAAGTTTCCGAACAGGTCTAATTTTGGCATCGACGTTTGCCTTCGTTTGTCGCCATTGTGTAGAAAATCGCGTCTGCGTTGACTTTGAGGGCGAGTCGTCTATAATGCCCCGATTCTTTGTCTGCTCGCTGTAACGTCTCCTGATAGAAAGGCAAGTGCTATGAAGTTCGATCCATACGATCCGTGTCCGGGTGGACGCCAACAGAAGCTCAAGTTTTGCTGTACCGATCTCCACAAGGAACTCGAAAAACTCTACGAAATGCAGCACGAAGGCGACTTCGGAAATCTGCTCCAGCAACTCGACAGGCTCGCACCGTCACACCAGAATTGTGCGTGCCTCGACGCACTCCGCGCCAATACTCTTATGGCGTTGGAACGGTACGAAGAAGCATACGAAGTCGCAACAACGTTTCGTAACCGCGAACCCGAAAACTTTCTCGCGGTCTCGATTTTTAGCAAAATGTCCATCGGTGTTGGGCGGATCGGCGATGCGCTAAACACCACCATTGATGCCATCGAACGCCTTCCCGACGGCAACTTGATGCAGCACCAAGTTGCTGTCATTATGGACATTGCAAACGTTTGCTGCCGCACGCCGCTCGCGCCAACGTCGATTACCCTTGCTGCCTGCGCAATGCAACTCCAGACAAACGATGCGCACCGCGCTGGCATCCAACGCATTTTGGCAACGGCAATCGGTGCCGACGCTGTCCCACTCCGCTTGCGAGAGTTCACGATACCAACTCCACCAAAAGACTTCGTTGCCAACGACGAGTTTCGCGCCGTGATCGGCAACCTCTTCACGTTTCGCTGGAAGCGTGCGCTCGCCGGACTGCGGCTCCTCAAAGAATATGTACCGGTGTTCCCGCGATTGCTACTGCTAACCGCACGCATCCAAATAGCGATGCTAGACAACGCCGCCGCCACACAAGCTCTCACCGAATACATCGCTCTGCCAAACTTGTCCGACGACGACCGCCTCGATGCCGAAGTTTTGAGACGTGTCCTCGCCGCCGATCCTATCGGTGACGGTGTTACGGCAGCAGTTTTGACGTACACTCTCACGGAAGACACTTATCCGATTGAAGTAATTGCGTCGTCGCGGCGTATTATGGTCGTCCCGCCGAGTCAAGATATGGTCAACGAAGACGGCGTTGCACCGCTGCGTTCGTTCGTTTTGTTAGACCGTCCGCGAATTACCGAACTTCCGCTTCGCATTGGCAGCAGCGAAATCGACACCGCTGCGTTGCCGCGAACACTCGCCGTCGCGCACCTCTTCGGAAAGCAAACCGACCGGCCAACGCAACTCACTGTCGTTCCGATAAACCCGACGCAAAGACCGATTGTTGAGACACTCATCCGCGAACTGTTTTCAAACCAGATCGTGTCGTGCGACGAAATCTCCGACGAAAACGACAAAATCTCGGTCACGAACATTCTGTTTCAAAACAACTACCACATCGAGCAAAACATCACTGATGAACAACTCGATGAGATTGTAAGTGCCTACACGCTTGGCGACTTCGTCGATGCGTGGGTGGCGACGCCGCTGGAACTGCTCGATGGGAAGCGACCGTGCGATGTCGTCGGCGATGCAAGTTATACTTGGCCACTTCGCGCTGCGGTAGAAATTGTCGGCGACATCGCTGGCGCACCGTTTGGCGAACAGCTTGCAGCGAGGCTCCGCGAGCGACTCGGTTTGCCCGCCGAAACAAAGATTGAAATTAGCGACAATGACCTTGCCAACCTTGATTTTTTTGACTCGATCCCGATTTGGCGTTGGCATCGTCTTGACATTGAACGCCTTCCGCACCCCACGCTTGTCACTGCGTTTAACGCAGCGATTTCGTATCGCGCACACTCACTCATAACGCTTTTGGCGGAAGAGATTCTCTCGCGTCCGATGGGCGCGATTGATTATCAATCGCGGGCGCAGGCGTTTGAATACCTCAAAGAAGTTGCGTTATCGGAGCACAATGTTGACGAGGCACTCGGTTGGATCGAGCGAGCGCGGAACGAAGCGGCGACACGAAACGTAGACGACTGCCACTGGGACTGTGCCGAGTTTTACATTCGGATGCAAGTTGGTCCGATGGAGCGTGCCAACGAGTTACTCACGTCTCTCTCAAAGAATTACGCCGATCACCCTGAGGTACAGTATATTGGTCAGCAGTTGTCGCAGTTGGCGGCGCAGCACCGCGACCAAATGGCGGCGGCGGCTTCGTCGCCGCAGGGTGTCGCTTCGCAGGTGACTGCCGCGTCGAGCGGTGCAAGTCCACTCTGGACTCCCGACCAGCCCACCGCACCACCAACCGGCGGAGCATCACCGATCTGGACGCCGTGATGGTGCTTCAAAAGAAAACTCTGCCATAGTTGTCGCAACTCTCTCTTGGGGATTCGTAATCGTAGGTGCCGCCTTTGTCAACACCATCCGCGCCGACGACGTAGAGACGGAACGGCGTCGGCATGCCCGATTCGAGTTCCCACGATTCACGACGATAAACAAAGTCCGAACGCCCCGTGAACGGGTTGATGGGGTACATCTCCAAAAACTCCGGCACGAGTGCGTCGAGCGTTTCGGGATACTCGTTGTGTGCGTGCTTGTAACGCAAGATCGCTATCGCCGTGCGGAGCATTTCGCCGCCCACGGTGGAACGATTGAACGCAATTTGAATTGCGCCAAACGCGGGGACGCCGTAGTCGAAGGCGATCTCTGTCGCCATTTGTGACCGCGTGCGAATGAGCGGAAGTCGCAGCAAATCCCACACAAACCCTTGTCGAAACGATGCGCATCGTGCACGACATAGCTCGTCGCAGGTCTCTGCATGGGTGAGCGGAGGCGTTTTCTGCCAGTGATCACCGTACACTTCTTGCCACAACTTCGTCAAGTATTTCCCCGCGATGTTGCGGTCTATCGGGAGCCAGTTGAAATAGGCGTAGCCGCCGAGACAACCGATGTTGTGAAGTTTTGGACCGTCGTGGTCGCTCTTACTGAACTCGTTCATCGCCGTGCCACCTTTTTCAAGTCCGATCATTTGGAGCGTCTCGCGTGACCCAAACAGCTCTCCACCCGCCAAATTTGGCACGAGTGTATTTGGTGGCAGGCTGCCAAGATCGGTTGCGAATCGGCGCAAGTGGTTGGCGTCGATGGCGGGATGCAGCAAGATCAGCTTTGCCGTTGCGATTGCCTCGTCCTGTATCGCTATCCCGACGAGATTGACGATAACTATCGTGTCTTGCTTGGCATGGCGAGCAAGATACAGCATGCTCATCACGTCATACCACGCGCCGTCGATGTCGCCACGTCCGAGTCGCTCGGTTACGCGGACTCGCAAACTGCGCGCAAAGACCCGAATAGATTGTACTTCGGGGAGCAAAATGTTGGATAGATTTTCTTCAGGCTTTCGCCAGCAGACGTAATTCGGTTTGCGAGCTGCGCGACCAATAAGATCGAGAACGGGCGAATAATCAGCGAGCCACGCTGCGTCTTCGGGTTCGTCTTCGGCTTTCCACGGTGCGGCGACAAGACGGTGCCACATCTTGTTGGCAGAGCGCACATGCGGATTGTTCGGGTGCGCATCTGCGGGTGGAACGTCTCTTTCGTTCAGCGTTCCGCCAGTGGCAACCTTTGCGTCAAGCACCTTCTGCAAGGCGTCGTGAAAACCGCGTTTGTCGTAGAATCGCGGTTTTTTGTACGGGTCGATGCTCATGTGTTCGCAGAGCGGAATCCAGTACGTCTCGAACCAATTATTGAAGTTGTCATTTGTTGTAACCTCTTCCCACGGTTTCGCACCAATCGCACCGCCATACTCCAGTGCGACCGGCCCGAGTGCGGCCATGATGTCGCGCATTCCGTTTTGTTCGGGCGGGACGAGTTTGTCGATGTACGTCGCTTCACACACGCCGAAGTAATCGACCTTCCCATTCTTGAGAGTCGGATTCCGCAAACCCGTCGTCTCATACGTCGCTCGAAACCGCGACGGAATGAAACAAAAGTAAACGAGAATCACAACCCCGACAACGACACAACAATACAGCGGTGACATTTCTTGCTCCTCGGTTTGGTGGATTGTTTTTCGGTAAGCGTGAACGATTGCGAACTTTCAAACCGTTTTGAGTATACCACTCCTCTTGTTCCCCGCAATCCCGCAGTCCGCTAACAAGTTTCATGGGTGTAGTAAAGTTTTGCTTGCACGAGAACATTGGTTGTCCGAGTTTTCGCCCCAACGGGGCGACAGAGCTTAGCCGTGGGTGAGCGGTACTCCGCGAACCCACGGTCAGCGACCACAACAGAATCCATAGCCCCAACGGGGCTAGAATACCCGCGTGGTTTGTGGCACGGGTGAGGCGTGTAGCAGCGAAAATGGCAGTGCATTTTAACATGGAGTGGTGAAATGGCAAGGAAGTCGCGTGATTTTGGGCACATGATGGGTTCTCAGCTTGATGATTCGTTCTGTATAGTGGACGATTTCATTGAGCATGGCGACGAGTTTAGCGATCCTCTTGTTGGATTTGGTCGTCCGTCCGCCGTTGCCTTGCCGCTCCCGACCGAACGCTTGTCGTCGGCGGGAGCGGCTGGCCCGTCGGTCGGTACTTCGCCCCTTCCGCTAACAGGGGAGGGTCAAAGTACCGCGAAGGCCCCGAAAATGGGGACGAAAGCCCTACGTTTTAGCGGTGGTTACGATGGCGGCGTCGAGGTTGGTTTTTTCGGCAAGTGGCGTCGTGAGAAATATCACCGCGAACTCATCACGGAAATTGAACGTGCGAAGGAGTCGCCGGACGTAGCATTTGACGTATTAGGGCGTGCTACAACGGTTTCGATGACGGGTGCGAGAGCGGGTCTTTACTATGCCCACGTTTTGAAAACGGAAGGCATCAAAGTTTACATCCACGACAATTTTGAAATTGACGCGGCTCATCAGCCGGTTCGGATACAGTACGAAGCGAGTGCGTTGACAGGCCGCAACCTTTACGAAGTTCATGCAAGGATTTGTAGTTGGCTCAATGAGTTGGGATTCGACATATCACGCGAGGTTGTATCGCGTGTGGATTTGCAAGTGACTTGTTCTGCGCCGTGTGGGCAGTTTTTCAATCTCATCAGGAAGGGACACTCGGTACGTCGGGGCGTATCGTACAATTTTTACGGTGGCCACGGCGGCGACGGCAGTTTTTCGGTTGGTAAGGCGACGCGATTGCGGATTTATGACAAGCTGGCGGAGTTGCTTTCGACGCGCAACGAGTTGGGATTAGAAATGCTTCGCGTGGAGTGTTTCGACGGCGAGTTACCGGCGGAGTTGACACGGATAGAGTATCAGCTTCGCAGGGAGGTCCTCAAGGGATTCGGTATAGATTCTTTGCGAGACTTGCGTGATTGCGAGTTGTCGTTAGTGGAATACTTGACGCATTCTTGGTTTCGGATTTTGAAGTGCGTGAAGGTTCGTGGTAGTGAGAGAGAGCAGGCAGTTCATCCGCTTTGGGCGCAGGTTGTTGGTGCATTCAAGAGCATTTTTTGTGGTAGCGACAACCCTCGCGAGTTATCCGCGGTTGGTCGTCATAAAATATCTTGCGAGACATCTCATCTTGTTGCCCAAGCGGCTGGCTGTTTGGCGAGTGCAGTAGCGATGACATCGGGAGCGGTCGGTAGCGACAAGGAGGCATTTGAGAAGATCATGCATCTTCTTGCGGAAGCGAAACTTGTGACGGCTGATACAGTGAACTTTCGGACGGCAAGGTTGTTGAGTGAGAAAGGAGTAGAAATATCATGATGGCGAAGGGACGTTGTGTTTGTTGTGAAGTTGATCTTGGTAGTTACCAAGGTGGGATTATTCTTGTCTGTCGTGGTTTCGAGCTTTGTCATGGTTGTTATTCTTACGGTCGGCTTGTTTGTGAGGAACGTGAAGAATCTGACCGTCTTCGTGAGCGCAATCGTGAACGTGTTGTTGAGCGTATGCGTGAGCGTTTTCTTGATCGTTGTCGCAAGCGAGAGTTTTCGTGTAGGTTGAAAGTTGGTGAGTGACATGACTGAGCAAACGTTAGACGATTCTCATGAGAATGATCCTGTCTGGTACGCTTTGGCGGCATTTTTTGTGATGTCGTTTGTTGTGTTTTGCATTGGTTGTCGGTCGGGCGTGATGCACCCGCCGCAGTATCCGATTTCGGAAACGTTAGCGAGGTTACACGATGACACCTGATTTGATTACGCCTGAGCCGATGATGTTGGATTGGATTTCTTACGGTTTGCTTTTGGGTTTTTCGTTTCCAGTGATGACGTTGGTTCCGATTTGTGTAGTTTGGTTGGTTGTAGCTCGTGCGATGCGTGCGAGTTGTTAGCTGTCGGTTGGCAGGGATGTTATCCGGCGGGATGCCGTGCTTTTGCGGCTGGCGTGTACACGACGCTTTTTTTCGTGTTACAGGAGGTTGGTATGGGTCTTTCTTTGAAGCGTGGTTTGGTTTTGGGTTCGGTTGCTGCGGTCGTGCTTGCTGCGAGTGCTTCTGGTGTTTTTGCTGCGGATGACGTTTCGACGAGCTTCACGCTCGGTTTCGGTACGCTGTTTGACTCCGTTGGCGACACTGTGAAGGCTGCGATGATTTCGGCTTTCGGCGTTGGTGCTGGTGTGATGGTTGCGTTCATGGTCTGGCGCGTCATCAAGCGTGCTGGCTCGTCGATCTGATCCTGACGAACTGCGTTCATTGATTTGATTCTGGGCCGTCGGTGTTGGTGCCCTCGTAATTCTAGCACCGGCGGCCCCCTTTTTTTTCACAATTTTTTAGGGGGGGGTGGGATGGATTCTGTAGCTCCGACGGTTGTTGTTGGCTTTGGTGATTTGTTTTCGGATTTATCGGCGGCGTTGTTACCGTTGCTGTTGGCGGCGTTTAGCGTTTGTGTGGGCGTGATGGTTGTGTTTATGGTTTGGCGCGTGGTTCGTTGTGCTGCTTCGGATTCGGTGAGTTCGTCGGTAACGTCTTCTGGTGATTCGTTTGTCGAAGATGATTATGATGACAAACTTTCGGCCTATTTAGAAAGAAGTGCTTTTCTTTCTGACACTCCCGAAATGAAATTCAAGAATGCTAAAGCTACTGTAAATAATTTGATAAATGGAGGTCATTATTCGGACGCGCAGGCGTTGGCGCGTGAGCATGGCATTGATTATCTTGCGGAGCTTGATGATGTTCGTGACGGTTTTCGTGGGATTCGTGATTCTGGTGACGATTTGTGGACAGAGGCTGCTGGTGCTCCTTAATGTGACATGCGTGGCTATCCCGATTTTCCAGATGATTAATAGGGGGTGAGTGATGTCTACTGATTTTCAACTTTTGGCTGACTTGCTTGCGACGGTGGTAGTGTTGCAAGCGGTTCATATTGGCGTGATGTTGTCGGGTTTGTTTTTGGCATTTTTTCGTGACTTTTTGAAGTCGGTATGATGACGCCATTACGTTTTATTTTTGTTTTCGGTTTGCTGGTGGTGAGCGGTTTTTCGTTCGCGGGTGAGCCTGTTTTGCGTGATGGCGTTGTGGTTCGGGTTCGTGTTGAGACTGTGCGGAAGGGAACTACTGGGGATGTTGGGATTACTTACGTTCGGGAGATTTCTGACACTTATTCCGGTCTCTTTTTTACGGGTACACTCGACCCGTTTTCGGTTCGTTTTACTCGGTTTACTCCGGTTCAGATTCCCGCTACTCCTCTTGGTTACGAGGGGACTTACGGCGCGTTCACGCATGCTGCGTTTCGTTTGCTTCAGAATAATTACGAGCCGGAGAAGGGGTATTACAATCTCACCACGTCTGGTGGAGTAGTTTTCACGTCATTTCATTGGCATTTGGGTACAGGCAAGGTGGTTTCGGGCAATGTTTGGGCTGGTGATTTCGTGATGTGGTTTGTGAAGACGGGACATTGCGGTTGGTGTGGCGAGTTGTTGGCGACGGGCACGCACGGCGAGGGCGTTTGTGAGACGCCGTTACCGGCGAAGTGTACCGATTGCGGCGGCGACTTGTCAAAGTGCATTCACGGTGAGCATGAGTGTGGTACGGGGGACGGTGGCGGTGATTTGGATGCGGCGTTCCCGTTGGTAGTGAATTTGGTCGTGACGGTGATTCTGCTTTTGTCGGTGACGATTGGCGTTTCGCTTTCGGGTTTGTTCTTGTCGTTCTTTCGTGATTTTTTGAAGTCGTTTTGAAGGAGTGAATATGTGTCTCAATTTACGCTTATCGCTTATCTCGTTCTTGGGTTGTGTTGCCTTGTTCGCGTCTTTCGGGATGGGGAGCGTTGAGGCGCAAACTTCGCCAAGTGTTGTTTTCTTGAAGGTTGTTAATCGAGCAGTTTATGACGACAAATACTCTCCTCTTCTTCCTTTCGTTACAGACTCCGGTTGGTATTTAGCAAGTTCTAACGTTTCATCATTTTCTTTTTCTGGCTCCTCTTTCATTCCCGGTGAGTTTTTAGGCTCTGATCCTAAAGGTAACGGATCGGGTTCTGGTTGGTCAACTGGTGTTCGTCCCCCCGGGTCTTATTCTCCTCCGACTTCTTCTTCGCCAGCTATTGGTATTGTTCCTGCTCCTTTGTTTACTTCTGCGCCTGCTGGTTGGTATCTTAACACTCTTAACCGTCAACTTATTCCTTTTTATGCTTCTACTTTTCGTTCGGGTACTCAAGACTTTCCTCGTATCTATCTTTCTCTTCCCGGTGACTCTACTCGTTATTATGTATTTAAGCATGTCATTGAATACGGCGATGATTTTCCAGTCAATGTTCGCAATTCAATGAATGGTAATCCGCAGGTTTATTATGACTTTCGTTATAGTATCACGTTTTATTTTCGTCCCATTGGCTCTACTGATGAAGGGGTTTGTTTGCATTGTGGAGGCGATATTGCGGTAGGTTCTCACGGCCCGTGTACTCTTTGTTATGCCCCGGTTTGTGTTGGTGAGCATGGTCGTAATAATTGTTGGTTTGTGATTTGCAGTGCGTGTCATCAAAATTTAGACGTCGGCGATCATAGTGATTGCTCTCGTTGTGGTTTTCCGGTTTGTGTTGGTACTCATGGTGTTGGTCACTGCGCGTCGGATGTTTGCCCTCTTTGTGGTGGTGATTTGGAGACTACACCGAATCATGGTACGAATCATGGCGAGTGTTCGCATCATCACTCTTATTGCGATTGGTGCGGTAAGTGTCTTTTTGATGGTGGTCAACACGGTGTTGGTGTTTGCGATGATGACGGCAAGTGCAAGTTGTGTGGTGGCGACAAGTCTGTAGGTTCACACGGTACGGAGCATGGTGAGTGTACTCATCAATGCGGATTGTGTGAGTATTGCGGTGAATCTCTTTGTGTTGGTGAGCATGGTGATCAGGTATGTTTTCAGAAATGTACTCTTTGCGGCATGAATGCTTTGGTTCCTAGGTCTGACGGTAAATCTCACGGAATTGATCACGGTCAATGCACGCACTGGTGCGATCCGTGCCCGTTATGCGGTGGTAATGATTGTGAAGGTCAACACGGTGTCGGTGTTTGCGATAAGAAGGACGATGACGGCAAGTGCAAGTTATGTGGTGGCAAAACGAGTGTTGGCAAGCATGGTGAAGGTGAGTGCATCCCGAAGAAGCCTACGAACAATCCGAACGGGCCGGGTGGTCGTCCGGGGAGTTGGAATTGGAATTCGAAGACTGGTCGGTATGAGTGGACGAACGCGCCTACTCCTCCGAATCCGAAGGCTCCGAACGGTGATACGGTTCCGGGTACTTATAACTGGAACAGCAAGACGCAGAGTTGGGATTTCACGCCTACTTCAACGGGTGGCAGTGGTGGTGGGCCGGTGGATTTGACAGACCCATCGAAAAAACCGACAGTTCCGGGCAGCAATCGTCCGGGTGATTGGACGTTTAAGGTAACGAGTGAGGGGACCGGTGAGGGAACTTGGCAGTGGACGGAGACACCGCATACGCAGATTACGAATCCGAATCAAAAGCCTTCCACTCCGGGTGGTTCTGGCCCGGGTGAGTGGGGCTGGGGGACGGGGAATAATGTCGGTGGTGGTTGGGAGTGGGTACCGCCGGGGACTGGTCAACCTCCGCCGACTGGTGGTGGCGGAACCGGTGGTGGCACTGGTACTGGTGACTCCGACGGGAAGTGCCCGTGTTCTGGTTGCGGCAAGGCTGAGAAGGATTGTACGTTGTCGAATTGTGGTTCGGGTTGTAAAGGTCTTTGCGTCGGGTGCGAGGGGCCGAGTTGTAATTGTGGATGCAAGCATCATACGCGCAAGAAGTGTGCGGAGCTTGGCTGCGTGAATCCTCACGATGCGGCAACGTTTCCGGTCGAATACGCTGCTTGGAAGTGTCGTGGTGACGTTTGTTGCGATACTCCGTGCAAGTGTTGTGGCAAGACGCCTGCGGAGTGTGGTCGTCTTGGTTGTGTAGCAACTTGCGACGGTCGTGGTTGCGCACAATGTCCGAAGCTGTGTACATGCTGTGGCAAAAAGCCTGCGGAGTGCGAGTCGATAGGATGTGCTCCGTGGTGTACGGGCAAGGGGTGTATCAAGTGCCCGCAAAAGGATAAGTGTACATGTTGCGGCAAGACTCCTGCGGAGTGCTCGTCTATGCGTTGTGTTCCGGGTTGTCCGGGGACTGGTTGCGTTGGTTGTCCGCAACCGCCGAAGCCGGGTGGCGGTGGTGATCCTGACGCAGTACCTCCGCCGGTTGATCGTCCACCTCCTCCGGTTCCTACTCCACCTCCCGTTCCGAAGGGTGTGTTACCGGAGTTACCGAAGTTGCCTGACGTTGATTTGAAGGCACCCGATTTTGAGAAGCGTGAGCCTGCGGAGCGTATGACATCTGAGACTTTCAACAGTGCGATTGGTGTACGTTTTCAGTCGTTACAAACGAAGTTTGAGCAGAAATTTTCGAAGGCTTTCGGTGGTCTTGATCCTCGTGGTGCTGCTGCGACTGACGTGCGTTTTAAGATTCCGGCATTGAATACAAAAATGTTTGGTGGCGGCAATGGTCAAGGAGCTGATGGTGATTCTCTTCTTGACGTTTCGGTTAAGGAAATTTTCCAAGAGCATGCGACGATTTTCAGTTTACTTCGCATGACGATGCTTGCGTTGTTGGGTTTTTTTTCGGTTTACTCTTCCATCAAAATAGTATACGGAGTTCTTTAACATGTGGGACTGGATGCGTTGGGTTGGCGATCAGGTGTGGAACAGTGTAGCGGCGGTGATTCGCACCATCGAAGGCTTCTGGAATTTCATGCGAGAGTTCTTTGCTTTTCTCTTCATTTTTCTTGAGGAGTTAGCGAAGCAGTATTACGGCTATTTGACTTCTGTACTCAAGTTTATCAACGAGCTTTATCAGCGTCTTGTTGACGTTTTGTGGGCAATGGACGATGAGGGTTGGAGTCGTTTTTGCGACTGGTTCATTGATATTTTCATGGGAGACGATGGCATCATCACATGGTTTTTCGGCTTGGCGTGTGATGGTTTCGAGTTTCTCATTGACAAGGTGCCTGACATCGTGTTACCCGAATCGTCGGCGGCAGCTTTCAAGGTTATAGTTGGTTACGTTTCATTACTTAATGAGGCGTTACCGGTATTTGAGGGCTTTGCGATACTTTTGGTTTTGCTGGCTTTGTGGACTCTCATCACGCTCATACGGATCGTGATAAAACTCATTCCGACAATCGGATAAGAAAGGACGGTGAAGTTATGGTGATTCAAGTAGCGAAAGCGACACTTCCGGTACTCGATGACGAGTCGCAGTTGACGGTGAAGTGTTTGGTTTGTGATTCGGAGGTGTTGCGAGACCGCGCGTTGGTATTCGACTATTCGGAAGTTTCGGTGTGCACAACGTGTGCGGTTGAGATGGTTCGGGTGAGAGTTGGTGAGATACTCGCCCACGAATTGCAAGCCGAAGTCGATGACGAACTTGCGGACGACTACGCGATTTAAGATGTTGTCGATTAGAAAGGAGGCAGTTGATGGGGTACGTTTTTGGTGACGCTGCGAAGTGTTGTTTGTGTGGTAAAGTTCACCCGTTTGCGGAGACGTGGATTTTCATTTCGACGCAGGAATCGGTCTGTGATTCGTGCGCACAATTTCTCCTTCGGTGGGGATTTTGTGCGCAAACTGCGAACGTGTCGGATGATCGTCCTCGTTCGTTCGGGATAGCGTCTTTGGTTTCGCCACTCGTTCCTTGATTTCTTTTTTCTTTGTTACTTTCTTTTTTCTTTTTCTTTTCGATTTTCAGGATAGGTTGTAAAGAAAAAGAAAAAAGAAAGTAATCGGCTTTTTTTTGCAAAAAAAAGCCGTGGCGATTTCTCACCACGGCTTCCTTCCTCATTGATTTTCACCACGTTCCGTTCGGTTTTGCTGGCTCAAAAATCTCACCGAATTTTTCAAGGTGTTTTTCGCAATACGCGAAGAAAAATTCTTCTTCGCTGCACGGTGTAAGCACGCTGTGTACTTCCTCTCGTAGTTTGTCATTCATCATCATTGTCGCTCCGTTGAAATTTTCCGGCATTGTGAATTGTCCTTGTGTCGTCATTGTCAAATCTCCTTGTGTTCAAAACTTTGTTCCGTTCGGCCAAAATAGCCGTTTACGGTTGTTACGCGATAGCGAGAGAGGATTTTCAGAACGCTTTTGGGCATTAGGTGTTTTCTTTTTTTCTCTCCTGCCTTCGTATTTCGAGGCAGGAGAGAAAAAAAG
Source organism: Thermoguttaceae bacterium (assembly GCA_051651625.1). GTDB lineage: Bacteria > Planctomycetota > Planctomycetia > Pirellulales > Thermoguttaceae > JBOFSQ01. The sequence goes on along the minus strand of JBOFSQ010000102.1, from coordinate 6,778 downwards.
GCCGGTTGATGTTGAGGCACCTTGCCGACAGGCCCCGCGGGAGGCGCGTAGGTGATTTTGGCGTCGTCGCCAAAATCGCCTACTGGTGTGCCCGCGTTGCACGAGCTTATTAGTGATTGATAGCTGTGACAAAAAAAATGGGAAAACGCGGAGCGTTACGCCCATAGCGCAGCGAGTGGTACTCCACGAAGCCAAGCGGTTTTTTTGGCACTGCGGATACTTCGCGGCATCACAAGGTATGTTGGTTACGCTTTGCGGTTTTACTTTGAGTACAGTTTGTCATTTTCATTACACTCGATAGGAGTAGTGCATGCTTCAGATTATAGTAGGTAAACCGGGTACGGGCAAGACGTACCATTGCGTCTCGATGCTTGTTGATCACGTTGCGGACTGGTGCCGCCACGAACTCAAGACGGGTGAAGAATTCTCCCGTAAGATGTACACGAACGTTCGGTTTCATGAAGAGGCTCTTGACGAAGCGGTATCGCATCGTATTGGCAAACCTGTCGAGGCGTCAAAATACGTCGTGTTCTGTGACGATCTCTTTTTCAAGGGGTCGGCTCACTGGTGGGAGCAATTCCCGCACGGTTCGCTTATCGTTCTCGACGAGGTTCATCATCATCTTGGTGCGGATTTGGACGGGAGAATTTCTGAGCGTGATCGTCTGGTTCATTTTCGGAACTGGGTTAGTACGCACCGCCACAAGCAGCAAGATTTGTGGTTCATCACGCAGCATCTTGAGAACATTTCGCGTGATGTTATCCGCATAGCGGATACGGTGCTTGAGGTTCGCAACCTCAAGCAGCAGCGTCTTCCGTTTCCGATTTCTATCTCGATGGAAGACGTCGATGTTGTGCGTCAAGCGTGGGGATTCACGAGTCAATACTATGTCGTCAACACTGGTCAATTCAGGGGCCGTGCGATTCAGTGGGACTCGAAAGCGTCAACGTCTCATCTCATGCGGAATGAGATTTTTCAAGTTTACCAGTCTCATACTTTGAGTGACAAGGCGGAGGATCGCCCCGCGTTAGCGTTGGGCCGAATTGGTTCGCTGGTATGGTTTGCGCGTCGTCATTTTGTTCACTTGCTCATCAAGGGGCTTGTGATTTGGTTCCTTCTTCACATGTTTTTCACGGTGTTCAGTGCGATTGTTAGTCCCCCCAAGAAGCCAGCCGCAAAGTCTGGTGTGGTTCCTTCTCAAGCAGTTTCTCCGGCTGGTTTGCAAGCTGCTACGATGCCTTCGGCGTCGGTAGTTCTGCCGACGCCGTCGGGTCATGTTCACGGTGCGGAGTGTGGTCATGACACGGCTCAACTTGAGCCGTTACCGCCGCCGGCACCGGTAGTTCCGCCGGACGAAGTAATCAAGGGAGTGTTTCAAAATGGCGTCATTACGGAAAAGGGAGTGCGTTATGTTGGTGACGAGTTTCAAGTTGGCGGAGAGAAACGGAAGTTGGTGTCGGTTGATGTTCGGGTCGGGCGTATTGTTTTTGGCGGCGGTTACATGTTGCGTTTTTAGCGGTTGCAAGAAGAGTGCATCGGCGTCGCCGTTTTTGAGTCGGGTAGACGACTACAAGTTTGAGCGTAGCGATTTCGAGAATGTTTCGTTTGGCAAAGATAGCCAGCTTGTTTCGGCGAGATTTGATTCTGCGACGTGGTCTGATGCGATGCGAGTTTTGAGTGACCAAGCTGGCGCGTCGATTGTGTGGTCGAGAGATTGCGACATGGTTACGGTATCGGGGACGTTTTTTGACGTGCCTCTTTCGTCGGTATTGGATTCGTTATCACGTCGGGCGGGGCTTCGGGTGTTGTTGGTTGGTGGCGTGTACTATTTGGGGATGGCTGATCGTTCGGATCGTGTAACGGCTGTCGTTCCGATGGTGCCGGTTGATTCGCAGGAGTTGCGTACAGCGTTGACGTTGGTGAGTAGCGAGTTCGGTAGTATATCGGTGATCGGTTCATTCATTTGGATTCAAGACCGTCTTGATGTCGTGCAAAAAGTGTTGGCGGATTTGGAATTGATTCGAGAGCGTGCGAGTCGTGTGTACTTGGCGGAAGTTTACTTTTTGCGTTTGAGTGAGGACGACTTCATCGAGTTGACGGGTAAGCTCAAGGTGAATGCTGTAGACGTGTTTTCGAGTCAATTCAATGTAGAGCAGTTGTTCTCGATGTTTTTGGATGCTGCGGCGACGAGTTCTCGAGTAAAGGTAGACCAGCGGCCAATTCTGTTTTTGAGTGAAGGCCGCGCGTCGAAGTTGACGGTTGGCAGTGAGGTAGTTCGAGAGCGTCGAGTTATTCGAGAGAATGGCGTGACGGAGGTTGCCGGTTACGAGCGATTCAATGACGGTTTGAATTTGTCGCTGACGTGTTCGCGTGTTTCGACGTCAAAATACATGCTTGATTTTGATTTGACAGTATCGACATTCGGCAAGACATCTGGCACGTTGTTACCGCCATTGGACAAGAGCGATTTGAAGTCCGAAGGAATGCTTTTAGAAGATGGTCGCGTCTACTACGTTGGCAGTTTGCATCGTGAACACAAGAGCAAGAGTGGCGGTTTGTTTTCGTTTGGCGGCAATCGCTTGCGTGAAACGATGACGATTTGGGTTCGTGTTCGTGAGTTGCAAGGAGAGAAGAAGGATTCGGCGACGGTATCGGTTTCAGAAGTTGGGGAGCGTCTCCCTGACGCCGACGCTGTGCCGGTTTTTGATAAGGAGGATTTACGATGACAGCAAGTATGGGATTTGCAAACGGATTGTGTTTCGATGGCTACGGGATTTTCCAAGGCTGTGTGAGTTGGGTCGATGAAGCGACGAAGGAAGCGCATTATCGGTTTAAGTTTGCGTACCTTGGCGGTGTCGTTGGTTTTGACGTGGACGAAGTGATGTTTCGTTCACCGCCAGAAATTGGCACTGGTTGCCGCGTGTTTGGCCGTGTCGAGTGGCGTGAGCGTGACTCATCGCTTTCGTTCCGCGTCTTGTCGTTTGAGGCGGCGGAGGTCAACGACACGAATCTTTCGGCTGGGTTCCGTGCGCAGGGTGTTTGCAAGGTGCAACACAAGTACATTGGCCAGAATCAGCACAAGCAACCGGTGAACGTTGCGGACTTGCTCTGGATTGGCGGCGTTGTGAAGTTGCGAGACATTCAGAACGAGGTGTACGCGCTGTTGCCGCCGAGTGGCGACATTATGGCGACGTTCAAGCTGCACACTGGTCAAGTTTGGGCTGGCGGCGAAAGCCACCGTTCGCAGGTGATGGTGTTGCAACATGTTAAGCCGTTCGTGATTGGTGGTGGTTCTTCGGCTCCGCTTGAAGAGGCACCGCGTAAACGTTCGGTGGTGTAGTAGTTTGCTTTGCGTTAGCCGTGGCCGGTATGGATGCTGGCTGCGGCTGTTTTCGTTTCACTTTTTGAAGGAGTCAAGAATGGATTCTGTATCGCCTTCGGTAGTATTTGATTTTTCGTCTCTTTTTTCGGGGCTTGGCGACCAGCTTGGCTCGTTGCTTGTTTTTGCGTTTGGGATTGGTGCGGGTGTGTTGGCATCGTTCATGATTTTGGGCGTGGTACGTCGTGCATCGTTTGCGATGTCGCCTGAGACGTTTGAGGCTCGTCAAGCTCGCGGGAAGCGTGAGGTGGAAAAAATCAAGAAGCGTGCGGAGTCTTACGATGTGGCTGCGCGTCAAGGATTTTTCACGACGCTTTTTGACAAGCGACGTGGCAAGACGGAGTCGGTTCAAGAGTTTCGAGACCGGATGCGTAACAACAGTGAGATTCAGTTGCGGCGTAGTGAGCGTCTTGAGTTGCAATTACTTGTGGCATTTAACAAGCACCGCCGCGAAGAGGTTGCGGCGGAGAAGAAGGCGAGAGAGGAGTACCGTTTGTCGTTGGCGTTACCTGATGGCCGTGTGATATGGGGGACTCATTTTGAGCCGCCGGTATTGCCTGACGAGAAGTTTGAGAAGGCGGAGTCTTGGGAGTCTTCGCCGTCGTCGTCGAGTTCTTCGTCGAGTTCACCGAAGCCGCAGTATGAGGACTGGGTGGCGTGATTACTTGACGGGTATTTCGAGCTGGTCGAGGTATCCGCGTAGTATGTCTTGGTCGTCGAGCGTGAGTTTTGCGGCGTCGATTGTTTTGGTGGAGCCGGCTTGAGTTCTGAGTGTGATTTTTCCGTTTTTGTATGCTTCGAGTTTACCTTCGGCGGGTTTTCCGTTTGTGTTGTTCCATGAGTCTTTTTTGAGAGCGGCGTCGTGACGTTCTTGGGTGAGGCGTTTGTGTTCGGGGTCAACGATAGCAGCGACGGCGTTGCAGATTGTTGGTGTTGCTTCTTGGTCGCGGTTGTGAATGATGTAGAAGACGGTCTTGGGTTTGTCGTTTGGTGTTTGGTAGAAGATGACGGTGTAGAGGTTTGTGAATCCTTCCTTTGGTGGCGTTCGGTCTTTTATGTCGTTGCTGATCCAGTATTGTGATTGGTGGTTTACCATTCCTTTGACAATCCAAAAGTAGAGACGTTTTCCTTCAATGTTTGCGGGGCCGTACAATTCGACGGTGTGTTTGCCCTGTGTTTTGGTTGCATTGCCGTCATGAGCCCATCGTGTTGTTTTGATTTCAGTCTTCATGACGTAGCTTCTTGCGAACGCTTCGGCGTCGCTTTTTGTACCTGCGTTACATTTTGGGATTTCGTCATCGGTGACGAGAGGCAGTGTTTCAAAGTTTCGTAGGGTTTTTTGGTTGATGGTATCGTATGCGGGTGAGAAGGGTGAGAGTCGGTATGTATCGTCGGCGGTCGCTGTGACTGCGGCGCAGAGGAACACAATGAGTGCGGCGGTCGTTCTCATAATGGATTGCTTTCTTTTGTTAGGAGGGCTTGGTGAATTGGCAGTGAAAGGGTCTTGTCATGGCATTGTACAGAATTAAGAATGGTAGCTATAAAATTGATTACGTCAAGGACGGCGTGAAGCGGACGTTTACGGTTGGCCAAGTTTCGAAGCGTGCGGCGGAGTCGATAGAGGGGCTTCTTGAGTCGCTTCTTGAGGCTCATGACTTTCGTATTGACCCGTCGCCGGTGGTTTTGGAGCGGGTGGGCAGATTGTGTGACCGGCTTCAGAAGAGTTTTGATCGTCACGGATTGTTACCTGCTGTGAAGCCGCGAACGTTTTTCACGGTGCGGCAGTTTTGCGACGAGTGGTTAGAGAGCAAGCGTTTGTCGGTGAAGGCGGTAACGGCGTATGGTTATGGTTTGGCATTGGACGATTTGTGCGAGTTTGTCGGCAAGGATTTTTCGGTGAGTTCGTTGTCTCGGAGTGACGTTGAGAAGTTTCATTGTCATTTGCAATCGCAGAATTTTTCTCCTACGACAATCAATCACAATTTTCGGGTGTTACGTTCGGTGTTTGCGGATGGTGTACGTCGTGAGCGTTTGTCGAATAATCCTTTTGACGGTTATCGTGCGGGTTCGGTGGTGAATCTTGCGAGGCGTGAGTATATTCCGCTTTCTCGTTTTCAGGTTTTGCTTGAGAAGATTCCGGAAGTGGAGGCGCGTGCTTATTTGTCGTTTGCGCGTTATGCTGGTTTACGTCGTGGCGAGATAAACGGTTTGCGATTTTCGGATTTTTCGGAGACGGAGAACAAGTTTCGTATTGGTCGTGGCAAGACTGGTGAGCGTTTTGTACCGTACTTCAGTTCGTTGCGTCCGTATGTTGAGGCGTTGCGTGATTTGCGTGATGACGACAATCTTTTTTCGTCTGACAATTATTTTTCTCGTTGGGTGTTGGGATTGGTTAAGAAGACGGGATTGGAGTTGTGGCCGAAGTTTTTTGTGAACTTGCGTGCGAGTTGCATTTCTGATTGGGACGGTAAACTTTCGGAGTTCATGATGACGTCGATTTTTGGTAACTCTCAAGCGGTACGGAACGCTCACTACATTCAGTTGCGTGGCGACGAAATGGAACGAGTTGTAGGTTTGGAATCAGTTCGATAGTTTTGAAGGTTGATTTTATGTCGATACCTCGATTTCAAAAGTCAAGTGAAGACAAAAAGGCTAATAGTTTTGCGCAGGAACTTTTGATGCCGGAACGTGAGTTTCTCGCGGCGGTTGAGTTTTATGGTTACGACGTTGACAAGTTGGTTGTTCATTTTGGCGTTCCATCTCTTGCGGTTCGTATTCGTGGTGCGTCGTTCGGCTTTCGTGAGTGTTATGATGACGATGTTGATTCCCCCAGCCGTGGTTTCGTCTGCGGCCCGGTGCTGGCTCCGTGCCAGCACCATTTTGTCTTTTTTTGAGTGGGGACGTAGTGCCGTGCGGGCTTCGGCTCCGACTGCGTCCTCGCTCTTTTTCTTTTTGGTTCTTTTTTCTTTTGAAAGAAAAAGAACACTTGCATTTTTCTTGAAAAAGTGAAAAGGCAGTGAAATCTATGTTTTGTTTGCGCGGGAGTTGTAGATATGCTGGGATTTGTGGTGTTTGCGGATTGTAAAAAATGTTAAGAATTTTCTAAAGTTGGGGTAAAAATTGGCCGATAACCGTTTTCCGCTGGTAAGAACTTCGGGAAATTTGCTATTTCCCTCTTGACGTACTGCCCCAACGGGGCGTAAGAGTTGTGTACGCGGTTCAATTCTTGCGCCCCGTTGGGGCTTTCTAGGTTTTGGGGTTTCCGTACCGTGGGTTCGCTTCGCTCACCCACGGCTAAGCTCTTGCAGCCCCGTTGGGACGTGTGGGCCTTTTTGGTCTTGTTCTACCGTGCGCGGCATTGACGCAAGTGTCGTGTTTTCCTGCGTCGCGGTTTTTTCC